>NZ_CP156060.1:3190000-3853966 GCF_039778605.1 Flavobacterium sp. WV_118_3 | reverse complement strand
CCTTAATCGACATTTTTAAGTTTACTTCACCAGAATAAAAAAGTGTATCGCCTTCGAACGGTGCTTTATTGATCACACTGATCTTATCGATCGTAATGTTTGCATTCGGAAAGCTTTTAAACAAACTAAGATCCACATCTTCAAAAGCGACTTTGGCATCTACATTTTCATTAATGGCTTTGGCAACCAACTCCTTGATTTTGTCTTTAAACATAAACGGAACCGCCGCCAGCGTAATTATCGATAACAGTAAAAAGATACCGAAACCTTTTAGGATTTTCTTTAACATAACTCGAAATATTTATCTTACGAATTTACTACAAAAATTAAACCAACTTATTTCCTGCTACCAGAAAATAAGTTGGTTTGTAGTAAAAAGTCATTAAATGACTGTATTTATTTTGTTTTCCGGGAACTATTTACCCGGATTTGTAGCATTTCTCTACAATACGGGATCTTATTGAATTACCAATTCGAATGGCATTAACGCCTGAACACCTCGTTGCTGTTTCGCTCTTCGGATTTGTTCAATTACCTGATAACCTTCTTCTCCGATTTGCTCTTTAATCAAGGCTTCACGGCTTTGGAACATCGATACACCACCCGTTAAACCACGAAGCATATCCTGAATTGTTTTGTTGTATTCCGGATAATCTTCCGTTTTGTATTCTGTTATCTTAGCCAGGGAAGCTGCATGTTTAATAGCCTGATCCAATCCGCCCATTTTATCGACCAATCCGATTTTAATAGCGTCTTTTCCAGCCCAAACACGTCCCTGAGCGATACTATCCACCTGAGCAAATGTCATTTTTCTTCCGGCAGCCACACGACTTACAAAGGTGTTATAGATATGTTCCACACCTTCCAACACTACATTTTTATAATTCTCTTCCAACGGTTCAAAAACACTGTAACCGGAGGCATTTTGGTGTGTTTTTACCTGCTCGGCATTGATTCCTATTTTTTTAGCCAACGGACTAAAGTTTGGTAAAGTTCCAAAAACTCCGATTGATCCGGTGATGGTATTCGGTTCGGCAAAAATGGTATTGGCATTACAAGCGATATAATACCCACCCGAAGCCGCCAGATTCCCCATAGAAACCACTACTGGTTTTTTCTTTTTCGTCAGTTCGATTTCTCTCCAGATTAGTTCGGAAGTCAAAGCGCTACCGCCCGGACTGTCGATTCGTAAAACCACTGCTTTTACATTATCGTCGTTACGCGCATCCTCTAACGAACGACGCATAGAACCTTCGCCTATATAGCTTACATCCCCTTCGCCCGAAAGAATTTCTCCCTGCGCATAAATAATTGCGATACGATCTTTCGTCTCATAGTCAGCGTTTGTATTGGCTACGTTACGGGCATAATCCAGAATATTTACTTTATTATACTCTTCTTCTTTTTCCACTTTTAAAGCGCGACGGATACCGTTATGATACTCATCTTCATAAGCGATTTTATCGATTAATTTTTTAGCTTTTGCCAATTCCGGCGTTCTGGCACCCAAATTATCGGCAATCGCATTTAGGCTATCGACCGGAATTTTACGGCTTTTGGAAATATCATCCACAACGGTAGACCAGATTGAATTCAATAAAACGGTCATCTGTTCCCGATTGGCCGGACTCATTTCGTTTTCTAAAAACGGCTCCACAGCACTTTTATATTTCCCGTGACGGATCACTTCCATTTTCACTCCGGTTTTATCCTGGAAATCTTTAAAGAATAAGATTTCGGTAGAAAGTCCTTTAAAGTCCAGTTCTCCTACCGGATTGACATATAAGGTATCAGCAACGGAATCCAGGTAATATTCCCCTTGCGTATAGGCATTCGCATAAGCTACCACAAACTTTCCTGATTTTTTAAAATCTTCCAGTTTGTCGCGAACCGCTTTACGCTGCGCAATTCCAATCATCGCCGTATTGTTTACGATCGAAATTCCTTTGATTTTATCATCACTCTTAGCCGCTTCAATAGCATTTAACACATCCACCACACCATTGTGTTGGGCTCTAAAATAATTAAATTCGGCAAAATTGAATTTCCCGCCGTAATCCTGTTTTACTTCCGACAAATCGAGTTCGATAACGGAATTATCTTTTATTTTTACTTTGTCGCCATCGCCTCCAAAAAGTGCACTGATCAGCGCAATTCCGAAAAACAACACCATAAAAAACACAAATATCCCCACTATAGTGGCCAGTACGTTTCCTATAAATTTCATTTCTTTTTCTTTTTATACAATAAGTAGGTGTTTTTCCATAATTGTTACAAAACAATTTATCAACACTTCCAACAAATATACTTCAATTCTAAAATTCTTTTAGTTATTTTGCCATATGCGCAGTCAGAATCAAGTAGTAATATCATTAGGAAGCAACCAGGGAAACCGTATTGAAAACATTCAAAACGCCATTACCCTGATTCATAAAAACATAGGCACCGTTATCCGTTTATCACGACTTTACGAAACGCCATCATGGGGATTTGAAAGTGATGCCTTTTACAATTGCGCACTGGTACTTCACACGCATCGACCGGTCGAAACCGTACTGGAAAAGCTACTCGCCATCGAAAAAACACTGGGACGCATCCGCAGCACCCAGGACGGCTATCAGGCGCGTACCATTGATCTGGACATCATCAGTTGTGACGAAAGGATCATTGACACTCCGGATTTACAGGTTCCGCATCCGCAAATGCAACACCGTTTGTTTGTACTGCAACCGCTAAACGACCTGCAACTGGATTGGACGCATCCCGTTTTAAAGAAAAGCATTTCCGAACTAATCGCTATTACTTCCGACAACAGTACGTGTACCGTAGTAGGCAATCTGGTTTCGCCTATTGAAAAATTCGAACTGCAACATTTTAACTATATCGCGATAGAAGGCAACATTGGCGCCGGAAAAACCACCCTCGCCACGAAGATTTCGGAAGACTTTAATGCTAAATTAATTCTGGAAGGTTTTGCCGACAATCCGTTTCTTCCTAAATTTTACAAAGATCAGGCGCGTTATGCGTTTCCGTTGGAAATGTCTTTTTTGGCCGATCGCTATTTACAATTGTCCGACGACCTGGCACAATTTGACTTATTTAAAGACTTTATTGTCGCCGACTATCATATTTTTAAATCGTTGATTTTTGCCAAAGTAACCTTGGGCGAAGACGAATTCCGGTTGTACAAAACGATGTTTGACATCATTTATAAAGAAATGCCCAAACCCGGATTGTATGTGTACCTGTATCAGAACACCCCGCGCCTGTTGGAAAACATCCGCAAAAGAGGTCGTTCGTACGAACAGGAAATTCCGGCGGAGTATTTAGACAAAATAAACAGAGGTTACCTGGATTATATCAAATCGCAAAGTAACCTCAACGTATTAATTATCGATGTGTCCGATTATGACTTTGTAGAGAATCAGGAAGACTACCTTCAGATTCTGGAAATGATTTCCGCAAAAATAAAAGCCTAAGCTCCGAACTGCATTTTTCGGAACAAATCCCAAACCACAATTCCGGCGCTAACCGAAATATTTAACGAATGTTTGGTTCCCAATTGCGGGATTTCGATTGTTCCGTCGGCCGCATCAATGGCCTGTTGCGCGACACCTTTTACCTCATTTCCAAAAACCAGTGCGTATTTGATACCCGCTTCCGGAATAAAATCCTGTAAGAATACCGAATGTTCCACCTGTTCGATGGCAAAAACCGACACCTTTTCCTTTTTCAGATTTCCGATCACTTCCAATACATCTTTTGCATATTCCCAGGCTACCGTATCGGTCGCCCCTAAAGCCGTCTTGTGAATTTCCTTATTCGGAGGCGTCGCCGTAATCCCGCACAGATAAATCTTTTCAATCAGGAAGGCATCCGCCGTTCTAAAAACCGATCCGATATTGTGTAAACTCCGGATATCATCCAATACAATAATAATCGGTGTTTTATTGGCTTCCTTGAATTCGGATATATTTTTTCGCTCTAATTCGCTATTCGCTAGTTTTCTCATCTTTTTTCAAATACTAAACGGCAAAATTAATCATAAAATCCGATAGTAAACCGGCTTTATGACAAACATTAAGTTCGGATTGTCCCCTTTACTTTTTCTAAAAAATCCTTACTTTCGCTTTTTACAAAACATAAAATCGAAAAGCCTTGTCAACAAAAGAAAAAACACCGAAGGAAACCCCTTTAATGAAGCAATACAATGAGATCAAGCGAAAATATCCCGATGCCTGTTTGTTGTTCCGCGTGGGCGATTTTTACGAAACTTTTGGTGATGATGCCGTTCGTGCGTCTCAAATTTTAGGCATTACCTTAACCAAACGCGGTGCCGGATCGGATTCGGAAACTGCATTGGCCGGATTCCCGCATCACTCGTTAAACACCTATCTCCCAAAACTGGTAAAAGCCGGACTACGCGTAGCCATTTGCGACCAGCTGGAAGATCCGAAAATGACTAAAACGATCGTAAAACGCGGAGTTACCGAACTGGTTACACCCGGAGTTGCTTTAAACGATGAAGTATTGCATTCCAAATCGAACAACTTTTTGGCTTCGGTACACTTTGGCAAAAAAACATTAGGTATTTCTTTTTTGGATGTATCGACCGGTGAATTTTTAACCTCACAAGGAAATGCCGAGTATATCGACAAGCTGCTTCAAAATTTTAGCCCGAGTGAAATTCTGGTACCCAAAAATCATAAAAATCAGTTTAAAGAAACTTTTGGCGAGCATTTTCATGCTTTCTTTCTGGAAGACTGGATTTACAAGGAAGATTATGCCTTTGAAACGCTAACCAATCATTTTCAGTCCAACTCTCTAAAAGGATTTGGCGTAGACGAACTTCCCGAAGGTTTAATTGCCTCGGGTGCGATTTTATATTACCTGTCTGAAACACAACACAATAAAATACAACACATTACCTCCATTCATCGTATAGCCGAAGACGCCTATGTTTGGATGGATCGCTTTACGATTCGCAATCTGGAATTGTACCATAGTACGAATCCCAATGCCGTGACCTTACTTGATGTGATCGACCGAACGCTTTCGCCTATGGGAAGTCGTTTGTTAAAACGCTGGCTGGCACTTCCGTTAAAAGATGCCGATCGGGTAAAAGAGCGCCATAATGTGGTAGCCTATTTTAAAGACAATCAGGAGGAATTACAAAAAGTACAATACCAGATCAAACAAATCTCCGATCTGGAACGTTTGATTTCGAAAGTCGCCACCGGAAAAGTAAGTCCGCGTGAGTTGATTTACCTGTGTAATTCTCTGGATGCGATTATTCCGATTAAGACCATCGCTCAGGAAAGCAGCAACCCATCGGTCAAAAACATTGGCGAAAAACTACATTCGTGTGATGTATTACGCGAGAAAATCAAAGCCAACCTGAATCCCGATGCTCCGGTAGCGATCAATAAAGGCAACGCTATTGCGACCGGAATCCACGACGAACTGGACGAACTGCGTCGTATTGCTTTTTCCGGAAAAGAATATCTGGAAGCTTTGGAAACCCGTGAAAGCGAAAAAACCGGTATTCCGTCGTTAAAAGTATCCTTTAACAATGTATTCGGGTATTATATCGAAGTCCGAAACACCCATAAAGACAAAGTTCCGTCCGAATGGATCCGCAAGCAAACGCTGGTCAATGCCGAGCGTTATATCACCGAAGAGCTAAAAGAATACGAAAGTAAGATTTTGGGAGCCGAGGAAAAGATTTACAAACTGGAACTGGAATTGTTCGAGCAACTGGTATTATGGGTATCGACCTATATCAAAGCGGTACAGGTAAACGCCAATCTGGTTGCACAACTGGACTGTTTGACTTCTTTTTCGCAATTGGCGATCGAGAATCATTATATTCAACCGACAATTGACGAAAGTTTTGAGTTGGAAATTACAAACGGTCGTCACCCGGTTATTGAAAAGCAACTACCGATTGGCGTTCCGTATATTGCCAACGATGTTTTTCTGGACAACAAAGCCCAACAGATCATTATGATCACCGGTCCGAATATGTCCGGTAAATCGGCTATTTTACGTCAGACAGCCTTGATTGTATTGTTAGCACAAATGGGAAGCTTTGTTCCGGCCGAAAGTGTCCGAATGGGAATTGTCGATAAGATCTTTACCCGTGTTGGCGCGTCGGATAACATTTCGATGGGCGAATCGACTTTTATGGTCGAAATGAACGAAACGGCCTCCATTCTGAACAATATTTCCGATCGAAGTCTGGTATTACTGGACGAAATTGGCCGTGGAACGAGTACGTACGACGGTATTTCGATTGCGTGGGCGATTGCGGAGTACCTTCACGAACATCCGGCAAAACCAAAGACGCTGTTTGCCACCCATTACCACGAGTTAAACGAAATGGAAGTGATCTTTGACGGCATTCAGAATTTCAACGTTTCGGTAAAGGAATTAAAAGACAACGTACTTTTTATCCGTAAGCTTGTAAAAGGCGGCAGTGCGCATAGTTTTGGTATCCATGTGGCCAAGATGGCCGGAATGCCACAAACGGTGATCCAGAAGGCTCAGAAACTGCTTAAAAAGCTTGAAAAGGATCATTCGAGCGAAGCTTTGGCTGGTATAAAGTCGGATAAAGACGAAATGCAGCTGAGTATTTTTAGTCTGGACGATCCGTTATTGGAAGAAATCAAGGAAGAAATTCTCAATACGGATATCAATACGCTAACGCCCGTGGAAGCTCTGATGAAGTTGAACGAGATCAAACGAATGCTGACCAAAAAATAATTCCATAATTAACCTAAAGGTTATCAATACATTAAAAAAAGATTTTATTTTTTTTCAGGAAAAGACTTGTATAATTAGATTTATGTACTAAATTTGCATCCGCAATACAGAACAAGTATAGCGACGTTCTAAGAAAAAATAAAATGCGAAAATAGCTCAGTTGGTAGAGCGCAACCTTGCCAAGGTTGAGGTCGCGGGTTCGAACCCCGTTTTTCGCTCAACTACCTTATTAATGCTCGAGTGGTGGAATTGGTAGACACGCTGGACTTAAAATCCAGTGAACAGTAATGTTCGTGCGGGTTCAAGTCCCGCCTTGAGTACAAAAGCTCCAAACGATGTTTGGAGCTTTTTTGTTTTATATCCCGATGTTTCCACATCTATTCCTGATAATGTAATTTCGCTTGCATATTTAAAACCAAAAAAAGTAACCTTAATGGCAGTATTTCATTCCGGTCACTCTCTATAAAACACAACTGATTTCCAACACACTACACAACTTAAACAACAACTCTTATCCGGCTATGTTCAAACCAATCGATAAAGTCAAAGCCCGTCGAAAATCTTAAAAATTGATCAACCTAAAACAACACAATTACGTTGGTTCAGCACAGGTAAAGAAATATCCCCAAAAATCTTAGCTATCATCAATAAATCTAAAGCAAAACCACTATCTGTCGATACAGCATACGATTTCTGAGCTACAATATTAAACAACAGTGCCGGAAAAGAACCGACTAGTAACAACCCCGTTCCCTGACAAGTGACAGGCGCTACCAATTACACAATAGCGCGCTCTAAAAATAATTATTTAGTTTTTTTTGAAAACCGTCTTTCCTTCTTTAATCGTCTCCACTACCCGGATATCTCTTAGGTTGATCGGGTTAATAGTTAATGGATTTTGATCTAAAATTACCAGGTCTGCTAATTTCCCTTCCTTTAGAGAACCTTTTTCATTTTCTTCCTGATACTGATAAGCTGCATTAATCGTAATCGCTTTCAAAGCATCGATAACCTTAATACGTTCATTGGGACCTAAGACCATTCCTGAACGTGTTATTCGATTTACAGCAGAATAAACACCCGTGAGCAGATCAGGAGGTGTAACCGGCGAATCGTGATGAATGGTAAAAATGATTCCAGCTTCTTTTGCTGATTTCGCGGGACTTATAAACGCGGCTCTTTTTGGTCCGAAAACACTATTGTAATGCCAGTCACCCCACAAATAGACATGGGAAGAGAAATAGGATGGAATTACGCCGATTGCCTTTATTTTAGCAATATGATCGGGTCTGCTGTTTTGAACATGGATTAAGGTAGCCCTTAGTTCCGGTTTGTAAACCCCTTCATCTTTTAACCTCCCTATAATCCGCAATGCCTGATCAATAGCCGCATCGCCATTAACATGAAGTTGAGCGGTAATGTGTCGGTCAAAAATGGTCTTTAAATCTGCATACAAGGTTTCATCTGTAAAAATAGGATAGCCTTTATAGCCTGAAGACTCACCTTCAGGCGGAATCAGATAAGGTTCCGTTAACCAGGCTGTTTTACCTTGCGGAGAACCATCGTCGGAAAATTTAAACCCTCCAAACTTGAGCCTTTTTTCATATTTCATATAATGAGGCAAAAACGACTTCCATTCTTTTCTATTGGCCTCAAAATCGGGAAAATAAACAATATCTGCTTTTAGCAGGTTTTTTTCTGCCGCCTCCTTCAACAACTCTACACTATTTCCCATAGACCGTCCATCACAAATGGTCGTTTGTCCATAACTCAGCCATTCATCCTGAGCCGTTATAAAATCTTTTAATGACTGAGAAAGCCCATCGGCGGAAGGTTGGGGTTTTGGCATCATTTCAGTGAGTCTGATCAAAGCCGCGAAGCTCGCATTTTCTTCCAACTTACCATTCAAGCGATTGGTTTTGTAATCCCTACCATAATGACCACCATCCGGATCTTTTACATCTTCCGGGATATTCAACAATTTAAGCATCGCACTATTTACGACACTCGCATGACCTGACGCATGGACTACGATAATCGGATTTGTAGTACTCACCGCATCCAATTCTTCCCGGTTAGGATGCCGGTGCTCTGTCATGATGGCGTCATCATAACCATTTCCTAAAAGAGGGGAAGTGGGTAACATCTTGTTTTTATTGATCGCGTTTTTTAAAACATCTTGAAGATCCGGAATAGAATTTACCGTTCCATAAGGACTTGGGGAAAGATCAATAGCCTGTTCCATACCTGCTCTGGAGGTAATATGCCCATGAGCATCAATAAAACCAGGTAGCAACGTTTTTCCTTCCAAGTTTATCTGTCTGGTACTTTTACCCACAAATTCCGATGCCTTATCTTTGGTTCCGACAAAAATAATTTTCCCATTTTTAACCACTAATGCTTCGGCTTCCGGTAAAGCATCTTCCATTGTAAGAATGGATCCGCCAAAATAGATTGCTTCCCCTTCATTGTTTTTTTTGCAGCTCAGTAAACACACACACAAGAGAAGGATATACTTTGAGATACTTTTCATACGTCAATTTGATTTAGGTTTATCGCTACACTATTGATTTTCAAACGACAACATTCCAAAGTAATGTTTTTTAGCCGGACGATACCAGAAAAGTTAAGGATACTTCTTCATGAGGCGCATTAGTATCGGGCCTGGACATCCATTTATTCAAAACGAATACAGGACTATTATCATCTATTAAAGATAACCATTTTATTTTGAAGCAAATACAAAAAAAACAATGTTTTTATTTCTTTGCTGCTATTTACAAAAATCATTATCAAACCTTTAATAAACCCTCTGAAGCAGCTACTTCAGAGAATAGCTTAACAACATTACAGTTGTCTTTATAAATCAAGCCTGACGTTTTTACACTACTCGTTATACCTTTATACCCTGTCTTTCGGGTTAAGCGATATTCTTAGATTCTGAACAAAATATACAATTATGTTGACCGCAATAAACACCGTTGTAATAACTGCCGCTATATAAACACTATAATTGAGCTGATAATTAGCATATGCTATAGCGATTAAAGCCCAAACCGCTACCATTGCAAATACCGGCATGTTCCGCTTCCAGATCATTATTACATGAAGTAAAGCAGCAACTGCAAACATTAATATAGTCCAGACAGTTTCTGAAATTCCGAAACCATTCCAGCCAATTTTTTTCAGATAAGCTGCTATATTGGCAATCAAGGCTACAGAAATCCATCCGGAATAAATATAGAAAGGCACTCTCAGAAAAATGGTAGTTCCGCTATCTGGCTTTTCCAAAACCTGATTTGTATTACGGATTATCAATAGAAGTGATACAAAAAGTAAAAGCATTAACAGTATGGTGATAAAAGTATATTCATACAACCAGGCCAGCACCCACAAGCAGTTTACAACACAGGAAATCACAAACCACCAGCCTACTTGCAAACATATTTTTTCTTTAATCGCAGTTGCTTTAGTAAAAGGTCCATAATAAACAACAAACCCCAAAAGGCCTAAATATATAAGCCCCCAAATTGAAAATGCGTAACCTGCAGGAGTGAACAGATTTTGGTATTTTGCAGAAATTGTTGCCATCGTTTGTCCGTTAAAAACCCCTGAATTGGATAGATAATTAATCACAACGGTCATTACTAATGCCACCCCATTTGCTATTTGAATCGGTCTTTTCATAATTTCTAAAGTTTAATCACAGTATTAGCGCTGATTTTTTTAAAAAAATAAAGTACCAAAAGAAATTGTGTATAGCCATAAACGGCATCTTCAACAGGAATAGTAAGCATTCTGATTCCTAAAAATTCTTTTGGATTATAATTCACTATTGGACTTTCGATACCCGTTCCGGTTAAAATACCATTTACCGGAAAGAAACCCAGCATCAGTATTGTAAAAACCAGAGATGCCTTAGTGATCCACACTGCCCGAACTACAAAATGGAGATACACAAGAGTCAAAATCGTTGCCACAGCCGTAACCAGTGTATACAGTTTATCGGTGTTTAACAGGGCCACTAAAGACAAAACAATAACACTGACAAATACCAGAATATTATTCAATGCGCTGAGGCTATCCCATTTATAGTATTTATCAATTGAATAATACGTAAACACGCAGGAAAAAGGAATAAAAATAAAAAAAAGCATCTCTTCCAAAGGAAGCCCGGCTATTGTAATTCCGAGTGTATAATCTGTATTAAACCACCATACATTACTGGCTGTAAAATAGATATCCCAGGCAATAAAAGGAATAGCAACAAGAATAGCTGCTTTGATAAAGGCTCCAAAGTGACGATTAAATCCGATACGTTTATCGAAAGATGCAATAAAGCAAATAATAACCGTAAAGAATAAAATAAGCGAATAAGTATATTCCATTATTATTTTTTGTTAAAATACATTTTAAAATACTTAAAAGGAACATATAAAAACCCAAAACACTCCCCTTCTTCTTTACCAATATGTTTATGATGTTGCTTGTGAGCTCTTCTTAATGCTAAAAAATAAGGATTTTCAGTATACTTAAACAATTTCATTCGCTGATGAATAAAAATATCGTGTACAAAAAAATAAGCCATCCCATAAAGCATAATCCCTAATCCTATAAAAAAAAGATAATTAAATCCTTGATTTGCTCCAAAATACATCATCAGTATGGTTGGCAGCGCAAAGATGACAAAGAAATAATCGTTTTTTTCTAAGACTCCGGCATTACTATGATCGTGATGATCTTTGTGTAAAAACCATAAAAAACCGTGCATAACATATTTATGTATAACCCAGGTCGCTCCTTCCATTACAATAAACGTACACATTGTTATAATAAAATTCATACTCTGGTCTTTTTTTGATTAAATACTTTTTCCAAAATCTGATAACGATACTCAAAAATATGCTCCAGTTTCCTTCTTACAAAAACCCGATGCGCAATTCTACCTAAAAACCCCGCAGGTAACTCATAATTCACCGTATCTTTCATTAATATTCCCTGATCATTAGGGATAAACTCATGGAAATGATTCCAATATTTATAAGGGCCTTTTTCCTGAAAATCGGTAAAACTTTTATTTTTGTCAACTTGAGTTATTCGGGTTCTCCATTTTAAAGGAATATGAAAAACGGGAGACACCTTATAATCTATAATCATACCTTTGTATATTTCCTCGTTCAGAAAGTTTGATACGACAATAAAGCCCATTTCCTCTGGTGTTATTTTTGACAGATTCATCGGAGAGGAAAAAAAACTCCAGGCTGTTTCTATGTCACAACGCAATTGCTGTTCCCTATATAACTGATATCTCATAAAGTATTATTTTAACAGTGTACACGTATGTACTTTAAAATTTTTCGAATTATTTATTTTATTCCTTTCAGGCTCTTTTTCCTGCTAAATCTTAATGCCTTATATTTTCACCCTAATTTTCCTTTACTGAATTCAATAGATCTGAAAAAAGTGACGCCATTATAAAGCGGCTACTTTATAGCGAACATAACTCTTTAAAGCCACAAAAAGCTTTTGAGTATTTGGGATACGAACTCTTGCGTTTAATATTTCGTTAGACGATTTACGTTTTATTTTATAAAATAACGACAAATAATATTTGTACGCCAGATACACTCCAAACCGGGATGAAACCGGCAGCATTTTAATCCCAACCAAAGCTTCTTTAAATTCCTGTTCGATTTCCATTTCAATCTGACTTTTCACCCAATCATCAAACACCTTCATATCAATATCAGGAAAATACGTTCTTCCTAAAATCTGGTAATCGTCTTTCAAATCTCTCAGGAAATTGATTTTTTGAAAAGCAGAACCCAATTTCATGGCAAAGGGTTTTAAAGCTTCATATTGTTCTTTATTCCCTTCTGTAAACACCTGCAAACACATTAAACCCACCACTTCGGCCGACCCATAAATATATTCGTTATACAAAGCGGAATTATAATCGATCTGCTGTAAATCCATTTCCATACTATGTAGAAATTTTTCAATCAGCTCCGGATCGATTTGATACCGGTTTACCGTTTCCTGAAAAGATTGCAGAATTGGATTAAGCGAAATCTTTTCCTGTAATGCCTCAGCGGTATCCTTTTTAAGCCTGAGCAGAAGCCGCTCCTTATCATAATCATGAAAACTATCTACAATCTCATCTGCTAAACGAACATAGCCATAAATGGCATAAATCGCAGTACGAATGGACGGCTTAAGCGCCAGGATACCCAGTGAAAAGCTGGTGCTATATTTTTGAGTCGTAATTTTACTGACTGTATTGGACAGTTCGTCAAATAAATGTTTCATACTGTGATTATATTAGAACAAAAAGGGCGGGAGAATGTTTCGATCCCGCCCGAGATTAATTGTCTACATTAAATTCAAAAAAACTTATGGTAAAAGCACACGGTCTATAAGGTGAATCACACCATTATCGGCCATTATATTAACCGCAGTGATGTTACTGGCTGTAGTATTTCCATTTCCTTTAACAGCTGCTCCGTTTACAAGACTCACCGTCACTTGTCCCCCATTGAGGGTTGTTAGATTTTGTCCATCTGACAAATCGGAAGAGAATGCCCGGGCAGCAACAACATGATAAGTCAGAATATTTGCAAGAACATCAGGATCAGCAGCCTCAATAGAAGCGATAGTTGGGAAACCAGCCGCTATAAACGCCTGATTGGTAGGTGCAAAAACCGTAAGAGGTCCTCCTCCCGAAAGTGCAGCCGCAACATCGGTACTCCCCTGACTGGCTCGTAAAACGGCAGCTACAAGATATGTCAAATCATTGTTAGCCTGAGCCGTAGCAACAATATTCCCGGTGGGAGGTAACAACACATGTTCGAGTGCATGTATAACACCATTACTTGCCACAATATCCGGAACCGTTACCTTCCAACCGTTCACAAACACACCATTAGTATTCTTAGTCACATAAACTTTACCGCCTCCGGCTGTAACAACCTCAGCATTAGGTCCGGCAGGTACATTTACACTCACAATTTTAGCCGGCAGGGTATGATAAAGCAGAATGTCTTTTAGTTGCTCAGAGGAAAGAGCATTAATTGTAGCACTGCTGATACCGGAAGCCGCGAAAGCATTATTATCGGGTGCAAAAACCGTAAAAGGTCCGGGACCGCTTAGCGTAGTTGCCAGATTAGCTTTTACCACCGCGGATTTCAGAAGACTAAAATTTGGATTAGCCACAACGACATCCGTAATCGTACTGGTAGGACTCATAGACGTTTCAGTATCGCTGTCACAGGAAGTGAAAATAAAACCTAAAAACATAGCGACAGCAGCCATAGTTGCCAGCGAACTTTTAAAAAAATTTGTTTTCATTTTTAAAAAAATTTAGAGGGTTAATATTTAAGTCAATACAGTTTCAATTTGCTTTAACTCACCTCACCAGCCACAATTTTCCCGGAAATGATAGCAGGCGGAACCCCTGGTCCGGGAACGGTCAACTGGCCGGTATAGTGAAGGTTTTTTAATTTCTTATTTTTCATTTTGGGTTTAAGTACCGCCGTTTGATTAAGCGTATTCGCCAAACCGTAGGCATTACCACCATAAGCATTATAATCCTTAACAAAATCACGTACACAGTAACTCCTCTTGTAAACAATCTTATCGCGAAGATTTACAGCACCGGTTTGTTTTTCAATTCTACCGAGCATTTGCAACAAATAGTGCTCCCGGATTTCCGCATCGTCATCCAACCCTATAGCCACCGGCAACAACAGAAAAAGATTTTCTTTCCCTTCGGGTGCCACGTTTGTATCCGTTTTAGAAGGGCAACAACAATAAAACAAAGGATTTTCCGGCCACTTTTTTTCTTCGTAAATACAATCGATATGTGCCTCAAAGTCATTTTCAAAAAAGAGCGTATGATGTTTTAAATTGGGGATTTTCTCATCTATACCTAAATAATAAATCAGGCTGGAAGGTGCAAAAGTCCGGTTTTCCCAGTAATCTTCATTGTAATTACGATCAGCGATATCGAGCAGGCTTTCCATATGATGATAATCACAGGAAGCAATAACCTCATCAAAAAAATATTCCGATCCATTACTTACAATACTTTCAATTTTACCGTTCCGCGCATTAATTTTCTCGATATTTTTGTTAAAGTGAAAGTGCGCTCCTTGATTTTCGGCCACTTTTTGCATCGCCAAAACAAGCTGATAAAAACCGCCCATCGGATAGAACGTTCCCAATGCATAGCCACCATAATTCATTAAACTATACAGAGCGGGGATATTCTGAGGCGCTGCCCCCAGAAAAATTACGGGAAACTCCATCAGCATCCGGAGTTTATCATTTTTAAAATACCGCGATACATACGTCCGGAAATTAGTCAGTAAATCCAGCTTTAAAGCACTTAACGCGATTTTCGGCGAAAAAAATTCCAACCACGAATGAGCAGGTTTGGTCACAAAATCTTTCATTCCCACCGTATATTTATAACGGGCCGCTTCCATAAATTTCTCCAGATTTTCTCCGGCACCCGTTTCTATCGACTCAAACAGTTTCTGGAGGTCTTCCAACTTTTCCGGTACACTTAAAACGCCATCCGAAAAAACCATATCAAACTGTGGATTCAACGAAATCAGTTGAAAAAAAGCAGCACTTTCCGTACCGAAATCTCTAAAAAAATCTTCCATCACATCCGGCATCCAATACCAGCTAGGTCCCATATCAAAGACAAAACCCTCCGGCGTCTGAAATTGGCGGGCACGGCCACCAGGCTGATCGTGTTTTTCAAAAACATGCACCTCGTGACCGGCTTTTGCTGCATAAGCTGCTGCCGACAAACCGGAAAAACCGGAACCAATTATAGCAATACGTTTTTTCATTTTCACCTGTTAATTTCCTTTATAAGTAGCATAACCGAACGGACTCACCGTGATGGGCACATGGTAATGCTGATTGTCACTGATGGCAAAAACCACCTCTATCCAGGGATAAAAACTATCCCGTTGTTGCCTCTTAAAATATGGTGCTGTTTCAAAAACCAATTTATAAGTTCCCTGATGCTTGATTTCCCCGTACGGTAAAAAATCACCTACTCTGCCATTCGCATCAGTAGTTTTCCGACTCACAAGCGACCAGGTGTTATTTTCTGAAAGCTGCTCCAGTCGGATAACAACATCAGGAGCAGGCTTACCGGTGGTAATGTCCAGAATATGACTGGATAACTGGTAAAGCTCTTTTTTTTGTGCCGAAATTGTGGCACTAAAAAACAAGACTAAAACAAAGGCAAAAAATTTTTTCATGTTTGTATTTTATATATTTCAAATAGTACTACTTTACTTTCAATTGTAATTTTGGAAACAGAATGTTCTACTTGTAAATCAATTTTCACTATACAGCAAGGCTTCAGAAAGGAGCTTTTCAGGCTCAATATTTTTATCGTATATACGTTGGTGGAAATCATGCAACTTATTCAAAAGACGAATCAATTCGAGTTTTTCTGATTCGGCCAGATCACCGGAAACGATATGGGTAGCCGCCCGCACTTTTAACATAATTCCGTCTAATGCTTCAAGTCCTGTCGAAGTAATATTGAGAATTTTACTTCTTTTATCACTATCCGAATCGGTTTGTGAAACCCATCCTTTATTGATCAGACGATTGATGATCTGCATTCCTGTAGGCTTATCGTGCACATTTTTTTTTATCAAATCCATCTTTGCCATATTCTTACTAAACTTTAAAACAATCAGGTAGATCACATCCTCCTGCGTTGAAAATTCAGATCCATAAATAGCCGACTTAAAATAGCTTTTACCAAATCGATTCATATGAACGACCAAACTTGCTATCACACTTTCCGATGTTCTCCCTATGGCCTTTCCTTCCCAGGCTGGCTGCACCTCATTGTTTTGAGGTTTAAAAGTGTTCCCCATCCAAAGCTTGAAACCCTTCAAATCAGGACTGTAAGCCCCGTTTTTCAGAATTTCAGCTTCAAAATCTTCCATTAAACTCAGAATATCTTTAATCAAATTATAATTCATAACCCTATAATTTAGTATACAAATATACTACTTTAAATTAAAAAAGTATTTTTAAGTACCATTTTATTTAAAAATAGTATACATTTGTACTACTTATGAGTTGTTACAATCAACACATGGGCGGGAATTCGTCTGAATTTAGAGTTGTATCAGTATTAAAAATACAAAACAACACCCGGAACAATTCTCTGTAGGCTCCAACTGTTTCCGAAACAAAGACCATTAGAAAACATCACTGCGAAGCGATCCGGCCTAATGATTTTGGAACTAAGAACACCTGATTGTTTTAGATCAATAGATTTGAGCATAGGGGTATAGGGTATTATTATTTAAATAATGGGCTATGAAAATACTATTGACTGGCGTTACAGGATACATTGCTAAAAGATTACTTCCCGTACTGATCGAAAATAAACACCAGGTTGTTTGTTGTGTCAGGGATAAAAACCGATTCTTTTACAACAAAGATTTTGAACCCTATATTACGGTAATTGAAGTCGACTTCTTAAAAAAAGAGACTTTAACCCATATTCCCGCGGATATAGACGTCGCTTTCTATTTAATTCATTCGATGTCTACCGAACATGGTGACTTTGAAAACATGGAAAAAGTTTGCGCAAATAATTTTAAAGCAATAATTTCCGACACCACTGCCCGCCAGGTAATTTATTTGGGTGGCATCAGCAATTCCGATCATCTTTCCAAACACTTAAAATCGAGACAAAATGTTGCCTCCATCCTTGCAACGGGCAGTTATGCCCTCACAACTTTAAAAGCCGGAATAATTGTAGGCTCCGGAAGTGGATCCTTTGAAATTATCAGGGATCTGGTAGAAAAACTTCCGGTTATGGTAACCCCCAAATGGCTAAAAACAAAATGCCAGCCCATTGCCATCAGAAATGTAATTGAATTTCTTGTAGGTGTAATCGGAAAACCCGAAACATACGACAAAAGCTATGACATTGCAGGCCCTGACATTTTAACGTATAAAGAAATGCTATTGCACTATGCCCGGATCAGAGGTTTAAAAAGAAGGATACTGATTGTCCCCGTGATGACCCCGAAACTCTCCTCCTATTGGCTTTACTTTGTAACTTCCACCTCCTATCCGCTGGCGCGGAACCTTGTGAACAGCATGAAAGTGGAAGTTATTGCCCAACCGAACAACCTAAGAGAATTATTAGCTGTAGCACTGCTCGACTATGATACTTCTATCCGATTAGCTTTTGAAAAAATCGAACAAAACAATGTCCTTTCCAGTTGGAAAGATGCCCAGACCAGTGCTATTTTAAATAGCGGAATGAGTACCTTATTAGAAGTTCCTGTTTTTGGATGCTTTCGTGACATTCGTACAGCAAAACTTAAAAAACCAGAAGTTGCCCTTGCCCGAATATGGGCAATTGGCGGACAAACGGGTTGGTACTACGGCAACTGGCTCTGGAAAATACGAGGATTTATGGACCAATTGGCAGGAGGCGTTGGTATGCGTCGTGGCAGAAAAAGCACCATTGATTTGTATGCCGGCGATGCTCTTGACTTTTGGCGTGTACTGGTAGCCGACAAAGAAGCAAAGCGATTGCTTCTGTATGCGGAAATGAAACTCCCCGGTGAAGCGTGGCTGGAATTTAAAATCAATGAGCAGGACCAGCTTATTCAAACCGCAACTTTCCGACCGCTGGGAATTAGCGGAAGATTGTACTGGTATAGCGTTTTACCTTTTCACGGTTTTATATTCAGTGGCATGATCCAGCGCATTGCAAATCCGGACAAAATATAAACTCACAACCCCTTAAAGATGAAAAACATTGTTATCATAGGACATTCCAGTGGTATTGGAAAAGCACTCACAACGCTACTGGCAGACGATCATAGAGTTTACGGAACATTCTGTACTACATCTGAGCACATTAGTCATAAGAACGTAGCCACGCATTACGTAAATATTTTAGAAGAATCACCCGACTTTTCGTTCTTACCGGATACGATCGATGGCCTTGTATATTGTCCCGGCGCCATCAGCCTGAAACCCTTTGCAAGGATAAAAACAGATGATTTTCTGATCGACTATCAATTACAGGTAATCGGAGCCGTTAAAACTATTCAGGCTTGCCTGCCGGGATTAAAAAAAAGCGCCTCACCCGCTATTGTACTCTTCAGTACGGTAGCCGTAAAAACAGGCTTTCCCTTTCATAGTATTGTGGGAACAAATAAAGGCGCCATAGAAGGCCTGACCAAATCACTGGCCGCCGAATTGGCACCGACCATCCGCGTTAATTGTATTGCTCCATCCCTTACCGACACACGGCTTACCGGTCACTTATTAAATACACCCGAAAAAAAAGAAGCAAATGCGCAACGACATCCGTTGAAAAAAATCGGAGAAGCCAATGATATCGCTCAGGCCGCGGCTTTTTTACTTGGCAACACCAGCCAATGGATAACCGGTCAGATTATCGCTGTAGACGGCGGAATCAGTACTATAAAAGCCTAAGCTTACCACTATGAACACCGCTTAAAACAGAATGCAAAAAATATGAAAGACTTAAATCTAATGATCAAAGACCGAATTATAGAAATGGCCTGGGAAGACAGAACGCCTTTTGAAGCGATAGCATATCAGTTTGGCTTTACCGAAAAACAAGTCATTGCTTTAATGCGAAAAGAATTAAAAAGGAGCAGCTTTAAATTATGGCGAAAACGAGTAAATAGCGGTGTTAGTCAAAAACACTTACACAAAAGAAACCCGGAGATTAGTCGGTTCAAGTCTAATTTACAGCGAATAATCACCAACAATAAAATTTCAAAAAAATCGTAACTAGTTCTATGATCTTACAAACTATTCCTACATCTAAAATAGGCTGCGAGTTACAACATCTTTACGCCATAAACAAATAAAAAATCCGGGATAAGTTTATCCCGGACTCTATTTTAAACAGTCATTATTTACAAAACAAATACGATTTCAAATCCGCATTTTCTTAAAATTGTGTTTTTACCCAAAAACACAAAACACTGATTTACGGCATTATAAAGAATTCAAATCCCTTTCAGGCATCAAAAACACAAAAACTAATGATGAGATAGTCAGCTATTTTGATTCTCTTTCTCTATATCCAACTATTCTGAACTATTCACAGGCAATACAGAATCTTTGTTTGTCATTCCATAACTACCCACTTTATAAAATCCACTCCGTCTCCTTTGCTATAAAGTAGTTTACACTACTTTCCCATTCACACTTCCACTCTTAAGTGTCCTCAATTCAAAAACAGCTCTAATATTTTCCAGACAAAGGATATTCGCCACTACTAAATTAAAGCAGAAACCAGAATAAAAAGTGTTTTTAAATACTTTATTTGTATTTTTTAGTATTTTTACATACTAAAACATTCCTTATGAATTATCAACTTATCCAGGAGGTCCTGCAACTTGTAGAAAAGTTTGATTTAAACAATACAAATGGTGGTTATACAGAAGATATAAATGGGTTTACAAGATGGATTTCCGATCACGAGAAGAAAGAAGACTCGTATTCAAGAGAACCCGACTGGGAAGGCAAAGCAGAAGGAAGAAGTCCTGAAAGTGTGATCAGTACTTTACTGGTACACCTGAATCGATATGCCAAAACCTACTCCAGGTCAGCCATACAGGACTCCGAATTTTCGACTCAGGAAGACTTTATTTATCTGATCAATTTAAAAGCTTTTGGCGCAATGACCAAAATGGAACTTATCAAAAAAAATATTCAGGATAAGCCGACAGGAATGCAGATCATCAACCGATTGATTAAAAATGGTTGGGTAACACAAAGTGATTCCGAAACAGATAAAAGAAGCAAGGTAATTGAAATTTCACCGGAAGGCTTACAATCATTGGATGCTCAAATGGGAAAAATACGCCTTGCAACCCAAATCGTTTCCGGAGATCTGTCTCATTCCGAAAAAATGCAATTAATACGGTTGTTAAATAAGCTGGATGATTTTCATCACCCGATTTTTTCTCAACAGATAGACAGTCATGAGCTTTTGCAAAAAGTGAATGCGACCTATTTTACAGACTAAAAAATATTGGCTATGAAAAAGAAAATCGCAATAATCGGGAGTGGAATTTCGGGTTTATCGGCTGCTAGCTACTGTGCCCAATCCGGCAATGAGGTACATGTTTTCGAAAAACAGAGTCAGCCCGGCGGGAGAGCCAGACAATTTCAAACCACCAACGGATACACCTTTGATATGGGACCAAGCTGGTATTGGATGCCGGACATTATCGAGTCGTTCTTTAATGACTTTGGTTATCGTGTTTCCGATTTTTACGATCTGGTAGCTTTAAACCCTCAGTTTGAAATGATTTTCAACGATGAAAACATTAGCATTCCGAAATCCTATGAAGCGCTTAAAGCTTTATTTGAGGATATTGAAAAAGGAGCCGGAAAAAAACTGGATGTATTTATGAAAGCGGCCAAATTCAAATATGAGGTTGGCATGCGTGAATTTGTAAATAAGCCCTGTCACAGTTGGCTGGAATTCCTGTCTCTAAAAATCGCGGGTAGTGCTTTAAAACTGGATTTACTTACTAATTTCAGAAACTATGTAGGCCACTATTTTTCCAATCCCAAGCTAAGAACGCTAATGGAATTTCCGGTTATATTTCTCGGTGCTTCGCCAATCAAAATTCCGGCCTTGTATAGCCTGATGAATTATGGCGGTTATGCCCTGGGAACCTGGTATCCGATGGGCGGTTTCTACCAATTGGTTCTCGCCATGCAAAAAGTTGCAGAAGAACAAGGCGCCTATTTTCATTTCAATCAAAATATTGATCAAATTATCGTTGAACAAGGTCAGGCCAAAGGATTAATCGTTAACGGAGAATTCCAGGCATTTGATGCCATAATAGCCTCCTGCGACTATCATCATACAGAGACATTACTGGAACCCAACATGCGCAATTACAGTGAAAAATATTGGGCTTCCCGAACCTTTGCACCTTCCTGCCTGATTTACTATCTGGGTTTTAACGAACGGATTCCCAATTTAAAACATCATACCTTATTTTTCGAAAACGACCTGGACGAACATGTCGATACGATTTACAATACCAAAAAATGGCCGGAAAAACCATTGTTCTACGCCTGTTGTCCGTCGAAAACCGATCCATCGGTTGCACCGGAAGGCTGTGAAAACCTTTTTTTACTGATTCCGCTTGCCACGGGGCTTTCCGATGCGGAGTCCATTCGGGAGAAGTATTTAGACGAAATGTTGGAGCGTATCGAAAAACATACCGGAACGCAGCACCTGAAGTCAAAATTAGAATATAAAAAAAGTTATTGTGTCAGCGATTTTATAAACGATTACAATGCCTATGGCGGTAATGCCTATGGATTGGCCAATACGCTAAATCAAACGGCGGTATTAAAACCATCCCTTAAAAACAAGCATATCAAAAATCTGTTTTATACAGGTCAGTTAACGGTACCAGGACCGGGAGTTCCTCCTTCTATTATATCAGGTACTATCGTTGCAAAAGAAGTAAACAAACTTAAAACATCCCGGTATGAAAAAGCTATTTGATGAAGTATCCTATAAGGTCAGCAGAATTGTAACCGAAAAATACAGCACCAGTTTTTCCCTGGGCATTCTGGCTTTAAAACCCGCCATCAGACCTTCGATATATGCTATTTATGGCTATGTCCGACTGGCTGATGAAATCGTTGACAGTTTCCACGATTATGACAAAACCACTTTACTGGAGCGCTTTCGAAATGAAACCAACACGGCACTTCAGGAAGGGATTTCGTTAAATCCGATATTACAATCTTTTCAGGAAACGGTAAACCGTTATAAAATCGATCCATCCTTAATCGCGCAGTTTCTACATAGTATGGAAATGGACTTGTATCCGATAGATTATAATTCCGAACGCTATCAGGAATACATTTTAGGTTCCGCCGAAGTAGTCGGACTGATGTGTCTTCAGGTATTTGTGGAAGGCGACAAAGCTACTTTTGAAAAACTAAAACCCTATGCGATGCAATTAGGTTCTGCTTTTCAGAAAGTAAACTTTTTACGGGATTTAAAAGCCGACTATCAGATTTTGGGACGCACTTATTTTCCAAACATCCAAATGCATCTTTTTAGCCCGGAAATCAAACATCAGATTGAAGCTGAAATCGAATCGGAGTTTAAAGAAGCACTCACCGGGATCAAAATGCTACCGGCTTCGTCCCGATTTGGAGTCTACTTAGCCTACCGATACTACTTATCGTTGTTTACTAAAATTAAAAATACTCCGGCGGAAAAAATAATGTCCCAACGGATTCGTATTCCCAATAGCCAAAAGCTATCTCTTGCAATGCGTAGTTACGTACACTATAAAATAGCCGTTCTATGAAAGTATTACTGGTATGGCTACTCTTTTTTTCCAATCTGACGAAAGTAGCCCATAATGACCCAAACAAGGAGTTGGATTCCATACGTGTGAATTATACCAAAGCGGTATCGGATAAAAAGCTATGTAAAACCATGTTAGCGCAATTACAGGCAAAAAACGGAAATAGTGTTTATCTTGCCTATCGGGGCGCTTTTAAAACAATCTGGGCCAGTCATGCCATCAATCCGATTGTCAAGCTCAATGCTTTTAACAAAGGCAAAAAAGATATTGAAAATGCTGTAAAAGAAAGCCCTGATAATGTTGAAATCCGCTTTATCCGATTATCAATTCAGCAAAACTGTCCTTCTTTTTTAGGATACAACAACGAAATAGCGCAGGATTTGCAATTTATTCATGCCAACAAAAACAGCATAACCTCAATACCGCTCAAGAATATGATTGCTACAGTCCTTAAAAAGGAAATACGATGATACACCCATTTATAAGGAAAAACAACCATCACAGCTGTCCAAACCGCTTTTTTATGAGAAACACAATCAATCACCTGTTAACACGCTATTGTTCGAGCATTTTAACACGATGCCTTTCTGTAAAAGACGGGCATATATCCGCAACCGGCATGACCATGCACAGGAACAATTGTCTAATTAATCTTTCAAACCGATATGAATTTTAGCATCGTTCTTTTAACATTTATACTAATGGAAGGTGCCACCTGGATTATCCATAAATATGTGATGCATGGATTTCTATGGTTTTTGCATCGGGATCATCACGACCACAGCAATACAGGCCCTCTTGAAAAAAATGATTACTTTTTTGTGATTTTTGCCTTACCGGCTATTGCATTACTATATTGGGGTTCGTTGAACAATTTTGATTTCCGGTTTTATATCGGTTTCGGAATTACCTTATATGGGATTGCTTATTTTTGGGTACACGATATTTTTATTCATCAACGAATAAAAACATTGCAAAAAACACAGAACCCTTATTTTCTGGCTATTCGAAGGGCACACAAACAACATCACAAACATACCGGCAAACACGATGGGGAATGTTTTGGATTTTTATGGGTTCCCTTAAAATATTTCAGAATGTATTTTAATGCTAAACAATGATAAAACCATACACGTATTTAGTAATCAACTTTCTGACTGTAATTATTTGTTTTATTTTTTCATTCGACAAAAGGATACAGTTCCACAAACAATTTCCTGCCTTTTTTAAAGCCAGTATATTGGTTGCCATACCGTTTATAGTATGGGACATTATTTTCACCCAAACAGGAGTCTGGTGGTTTAATAAGACCTATACCGTCGGGGTTCGCGTTTTCGGCTTACCAATAGAAGAATGGTTATTTTTTATCTGCATTCCGTTTTCCTGCCTCTTTACATTTTTCTGTCTGGACAAATTTTTTAACCTCAACTGGACCAGAGCCTATAACACGATCATTGTATTTATCAGTATAATTGTGTGTGCTGTAGTTGCTTTACTACACCCTGATAAAATGTATACTTTGGTTACTGCCGTCATTACGATGCTCACTTTGATTTTTTTACATTTTATAGCCCGGGTAGATTGGATCGGAAAGGCTTCTCTGGTGTTTTTTATATTAATGCTTGGCTTTTTCCCGGTGAATGGCGTATTGACCGGTACCGGACTGGAAGCGCCAATCGTAAATTATAATCCGGAAGAATTTTTAACAATCCGTATACTGACTATTCCTATTGAAGATGCCGTTTATGGTTATACACAATTTCTGTTGAATCTTTACTTTTTTAAGATGTTTCAACAGCAACAGGCTGTACAAACAAAATAGCCGACTACAAGTCAGTATAAAACTCCGACATACAAGTTTAACCGTCTAAATCCCTAAGGCTGTCCGACGGATAGCCTTTTTTATTCTCGCGGATTGCACCCGGGGTTTAGCAAACTGACAATGTAAATCTGCACCGTCAGGAATTTACAATATGTACTTATTTGTTTTTTATGAGCCGTTCCATCCTTTCAATTATTTCTTCCTTTTCTTGTAGCATCCGTTCGTATAAAGCGATCTTTTCATCGTAGAGCGCTACTATTTTATCTATAGGATTAAAGGTGCAACTAATGTTGTTTTCCTGATTACTACCTACAGGACTATCGTGAAATGTATTTCCAATAATATTCATAACGTCTTCATCGTCTAAATTTTCTATGGCCGCCACCGGAACTTTTAGTGTTTCGGCTAACAGTTCCAGAGTATCCGCCTCTATGGTTTCCCGCTGTTCCAATAGCGATATCTTTTTTTGCGTCCAGTCGTGACCCAGTTCATAAGCCAAAGCCTCCTGTTTGATTCCAAACATTTCCCGAAACCGTTTGATGTTTTTTCCCTGGTGCACTTTTTTGTCTGCTGTTTCAAAATCTGACATAGTTACTATTTTTTAATGGATTATGTCTATCAATTTACATAAAGTTAGGCTTCTAAATTATTCCCGGAAAGGACAATACGGTCAAAATAGCATACAAAACACAGTTGGTGGTATTAGGCTATAAAAGCAAAAAACTCCTGACTATAAGCCAGGAGTTTTTTTGTTATTTGTTTGCACGGATTTCAAATCCGCGCGATCGGGTTTACAAATCCGCGCGATCGAGAGACTATACCCGGTATTTTTCAACTAAAGCAACAACCCTGTTTTTTACATATTCTGCTTTTTTATCAATATAAATCATCTGCAGATCATTATTACTTAATCCATCTGCTTCATCTTTAGCTTCAGAATATGCTTTTTTAAAATATAAATCTCTATTAATCAACCAATTCTTCTGTTCATTCTTTAATTTTTCTTTTTCCAAAGAATTTATTTTTAAACGAATCTTTTTATAAACCTCATTCAATAGATTATCAATTTCAATATAATAATTATTAGAACAACCTAACATATCTACTCCATTATCTAAACATTTTTGGTAATTAACAATTAACTTCTCAACCTTTTTTATTGATTGAGCAAAAGAACCACACCCTATTAGTAAAAAAATAAAGATAATTTTTTTTGTTTTCATATTTTAATAAGTTTTTATTCTTTGTTCAATAGACTTTTACTCTTCAAATTTAATGCCATTTACTCTTTTCGCCCAACCCTTTTTAAACTTTAATAAAGTTCGGTTTTCAAGCTCTTTGTCTGTAGCACTAGGATTCTTTTTTTTATAATTCTTAACACTTTTATCGATCAATAAATCATAATAATCTAATCTCGTTTTATTCACCAAATTAAACAAATCCTTCGCATTGACCTTGTTTAAAGCAGAAATCTCATTAGAATTTAGTTTACCATCTACTGTAATACCATTATATAAAGCCGCATAAGACTTTTCAAATTCCTTTACCGCCTTACCGGAAGTAACTGACCAATCATATAATGCAAAAGCTACACTTCCATTTTGAAATTCATCACCTCTAATCTTATCCCAATAATGTTCTTTATATAAGACACTCGCTTGCTCATCTGTTAAATTTTTAAGGTTACCTAAAGTAGGTTCAATTCCTAAATCACTTTTAGCCCAAGCTTTAAAGTTACTAAATATAATTCCTTTATTTGTAGCTCCACCTGGATCAACCGGATCATTCACATATCCTCCTTCGTGCTTCAATAAAAGTTTCTGATATCGCTCAAAATTATTATTTGTCTCTATTTTATTACCTCTGTTAATTTTAATAATAATTTCAGGTAATTGATGCGATTGAATAGAGGTGTTTTTTGTAGCTTTAATAACTACCTCATCCAAAACTGTGATAAGAGAACCATCTTTATTTTCAAAATAGTCAGAACTATTTGAGGTCGGCTTTTGACTTTGATTTGGATCATTACTTGACTCAAGTCCTTCCAATTCTATTGCCATTATCGGGGTATTTGCACTAAATTGATATGGACTAAAAAAAGGATAATAAGCTTCCAACGGATCCACAGCAAAGAAACGTCCCACTCTAGGATCATGCATTCTAAAGGTATAGTTTAGAGAATTTCCTTCGCCTTTAATTTCATTGTCCATTTCCTGACCCTGGAATCCATAACGATAATTCGCTTTGGAACCATGACGGGCATCCTGAAGCATTCCAAACGGATAATAATCCGAATAACTAAGAACGTCGGCATTAAACGCTACTAAACCGGTTTCCGGCATGTCTGGTTTTTCAAACTCCGGTATCTTTTTATCGTTGATCACCACCAATACGTTACCCAAATGATTGGATAGCTCGTAACGCTTGTCGCCGGTCAAATTTACATATTTTTTATAGCAGCTATCTACCTATAAAAACAAAACTCCTAACTGTTGTAGTTAGGAGTTATTGTATTATTTACTTGCACGGATTACACCCGAGGCTTTAGCCGAACTGATGAAATAAATCCGCGCGATCGGGGTCATTACTAAAAAATCTATCAATTCTTGGTTCTAAATATTACCTTTTTTATATACACGTGTCTTAAAAGTGATTTAACACCTTTAACATCATAAAGGCGCTCATTTTCTAAAATTAAAGTATCATTTTTAATTTTACAAATTGAATAAGCATATCCTTTCCCAAATTTGTTCTTATCAATTATGTAATGCTGAATTTTTAATTTTTCACTTCCATTTTTTGTAATTCGATTTAATAAAATTGGATATGTTCTATTTCCAAACGGTTTTTCATCATGTAATGAATAAATGTTTTTAATTTCATTTTTTTTCCACATCAAATAAATCGGATTTTTTTTACTAACATTTATTGTTTCTTTGCTTTTGTAATATCCAATTTTTAATGGTAAATCACCTAATTTGTTAAGTACAATAACCGAATTATCATTATTGAAAGAACTCGAATAAATCCATTCATTTTCAAGAAGATTATTAAAAATTAATGTATCAGAAACAACTTCAGTTTTATTACACTTTGAAAATGTTTTTCTTTCAACAAAACTCATTGAAAGAATCATTAATAATGAAAAAATCAAATGTTCTATTCTCATTTTGGGTCTTTTAAGTTAGCTGCTTTTATTGTTTCATAATTTTCATAGTGACTCCTGTCTAACCATTCAGGACTTCCAGAGTTATCAATTATATCCATACCATTAATCATGCCACTCGAGTCAAATGTATAATTCATAAATATTTGTGAATGTCCCCCGTTTGAATATAGATTAGAAGTGTCAGTACTATGCCAAATTTGTAGTTGAGCTCCTTTTTGTAAATCTCCACTCCAAACTTGTGAGTTTTCAATTAACGATGCGTGTCCATTTTTGGCCAAGGCACCCCCAACTCCGAAGCCTGAATAAACACTACTAGTTGTTATAGTTCCAGATATTCTATAATCAAGTGATTTAATATTTAAACTTATAGCATTATCAACTCCTTGGTCGGTGAATGCTTTATCAACCCTTGCCATTGAAACTGCATAGCACATCCCCCAACAATCAGCATATTTGTTTGCAACCCCAAAACTTGCAGTTGGATTTTCGAAGGTCGCTGGAGCATTATATGTGTCAGGTGCTATTGGTAAATTTTGAATATTCCCAATTAACTGTATTCCTACTTTAGTTTCTTCAGTTTGTTGTTCAGCCCTTGTACCTGATTTACTCCAGCCATTTTTACCAAGGTATAGACGAACACCAATATCATAAAAATCTTCACCATTAATAGTCACAGTTGATACATTATTAAATGTAACTCCATTACCTAAATCTAAATTAGATGTATTATTATTGTTTTCCGTTACACCTGTTGATGGAATATTTTCATTATTCACATCTAAAAACTCCAATCCTTCTAGTTCAATACCATCCATAACCCTATTTTCACTAAAAGCATAAGGACTATTCCAAGGATATTTATGAGCTAGTGGGTCAACAGCAAAAAACCTACCCACTCTTGGATCGTGCATTCTAAAGGTATAGTTTAAGGAATTCCCTTCACCTTTAATCTCATTATCCATTTCCTGACCCTGAAACCCATAGCGATAATTCGCTTTGGAACCATGACGGGCATCCTGGAGCATTCCAAACGGATAATAATCCGAATAACTAAGAACGTCGGCATTAAAGGCTACTAAACCACTCTCCGGAGTGTCGACTTTTTCAAACTCCGGGATCTTTTTATCGTTGATCACCACCAATACGTTACCCAAATGATTGGATAGCTCGTAACGCTTGTCGCCGGTCAAATTTACATATTTCTACAAAGAACTAACCCTACATAAACCAAGAACTCCTAACTGTAGTAGTTAGGAGTTCTTATTTTATTTATTTGCACGGATTACACCCGAGGCTTTAGCCGAACAGACGAAGTAAATCCGCGCAATCGGATGAAGTTTGTCACTTACACAGATTACAAATCAGTACTATTGGTGTTTATATTTTTCTGTTTATCTAAAATCATTTTCTTTTCATTTTCGCTAAAATCGTAATTAATTTTTTTTAATTGACTTAAAGCAAAATTAAAGAAAACAGTATCTTTATGATTATTAACAGATAAACCGAAATTTTCCACAACATTTAAAAGTGCTCCTACATTTTCATCATCTAATTCCAATGCCTTTTTAAAATATTTCAACCCTGTTTCATCTTCAATATCAATCAATGGGTCAAATAATATAATTACTCCCATCATATTGAAAGCCTCCGCTTTTTCAAGATCAGTAAATTCACTACTTTCAGTAAGAGATTTAAATAAATTAAAAGACGTTATAAAATTGCCTTTAGTAAACAAATCTTCTGCTTCATTAAACATATTTGTATTCATTATTTTACAGCTGCATTATTAATATAAATCTTCCCTGTTGAATGTTCTTTCATACCTCCAACCCAAATTTGATGCCCTTCTACCTCTTGGATCAATTCTAATTTATCTCCAACAGGTATTCCTTTTTTTCCTCGTATCACATTCGTCACATTCCAAGTTCCTTTTTCTACAGCCTCTTTCACAAAAGGCTCAACATCTGAAAAAGAAATAGATTTATTACCAAAAACCTTATTCCAATTATGATGACTTTTAGTAACTACTGCATCTCCTAGATTCCAAATATAACCTTGACCTTTCGAAATTGCATCATCAGCATGCTCAATTGTCTTAAGTACAACTTTTCTAGCAGAGGTTGTTCTAATCCCCATTAATCCTACACCAGTTGGACCAAATCCGATTTTGTATAAATCTTCAACTGGCCCCATGTGATCTCTCCAGACTTTACCGGCACCAATGCTTGAGTGAGCTGCACTGTAATTAGTAGCCCATAAACTAGTTGACTCCGTAAAATCTCTTGCTGGCTTAGCAAGATTATCATCCACAAGATTATTTATTTTTCCTGCAATTGACCTAGAAACTTGCCCAATATTTTTATCAACCCAAATATTTATTTTATCAGCAGTTGATTCGGTTTTAGGCTGTAACTTAATTACAACCTCATCAAGTTTTGTAGTTGTACTGCCATCTTTATTCACCCATATTTCAGACGTGGTTTGCTGATTTTGGTTAGGATCAGCACTTGGTTCTAAGCCTTCAAGTTCAACAGACATTATAGGAGAATTACCATTAAACTGATAAGGCGAATAAAAAGGATAATCTCTTGACAACGGATCCACAGCAAAAAACCTACCCACTCTAGGATCATGCATCCTAAAGGTATAATTTAGAGAATTCCCTTCACCTTTAATTTCATTATCCATTTCCTGTCCCTGGAATCCATAACGATAGTTCGCTTTGGAACCATGTCGGGCATCCTGGAGCATTCCAAACGGATAATAATCCGAATAACTAAGAACGTCGGCATTAAAGGCTACTAAACCACTCTCCGGAGTATCGACTTTTTCAAACTCCGGGATCTTTTTATCGTTGATCACCACCAATACATTACCCAAATGATTGGATAGTTCGTAACGCTTGTCACCGGTCAAATTTACATATTTTTTATAGGTGGCTACCTATTTAAAACAAAACTCCTAACTGTAGTAGTTAGGAGTTATTTTGTATTTATTTACACGGATTACACCCGAGGCTTTAGCCGAACTGACGAAGTAAATCCGCGCTATCGGGGACACTTATGATTACAAATCCACGCAATCGGGGTTGCAAATCCGCGCTTTCGGGGTTCTATATCATCATTTCTCAACAAGAAAATCGAATCGTAAAGAATCAACGATACTCGTTTTTAAGGAATCATTAAACTCATTTTTCAATATAGCTCGAATAGAGTTTTTACCTTTTTTAACTACTAACTCTTGAACCTTAATGGTGTTTCTTCTCTTACTATCAATTCTCCGCAATGTTATACTATTATCAAAATCCAAAAGTTTTATTCTTAACGAGCTTTTTGCTGTTGGAATATTAGCTAAAATATAACCATATTTTAATGTATCCCCTATCTTTAATGAATTCAAATCTTTTACACCAAAGTATTCAATATCAACTAGCGGATGCCCCTCATAACTTTGAACATTTCCTTTTTCGTCAAACCTAACTATAAATGCAACTTCTCCTTTTTTATCATGGTAGATATATTTTCGTATTTTACCATTCTCAAAATTATAAATTCGATCTCCAACAATTGTATCATTTTCGTAATGTCTAATCTCTCTAAATTTCCCATTCTTGAAATAAGTGATATATTCCCCATTTAACTTCCCATTCTTATATATGCCATTACCGATTTCATTTCCATTTATATCAAAAAGATTTACTTTTCCGTGTAATATTGTATCTCCATCTTTTATGACATATTCATATTCAGAAAGAATTCCATCATTAAAGGAAAATTTTCGTATAATATTTTCCTTGTTTTTAGCACATGAAAATATTCCAAACAATATTATAAAGACTCCTTTTTTTAATATACTACTCATTCTCTAATTGGATTTTTAATTCGCTCTGAATTCATCTGATCACCGTCTTTATTATAGTAGGTTCTAGTCACACTATCTGGTTCTGACAATCTAAATGCGTCATTAGATGATTCATGTTTTGCATTTTGAGCGCCAAATTCACGTTTTTTTTGTAAAATTTTATCGTTTTTCTTCTGAATCTTTTCTGATGTTTTAGCTATTGTCATTCCGAGCTTCATACCTTCAGCTATTTTTTTCGCTACTTTATGAATTTTATCCAAAGTTGCATTATCCAATACTTTCTCCAAAGATTTTGGCCCATTAAAACCTATATTTCTTCCGCCTTTAATAAGTGATATCAAACCATCTCCTTCTTCAAATTGAACATTTTCTTTTTTTCCAATCCTAACCTCTTCTCCTTGTCCATTTTTTGAATACCACGCTATTCCTCCAGACCATTTTGATGGTTTCTCTTCCATAAGCGAGAAAACTTGTGCTTGTGTATTAGCGTATGATTCTCCCCAGTCAAATGGCGTAGTCGTTTTTTTATCCCCTAAGACTTTTTTAGCATTGCCATCCATTTCAAATGAACCATCTTTTTTTCTTATAACATTATGAATAATATTTATATCATGCCAATCATAAACATATTCAGCATGCCCTTTAGGACCTACATCACGTCTTACTTTTTGCAAAGTCTCCGTATCTATAACAATTTTAATTTCTGTTCTTATACCAGTATTTTCATCAAGTATATTTATGGTAAGATACTTGTTTTTCCCATCAGGATCATTATAAATAATAGGATTTTGACTTGTGAATCCATACTGTGATTCAAATGGAAAATTATGAGCTAGTGGATCAACAGCAAACCACCTTCCCACTCTCGAATCATACATCCTAGCTCCAAAATCATAACTATTCCCCTCACCTTTTAACTCATCATCTTTCTCCATTCCATTAAACCCATAACGATAATTTGCTTTAGAACCATGTCTTGCATCCTGGAGCATTCCAAAAGGATAATAATCCGAATAACTAAGAACGTCGGCATTAAAAGCTACTAAACCGGTTTCTGGCATGTCTGTTTTTTCAAACTCCGGGATCTTTTTATCGTTGATCACCACCAATACGTTACCCAAATGATTGGATAGCTCGTAACGTTTGTAGCACGGCTAATTTACATGTTTTTATAGAGTAAGCGGCCATTTATAAAACAAAAAACCTAACCGTTACGGTTAGGTTTTTTGCTTTATTTATACAAGGATTACAAATCCGCACTATCTGAGTTCTGCTACTTGCCCAAATACTCTACTAATGATAAAATTTGTTTATCGGTCAAATAGGACAGTGTATCATACACAGAATGATTTTCAATCTTTTTATATAACATCTCTTTATTTATTCTTTTCAACTCCCACATTGATTTTCCTATTCCTCTTTTATCTTGAAAATGGCATTTTTTACAATAATTCTCATATAAAAAAGCTCCATTGACTTTATCAACTTTCTCAAATATGTAACTATCAAATTCTCTTAATATTTCTCCGTTCTTATATTCTCCAAAATACACGATTTGGCCTTTTGAATTAATAACCTTCATTTCATAATGGAATATAGAATCATTATTCTCATAATAAATAAAACTTGTTATTAAATCTCCTTTTTTGTCAAAATAAAAATTTGACCCTGATAATAATTTCCCTTTACTATCTTGAGTAGAAAACAACTCTTTTGAGTTTATTATTTTAGAATACTCGTTCTCATTCTTTTCATTTTTACTACATGAATAGAGAGAAATAAAGAAAAGAAAAAATAATATTTTATTTAGTAAGGTTTTCATTTTTTAAAACTTCTTGTACTTGTTTTTTTGTTTCTTCTACGTCTTTTAATCCTTTTGTCTCATTATGCTTTCTTAGTCTTATTTCAAAAAACACATCATTAAGAATTTCTGCAATTTGAGCCTGCGTTATACCTGACTGTGTTGAATCAGCCATAACATTTTTTTCATACCCCTTTTTAGGTCCAGCACCAGAAATATACTGATCTATCAACCCTAAAAAATGTCCAATTTCATGAACAATTGTTTTACCTATTCTCTGAGCTTTTGATGTTTGTCCGTTAAAATCAATTTCTTTTGCGGTTTTTGAAATATTATACTCCGGTGCGCCAATATTTATTATCATAACATTACACCCTGGACAATTAACATATGCATTAGGTTCATTACCAGCTTTGAGTGTTTTATCTGCTAATATTAACACTAAATCACCATCTTTTATATCTTTTATTGAATTAACGTTGACAAAACCAACTGAAAATTCATCAATTTTTGCGTTTACTTTATAATTAATTGGCCTTTTTAACAATTGGCCTTTATCTCCAAAAATAATCTCAAAGTTACCAGTTCCAGTCTTATCAGAATACACATTAGAAGCCCTTGTTTTAGCAAAATCAAAAACTTGTTGAGTTCCGATTAAATTTTTCCCCGTTAAATTTAGAACTTTTATTTTTAAATTAAAATCAGCCTCGGCCGTTAAAACAGCTGTCCCTGTATTTTGCTTCATCGTAAAAGTAGTATTACTAACTTGCAATTCTAAGCCTTCCATATCAACACCAATTAATGGTGAATTACCACTAAACTGATAAGGTGAATAAAAAGGGTAATCCTTAGACAACGGATCCACTGCAAAGAACCTACCCACTCTAGGATCGTGCATTCTAAAGGTATAATTAAGGGAATTCCCTTCACCTTTAATTTCATTATCCATTTCCTGACCCTGGAATCCATAACGATAATTCGCTTTGGAACCATGTCGGGCTTCCTGAAGCATTCCAAACGGATAATAATCCGAATAACTAAGAACGTCGGCATTAAAGGCCACTAAACCACTCTCCGGGGTGTCGACTTTTTCAAACTCCGGGATCTTTTTATCGTTGATCACCACCAATACGTTACCCAAATGATTGGATAACTCGTAACGCTTATCGCCCGTCAAATTTACATATTTCTACAAAGAACTAACCCTACATAAACCAAGAACTCCTAACTGTAGTAGTTAGGAGTTCTTATTTTATTTATTTGCACGGATTACAAATCTGTGCGATCGGGGTAAATTCGAGCGATCAGGAGGAAAAATACTTCACCAACACATTTGATACATTACCCAGTCCACTGCTTATACTGAGTGAGGAGAATACTCTTTAATAATTTGGATTCTCTCACTGTTGTTCAATACATTATAGAGCCATAATCCAAAATTAACATCTTCTTCCTCTTCTGTGTAATATATTGAAGAGATTTCTTCCATATCTTTTATCGAGTAATTTATTTCATAAATTTTATTATTTACGATATCTTCAAAACTAAGTTTAGCTACATTATCAAGAACAGAATAGTTCACCTTAAGTTTATCTTTTTCAAAATGATGAAAAAGATTATCATAAAAAACATATATGTATTTATTAAATGAAATTAGCATTATCAACTCCTCGTTGAGATAATCGAAAGAACCCGCCTCTGGATAATTATTTATATCTTCAATAGAATCTTCATTCATTACAAATGACATGTTATCAGTCTCAATAACATACTTATTACTGACATTTAAAATTTGTTTAGCTGTAATTTTCATTATTTTATCATTTCATATTTTTCTAAAATTGGCTTAATCTCATCGCCAAACTCTTTATATAAAGCCTTACCTAAAGCTTCCTTATCTCCTAAAGGTCTTGAAGCACTTTCTATAATTTGTGCATCTGTTTTACCTCCTTTTATTAATGCTTCATAAGTAGGACCTAATTTATCCCCATACCTTTTTTCATTAAACTTATGAATAAATGACCTTAAATCTTCTGGTGTAGCATCTTTAAATAATTCTCCTAGAGACCTTCTCATCCCATGAACTTTTTGAGCAACAGAACTTTCAGATTTTCCAGATTTTAAAAGTCTCTCAGCAACATTTTTAAGATTTGATACTGCATCGGTATATTGCTCCCTTAAATTACCTTTTCCTAATGTATTTACTAAAGATTTTACTCCTTTTATATCCTTTAAAGCTTGACCAATATACGCAAGACCAATAGCTGCTGACGCTGTATTCCCAATTCTCTCTAGTGACTTCAATTTTGAAGCCGTTTCGAATTCCTTATCAGCAATATCTCCTTTATTCAGTTGACTAAATATCTCCCTACTTGTGTCACCAAGATTATTTAAAGCCATATTTCTGTGTTCATCTGACATTTTATGCCAATGACCATCAGAACCGTAAACATAAGCTCTATCAGCAGTTGCGGTTTTCATCTTAGTACCAGTAATTAACTCAACATCTCTTCCTATCTCTAAAACATTAATCAACTCAAAATAAGTCTTCCCTTCATATTCTTTTTTACCAAGCATATAAAACGAATCTTCAAGTCCTTCAATTTCGACACTATTGATCACTTTGTTTCCACTAAAACTATACGGTGAGTAATTTGGATATTTCTTTTCTAAAGGATCCACCGCAAAAAACCTTCCCACTCTAGGATCGTGCATTCTAAAGGTATAGTTTAGAGAATTCCCTTCACCTTTAATTTCATTATCCATTTCCTGACCCTGGAATCCATAACGATAATTCGCTTTGGAACCCTGTCGGGCTTCCTGGAGCATTCCAAACGGATAATAATCCGAATAACTAAGAACGTCGGCATTAAAGGCAACTAAACCACTCTCCGGAGTATCCACTTTTTCAAACTCCGGTATCTTTTTATCGTTGATCACCACCAATACGTTACCCAAATGATTGGATAGCTCGTAACGCTTGTCGCCAGTCAAATTTACATATTTTTTATAGGCGATCAGTCCGTTATGTGGATAATTTCCACTGGTCTTGTCTAAATAATCCGGAATTCCGTCACCATCGGTATCAATGGCATCGGATGGATTGTGATCGCCGTTCGGATCGGCGCCTTCAATCGCTTCCCAGGTCGCATAACCGTCGCCATCGTCGTCCAGATCCAGATAGTTTGGCACGCCATCACCGTCGGTATCATCGTTGGCCAGGTTATTATCATTGTTTACATCTTCATAGATATCATACAATCCGTCGCCATCGGTATCCATCAAACACGGCCCTAACACCCGAACCGTACCCGGCGTAACCGTCATCGTAATATTTCCGGATGTCGACACCGGCGGATTGTTTAATCCTGCGCCTACGTTATGGTTAAAATCAAACTCACGGGTTAAGGTGTTAATCGGACTTCCAAAAGTATAGTTAATACTACAGATATCGAATGCCGCGGTGCCCAGTTTTGAAGCCGGAGCCGTTAAAGCACTTCCCGATGTGGTGGTGGTCGCATTGGTATTGAACGTCGTATTTGCACTTCCGTTCACCGCCATGCCACCATCGATAACATCCGAACCTAGCAGCTGTGTTATTTTACCGCCAAAAGAAACGTCCATTCCTTTTTCTTTCATTTCGGCTGCACTTACGGCTAAACCGGAAAGGTTGGCTATGGTATATTGTTTTTTGGTTGTCACGCCATTGGCATATACCTCTTTGGTTACAACCGCTTTTGGTTTAAAAGTACCGTTCTGATAGTCGGCAAACAATTGTACTCCGGTTTTGATATCGCCTTCCTTAATTTGCTGCGGCATCACATAGTTGACCACTTTTAGGTTGTAGATAGCAGCATCCATATCTCCCATTGTGAAACCTACTAACATTGGCTGACCGGCATTTGCTGCGGGCTCATTCAATGTGTGTAGTAGAATGCCGTTATTATAGAATTTAATTTTGCCATTTAAGCGTTCAACTCTAAACACATCTCCTACTTTAAACATAATAGTCTCCGCTGGAAATGATGCCGATAGTTGTTGCAGGTTACCATTTTCATACGCTCGAAGCTTACCATCCGAAAAACTAAGCAAGCCATAATTAATATTGATATAGTTTGCAACATTTGTACTCGGTTGGTAGGACAATCCTAACATCACCCTATAATTCGATTCCAAGGCCCCCCCAATCGTTCGCTCTACATAACCATTAGCTACCAGCATTTTGGCCGTTTCGCCTCCCGTATCCCAAGCCAGCGGAATCGTTTTGGTAATTTTCCCATTCGCATCAACATTTATATTTTGTGAGGCGGTTAATGGTGGTTTGGTAATCGCATATTGGTTTTCCAATAGCGGTACCGCATCATAATTGACTACTTTCAGATTATAAATACTCGTATTTTGCGTACACAGAATAAAATCGACAAGCAATGGTTTTCCGATATTAAGAGCCGATTCGGATGTCGATCGTAACAGTAGTCCGTTTTTATAATATTTTATTTTTCCATTAATCCGTTCAATTCGCAGAACGTCACCTAAAGCATAATTTGCATTTAGATTTATTCCGGAAGCCGAACTTTCATAGGCAATTACTCTACTATCTTCGTAAGTATACAGGGCATAATTGATCGTACTAACCGAGTTTACACCGGAGGTACCTGCATCGGTATACGACAATCCCAACATCACATTATAATTGGATGCCAATGTTCCGCTTACTGTTCTTTCTACATAACCATTACCCGTTAAAACATTGGCCGTTGCTCCAACTGCATCCCAGGTAGGCGCACTGGTTTTGGTAATTTTTCCGGCCGCATCTACCGCAATATTCTGGGTATTATATAATTGTGGCTTGATGATCGTTTCGTTTGCGTCGACATAAGGAATATTCTTATATTTTACGACTTTTAAATCATAGATCTTCGTCTGACCTCGATACATCGCAAAGTCGACCAACATGGGTTGACCCGGTTGCGATTCTACAATTTCTCGTACCAAGGTTTCATTTCTGAAATATCGGATTTTACCTTCTTTTCTTTCGATTCGTAACTTGTCACCAATAGCGAAAACATCGCCACCTGTAGGTAATGTATAGCGTACGGAATTCTCATACGCATACAAGATACTGGATCCGAAAGTGTAGAACGAATAGTTGATCGTATTATAATGTACGTTTGGATCGGAATACGACAATCCTAACATCACATATTCATTGGATGCCAAAGTTCCTTTTATAGTTCGCTCTACATAACCGTCACCTGTTAAAAGATACGGTGTCGAACCACCAACAGTACCCCAACTATCGCCCGCTACTGTTCTGGTGATCGTTCCATCGGCTTCAATGTCTACGTTTGACATCACATTTAATGGCGGACGTACAATTGTTTTGTTATCATCAACATACGTCCCCTGACCCATCACTTCTACCTGACCGATTAACGTGGAAGGAGCCGGCGCTGTAGTTTGATCAAGTTTGAATTTCGTTTTAAAATTAAATTCATTAAAATTAGGGTTAATCCCATATAAATACGGTTCATTCCACGTCACATTCGTAGACGGTGTTACTTTTAAGGAATAAATTTTCAAATCGGATACACTCAGTACACTCGGAACGCTTGTTGTAGCGGCCATAGCACCGGACTGCGCCGTCATTCCTAACGGACCAATAATTTCCGGTTTTTTGTATTTATACAATCCAATCAGTTTTTCTTCCATACCCAATCGGCTACTACCAAAAAGATGGTGTTCCTTAATGGAGTAATTACTGTTGTATCCATTTCTATTTGAAATCTGAACCCGTTTGTAAACCGCCAATACATTCCCCTGAGCATCTCTGGCATAATAATCGGAGTTCGTAACCGGATCGCCAAAGGAACCGTCATAAACACTTTTCGAAATCCGGTTTCCTAAACCGTCATATTCAAAATAGATAATGGTTTGAACATTATTTTTAAACTTCTCTATTCTTTTGACTTTACCATCGGCACGCCAGTCAATTTTTAAACCTTCGGTTTTGTCTTCGACCAGCTGACCAATTTGATCATAGATATAATTATGTGTATTCAGGTTATTAATGTTATACACAATTCCTAAATCAGCCAATTGCTGTATCTGATCGCCCAGTTCGTTAGTCGCCAATCCGGAGAAACCTGCTTTATCTTCCACTAAGCGAAGCTTGTTATCACCCGGTAAATAATGGTATACTAATTCATCCATTTTTCGGAAAGCCCCATTCTGATCCGGAGCGGTTCTGAGGAGTGTTTTCAGGTTTCCGTTTCGATCGTACGTATAGCTGGAACTATAACTTTCGTTATTCACATCGGCCACTCCTAAAGCATCCGGTTTTATAGCTGCAGATGTCATTCCGGTAATACGGTTTAACTGATCATAGGTATAACTGTTTTTCTGAACATCCAACAACGCTTCTCTATTCGTACGAATAGCGGTGGTCATCTGTTTGATGTTTCCATTGAACAGATTTCTAGTATTGGTCGCAATATTTCCGTTACGGCTAAACATCAACGGTTTAAAATTTTCGTCTCCGGTATCGTCTGTCGTAACGGCCTTATAATCACCTTCGTAATAGTTAAGCGAATAACCAAAAGCATCTTTATTGACATTCAATCTGGAAGCCATTCCATCCTGACCCATTTCATGTTCCGGCAAAGTCAGATTCTCACCATTTACGGCTTTTAGCCATCCCTGTAAGGTATAGGCGTAATCGATACCCTGTACTTTTTTGTCTCCTAACTCCACACGTGCTAACGGCCCATGTGCATAATACTGATAGTTGGCATCATTTTCCCAAACAAGACCATCCGGAGAAGTTTTAACATTCACAATACGATTATCGGCATCGTATTCGTATTTATGGATAAACTGATCGACTTTACCCGGTTGAAGGGTAACCGAATTCACATTTCCGCTGATCAGATCGTAATCGTAGATCACCCGCTTAATATGAAACTCACAGTCGTTTTTCAGCGTCAAATTCGTATCGGCGATTACGTTTGGATCACAACTATAATCTTTTAAAGTAGCCAAATAGGTCACCATTTCTTTTACGTTGCCGTGTATATCGTAGTTATACAAGATCGCATTTTGATAATCCAACTCGCCATCCGGAGAAAACTCGTCATAGTAAAATACACCGGCAACTCTATTTCTACTCGTTTGTGGATTATAATTGGAATAGAAGAAATCGGAGGCTCTTCTTTCTTCTGGATACATTTCCAGCATAGGATCTTCACCATAAACCGTACGGGTTACTTCCATTCTCATAAACCCTAGATCTGCAAAATTATTAGCTACCTGATGGGTTACAACACTATTAATCAGATACGACCTCATCAATCTTCCTTCATCGGAGATAAAATAGGCACTTCCATATTGATCCGGTTGTGCACCTACAAAGATTTGACCGGCTGCTGTAATCCTACCCAAATTGTCATACTCTGTATAACTAAATCCTCTGGCAGTACTATACTGTTCGTATTGTTTTGTATTTTGAGACGCGATTATTCGTCCCAAATCATCATAGGCAAAACGCGTTTCGCCACCATCCGGTGTTTTTTGCCACACCAATTGGTTTAAGGTGTTGTAACGATACTGCGTTTTAAGCGTATGTTGTGGCTGTAAAGCCGTATTTTCAGGGGCAGGCGCCAATGGATCAAAAGAATTTCTAAAAGCATTGATCGCCGCATTTTTGGTATTGATCTCACTCGGTGTAAATCGTTTTACGCCTTCCGGAGCTACGGTTTGTGTTAAGTTTCCAGCTTGATCATAATAGTATAAGGTATATTGATATTCTTTATCAAAATAATTCATATCAAATTTCTCCTGAACCGTTGCCATTGCTTTTGTAATGTATTCTTTTATGAATTTTTTACGCAACGATTCCAAGTAATTGTCATAGGCTTCCTGCTGATAGGTCTCATTTAGATTTTTGATTAAATGCTCACAGGTACCGTCAGTGTCTACAGGCACCATTGGAGAAACGACACTCATCACCGCCGGAGGACAGATGCCCGGATTGGCAGCGCGGTAGACTGTATTTACCCAGTTGTTCCAGTTTAGACAATCCACATCGTTGGCATTATCGGCATAATATAATTTATAAGCATCTATCGCAGTAAGCATATTATGAGCGGCATCATGATAATACCCATAATGCAAATAGGTATTTCCAAATTCTGCAATCGTTCTAAAGTTAAAGTCGTACGATGACGTAACGTTTAACTCATTACAGTAATATTTATAACTATCAACAAGATATTGCAAGTTACTCGTACAGAAATTATCAAACTCCCCGGCTTCAATGGTATACCCCGTAATACGCGGCCCATTGTTTGGTCCTCCGTGAAGTATAAAATCTAAGAAATCGGCTTTTTTAGCATCACAGGCAATCGGAGCAACCGGCTGTGGAATACATACGTTACAGTCGGCATCGTTATAATTCAAAGGCGGTTTAAATCGTCCTGTTATCGATTGAATAACACCCGACGCATTCGTAGTATAAAGCGTAGCCATTTGTGTAAAAGAACCACTGACAATTGTCATATTACTAATCGGATACGACGACTCAATGAATGCAGCAATACTCGGTATCTGATCCAATGTAAAAATCTGTTCGTCGCCTCGCATCATGGCATAACTCCATTCCGTAACATTGTTAACACTCTTCCATGTTGTTAGGATCGGAGAATTGGTTGGTTCATTAAAGAACGTCGCCAGATACGAATTTTTATACGCCGGTACATTCTCTAAACTAACAGGTGTTGCACTTTGCAACTCCCCTGATTGTTTTAACGCATTGATAAACGCTACAAAAGCCTGACGGAATTTATATTGTTTCGCACAACCATGTCCACCTGCAGCAGTTCCTAAATTCGGATCTAACACTTGTCCCTCCTGATTATTCGGATTGGTACTACAGGCTCCGATAGCGGCGCAAGTCGTTCCGTAAAGGATCACTTCTTTTGTGGCTCCACTTACTAAAATTTCCGCCACAGCTCTATAAGCATACACCCGGTTTGCCGGTACGGAAGCCGTCGCATCGTAATAAAACTGTTTGATTTTACTAATCTTCCAGGTCGTATTATAATTCGCCCAGGTATAGGTAGCAGAATCGACCTTAACTGTCGTGCCGCAAAACGGTTGCGACGGACTAGCGCTAAAGTTAATCGTTAGGGTATTATTGGCCGTTGCCGTACTAATGTTCAATGAAGTTAACGGAACAATTGCCGACCCTAAAGCTTTGATCAAATCGGGTGTTACATATTGCCCAACAAAAGGTCGGCTGGACAAGGCTGTAATATTCTGACTGCTAAATGCCGGATCTTTAAAAAATCCATTTAAGAAATGATCAAAGTCAAAAAGTAACGGGCAATTCCCGGTTTGCGCATAATATTCGTAATCGTTTTGCGCCTGTAACTGGTTTAGCGCTGTCAACGGACTTACTCCGGAATCGTACCCGAAATCGACCGGAATAAAACGTTTTGTTTTTTCTTTATATAAAATACCGCTCGAGCTTGCACAAAGTGATGGCACCGCGATACTATAGATGTAATTAAATAAACTGGCTTTCTGAGAGAAATTATCCGATAGTACATTCGTAACCGAATAATTCAATACACCACCGATACAACCGTTATAGGTTCCTTTTTCGATAGCATAGATATTACTAAAAACGTGTTTTATGTTCGATTTTAAACCCAAATAAAGATTTTTATACGTCTTCCAAAACATATCTTTTTGATCTGCTGTTAAAGAAGAAATAGACGTTGGAGGCGTACATTGTACCAATGGATTACAGTAAACCATCTGTAAAGCGGCCTCATATAATTTCAGTGAGGTCGAACCTTCTGCCATATAATCGGAATTAATAGCCTCCTGCATAATACCGATTCGGTAACCATATAGTGTAGCACTTTCAAAACCGGTTGGCAATTGTTGAAAATACGGATCTAATGTATAAATACCGCTATTCGTTGCAAGCGTACTTCCAATTAAACCTTTAGTCACGGCATCATTAAACGTGGTTACGCTTTGCAGGTAACTATCGTAAGCATCCGAATTTAATAGTGTTCCCCCGACACTTTTCGTCAGATTACAAATCGCTTTGTTATACACCAGATAATTGTATTCCGGGTGGTACGCGATTAGCGATTTTGCCCAACCGGGACCAAAGGCATCAGCGAAGTCCTCATAATTCACCAACTGTTGCGGTCGTACTCTACGAATGTTCTCACCGTTAATCGTTGCCGAAAGCACTTGTCCTGTGGATGCTGGCGTAGTCGTTCCGTTTGCATTTACTACAACATTAACAAAAGCATCATTCCCATCGATATCTTTATAAGGCGTCGTTGGATTTTTCCAATGATGTCCTGTTACGGTTCCATTCGCGTATAATTTACTGTCCGGATTAAAAACACTGATTTCAAAATCCGGGTTGGGCACCACTTGTCCGTCTGCATTCGTAATGGTTGCTTTCGTGCTTCCATATTGTCCAAAAGGACTCACATCGCTTAATAAGGTTTGCTCATTAACCGTACAACTGGAATCATAAAGCGCTTCCGGTGTACACAATTGCGCGCACTCCTGTCTTAACAATTGCCATTCTCTGAAAAAACGATTCGCAAGACCATTGGCCTGACTCTGATCGATAGCCGGATTACCGGTAATCGTTACCACAATCGGTGGCGCAAGTGTTGACGGTAAACTAAACGTACTTACCGGAACACTGTAAAACGTACTTAACGCATTCAGGATATAATTGGATTGCGTGCCCAATGCTGCCGTACAGCTGGTACAATCCATATTACACATATCTAATAAAATGTTCGGAGAGAACTGATTCGGATTGATATAACAAGGATCATCTTTATTTTTCAGCTTATTGATATATTCCGTTGCATACGTATTGAGTTGTTCCGCATTGACTTTCAGTTCTTTTGAAAGCGCATACGAACCCGAAGCCAGCGCCTGATTAAAGTCACCTGGATTCGACTGATATGGAAAAGCTCCTCCGGAACCACCCAATTTGATTTTTTCAACATTGATCTTATCGACCTGACATTGGTCTGTTAATTTGATCACCAAATCATATACAAAAGGATAGGTCGGCAGGGTACACGTTAACGGACTGGATGGTGTGAATTGCTGTGTTTGCTTTACATTATAATCAAATTCATAAGCAATATTATCACCTCCAACAGCCAGTTGTTTGGAAACAATATAACGGTCGTCGTTCCCCGGGAAATTACCGGTTGATTCCAGTCGGTTCTGACTTAACAGGTTATCGCTCATCATCCCGTGCATTGGGTTGTCGTTTGCCGAATCGGTCAATTTATCCAGATTATCTTTCGGATCATTGGATAATCCCGTAGCAATCGTTCTTCCCTGCGGATCGATGTAACTCACCGATACCTGTCCATTCGGATCGATCACGATGTTCTTTTTATAATGCGATACATCACCAACACTATACCCAAACAAACGGTTTAGTTCTTTATCGGTTGGAACCGTATACAAATACCGCATTTCATGTCCCGATCCTAACTGATGGTTTACCCCAACACCGCCTTTTCGGGCAATACGTCCGGTATTGTCGGGCGTATACTCTATCTGTGAAAAAGGATGATTTTCGGCATCCGGAACGTATTTCTGATTGATACTGTTGGGAAAATCGATTAGTCCATTGGCCGAATAATATCGTGCGGCACCCGATCCCAAGTCCATTTTATTGACCTGTATAGTACAATTCGTCGGATCGGAACTGTCATCAAAATCAAAATCCCTAAAGGAATACGGCGTACCGCTTTGAACGGTATTATAGTTTTTAAAATAACGAATACTATTCTCATTGGTCGGAGTGGGCAATACCTCAACAGCAGGTCTTCCCTGTGCATCGTACACCACTTCGCCAACAATTGCATTTTTATCGGTATTGATTTTGGTCACCGTTTGTCGGTTACGCAAGGATCCGTCGAAATAACTGATCACTTCTTTCTTTTTTCCGTTTTCAGCATAACTAACCTGCAATTGCCAGTTTTTGCTTTTTTCGTGTTCGGATAACTGAGCAACATGAGTCCAGTCGGAAACTTTAGTTTTAGCCCCCCCCGTTTCGGAACTCCATTTACCGTAATACTTTCCTTTAAAAACAGTAGGATGCAAACCAACAGCTCTAACGCGATAAATTAAATACCCTTTGGCATACAGCAATGGGATTTCATAGGAATTCGATTTGGTACTGATTCGGGTATTGTTTAATTCAAAATCACGATCGCTAAAATTGATCGCACCCGCCGGTAAATTATCGGTCACATTGGTCGCAGCATACGAATCGATCCAGGTCCATTCCAGTTCATACTCGAGTGCCCCGGCCAGTTTTTGCCATTCTATTTTAATCGAACCTGGCACCATAGCTCCGGTTGACGAATCCAACTGATTCGTTATCGTCGCCATCGGATTCGGTACCTGATCGGAAACCGTATAATAGCGTTTTACCTTTAATCCCAAATCCAAAAATATATTTTCAGGGATATAATTTGACGTGGTATTGTTGACCATATCTTTGTATTCGACAGACCCCGGGATCAGGCTGATTTTGATTCCGAATCGGTTTTTAACCTGTAAAAAATTAATGTCCGTAAACAAGGTATTGATAACCGACGCACCATGCGGGCTATACGAAACCGCCAGCGTTTCTTCTCTTGGCGCAACCGATTCGTCTATAGAACCATCCGGCATAAGCGGTGTAACCGTAAACTTCGCCTTAAATTCATACCATTGGTACGGTGCCATGGTATTGTCTACGCGTAAACGGGCATAGCAATACGGATCTTTATTGTGCTGATTGGCCCATCCGGCTTCGGGATCCACTACCGTAGCCAGCTGTGTAAAACCGTTTAGTTGAATCGGCGCCAAAGGATAGTCCTTTTCCTCGACCTGTGCCGTAGCAAAAATGGTGGAAAAGAGGGTAATAATACTCAATAACCTGCCTAATACTGTATTCATATTATTTATAATGTTATAGCCTTATAATTTTTTAATTTACCGGTAACGATAAACTTTTTGTCTTTAACCGTAAAAAAATCCTGTTGCTTGATTTCCTTGCATTTCGAATTCTTTTGATAGCGTACTTCCAGTTTTGGATTTTTTATTTTTGTTTTCTTATTCTTGATCACAAATTCTTTTTCACCCACAAAATAAAACTCCTGTTTTACCAGACTGTAATCGGTTTTATTGATATAGATGATCAATCGGTCCATGGCAACCTGGGAATACTTTCCTGATTTTAGCTCACAGATATAATAGGTTTTATCCTGCTTGAACGAGTAATCCGGAAATAGTTTCAGAAACGATTGTAAGGCAATGGGCGAATTGTTGTTTTCCACTTTACCAATCTGCAATATTTTTTCCTCATGGTTGATCATGATGTTATTCGTTCCGAAACTGGCAAACTCATTATCTTTAATTTGCTGGTAGCTTACGGTATTATTTTTATAGATCGTTCCGGTATAGGTCTCAATCGGTTTGGTAGCCGTAGCCGTGCTATAAAAATTATAGGTTGACTGATAACAATAACTTTTTTCGGATTTATATTTTTTTTCAACCTTATCAAACAGTTCTTCCACCGCTTTTTTCCCCTGCGAAAAAGTAGGCAGTGCCATAACGAACAGTAAATAGAATAGTAGCGTCTTTTTCATGAGCATTTAATTTTGTTTAATACTGTTACTTCTTGTTTCCTGTATGGTAAACACTCCTTTTTCGGTTTCTTTTTTAACCCGGATCAAACCGCCTTCCAGATCGTATTCGTAAAAAGTGGCGTAATTGTTTTCATCGAGTTCAGCCATCAAACGTTGGGTTTGTTCATCGTAAACAAAACTTTTCATCGATCCGTTATACGGGTGAAAACGGATGTCATCAAAATAGCATTCGGTAGCGGTATTCGAACAAACCAATTCGATTTCCAGTTTTGGAACCGTAGCGGGTTCAAAAATAATGTCCACATCACCAGTAATCAGTTGCCAACCATCGATGATCTCACCAACCGGATGCAGGGTTGCCATCAACGGTGCCGATGTATTGGTCAGACTTATTTTAATCGACCCGGTGTAGGTCAATTGTTGCGTGGGATGAATTTCTTTAATCCATCCACTTACCACATATTTACCCGGAGTGGGTTGAAATGAATTCGTAAAGTCGGAATACTGTGCATTTAGTTTTACACTAACCAATAGCACAAAGAATAGAATATATCGTATCATCTGAATGTAATTTAAAAGTTAGTGCAAGTATCTGCTGCTATAGTATAAGTTGAATCTCCACTATTACGACAGCGAAGACGTACACAACAAGTCGTATTCCCCATACTCACCGTTAACTCTTGATAGCTTCCTAATGAGTTCGATGGAGGGGTCTGACCTGGAACTGGTAACCCACTAGGGAATGACCCCGACACACAGATATATACTATTCGATTGTTATTCGGATCTACTGTAATATTAGTAATGTCTATCGGATCGGAATTAGGACCTATATAACTGGCTATTATATCGGTAGCTGTAATAGCTGCCGGGAATGTTAGCTTTACTCTTCTTATGGTTTCTCCTGAACAACTTCCTTCTGATCCTACTATTTCAAATGTATAGGCACAATTTGCCGGATCCGTACTAGGCGGCGGCGGACAAGTCTCCTGGCGAACAGAAGCCGGAGCGGTAATCATTTCCCGTACTAATTTAACCGACTGACCCGTGGCTACTTTGATACTTCTCTTTCCGGTGTGCGAATGATTTGTCGAATAGTTTGTATTAGTCCCATTAAAACTAAAATGCGGTGGATTTACACTACTTGTTCGGCGTGTTTCTTCAAAACCATCAAACCCCATTTCCGAATATTTTGAATTCGAAGCCACTGCCATCGGCAACGTATAATTATAGCCATATTGCGCGGCGCTATATCGGTTTAAAGCATCTTTATTTTCCAGTTCGGTTCCATACGGGCTGTATAAGGTGATACTACTCGCACTTTTCCAATTGGTCGTATTGGCCGTCCACAAACCATTAGCATATATATAAAACGGTACAAACTTCGCAAAGAAACCTTCATTTCTTGGATTGTTTACCGAAGTCGTTGCTGCATTTCTACTCGTTAAATAGGCATACGATTCCTGAGCTCTCCAATCGCCTTTGATGTTCCATAGGTACGGATTTACCCGTACCGCATACGGATAATTCGGATTCCCTTGTCCGTCAACAGCGCCACTTGTCGCAGGATCCGGATAATATGGTAAATTATGTTCCGATTGTGGTTTCCAGTAATCGTTATACACCACGGCACTGGCATTTAGTATTCTAGGGTTCGTACCTGACGTGCCATCATACTGTAAAACACTCTGATCCAGAAATCCGATCTGATTCCCAGCATCTGTTATCGTAATCGGATTCTTCATCAATGTTATCGATGCCATCGAAGCCGCCTGTAAGTTTCGATACCCGGAACGCATAATTTTAAACGGAATACTACTATAGGCGGAACATTTATTAAAGTAATTGCCATCTTTATCCATTAAAAGAATTCCGGTATTGCCATTAAAACCAACCACCCAAAGTCGGTTAACAAATAACGGCGTCGATGGAGCGGGAGCGGCAAGCCCCTGCATTTCACCTTCGACAGGCTCCAATGAAGTTGCGTTTTTAAGATATAACTCATCTCCCAAATGGAAATACTTGGTTAAATCGACCCCAACACCAAGCCAGAAATACGGTTTGTTAGTTGGTGAAGTTGAACCTTCACCCACATTATCAGCCGTCGCATTCGGATTAATTTTTAATTCCCCTTCAAGTCCAATATTGGTACTCGCCAATCCCATACCGTCGTATTTCCAATAGGCCGGATAGGTGAAAGCATAATATTGATCGTTATATTCATTCGTGGTTTGGGTCAGGATCACATCTCCGGAACTCGCATCCCAAGCTAGATTTTTGGTCGAAACCGTCGATCCTAAATCGTAGGCAATTTTCTCTACCAATATTCCGGTTTTATGTACGTGCTTTGTAGTCACAGCTGTGCGCAATACACTTTCATTATACGAATATTTAGGAAGTACGGTCGTTACAAAACCAGGATAAACGAACAAGATAAAACCAGCTAAATTTCCATCGAAACCAGCTACCTCCGATTCGGAACGGCTTTCGTTAAAATCATTGATCATGTCATAATCCACGCCGAGTAATTGTGGTTTTACTTCACCTTTTTCATTAATGGTTTGTAAATTATTCTCCAGATTACCGTTTGCATCAACATTGTATTTATACTCGACTTTCGAAATCGGTTGCGTATTTCCTTCGGCATATACCTCCTGCGATTTTATTTTTCCATTCATGTCGTTGGTTTCGACCGAATACCCTTGTGACATGGTTAAATGGCTACGCACCATCACACTAACCAATTGTGTCACAAAACCCAAAAGTTGATTCGGACTTGGAATATCACTTTTCACATCCGGATCGGTAAAGTCTACTTTTGTAGGGAAATCGTAGGTCGTATAATGTCTGGTAACCACCATTCCGGTAGCATGTCTTTTAACTTCTTTATTGCCTTCTTTTCGAGGCAGGTTTTGCACCGTTACCTTCGAATAGGTTACCCGTGGCGCCGGGAAAAAGTTTTCCCCGAATGGTTTTTCCACATAATTGTTTTCTTTTGGCGCCGATATGTTTTGCGCATAACTACCATTTTTAGGATATAACGGTTCTAAAAGTGCATTTTCGGCACTTCCGTTTGGTTCGTATGTCGCTACACCACTTGATTTTTTATTATTACCCTTACTATCACCATCATCATCATACGAATACGTCTGACCATATTCCATACTGGACAAATCGGTTCCTCCGGATGGCGTACTAGTCAGCATCGAACCCCATTCGTCACTCAAACGGATGGATTTCACCCGCAGACCACCGCCTAGTTTTCGTCCTTTAGGATTTTCCAATCGGATCCAGGATTTATCGGTTTTAAAAATTCGGGCACAACCTTTTCTTTCCAGTTCTTTGTTCGGTCCATCAAAAATTTTGCTAATGGATTCAATACTACCCAACAGGTCGTTTACGATAGAAACAAAATTGGTATTACTATTATCGCCACCGATACTGTATACAATTCGGTTTAAATAGGTTCTACCAAAACCCCAACCGGTTTTCGCAATCGGATTTACATTTTCAGGACCACCAGAACCATCCCGGTTTAATAATTTTAACGGAATGGCGACTACCTTTCCATAATTATTAATGTTAACCACATTTATTTTTTGCGTATCCGTTTCTCCAATCTCAAAATACCCGGAAACATATTCGTATTGCGAAGCATTCGCTGTCATATTCATTAAAAACCGGAATTGAATCGCTTTGTCTAAATTTTCCCGCAAATAATTATGTACAAAATCCTCTCGTGTATTGATTCCACTGGCATCATCAAGCTTTATATAAATATATCGCTTAGGCGTGGTGGTATTGCCGTCATATAAGGTATTCGTGATATCACTTGCCCCGGGGTTCATTTCGCGTCCTGCACCGGCAACCTTAAACATCTGCATCGCTCTTTTATTTTGAACGTACTGATAATCGTCACTTTCCGTTTCGATAGCAATCACACCACCCGATGGCAGCTGAACCGATTTTAGCGTCCAGGCACCGGTATTCTTGTCTGCCAATTCCTTATTACTTTGTTGCACAAAAGGATATTCGGTATTGGACAATGCGGAATTAAGATTTCCACTTCCGGCCGGATTCACTTTATAATTCCCCCAGATATCAAAACCTTTCGGATCGTAATCCGGGTTATTCTCAGGATCGTTTGTAATGGTATAATTATCCGGTTTGTTTTTTGATTTTTCCAATCCGTAATGAAACACATACGGCGTATACCTTCCCATGTTGGAATCGCGGTAGGTAAAAAACACCCGTTTCAACGTTAGCTTTCCTTTTGCCGGAGCCAATGAGTTTGGTGTGTTTTTACACAACGAATAATCATAATCGAAATGGGCAGTTTTAATCGGCTTGATAGCACTGTTAATTCCCGGATCGAAAATATCACCCGATGCATTGGTTACTTCCGGTCTGGAATACAATCGGATGGATTTGATTCGTTTCATTCGTTCTGTACCGGCACCGCCCTGTTCTCCCGCAACTCCTACAGCATCCAGTCGGTCTTCCAAATCAAAGAAAGCCACATGTGTTTTGGTACTGATTTTATCCAGATACGTCAACTCTTTAATCCCGTAGAGATAGGTTCCTTTTTGGTCGTCCTTATGTGAAATCAGTCCTTCGTTATACGTAGCCATATTTGCCTGGAACGGGATTCGCCACTTATAATTGTTAACCGTTTTATAATCGAATTTTGTAAACGTTCCCAAATCGTTAAGACTTGGGCCGTTGCCATCCACATCCTCATAATCGGCCGATAAAACTGAAGTGATCAAATAACTATGCGCATACGGCGGCGTTGTAATTTTATTCAGGAATTTATCACTCCGACTCGTATGATTCCCTGAAGTTGTACCGTTATAAGGCACCAATCCGTTTGTGTTATTTCCGGTTTGGCCGGAAACATCAAAAGTGGCTTCCACTTTTCTCATGTTATAGGCTGTTCTTCCATATACATAAGTAGAACCATCGGTTTGTACCACTTTAATTCCAGCGGTATGGTGGACTTTGGCACTGTCGTTTTTGATCACAAAAGGATCGCCTGCCGTTTCTTCGGCGGTTACTTTATGAACCAACTGATTTCGCAAATACCGTTTGGTTCTTTTAATTTTCGAATCGAAAACATGGGACACTCCGTTATAACCTTCATAATATCTATTAGTCGTCATTCGGTTTCGGGTCCCCCCGTCCAATCCGATTCGCAAGGCTTTTGCCTGATGGATTTTATTCAAATAAATACTTTGTTCCGGATCGACTACCATACTTCCTACCAATTTGTAGGTTACCGGCTCATATCCCAACGCTTTTGTATCGGTACTGCTTTCATTAAAATATTGCAGTACGTTATTATTGTTCACCCAGCCACCGGTACTGGTACTGGACGGCGTCACTTTAAAGTCACCACCCACGTGTGCTAAATTTCCAATTCCAACTTCAAGTCCAAGACTGGCGCCATCGCCATAATCCGTTACCCTGTCGTTATAAAGATAACTCACCTGAGAACGGTACGGACGGAACATTCCCGATACCCCTTGTCCTTCGATATTATAGATATCGTAGGTATAGTTGGTTACTGGTAAAGCCGTTGTATTTTCGGTAACGGTTCTTTCGTTTTCACGGTTAAAGTCCATCACACCCGCCTGACTTCTTTTGTATTCGGTATTTTCATAACCAAAAGCCTTTTCTTTTCGGTTTCGGTATTGTGAAGCCACTTTCTGATAGGATCCATAACCCGTTATTTGTCCCTGGAACTCCGACAAGAAGAATTCACTACCAAAAGCACCATTAAAAGTAAAGCTGGTATTTTCGAAACCTACCCGTTTACTTGGCGTATAGCTCTGATCGTTAAATGAAACACTTCCCCCGAAACTTCCACTTGCAGTTTTTTTTGATCCGCTTATTATTTGTCCCGTCGGCAAGATCAGAAAGGCGTTTTTAAATCGTCGTACGCTTCCCGACATATTAAGGTTCTCTACCCCTTTTCTGCTGTTAAATCCTAGCCCTACTCCTACATCTCTTATAGTGGTGGTATTTTTAGTTTTGTTGTGTGATTTCGCGGAAATACTAACCGACGGAGTCACACTAGCACCTTCGGTAGCGGAACCTGAGAAATTTAAACCTACCGCTACATTTTCACTTAAAGCAAAGTTGAGTCCGAAGGATGGTTTAAAGGTAATTCCTTCATAATTGTTGTATTGCACACCAAGTCCTACTCCGGGTTTGAAAGCGTCATAACCCGCAAAAGCAGCATTAAAACCAAAATGGGTTCCCACGGTAATATTATCTCGTAAGTCGTTTTCATACCGAACCACATCGCCTCTAAAATCATCCGGTAATCCACGTACCTGTCGTTCGATTTGTCCAACGTTTAGATTCCATCCAAGACCTACCCACGATGCTTCCTGATCGGTTGTGATTCCGGCATTATAGGATAAGTTTAGCGGATATCCGCCTACATCCATAATCGGGATATTATAATTAAAATCGCCACTGGTCAGATCCACCATATCCGAAGTTCCTATAGGCGTAAAGGAATTAAACTCGGGTTGCGACGGACCACTGGTTAAAGCGTACATATGGATGGGTTGCGTGATTTCGACAAACATCATCAACGCTAAATACCATGCGACAACTTTAGTAAACTTGCTGTTTCGGATTTGTTTTATCATAAGGCTATTTCTGTAAATGGATCTTTAAACTGGAATTTCAGGGTACCTTTTTTAAAAAGGTTATCTTTATAAATAAGTTGAATTTTGGCATTGGGATCGATGTTCGAAAAGAATAACATCACTTTCTGATAGGGAGTGATTTTATAACTTCTTTCGAATAAGGCTGCCGAACACGGAATGGTATCTTTTTGATTGACCACAACCATAAAATCCTTTTCAATCGAAAACGACATGTATTTCACACCATCTTCATAGGAAATACCGGTATTTTCGGAATCTAAAATATCTTTTTCATTTTCCTGCTGGAAGGTAAATTCAATAACCCGTTCCCGTTTATTGGTTTCATAAAGGGAATCGACAAGAATCAAATTCTCATTTCCTTTATCTTTTAACAGGTAATACTGAATGGGAACTTCGGTTGCGGTAAAGTCCATTTTATCCACTTTCTGATTGTAGACTTTGGATTTCCAACCTATTTTTTCAAGGTTAAAGTAACGTTCCCGGATTTCGGAATCGTCCATGCTTCCCTTTTTATCTTTAGCACAAGATAAAAGCAGTAGTAAAGAGAAAGCAGTAAAAAAGGTTTTAACTATTTTCAAGGCTTTAAGGTATAACCAGACAATTACAATTTACTTGTAGGTTGTAAAAATTGACCTTTCTCTGGGCACTGAAAGGATCAAACGGGCGCAAAAGTATTATTTTTTATATAAAGAATGTTTCTATATTGTAGCGAAAAGCTTATTTTTTCATCAATATCAACTAAAATTATGATTTATAGCACTTTATAAAAATCACTTTAAAGTGATTATTTAAACAATGGGCACGATTTTACAACGAAAACCATACGGCTTGTTACACCACTCTTTTTTCTTTAAAAAAACACGAAATGGCTTATTTTTTACAAACCATATCAATAAGGCAAGGTGAATATTTTACCCGGTAATAATTTTCTGACGTGCCAGATGTCAATTTAAAAAGATATTTTATACGCAAAAACATATAATTAAATCCGAAAAAGCTTTTTTATATCTAAAAACATATAATTAAAATATTTTCAGTATCTTTATATTCAAAAGCATATAAAATGGATTCAATAGCTGATTTTGTAAAAAAGAGACGTAAACAGGCCGGACTTACGCAGGAGGAGTTTTCATTGCGAGCCGGTGTCGCTCTAACGGTGGTTCGAAAAATAGAACAAGGCAAGGATAATTTAAGTCTATCGAAGGTCAATCAGGTTTTAAAAATGTTCGGGCATGTAGTAGGCCCAATTCAGAAGAAATAGTATGAGAGAGGGAATTGTAAAATACAACAACATCGTAGCCGGTTTATTACAGGAGCTTGACAATGGGGAATATGAATTTAAGTATGACGACACTTATATCAAAACATTTCCTGATGCTTTTGTCTGTTTTACGATGCCGGTGCGTAAAAATCCGTACCGGAGTAAGACGCTGTTTCCTTTTTTTGACGGTTTAATTCCCGAAGGGTGGCTGTTAAACATTGCTTCGGAAAGTTGGAAAATCAATAAAAATGATCGTATGGGACTCCTGTTAGCCTGCTGTCAGAATGCTATTGGAGCCGTAAGTGTTCACCCAATAAATCCAGATAAAAATGCGTAGATGTCTTTATTGTTATCAGGAATTAGACTCTCTGGAAGGTGATTATCATGCCAAATGTAACAAAGCCTTTTTTGGATCAAACGAAGCACCAATACTTCCTTACCGACTGGAAGACATGGCAAAACTGGCCAAAGAAGCCATTGAACAATCGGTAACCATTCCCGGAGTTCAACCTAAATTATCGTTAGGCTATATTCAATCGGAATTAGGAAAAGGACATAGCGGACGTTTAACCATCCTGGACGCACTGGAAGGAAACTATATTCTAAAACCTCAAAATCCGGATTACAAACAGATGCCTGAAAACGAACATGTATCGATGAAACTAGCTGAATTGTTTAAAATTGACTGCGTTCCCTCCAATATGATTCATCTGGTTTCCGGTGAATTATGCTATATCACAAAACGTATCGACCGACCAGCACCCAACACTAAAATTCATATGATTGATTTTCTACAGATTTTAGAATTGGAAGACAAATACAAAGGAACAATGGAACGGGTTGGAAAGACTATCGGTGATCTCTCAGTAAATACTTTACTTGACAAAGTGCGTTTTTTTGAATTGGCTTTATTCAACTTTATCATTGGGAATAACGACATGCATTTAAAAAACTTTTCTATGTTTTTGTCGGACATTGGATGGGTATTGTCGCCAGCTTATGATTTACTCAATGTAAAAATGATTTTACCAAAAGACGAAGAAGACACCGCGTTATTTTTAGGCGGTAAAAAAAGTAATTTTAACAAAATGTATTTTGACCGGTTTGGTGCTATTTTAGGGCTAAATGAAAAGCAGATTCGTTCTGTTTACAAACGATTGGAAAAATGGCTCCCAAAAGCGATACAACTAATTGAAATTTCTTTTTTAAACGAGGAGAAAAAAGCAAAATATATCGATTTGATAACACTACGTACCGGCTTGTTTTTGGGTTAAAACATAAAAAAGCGAAGCTTGAGCTTCGCTTTTTTATCAAAATAAAACAATTTTATGCATTTAGTGCTTTTTCCAAAGCATTACATCTTTCTTTAAAGTAGGATAAATCTACATCAGGAAACAATTTTGGAAAACGCTTGATGATATTTTTCATTTGATGTAAAACACCTTCGGCTGAATAGGTAAAAGTACCTTCTCTAAATTTATCTGCAAATGGATGTGGGCCTTCTAAATATTTCTCATCATATTCTATAAAAACAGGTTTAAAATTTCCAAGCTTTTTTACAATCTCTTCGGTGTCTATATAAAAATACTGCCAATAATACACCGCTTTACAATCAATCATAGTATTGTAATACTCTTCTAAACTCATTTTCATTTCAAACCAGATTCCCGAATCATAAAAATAAAGTGGACAAGGATAAACGCCTTCTTCACGAAGTAAACAACCGAAAGTACCATCACTACCGTGACCCGATCCATTAATATAATTCAATTTAGGTAAAAAAGTTTCCCATATAGCTTCCGCTTCTGGTTGCGGATTATTTTTCCAAAAACGCTGACCATCATTATAACGTTTCCAAAAATTAGAACGTGATGATAATGCTGATGAAAAAGTATGCAACTGAAATCCTCCCCATAGATAATTCTCATCAGATTGATCGGTGACAGCATCCCAATCAAGAGTTAAGGCTCCCAAATCTTCATATTTCCAGTCCTCATTTGGAATCCTTACTTTCAATTCGTCATAAACTTCTCCAAAGTTTTCTTCATAGTCACGAAATTTAAGCAATCTTCTATTTTTCTCTACATTATCTCCCTTAACAGAAACAAAAGCATTGTTTTTTAAATCGTTAATAAAATTCTCAAATTTTTCCAACATACTGTTTTATTTAAATTCAAAAGTTATAAACTCAGGTGTCATTTTTATCATTATATCAACAGATGCAATACCTTCTACTCTTTCCGCATCTTTGGAACTTCGATTTAATGAATAATATTCTTTCATCCTGGCTTTAAATTCAGCCATACTCCCAAACGGACCATAATCACTACGTTCTTTAGCGACTGCTTTAGCGAAGTTAGCATTTAATTTTAACTTATCAACTAATAATGTCTCTCCCAGATCATTAATATTATATGGTATGGCAGGTCTACCTTGTGTAAATTCAACTTCACCTTCTTGAGTACGAGCTCCTTTGGCATCATATTGTCCTTCACTGTTTTTATATTCTCCCCAAGCTACTGTTATTTTTTGCGGGAAGTATTGTTCTCTTTCATCTTTATCAGCACTATAATAACTATTAACTGTAGTTTTATACCACATAATACTATTTTTCTTTTCAAGTACTTGCTTACCTTCTCTCTCAGCATCTTTTTCCATTCCTGAATTCATTACCCTTGTAATTGGCACTAAATTCCATTTCACTCCCGGACCGTGTATATTATCATTAAGTAAATGACCTCTGATATAAATATTTTCACGTATCGTTCCTTCGGTATAACTCCACCCAAGCGGATCCTGATACGGGCCACTTCCTTTAGTATTACCGGCTATCCAAGTTAATGGAGCAGCCTCAACCATTGAAGGTCTACCCTTAGAATCTTGTTTTGAAATTACATTAGTTTTTACGGTAGTTGGCTCTATACCATCATCAAACTTAATCATTTTAAACAATTGAGCTAACTTATGTAAAATAGTATCTTGTGTTATATTTTGCTTTTTGATCGCTTCATCTTTCTCCTTTATTTTAGCATCATTTTTACCATCAGTATTTTTATCGGATAATTTTCTACGGTCTTGCTCCATTTTCCATAATGTATTATTCGCTGGCAAAACACTAGCATTATAATAGTTAACACCATCTGTCACTGCTTTCTTTTCTACAGGTGTTTTAGCTACTTTTTCAGCATTCTCCAAATGTTTTAAAACATGATCGTCTTTACTCTGCATATAAAGCTTTGCATTTTCTCCCTCTCCTTTAAAGTGTAATGTGTGCTCCACGTTTTCGACATTTTTAAATGGTACTACATCATTCCATGATTCAATAGTATCGGAATTGGATTTAAGCTGCTCTTTTTTATCCTTTATCTTCTCTTCTTTGGTCTTTTCCTCTTTTTTACCAATCCCCACTTTTCCAAGCAACGCTTTTCCTTTTTCCTTCACAAAATTCCAGAACTTGGTAATTCCGTTTACAATACGCTGGCGGATTTTATGAATCACACCCAACACTTTGTCGGCTAGTCCGCTGATACCTAATATTGAGGCCAGCAATCCGATTAATACCGGGATGGCTTTGGCCAATGCATTTTCGATCGATTTGGCTACAGCGCCCACTTTACCGCTGGCAATAGCCGAAATACTATCCATAAAAGCACTGATCAATTCGGCAATCTGTGCGGCACGCTGTACGAAGAATTTCACCACATCGATAATCGCCATAATCGCTTTTACAAAGGCACCAACCGGCGACAACAATCCTAAAATCCACTTGATACCCGCCTGGATAACCTGACTCTGGATGATGTCCATAATGGCATCCATTACCGTTGCTTTAATATCCTGGAACTGGTCTTTCAGGTATTCCCAAAGTCCTGCGATACCGTCTTTACGTACCACCTGTACAATCTCAACTCCGGTTTCCAATACTTTCATCAACGGTTCCCCCACTACTGTTGCTCCAATGGAACGAATTCCGCTCCAGGTCAGATTCAACACTTGCATCGTAATTGAGAAAATACCTTTTAACGAGAAGATATCGTCCGGCATCGTAATCGTAACGCCTTTGGCAGCTCCGGTTAACCAGGCAAAGAATCCGGTTTGAAGGTGCGTCCAGATGTTTGTTGTAAAGTTGGAGAATCCTTGTCCGACACCCGCAATAAGGTTTCCAAAGAATCCGATTGGGTCCATGATGATGGCTCCTACTACCTCAACCACTTTTGCCAATAGGTTCGTCAGCGTATTTTTCACCTCAATAATAAAAGCAAAAACACCACTTAAAGCACTTAACGCCATACCCACCAAGCCTTTATTCATGGCTTTTAAGTTTTCAATTCGGGCATCGATTGCTTCAATGTTTTCAACATATTTCTTCGCCAATACATCAATAAGGGCATCTTTTTTATTGTCGACATCTTTTTCAAGCGCATTGAATTTACCCTGAATTTCGCTAATTGCTGCGGCTCCGAGTTTCTTTAAGCTTGGTGATAAAGTGTTGACATAATTCTGTACCTCTTTCTTACCGGTCGCGATTCTTCTTTTTGCCGCATTTAACTGATTGGCTACTATATTGGCAATTTCGTCAATATAGGTATCCATTGTTGAAACATACTTTTCTTTTCCGGTCACAAAGTATTGTTCTACTTCCTTCGGAAGCCCTACCATAGCATCTTTGACACGCTTTAAGTTTCTCCAATCCAGCCACGAATCGCCATAACGTCTCTTTTTATAGGCTTTCATCTCCTTGTCTACGTGCTTTTCAAAAGCAATTTTTGCGGCTAAACTTCCTGCTGCGAATTTTTTAGCAACCGTATCATCAAGACCGTCTAAAATACCTTTAACATCCCCTTTGGCATCGTTATAGATTTTGTTGATGTTATCGGCAATTTTTTTACGTTCAGCGGTGTCTTTAGAGGCTGTTTCTTTCTGGTTACCCAGCACTTTATCCAATCCGCCTTTACGGGAACCATGCATTCCGGCAATTTGCTTCGCGGCTTGTGCCTGTGCTTCGTTCTGGGTTTTGTTTAGTTTCTGATTTTCGTCTATTCTAAATTGGTTGGTCGCGGCCTTACTTTGCTCTTTTGCTTTGTTTTTCTCGTCTAAAGCCCCTTTGAATGACGGTTCGTTAGAATTGGCAAGCATTTGATCGGTAACGCCATGTTCTTTCATTTGGCTGTCGATGCTATCCGTTTCCGATTGAATTGGTTTTTCAATATTGGTAGCCTCTCTTTTTGTTGGCATTGCCTTGGCCGCATTAACACTACCTGGTGCTTTACCGTGTTCCGGAATTGGCATTTTGGCAACATTTCGAACAGGCTGTTTTGCCGTATCCGGTTTTTCAGCTGTGGTATTCTGGATACTTCCCGAAGCAGCGTTTTTCTCTTTTTTGACAGAGCCCATTGCCCGGTCATTGACCTGCTTGATGTTGTTATTTTTTTCGAATTTATCGGCATCTTCTTCGTTTTTAGGAAGCTGTACCTCATCAATTTTCTTTTTCAGTTCGGCTTTAAAAGCGGCAGCACTAAATAGCCCCGGCTCCTGTGCGCTCATTTTATTTACCTGACCGGCTTGTGCCATACTTTGGCGTTCATTCGACGGTGAAGGTGCGGCAGCTTGCGCAGCTTGCGATGCCTTACTTGCTGGTCCGTGTTTTCGCTGTGCTTTTGCTGTTTCGACAACCTGCCCTTGCATCTCCATAAAAACAGGATTGGCAGTAGCTGTTTTCGGTGTTGTATCCGCGACTTCTTCTGTTGCTACTTTATCTTCGGCTGCCTCATTTTCGCCATCTTTCTTATCCGATTTATCAGCTGCTTTTATAGCAGGAGCTGATTCCGATGAAGCACCAGCATCACCTGAGCTTTTTGCATTCGAAACGTCAACCAGCTTTTCATCGGTTGCTTTTTGCGCCGTTTCAGCCAACTTGGGATCAGCCGGTTTGGCACCCGGTAATTTTGTCTCAGCCGGCTTTGCTTCTGCTGTCGGCTTTGCTTCCGCTGCTACAGCATCGGTTGGTTTAGTTTCCTCTGGTTTAGTTTCCTCTGGTTTTGTTCCTTCCGATTTTACGTCGGTGGTTTTTGCATCGTGATATTCTCTTAATTCATTAATTCCCAGCGTACTTCGATATTCCATTTCTTTCTGCCTGGTATCGGGATGGTTTAATTCACCTGTTGTTCCCATACTTGCCTGAAGCTGCTGGTATTTTTGTTCGGAACCATCGGAATACGCAGGATTGGAGCCGTGAACAGCCGGAATACTTTTGTTTTCGGACTGTGGGCTACTTTTTTCGGTGCCGGTTTGTTCATTTTGAGCCACCGATTCCTGCGTTTGAAAATTGGCATTCTCCGTTTCGCGCAGAGAAAAAGGCGAATTCGCTGCCTGTTTCTCATCTTTCTTTTGCGCTGCTTTCTGCGGATTACTCTCTTTCTCTGCGTTCATTGTTTACTAATTATATTGTTTCCTTTATTTTATGATATCGTCAATGCCATACAAAGTGTAATCGCAAGGATTACACTCCATATAACATTTTATTCCGGAAAAAATCGGTTGGTTCTGATTTATTTCCGGACCACTTTTTACGTTTTTTGGGAAGTTTAGCTGAATATTTTGTCTTCTTTTAAATATTCCTTTTGAATACTTTCCAATAGTATGTTCTTGCTCACTCTGTAATCAGGCGATTTTGAAGCAATCGTTTTTAAACTGATATCCTGGATGACATTCATGATATTTGACCCCGTTAATTCATAACGTCCGGCTATGGCTTCCAGGTCGATGTCTTCCATGTTTAATTGTTTGGGCAAATTCTGTTTCCAGATGCGCAAACGCTCTTCCTGTCTTGGATTATTAAATCGGATACAACTGTGAAAACGTCGCGTAAAGGCTTTGTCCATATTATTTTTATAGTTGGATGCAAGAATGATCAATCCGGAAAAGGTTTCGATACGCTGTAACAGATAAGACACTTCCTGATTGGCATATTTATCCTGTGCATCGCGAACGTTGGTACGTTTCCCAAAAATGGAATCGGCTTCATCAAAAAACAAAATCCAGTTTTTATTTTCGGCTCTGTCGAAGAGTTTTGCCAGTTGCTTTTCCGTTTCACCAATGTATTTGGAAACCAACATGGAAACATCCACTCTAAAAACAGGGCGGTTTGTATATTTCCCCAAAAGACTCGCGGCCAGTGTTTTTCCTGTTCCCGGGTCGCCATAAAACAACACCCGGAAGCCTGGTTTCAGCGTTTTTTGCATATCCCATTCTTCCATGAGAATATGACTACTATTATACCAGGCTTCAATACTTTGAAGTTCGTTTAACGTGGATTGGGGAAGTATAAGGTCGCTCCACGATCTACGGGTGTTTAACTGTTCTGCCGGAAAATCGTTACTCATTTTCGGCAGTAATTCGATTCCAAACAGGATGCGGTTAAACGCTTCCTGCGTGACATCAATTTTATTGTGTACTGCGTTTTCATTCTGATTTGATACTTTCAGAATATTTTCTTTTAGCAATATATTGGAGTCATCAAAATAATGCAATGCCTGTAATCTTCCTGCGATACAGCTACCGCCTAAAATAAACTGTAAGGCTTCAACAGTTGGTAAAAAAAGCCTGCCACTATCATTGGTTGAACATAAATCAAATAATACGCTATTGGGTACCTCTAAATAAATGCGTCTTAATAACGCCGGGTCCAATCTTGGCATCAGTGCCATTAAGAGAATGACAACTTCATGACGGGCAAGCTCTTTCTCCGAGATATAGTCGCCTAGTGGAAAGCCTTCATGGTCACTAGTACTAAATCCAGGTGATTCTGTATTGAAATCCTGGGAAGGATTGTTAATTCTCCAGACAATTACTTCCTCCAGATATGTAAATAATTGCTGTATTTTTTTCGACTCCATTGTATTTTTGTTGTTTGTTTTTGTATCTGTTTGAAGTTCAAAATTCACGATTTTTTTTTGCAAAAAGTAGTTTTTCGGGCGTTCGATTCAGTAGTTGCAGTAAGTCGCAAAACCCATTATTTTCAAAAAATAAAGCACTAAAAATCAACCGTATACAAACAGTCGTATCCGGCTCAAAGAAACCCGATCCGGAATGTTTTACAGGACTATTGCAACGACCGTTTTAACGATGTTATTTAGAGTAAAAAACCTCACAACGTTTTGCAACTATTTGTGAGGTTCTGATTAAAATTCAATCGTATTATTTTATATAATTAACTACGGCATAGCTCTGTTCTTCCATCTGGAAAGCGACAAAGCCTTCTTTATTATAGAATTCGTAGTTATGGGGTTCCAGGATATGCGGTGTGAAATACTTTCCATCCGAGCTTCTGAAGTACATTATATATTTGATTTGTGCATTTATCAGGTCATAATCCTGATACTTCCCTTCCGGGTTAAAATGAAACGTAAGTACTTTTAAAAATCCTTTTTCGTTTGGATCGTCCCCAGCCCTATTCATTTGCCCTAAAGTCAACACATGGTTCGGTTCGGTTCCCGGAGCAGCCGTTACTGGACCCGAAAAAATACCCGCTCCTTCAACGTCTAATCGCGCTTTAGGTGACGATGTACCGATTCCGACATTACCGCCCTGACGTTGCAGACTGATATCCCGGTTATTTTTCAAATTATAATCGGCACCCTGAATATTCGGAATATCGACTTTAGATGTTTCAATTCGCAATGACTTATTCTCCGATTTATCTTTAGCCGCAAGCACACCTTCGATTCCCAGATTTCCGAATTTGGTTTCATTACCCGATTTAAGCAGGTAGTCTCCACCGCCACTTCCATTACCGGCGCCTAATAAACTCCAGGGCGACCATTCGCCATTATAAAATGCCCGATTATAGACTTTATTAGACATTCCATACGTATGATATGTCTGGTAGGACATCACTTCATCATTAAAATTTCGGGTTACGGTTAGCATTCCAGCCATAAACTCCGGATAATTCTTACCTTCTCTGGCATACTCATCTGAATTTTGCGAAAAAACACCTGTTTGTCGGAATTCATTCAAATCATCACCAGGTCGCAACTCTCCTTTCACATTTAAAGTACCGATTGTATCTGCTTTATTAACCAGACCTTCGTACATGACACCAAATTTGGCATCTACTTCGTTTGTATTTGCTTTTTGGCCTAATTGCGCATACACCTCGTTGGCATTGGCTTTTTCGGACAACTTACCACTCAGATCGGATAGTTTCAGATTCACATCGGCGGTATTTGCTTTTACAGCCAATCCGGCATTCAGGTCATTTATTTTACCATACACCTCATCTGCATTAGCTTTTGCATCCATCAAATGGGTAACCTCAGTAAATTTTATATCCATGTCACTCGCACTGGCTTTTGAAGCCAATCCGGTACTTAAATCGATCTTACTAGCTTTTAACGCCAAGCCCTCCTGGATAACCGTCGCCGTTTCATCAAATTTTATATTGACATCTGTAACATTTGCCTTGGCAGCCAGATCGGACAGGTTTGCTTTTCCGGACAATTTTGTATTGACATCGGTAATGTTTTCTTTTAACGCTAATCCGGCATTCAGATCCGTGATATTGGCTTTTGCAGCCAGATCCGTTGCGTTGGCTTTTGCGGCTAATCCGTCCTGTAATTGCGTAGCACTAACTTTATCTGCTAATCCTGTATTAACATAGGTTGTATCCGCTTTTAAGGCTAAGCCTGCATTCAAATCGGTGATATTCGCTTTTGCAGCTAAACCATCCTGTAATTGTGTAGTACTGGCTTTAGTTGCTAACTTAGCATCGACATTAAGAAGATCTGCTTTTTCATCCAGCTCAGTCGCGATATTATTAAATCGGGAAAGCATATCACTCCTATCTGCTTTGGATGCCAGATCCGTGACATTGGCTTTATCTGCCAATTTTGTATTAACATCTGTGATATTGGCTTTTACCGCTAAATCGCTTAAACTCGCTTTTTCGGCCAAACCTTCTTCAAATTCAACAACACTAATTTTCCCTGCTAATCCTGTATTAACATAGGTTGTATCTGCTTTTAAAGCTAGGCCCGCGTTTAGATCCGTTGTGTTTGCTTTTGTTGCTAAACCGGAGTTTAAATCGGTGATATTGGCTTTGACCGCCAAATCGCTTAGGCTCGCTTTTTCCGCCAAACCTTCTTCAAATTCAACAACACTAATTTTTTCCGCTAATTTGATATTGACATCGGTAATATTCGCTTTGGCATCAAGATCGGTTACGTTGGCTTTGGTTGCTAAATCCGTAACATTGGCTTTTACAGCTAAACCGGAAGTCAACTCGTCTTTGCTCGCTTTTAAATTCAAATCCGTGATATTGGCTTTGACCGCTAAATCGCTTAAACTCGCTTTTTCCGCCAAACCTTCTTCAAATTCAACAACACTAATTTTTTCCGCTAATTTGATATTGACATCGGTAATATTCGCTTTGGCATCAAGATCGGTTACGTTGGCTTTGGTTGCTAAATCCGTAACATTGGCTTTTACAGCTAAACCGGAAGTCAACTCGTCTTTGCTCGCTTTTAAATTCAAATCCGTGATATTGGCTTTGACCGCTAAATCGCTTAAACTCGCTTTTTCCGCCAAACCTTCTTCAAATTCAACAACACTAATTTTTTCCGCTAATTTGATATTGACATCGGTAATATTCGCTTTGGCATCAAGATCGGTTACGTTGGCTTTGGTTGCTAAATCCGTAACATTGGCTTTTACAGCTAAACCGGAAGTCAACTCGTCTTTGCTTGCTTTTAAATTCAAATCCGTGATATTGGCTTTGACTGCTAAATCACTTAAACTCGCTTTTTCCGCCAAACCTTCTTCAAATTCAACAACACTAATTTTTTCCGCTAATTTGATATTGACATCAACTGTGTTCGCTTTGGCATCAAGATCGGTTACGTTGGCTTTGGTTGCTAAATCCGTAACATTGGCTTTTACAGCTAAACCGGAAGTCAACTCGTCTTTACTCGCTTTTAAATTCAAATCCGTGATATTGGCTTTGACCGCTAAATCGCTTAGACTTGCTTTTTCCGCCAAACCTTCTTCAAATTCAACAACACTAATTTTTTCCGCTAATTTGATGTTGACATCGGTAATATTCGCTTTGGCATCAAGATCGATCAAATTCGCCTTGGTAGCCAAATCCGTTACGTTGGCTTTTATAGCTAAACCAGAAGTTAAATCCTCTTTGCTTGCTTTTAAGTTTAAATCCGTGATGTTGGCTTTGACCGCCAAATCGCTTAGGCTCGCTTTTTCCGCCAAACCCTCTTGAAATTCAACAACACTAATTTTTTCCGCTAATTTGATGTTGACATCGGTAATATTCGCTTTGGCATCAAGATCGGTTACGTTGGCTTTGGTTGCTAAATCCGCAACATTGGCTTTTACAGCTAAACCGGAAGTCAACTCGTCTTTGCTCGCTTTTAAATTCAAATCCGTGATGTTGGCTTTGACCGCTAAATCACTTAGACTGGCTTTATCAGCCAAGCCTTCTTCAAATTCAACAGCACTAATTTTTTCCGCCAACTTCGCATTGACATCGGCTGTGTTTGCTTTTACAGACAATTTTGTATCAACATCCGTGATGTTCGCTTTGACCGCTAAATCACTTAGACTGGCTTTATCAGCCAAGCCTTCTTCAAATTGAACGGTACTAATTTTTTCCGCTAATTTGATGTTGACATCGGTAATATTGGCTTTGGCATCAAGATCGGTTACGTTGGCTTTGGTTGCTAAATCCGTAACATTGGCTTTTACAGCTAAACCGGAAGTTAACTCGTCTTTGCTCGCTTTTAAATTCAAATCCGTGATATTGGCTTTGACCGCCAAATCGCTTAAACTCGCTTTTTCCGCCAAACCTTCTTCAAATTCAACAATACTAATTTTTTCCGCTAATTTGATGTTGACATCGGTAATATTCGCTTTGGCATCAAGATCGGTTACGTTGGCTTTGGTTGCTAAATCCGCAACATTGGCTTTTACAGCTAAACCGGAAGTCAACTCATCTTTGCTCGCTTTTAAATTCAAATCCGTGATATTGGCTTTGACCGCCAAATCGCTTAAACTTGCTTTTTCCGCCAAACCTTCTTCAAATTCAACAACACTAATTTTTTCCGCTAATCTTGCATTGACATCGGTAATATTCGCTTTGGCATCAAGATCGGTTACGTTGGCTTTGGTTGCTAAATCCGTAACATTGGCTTTTACAGCTAAACCGGAAGTCAACTCGTCTTTGCTTGCTTTTAAATTCAAATCCGTGATATTGGCCTTTACCGCTAAATCACTTAAACTTGCCTTTTCCGCCAAACCTTCTTGAAATTCAACAACACTAATTTTTTCCGCTAATTTGATATTGACATCGGTAATATTGGCTTTGGTCTCAAGATCGGTTACGTTGGCTTTGGTTGCTAAATCCGCAACATTGGCTTTTACAGCTAAACCGGAAGTCAACTCGTCTTTGCTCGCTTTTAAATTCAAATCCGTGATATTGGCTTTGACTGCTAAATCACTTAAACTCGCTTTTTCCGCCAAACCTTCTTCAAATTCAACAACACTAATTTTTTCCGCCAATTTGATGTTGACATCGGTAATATTCGCTTTGGCATCAAGATCGGTTACGTTGGCTTTGGTTGCTAAATCCGTAACATTGGCTTTTACAGCTAAACCGGAAGTCAACTCGTCTTTGCTCGCTTTTAAATTCAAATCCGTGATATTGGCTTTGACCGCTAAATCGCCTAGACTTGCTTTTTCCGCCAAACCTTCTTCAAATTCAACAACACTAATTTTTTCCGCTAATTTGATATTGACATCAACTGTGTTCGCTTTGGCATCAAGATCGGTTACGTTGGCTTTGGTTGCTAAATCCGTAACATTGGCTTTTACAGCTAAACCGGAAGTCAACTCGTCTTTGCTCGCTTTTAAATTCAAATCCGTGATATTGGCTTTGACCGCTAAATCGCTTAGACTTGCTTTTTCCGCCAAACCTTCTTCAAATTCAACAACACTAATTTTTTCCGCTAATTTGATATTGACATCGGTAATATTCGCTTTGGCATCAAGATCGGTTACGTTGGCTTTGGTTGCTAAATCCACAACATTTGCTTTTACAGCTAAACCGGAAGTTAACTCGTCTTTGCTCGCTTTTAAATTCAAATCCGTGATATTGGCTTTGACTGCTAAATCACTTAAACTTGCCTTTACAGCCAAACCTTCTTCAAATTCAACTACGCTGATTTTTTCCAATAACCTGGCATTGACATCAGCGATATTGGCTTTTATAGCCAGCTTTGTATCAACATCTGTGATGTTCGCCTTTATCGCCAAATCACTTAGGTTTGCCTTTGTTGCCAAATCACTCAGACTCGCTTTTACGGCCAAACCTTCTTCAAATTCAACAACACTAATTTTTTCCGCTAATTTGATGTTGACATCGGTAATATTCGCTTTGGCATCAAGATCGGTTACGTTGGCTTTGGTCGCCAAACCGGAATTCAAATCCGTAATATTGGCTTTTAGTGTCAAATCCGTTACGTTGGCTTTTAAATCCAATCCCGCATTTACAGCGGCTGTATTCGCCTTTAAAGCGAGCGCATCTGCAACACCGGCACTGGAAACGGCATTATTACTTCCGGCAGTTGGTGTGCTATCCACATCGACTGCTTTCGGCACACGTCCCCAAACCGTACCATTGGAAATCACCCAATCGCCTATTTTATAATTTTCACCCTGCTGCGTTCCTGCTACATTTACCACCCAATATTTTCCTTTATGAGCCGATGCAGCCGGTAAGGCCGGAGTATTTGTTGTTGCGTTATAAATTCCCTGATAATTAACCGACCCAACCAGTGCGTCGTTAATTTGAGAAAGTGGTATTTTTCCGTCGACAAGATCGGCTTTATTTGGAAGGCCGGCTGCTACTTGATCAATAGCATCTTTTAGTTGTTGATCAAAACCCAGAGCAGTCCATTCAATTCCATTATGACCTTCGAATTTTCCGGTTTCCGGGTTAAAACGAATACGTCTTTTCAGTGCTACTTCCGGTAATATATGAGTCTCGGAATCCTCAGGAACCTGCATAACAGCTGTAGCACTTACACCACCGCGAAACTCCGTAATGATTACGTCGTCTCCTGTCTTAATTGTTTTACCTAGTTCGTTGATTTTCATATTATCGTTTTGTATAAAGTATTATATATTGTGTATTTGCTCTAAAATCCCAATTCGATAAAGTCCCGGTTATCGGGTCCAGTTGAATCACATCCATATCGATTTGCCCCATATACATCACGGCATTCAGCGTGGTATTTTTAAGTGCGTCAACCTGTAATTCAGACGTATCAGCGGTTGGAAAAACCGGTAAAAACCGATACGGAGTCGCAACCTTAGCAAATAGATCGGCATGAGCATTCGTATCCGTCATATGAACGCCGATAGCTGCTTTGTCTGCTTTATTATCAAGATCGGTTCTAAGATTCTGAATTTGAGCTTGTGGAATAACATCGTCTTTATGCCAATAGCTTTCCATCCATTCCCAAAACTGAGATTGTGTTGGAAACAACCCTGTTTTAAACCAATTTTTTAAAATATTCTTATTTGCCATAATTCTCCTTTAAATTCAATAAATAGTACTATTTTTAAGGGTTTGACCTCCATTCGTTTTAGTACCGGATTTCGTTATCCGACCTCAATGTCTGAATACAGACCGACAGTTGTTTTTTCAAACCCTATTGTTCGTGTCAAAATACCGAATGGCTTTCTATATCCGGCTTCAACAGCTACCTATCTACACCATTGGTGCCGATTCGTTATTCGTTTGTTTTGCCGGTGGTTCCTGTAATCGCAATTTAAGTGCACCGCAAACCGCCACAAAGATTCTCAAAACAGAACCCACCCATTCCGGTGCGTTGATTTGTTTTAAAAACACAGGCATGATGTCTGTTGTCTGATCGATTACAGCCAAAATGATTACTACCGTGAACAAAGTCCAGCTTTTCAATTTTCCCATAATTTGTTATATTTATTTGGTTATTATTCTAATCCCATCTTCCTCCCGAAATAAATGGTATTCGTACCCAGTTATTCGTACTCGTACAGAGGTATAAATAGGATGTTCCTAATCGTATTTCGCCTTTTTCACCAGGGTCAATCTGAGATGTCGGGGCGGGTTTATCGAGACTGTTGGCAATGTATTTCTTTACTCCACCAGCCGTTACGTAATTCAAATCGTTATCAAACTCACTGTCGGAATGATCGGTTACATTGCGCAGTCCATAGTTATAGGCATTTACCTGGATTCCATTTCCGTCGCTATCGTTCGCTCCCATTCGCAAGAATGTTTCGAATCCGAAATAATCGCGGACATACAATTCGGCATTCGTGCTGGTTCCGGAATCGTGTAAATCGAGTTTTGCACTTCCATAAGCCAGTCCCGGTCCTATTTGATCATTACTTTTGGATTCCATTCGTACCAAACCTCTTTTTGACGCGATGGAATTCACATTCATAACTTCCTGTAATCCTGGCGTTGGTGTCACCGCCGGTATCTGATCGGTGGTTGCCAACGTTCCGTTTCTTTCCGGTAGGTTTAGGTTGTATGTTGCCGCATTGCTGCTTGAAGTCGGAAAATTCAGATTGACACTACCCGAAGCGGCATTTTGAATACTGATTCCATCTCTTTTATAAAACGTTTCCGCCAGGTTGTCGGTTGTCGCTTTCACCATCATTCCACCCGGATCGAACGTATACGGAAGCGGATTTATGACCGTTAGATCTTTGGTATTATTTAACGTAATACTGTTAAACGGAGCACTCGAATTGGCCGTTAACACCGCATTTAACCCGGGAGCGGCTGCATTCATTTTATAAAGGTTCCCGTCATCATCAGTTATAACATTTTTGAAATAATCAGTATTAATTTCATCTAAATCCATTACTACCGATACCGGCCTAGTAAATGGTTGTTGGTACCATACAGGTGTTATATTGGCTCCGATTATTCCGTCATAAGCAAAAATCCGATCCTCACCTATGTTCATTAATTGAAACGGATAATCCCCTAACGTCCCATCAACTTCCAATCGTACCAACACTTCCTCTCCAATTTTTTCAAACAGGTTGTAATCGATGTTTAAGCGCAAAAAGGTATAGTGGTCATAATCGGGATTTCCGGTTTCATTTTCCCGGATTTCCATATTGGAATATTCTCCGAAATTCTCATATCGTATATAGTCGTATCCCTTCCGTCCTCTTACTTCCATTCTCGATAAATCCTTTAAAGCCAGTGATTTTGAGGACTGGCTGATTTTACCACTTTCGTCCATTAACATGACCCTTTGGGTTCTTTCCCCGGAATCGGAAGGAACATGCATTTTGACATTAGCATTTTTAAGAATCCAGTATTTGTAATTTCCGGTAGGCTCGATAGAAACGGTAAAACCTTCTTCCCATAACACCTCGTCGGAATAATATTTTATACCTCCTTCGCCAAGATCTTCCCTTCTAAACAGATAGTAATCGGTATAAGCACCTCCTTCATTTTCTGTTATTGTCAACTCAAAGAAAATTTTGTTCCCTTCCCCTATCGAAATGTTCCATTCACTGAAAATAACCGTACGGTTTGGCAGTATATTTTCCGGGAAATAATTCCCAATCGGTTCCAAGACAAGTGTCTCATCGGTTCCATTTATTTCCACCTCACTACCTAACAAACCAAAACTGTCCACGCTACTATAGGTAAACGAATTATTTGCCATATCTACCCAGCGGTCGTCATCCATAGTGGCATCTCCGATTCCGAATTTGCTTCCATTAACCAGATCAACTAAATCGGATTGTGTTCCGATGTCGCCATTAATGGCTCCCCAAGTCGACGATACGGATCCACCACCATCGATTGTGATATTTCCTTCTTTATCGGCTGTCTTTCCGTTCACAGTAATCGGTATGATATACGGATTGGAACCGGGTTCATTTCGCCTTGGACTTGCAGGCCATACGTAGAAATGTCTGCCTTTGAATGCCGATCCCATTTCGTGTTGTAATCCGATATAGACATCGAATTTGGGTTCTCTGCTATAGCCACCATACATCCTGTAACCGGAGAGATGGTATTCGGCATAATTATCGTCCTCACCGGCTGTTCCGGACTGGGATACGATTAAACTTTTCTTACTGACATTATCATTTTTTGTAACGTCGTTTAGAGTCGTTACCGGTAAAACATCGGTAATTGAAGTCTTTCGCAACTTGTCGCCTTCTACAACCACAACTTCCGATCCCATTCCATCGCCCATAACGGGTGGAATTCCGGCAATGATATCGGCATATTTTTCACCTACATAACCCTGGTATTTAAAAGTCCCTCCGGATAAGAAGTGCGAAGTATAGCTCCATCTGTTGGCGTTCGCATCGAAATTAGCATAGAAACCATTCTCGGTATAAGGTGCTCCGTCTTCTGACAATAACAGATACATATAGCCTCTGTCTGGTGTGTAGCCAATGCTACTACCATCGGCTCTGTAAACGGTACACCTCCAATTTTCTTCGTCATTTTCTAAAATGACCAAACCTTCATCCTGAGCGGTCCGTTCTTCTATATATCCATATGGGATGTAGTTATTAATTTTGAAATCGCCAACATGATCAAACACCATGTTTTTTTGGTTCATATCAATTGTTCTGCTATAGATATCGTCCGGTGTATTCCGATCTTCAATACCAAATCGGGTTCCACTGCCTTTTTCGGCTTTATTGTCCAGATCGATTATAAGATTCTGAATTTTGGATTGTGGTATCATTTCGTCTTTATGCCAAAATGATTCCCATACTGCCCAAAATTGTATTTGTGTTGGCTTTAAGCCTGTTTTAAACCAGTTTTTTATTTCTGCTAAACTTACCATATCAATAGCTGTAATTTTTTTTGTAATTCATTCTATAAAACCCTTTGGATCATTTCTATCCTACAATGATCCACCCTTTGTTTGTGGCAATTGCTCTTTCGTCGACCGTCAATAATTGCGATCCCCAATTGTTTGTGATCGTAATGGTTTTCGATACGACACCAGATGCCAGATTATTAAAAATCTCAACCAGTGCTGTTTGTGAGAATTTACAGGACGAATAATCGATTTTATTTTTAGTCCCGAAAAAAGCTGCTTTGCGCAGGGAACCACAATTGGCAAACATGTCGCTAAAACCAACGCCTTCCGAGGTATTAAATAAAGGAACCGTTTCCAGAACACTGCACGAATGAAACATTGCCCGAAACTCGACTCCCTTTCTTGTATCCAACAAAGGGACGGTTCGCAATAGCGTACAGGACGTGAACATTCCGATAAACTCAATTCCATTTTCGGTATTCAATAACGGAATGGTTTTTAATGCCTTACAGTCTAAAAACATACTGGTAAACTCCGTTCCGCTTACCGTATCCAATAGCGGAATCGTTTTTAAAGCGGTACATCCTAAGAACATCCCGTTAAAACTCCTTCCCTGTGCCGTATTGAGCAATGGAACGGTTTGCAATGCCGTGCATGAAGCAAACATGCTACTAAAACTGATTCCATTTGAAGTTTCCAATAACGGTACTTTTTTTAGCGAAATACAGGATTGAAACATATATCCGAAATCGGCTCCTTTTGAAGTATCGAACAAAGGCACTTTTTCCAGTGCCGAACAGGATGCGAACATGTAACCAAAATCGGTTGCACTTGACGTATCGGTTATCGCAACCGATTGTAACAGATTACAGGCAGAGAAACACCGGCGAAAACTGGTAATCGCATTGCGACCGATAAAGCAAAATGCTTCCAGATAACCATGATAAAGCGTTGATCCACCAATGGTAAGACTGGTCATGTTTTCACCACTCATTCGAATATCCATCCATCCGGTACTATAATACGTCAGGGACGGTTGTCGGTGTCTTCGCTGCAAATTAATACTTGTCAGCGCCTGGTCAGATTGGGGCGTAACGGTAACGATAGCCTGTCGGAAACCGCCAGAAGTATCGGTTCCTTTAAAGGAATCGAACGCATACATATGGGACGCCAATGCACCGGATGTAAAATTCTCAACAACGCCATCACCCCAGTCCACGGTATAATCGGCAGCGGCTGAAAGTGCTATAAAATTGCTATCTTCCAATATGGCATACAATCCTACAAACTTCTGCTCACCTTCCACAACCCGGTGTTCAATAGGCAACCAATCTTTAGGACGCACCCAATCCGGTGGATCCGTTTCTCCGCCATCGGTGGTTATTTCGCGGATCTTCCCGGCATAGTCCCGAAAGGTCGTTTCCTCAGAAACCGTCACGCCTTTCGAAATAATGGCATCCCGTATTTCGTTTTTTGTTTGCCCCAGATGTATTAATTTATCTGCGATTGTTCCCATTCTTTTATATTATTTGTCCATTAATGGCGTCGAGCGCATTTGTTATCGCTCCGATAGCACCATTCACCGCATCGACGGTAGGAAATTTTGTTCCGGTAGTGTCCGGAGCCAGACTGTTTTGTTTGTTTCCGTTATTTTCTCTGGATGCCAACAAAGCAGCATGCGCCTGTGCATCGGTGAGATGCTCCGCAAATTGCGTTTTCGTCACCATTTGATCCAGTTCCAGGTTAAAACCTTCTATTTTATTCGCTGGAATGGTTTCCTCCTTGTGCCAGAACGACCGGAATGTTGCATCAAATTGTGATTGTGTTGGTTTTTTACCTTGTAAAAACCATTGCAATATTTGATCAAGTGGTGTTGCCATATTTTGTTATGTATTTAAATTACTACCCTACCCACATTTATTATAGCAAGAGACCGTCCGCTTCCTGTTATGGATGCCGAATTCGTCCTCTATCTGAAGATGGTCTGATTATTTTATTTTAGACTTTATGGTAAGTGTCGGGGTTTTTGTTACACTATTTATTATTATCTCAAACCTTCTGATGCTGCATTTTGACCCGATATTAAAGTGTTTTTAACTCGCGGCCCGATACGATTCTATGTAGTAGCGTTCTTCTTTTTAATAAATTCTGAAATAGAATCTGTTTTCTTTGTCACTTCCAATAATTTCCGCCCATCCGCTTTCCGGGATTGTTACCGAAGTATTCGACAGGCCTGCGATCCAAAGTGTGGTTGCTCCAGCCCGGTTGATGGTTATGGTGTTTCCGGTATTATTGATGATGGTATACCGATAACTGGCGGCATTTTCTACCGGAATGCTCCAGATTGCATTGACGGAGCCGTTATATACCAAAGTGGTATGCAACGCTCTATTGTCGCCCCCACTAGTATCCAAAGGTGTAATTAATGTTCGTAATTGCGAATCGGTTAACCGGGATGCTGTAGTCGCAATCGTCCGATGTCCTAATCCCGGCAATTCGGATTTAACGGGTAAATGACCGCTTTTTTTCGGTAGTACAACGTCTACCCGGTCTACATTACCCTGTGTTACATTAGGTGCAACCGATACTGCATATTTTGCCACCGGATTATTGAAATGCGATTCAAAACGTATTCCATCCGGTTTATAGGAAGCATAGCGGTCGTTGTCCGATCTGTTGTTCGCCGTATAGCCCATTACCACCCCTTCACCATTTATCGCGTTTCTATTACGATTATCGTTTGTTCTAAATTCGATCGTGTTTTGTATCGTATTATCACTTGCTTTAAGTACGGCATCGATAGTTGGAACGACCGGCGCCACCGCTTTTAAGGTTCCGTTGGGTTGTACCTGTACGACATTATCATAAATAAATTTTCCTTTCTGATCGGTATCCGCCGGCAGGTTTAATCGAACCGAACTGGGTGTGCTTTTATGTATAATGGCTCCGTCTAAATAAATATCGGTATAATTTGTCAGGGCCGGCATCGTCCACATAGGACCATAACCGGTTACCTTATTAAAGTGTTCATTTTTTGTGAAAACATAATTTTTTGAAACACCGTCGACTGATAGTCGTACGGGAATCAATTCGTTTTGTATGTTGATATCAAAACTGTCGGGAGCTATGGTAAAAAAGAACAATCTGTTAAACTCCGGATATTCCGAAAAAAGATTCTCTTTTTCAAAATACATGTTAGCGTTGTCCGGATCACCAAAATCTGAGAACCATTCAAAGTCAGAGGTCACAGTGCCTTTTAGTGCCAGATTGCCTTCTATAATTTGCTTTCCTGTAAAGGTATTTCCGCCGTTTAGACTTGCTTTATGTGCCAGATCGTTTTCCAGATTCTGGATATTCGCCTGTGGAATAGCCGCTTCTTTATGCCAAAACGAGTCCCATGCCAACCAAAATTGTATTTGCGATGGTTTTGTACTGGTTTTAAACCAGCTACTGATTTCTGCTAAACTTGTCATATTAAAATCTTATTTTTTATTCCACGATAATCCATCCTTTTTTAATCGCAACATCCCGATCTTCCGGTGCCAGAAAAGGAACACCCCAGTTATTGGTAATGGTAATTGTCGGACGATCTTCCCCTGATCCCAAATGTTTAAAAATATCAGCCAGAGCATTTCTCGAAAGCTTACAGCTACTATAATCAATTGATTTTCTGATTTCTGCTAATGTGGCTTTACTTAAGTTTCCACAATTGCCAAACATGCCGATAAAACTCGTTCCTTTTTCCGTTTTCAAAGCCGGAATAGACTCTAATGCATTGCATTCCACAAACATTACACTAAAATCAACTCCACTTGAAGTATCGAGGTAGGGAATGTTTTGCAACCTCAGGCATCTGTTAAACATATTGGAAAAAATATTCCCATTAGATGTATTTAGAGGCGGAATTGTTTTCAGGGAACTACAGTTCATAAACATGGCATAAAAATTAGTTCCGCTTGAAGTGTCTATTAATGGGATCCTTTCCAGTAAAACACAGTTGGCAAACATGGCGTAAAAATTCTCACCTTTGGACGTATCCAATACTGGAACGTTTTCCAGCCTGTAACAGGATGCAAGCATGTATTCGAAATTCGTTCCATTTGCCAGGTTTAACAACGGTATGCTTTTAAGACCGATACACGTTCCAAACATATATCCGAAATCCGTTCCGTTTGCCGTGTTTAATAACGGTACACTTTTAAGACCGACACACGACATAAACATGTTAAAAAAAGTAACGCCTTCGGACGTATCGAACTGCGGAACAGTTAGCAGAGAAAAGCAATTCTGGAACATATAACTAAAATCGCGTCCTCTTGAAGTCTCCAATAACCCAACCGTTTGTAAGTCGTAACAACTCGCAAACATGCTACTAAAATCAACGCCGCTTGTCGTATCAAAAGAGGGAACGCTTTTTAAAGTCAAACACTCCTGAAACATCTGACTAAATTTTTCTCCTTTGGATGTACATTCCGACAATGCAACCGATTGTAAAGCGGTACATCCTGCAAAAAACTTGGTAAAATCGGTTATGGAACTATGCCCTAAAAAACAAAAATACTCCAGATATCGGTGTGATACAGCGCCTCCGCTAATCCTAAAATCGGAAATAGTTTCACCGCTCACCCGGATATCCAGCCATCCGGAACTATACGACCCCGTACCGACATTAGGATGTCGTTCCCGTAAACTGATGCTTGTTAGTACGTGTTCTTTCTGAGGCGTCACAGTGACTATCGTCTGACGGTATCCAAGGGATCTTTCTGTTTTTTTGAAATCTTCATACGAATAGAAGTGTGAAGCCAACGATCCTGAGCTAAAATTTTCGATCTTTCCATCGCCCCAGTCAACCGTATAATCACCGGTAGCCGCCAGTGTAATAAAATTACTATCTTCAAAGACAGCATGTAATCCTACAAACTTTTGCTCGCCTTCTTCCACCCTGTTTTCAATGCGTAACCATTCGTCCGGGCGTTTCCATTCGACCGGATCTTCATTACCATCAGCAGAGATCTCGCGGATTTTTCCGGCATATTCCCGAAAGGCTATTTCTTCCGGAATCGTTACTCCTTTTGCGATAATCGCATCCCGAATTTCAGCTTTCGTTTGTCCTAAATAGGTTAGTTTGTCTGCAATTGTTCCCATTATATTACTTGTTGTTTATTAGTAATTGCTGATTCGTCTATTTTTAGCGGTAACCGATATAATGCTGTCGATACAGATACGTTATCGAAAACAGTTTATGATTCCGTGATAATCGCTTGTACCGGCTCTCTTTCGATCCAATCGCTTAAATCGGTACCAACAGGTGCTGTAACTCTGTTTGCGACTTGTTCTCCGTTAAATAATTCCCTTCCTTCTTCGGCAATTATTTCAATAAAAAATTCGGTTGTATTTGTTATCATAATTTGATTTGTTTTATCCTACAATAGTCCATCCTTTACCGGTCGCAATCGCTTTATCGCTCGCGGTTAACAATGGTGCTCCCCAGTTATTTGTAATGGTTATCGTTTTTGAGGTTACGCCCGATGCCAGGTTACTGAATACTTCAACCAAAGCGGCCTTAGAAAGTTTGCAACCCGCATAGGAAACCGTGTTTTTGGTACCTGATAATCCTGCTTTATTCAGCGAAGCACAATTGGTAAACATGCTTGCAAAAGTTGTTACCCCAGAGGCTTTAAATAAAGGAATCGTTTGTAATCCCGTACATCCGGAGAACATATTACTAAAATCTGTTCCTTTTGCCGTATCGAATAACGGCACGGTTTGTAAGGAAATACATCCCTGGAACATATAACTAAAATCGGTCACTTTTGACGTGTTCAACAGAGGAATGGCTCTCAAAGAAGTACACCCTTCGAACATGCTAATGAATGTCGTTGCATTTATAGTGTTTAATGCCGGAACGCTTTGGAGCGATGTACATAATGAAAACATGATACTAAAATCCAATCCTTTGCCCGTATCGAATGCCGGAACACTTTGTAGCGATGGACATCCGTAGAACATCCCGCTAAAATTCGTTCCGTTTGCCGTATCGAATAACGGAACAGTTTTTAAAAAGGTACAGGATTCAAACATCGAGCTAAAATCGCTACCCTTTGCCGTGTCGGAGAATGCTACGGATTGTAATTGTGAACATCCGTAAAAAAAGCGATTGTAACTGGTTATCGAACTTCCTCCTACATAATTAAATGCTTCCAAATAGGCATTCGTCACTACCGATCCTCCAATATTCATGCTGGTCATTGATGATCCGCTCACCCGGATATCCAACCATCCGGTACTGTATGTATTCAAACCGGCCTGTTTGTGTTTTCGTTGTAAGTTTACGTTGGTCAGATTTTGCCCGGTTTGAGGTGTCACCGTAACAATAGCCTGACGATAACCGCGTGTACTTTCCGTTCCTGCGAACGAACTGTACGAATAAATATGATAGGCCTGAGCACCCGAAGTATAATTTTCGGTTACACCATCGCCCCAATCCACAGTATAATTACCCGTGGCCGAAAACGACACAAAATTACTATCTTCAAATATGGCGTGTAATCCTACAAATTTCTGATTACCGGCGACTACCTTGTCTTCGATGCGCAACCAATCGGTCGGGCGTTTCCATTGCATCGGGTTTTCTCCGGTTTCTGTTTTAATCTCTAAAATCTTTCCGGCATAATCTCTAAAAGGTGCTTCCTCAGGAATGATCACGCCTTTAGCTGCCATGGCATTTCGTATTTCTGTTTTTGTTTGTCCTAAATAAATTAGTTTATCTGCAATTGTTCCCATTATACTGCGTGTCCGTTTATGATGTCGATTGCATTTGCAATATTTCCAATAGCTCCATTTACCGCATCAACGGTTGGAAATTTTGTTCCCGTGTTGTCTGGTGTCAGACTGTTTTGTTTGTTTCCGATATTTTCTTTGATAGCCAGTAAAGCAGCATGCGCCTGCTGATCGGCAAGGTGTGCTGTAAATTCTGTTTTTGCCACCATCTGACTCGTATCAAGCCCTGCGATTTTGTTTGCCGGAATGATCTCATCCTTATGCCAGAAAGACCGGAATGTTTCGTCAAAATTTGACTGTGTTGGTTTCTTACCTTGTAAGAACCACTGTAATATGTCATTAAGAGGTGTCGCCATATACTTGTATTTATAAAATTTATTACTCTAAAGTTGATGTACTAAAAAGGTATTTTTAGTGGAATTGTGATTGCAACCGTTTCGAAAAACGAAGTCCGCAGGAATACGTTGCAAATTTTAGGGGCATTTGGATTCGTTAGTGCTAAACGGATTATTTCATCTGGAGCGAATCCCGATCAGTACCTGGATAGTGCAGTAAAATTTACAAACTGTTATTTTTTGTAAACTTTAGAGACTGTGAAACCCTGCCAGAAGGACGTCCTCAAACCAATCACCTTATTAATTTTTCGGAGTCATTCCCGGGAAGAATCCCGCGAAGTAGCAGATTAATGTGCTCCACATTAAAAGTTATTCTCAAAAAAACGGAACGTCCTACCGGGCAAGATTTATATATTTTTTTTTGGGGTTTCAAAAAAACCAAAGGGTTGTTCTCGCAAGGATCGTCTCAAGGGTCTCCCCAAGAGTCGTTCTCGGCTAGCATCCCAAGAGCGAGCTCTAGGGTTGCTCTCGAGGGAACGTCCCTCTGGATGCATTCTATATTTTAATTTCGTTTTGGGTTTCAAAAAAACCAAAGGGTTGTTCTCGCAAGGATCGTCTCAAGGGTTTCCCCAAGAGTCGTTCTCGGCTAGCATCCCAAGAGCGAGCTCAAGGGTTGCTCTCGAGGGAACGTCCCTCTGGATGCATTCTATATTTTAAATTTGTTTTGGGTTTCAAAAAAACCAAAGGGTTGTTCTCGCAAGGATCGTCTCAAGGGTTTCCCCAAGAGTCGTTCTCGGCTAGCATCCCAAGAGCGAGCTCAAGGGTTGCTCTCGAGGGAACGTCCCTCTGGATACAATTTATTCTGTGTATTAACCAATACTATAATTGATAACGTCTTCCAGTCCGGATGATCCTAAAACCATTTTAAAGGCTACCGGCTGTGATCGGTACGGTCTTCCGTCGATCATGATTTCTAACAAAACCTGACACGGGACAAAAGGCTTTCCATGTTTACTAAACTTAAAATCGCCAGGTTTAAAGAGACTTCCTGAAGGGGAAAACTCTTTATATCCTCCTTCAAAATTAGGTCTGAAGTAATGGATAGGTTCCATATCAAGAACGGACTCTTTTTCTTCTATGACATAGACCGGTTTTCGATTCCATTGTATCGCATCCATTTCTCTTTCTTCGGCGAAATGGGCCTTTCTCATATTACCGTTCCTCAGTTTCTTTTTCTGTTTATAGCGTTTTATGATCACCTTTGGCTGATACAACATGATATCATCTGTACCTTCCAGAGTGATATGCATTTTTTTGTATCCCACTACTCGTCCCATAATGTATCTATATCCCTGGAAATACTCCGGTTCTCTACCTTCTACCGATTCGACAATTAAATGCCCCACCGAAGTGTTTGGAAGTTCTTCTGATTTATAAAAATCATAATACTTGTAGAATGTTTCTGCAGAGGGTCTCAGTGTTAATCCGAAATTAAGTTCTCTCAAATGAACATAACTATCGATCAGCTCTGAAAACTCTCCCTCCGTAGGACGGTCGCCCGCTTCAAAATACGTTTTGAGTTCCTGTCTTGTCGTAATATTTTTCATAATTCATGTGCAAATGTTTTTAATACACCATTGTCATATTGAAACATTTATTTGTATTTTTTGGTTGTTTTTATTAGCAAAAGCTATTTTGTTTTTGAATTTGATTTGAAAGAATTTTACTACTTATTTACACTTGCAAAATTCAACTATTTATTTTAATCCAGGGCATTTTTGGGTTTTGAATTCTGTAGTTGCAGTAGGTCTCATCCTTACCGTTTTTGATATTACTTCGGTATTGGCTTTACAAAATTGAACTATTTTTATTTTGTTTTGAACTTTTTTAGTGGTTCAATTCTGTAGTTGCAACTCTTAATTTTTGGTGGTATCAGTGAACCAATAGTACGCCAACCACCAGGCCAACAGCCAGGCCGCCCAAGCCATACAAAAAGCCATTTCCGGAAGAACCCTTCGCAGTTTTATATTGCTCCTCTTTGACCTGTAACTGCTTTTCTGTTAACAGCAATGAGCTTTCCATAAGCTTATTTTGCTGCGACATAAAATTGATCAACACATCTTTTTCTTTTTGGATTTCGATGCATTTTGCGAGGTTTGCTTCGACCTTATTTTCCCGTAACCGATCGTAATCGGCCAGATCGATCAGTACCTTCCGGGCGATGTGTTTTGCAATCACGACACTATCTTTCTGAATAGCGGTTTGTGAGCTGGCGGGCCAGGCTGTCAGCGTCATCAGTATTCCTAATGTTATTTTTAATTTGTTCATAACGCATATTATTTTCTTTTGCCCATGCAATCTCCTTATAAAGTGATTTTTCTTTATCGGCTATCAACGCTAACTGCTTTTTTTTCAGAAGCGCGATGCTATCCAATTTCGTTACGTTCTGTTCTTTTAACAGTTGCAATTCGTCAATCTTTTGCTGAAGTACGACATTGAGTTCTTTTTTCAAAAAGTACATTCGAATGTTGAGTCCCAGAATGATCAGAATCAAAACACCAAAAGCATAGAGCAGCACCTTATCTCTCATTTTCTTCGTTTTTATATCGCGTTTTCAATTTTTTATGCCAATGCTTTCAGCATATCGATGAGTTCTTTCTGCGGATGCACATCGGATTTATCCGGTCTGAAAGAAACATGTGCCCAAATTCCGCTTTCGCCGCTTAAAGCTCTTTTGTTGAATTCGAACATAATCGGTCCTTTATAGCTTAACGGAATTGCATACCGTTCGCCCCAATATTCCAATAGTTCCTTTAAGGATGCGATCTGAGCCGTGGTATATTTTTCAAAATACTGGTAACCCCGGAATGCTTTTTCATAAAACGTCACATTTTCTTTTTTTACCTCCTGACCAGAGAACGAATAAAACTTGCCATTTTTAGTGGTCAATCCGCCCCAGCTATCGAGTTCAATCCCGATAAATTCTTTATTGCGCTGGGTGTTTAACGCCGGAAGCTCGAATCGTTTAAAGTGTTCCTGTTTTATTCCTAAATGATGGGCCCAATATTGTGAGGAATACAACTGATGGATTCCGCCATCTCTAGCGATGATTATAGGTGTTGCAACACGTTCCGCAGTGGATTTCCACCATTCGATATCGCCCAAGACCGAGTCGCCAGAGACGGTATGATGCAGCACAATTCCTTTTTTTTTTGTGACTTCCCTGTAATATTGATCTTCAGGAAAATCATGACTTATTATTTTCATCTGTTATCCTTTTTTTAAACTATTTCACATCGTTATTATCTTCTTTCTCATTTGGGTTTTTGTCTGTATTAACTCCGTATGTTTTTTCGATATAGGCTTTTACCGCTTTATCGATCCAGCTTGGAAGATTTGTGGTAATCATTTTGAGAAATTTATCATACCCATAACCCAGAACAAAAAGCATCCCTGTGGAATACCACTTGTCGTTTACATTCGCTTTATGCATGACATAACTCATCGTAAAGCCCACGATTATCACAATCAACAATGTTACAATGTGTTCCCAGGGCTGCTTTTTTTCTTTATTCTGGATTGAAATCAACACGCGCAATAGTCCACCTGAAAAAGCTACTGCTGTCCCAATAAATAGGATTTTGAAGTTTTCCAAATTCATTCTTCCTTATTTATCAGGTACATATTATCTAAAAAGCTTTTGCTTTTTTTAATGTTCTGACGTTCATCCAAATAGGCGATATCATCAATAATATCGTCAATATCTTTTTCCTGCTCATCAAACACTCCTTTCTTTCCTTTAGTTGCTTTCTTTTTTCTTTTCATAGTTATTTAGGGTTTTCATTTGTATTTATAGTTCTGGTAAGCTTTAATCTAAAAGGAGTATCGTTTCAAAAAGCACAAAAAAGTCCTCTGCTCTTCAAGCCAATGCTTAAAAAACCTATTCTTTTTTCGCTTTATTTTTTTAGTATCTGTAAGGCGCCACGAAACAATAGTCATTGATTCAGGTCTCTTAAAACGGGCTTACAGGCCTGTTTTCAGAAACCAAAGAGGCGTTACCCTTTTTTAGAAATGTACTTAACTGCTTGCTACACCCGGCACGTCACCGTCTGTTATTCTTTTATAATGGCAGTTCCATTTTAAACAGCCTTTTATTGCAGTTTCCGGCTTTATACACAACCGAACCAAAGGAATCCGGTTCTTTGTTATCCTGACAGAACCAGAACAGGTTCCATCCTTTATCAAGACATACAATTTCAGTAATCATTTTGATCGTCAGTAAGGATGTTGTAAATAGTACGCTCTGATAAAAACAACATCTCTGTCAATTCATTGACAATTACCTTCATTTGCTTGCTTTGATTATCCGTCACATAGTTCGTAACGAATTCTTTTCGTTTTTCAATTAATTCTCGGTTTCTTTTCATGGTTGATAAATAATTTGGTTGTTTAAAGAAATTGATTAAAATAAATTTTATATTTAGTATAGTTTTTACGCAAATAGTTCCATAAAAAAATTTAAATGCGCACGATTACGCACTATGTTCGTGTTTTCACATTTTACACCTACAACCCAATGAAACAAAATAAAACACTGTATTCTAAGAGCCTCACCTAATTACACGGATAAAAAAGACACTGTTAAATGTTGCATATATTTCGTATATTTGCATCAATGTTAAATGCTACACGACAAATATGCGAATTTTGTTCGTGTTTACAAAACAAAAAAGAGTACAATTTGCGTTTTATTTTGTTTAATTTTTACAAAAATCTCATTATGAACTATTTAGAATTCAAAGAAATCAGAAAAAACTTGAACATGAAGCAGTCTGAGCTATCAAAATCGATTGGCGTCGGTATTAGAGCGATACAGTACTGGGAAAAAGGCGAACGAAAAATCCCCGAGACGACCGCATTTTTCATGAAAAGTCTGTTAGCCAAAAAACAAAAGGAGACTAACGAAAACGGTTCACCTGTAATTTTTTCCGATTTAAAGATTATGAACGTGCCGCTTGTAAATCAATACGCGCAAGCCGGTTACCTGAATGGCTTTGCCGATGAAGAATTCACGGAGAGCCTACCTACTATTCCATTCACAGACGACGTCGAGCATCGTGGCGAATACATGTGCTTTGAAGTCAAAGGCGACAGTATGGACAACGGATCCTATGAGAGTTACCTTGAAGGCGACATTTTATTATGCAGAAATATCAGACAGGATTTCTGGATGAGCAAACTGCATTATAACAAATGGGACTTTGTAATTATCCATAAGGAAAAAGGTATTCTGGTAAAACGTATCATCAACCACGATGTGGAAAACGGAATTATTACGCTGCATTCCTTAAATGATTATTACAACGATTTTGAAATACATCTGAAAGATGTAGCCAAACTGTTTAACATTATAAGTACAAGACGCAAAAACAACCGGCGATAGTAAAATATCCCTCCAACCATTAACGTGGTTTCTTTAAATTCTCAAAAAATCAAACAAACAGAAACGTCGGGCCTTTCGGCCCTTCGTTTACCTGTCATAAAACAACCTCAACCTGCTCACTACCCCAATTAATTTAACCTACTACGTTCGACTACAATGCCTATGTAGGCTGTGCAATTTCACTATAAACCGAATAGCCATTGGCAAAATAGTCATTTGCTCCACTCACCTGAAGATTATACACCCGATAATTTCCAGTTATAAATTCGTTGTTTTGCAACGGTTCTCTTTTTTCAAACTCCCGTAAGAGTATGTCTCCTAAAGCCAACGTACCTATTGGTAGCGTCGGAAGATGTAATTTTGTTTCTTCCGGCTGGTAAGACTTCCATCCGCTTTCTGTACGAACAGGATGTGGCCCTGTCATAAAAGGTACTTCATCATTCAAGCGGTATAATCTTACATTTGCCATATAATCAACCTTAGCGATTACCTTAACCGCACCCGTATACGATTTTAAAGTATCCCCCACTTGAATCTCTTCTATATTCTTACTCGGTCCGGTTATCATACTAATTTTGGTACCCGCAATAAAGGAGGTTCCGTTGCCCGTTGGCGTTGACGCTTGTCTTACTATTACCGGAACCGTATGCAATTCCGATGAATGATAATCTCCGTCGCTAGCTATCAAACGCACTCCTACCGTATATTCGCCTGGATTAAGTCCTGTAAACGTATGCCCATTGGACGTTGAAGTCACTAACGATTCACCGTTAAAATACCATTGATATTGTAATCCCTGAATATTACTTGGATTACTCGTGACTGCATTAAGAACTATTATATCATTTGCAGTTGGTTCTAAAGGACTCACATTCAAACTGGTAATTGTTACCTGTGTTTTCACATTAAGCTCAATAGAAGCGGATCCTTCTAAACCATCCGAATCTCTGATGGTTAACTTAACCGTAAAGACTCCGGCAGACGGTAACGTAACACCTACCGGATTACTGGCACCTCCAGAAATAATTACATTAGGATCATCACAGGACCATATATAACTTGCATCCGTAATGAGGCCTGTGCCCGGTGTTACTTCTCTATAAATTTTCACATAATTTCCTCCGGGTACATATAAGTTTGTATGTGAAGGCGTAAGACTTACCGTAGGCGGTGTACCGGTTTGTGGTTGTTGGGGCACGTACCAGTTTGGAAGCGTTACCACCTGAGAACAACCATTAGCTGTTGAAACCAACACCGTGATCGGATTTCTTCGGGCGACATTAAAGAATATATTTTTAACATTCCCAGCAGCATCCGGTTTTAAAGCTACATAGCTACCATTACCCAGAAAATCCCATTGATAATCATATTCTACTCCATTCGTATTTGAAACGTTAAACGTCACAACTGTTCGCGTAGAATCGCCTTCCGGATAATCAAACTTAACAGCATTGATTGTTACCGCAGGTACTGGTAAAAGTTTAACCTTACAATTGGTTGCTTTTCCGTTTACTGTAAAACTGATTTCCTGATTCTGCAACGCCGTTTCAACCTGGCTGGGATCGAAAATATATTGTCCGTTGATCTTTCTAACACCTCCAAGAAGGCCATTGCTGGCAACAGCTTTTACTTCGCCATTTGATGGCGTTACGGTAAAGACCATCGGTTTTCCATTTTTACAAACCGTCGCAGATGGAAGGCTTAATGAAATCGGTGTTTTTGGTGTACAACAGATATAAGGCAAGACAAAATCGGCAATAACCTGTGGTTCTTCTTCCGATTTATAGACCAACACAAAAGTACTGCCGCTAAAAGCGCCGCCTCTATGTTCCAATCCTGGATTTTTGCCAACATAATCAACAAAATCAGCCTTATAAAAATCTTTATTATCCTGTAGCTGCGCGAGTGACACACTCATGACTTCAAAGCCCAGCTGCTTCGTGTTTTTTATGGTCTGAATCACGTCGACTACTTCGCGGTAATCACCACCCTGATGTCCTTCAATAAGATAGTAAGGCATCTTGTCACTATTGTAATCAAGCGGCATTTGCACGTTAAGCGCAGTCGAAAGATTCGTTTTATCATAATGTAAATTCGTATCGAAAGCTCTGTTTGTAGTTTTATCAAAATTCCAAAGGCGCAAAAGCTCATCCGAAATGTTGTAATAAAACGGGATGGCACGATCACCTAACGAACTTTTGTTCTGTGATGGTGTAATGGTAATTTCAGTACCATTATTGGTCGGATTTCGAAACGATAATGTCAATACATTAAAACGTTCGATTAACACCCTAACCCGTAGTGTCTTTTTTTCACTGTCTAAAACAGGCGAATTATAAAACTGATGTCTGGTATAATCGTATCCGTCTGTTGGAATGAATTTCCCAAGGATCACGTGATTTGGGAAAGAGCCTACATCGGGCAACGCTTTTGTAAACGAACTTGGCAATAGTTTGACAATTTCAGCATAGGTTTCCGCTAAGTCTTTAAGGACATCGTAGGCATACTGAAAATTATTATTCTGATTAGCAAGCTGATTTAGCGTATTCACAAAGTTGGATCGATCGACCAACGGGATGTTCATTTTCTCCGAAATAAAATCAATGTTTGTAAACATCCAGCTGTAATCGCTTTCCGTTGTACTATTTTTGTAGGCCTGTTTTAACAGTTCCGGGGTTTTTAATTCCGGCGTTAAAATAACGCGTTTTAATTTTTTAGCTGTTGTTACGTCCCCCGAAATCACACGTTCCGGGAAAACCTTATCCTTAGCCAGAATCCGGTCTATACTATCCTTAGTCGTGACCAACACTTTTAGGTTTCGAATTTGTTGGATTCCGTGATTATCACAATCCACGCCACGACATGGTTTTACTTCTTTCTCATAACTTTCAAGATAAAGCAGCAAATATTTGTCGCCAAAATCGCCAAGCGTAGCCAGTGGTCTAAAATTCTTTGTCGCTTCTTCGGCTGTTGCCAATTCCCAAAGCTCTACCTCCAGATCTTCAGTTTCGTCATTATAAAATGGCGGATACACGGCTTTACTATTGTCATAAACCCTCCAATGTGTAAATTCCTTATGGGAGATGGTCATGTCTTTTAGTTCGCTCATATAGGTGTCGCCACTTAAATCCTGGGTTTTGCTTTTCTTGTTTAATGTAAGCAAATCCCCATCTGTAGTGATTGCAACACCTTGCGAAAGCATCATTTTGGTAAGCAGGCCATTTTCGTAAATCGGTAGTGGCTCTAAACCACACACAATTCCTACGCCTTCCATCATAACCCGGGACAAGCGGTCCTGATCTTCAAAAAAATCCAGGAACTCGTTGAATTGTAGATCCTCTACTCGTTGCCCTTTACTAAACTTTCGGTATTGGGTTGCGATCTTATTTAATTGATAATTGTAATTCATTTTTAATAATTTAAATGGTTTAGCAGCTTTCTCAGGAAGTTATACTGCGGTTATTTTGTATTCCATTACGGTAACATAAGTCCCGCAGTATCTGTCCTGATTGTATTCAAGCGTGACGCGTTTTATAAATCCTTTAAAGATGTTATTACTTACAACTTTTGCATCCACAACCCGTATCCGCATGAGCTGCCTTTTTCTCCAACGTTCCTAAATAGTCCTTGTATTTTGCTATAAAAGCATCGGCAGATTGCGTCATAATAATCCTATCTTCTACGGTATCAAAACAAAAAAGAACTTCTTCATTATTCATTACCATGATTTGTTTTATGTCGATAACGGCATCGCTTGTGGTTAGCAAACTGTTTACGTCAATGACGATTCCGTCTTTTTCATATTGTTCGATCAGTCTCATATTATTTCTTTATTTCTCCTGTACAAGGGTTAATAGTCAGGAAGTTATTTTTCGGACAACCGTTATAAATTACCGCTCCATCTAATTTCAATGTAGTCCACGCTACACCGCTGTGACAAGAACTGTCTGCACAAACCAATGAGAATGAAATGAATCCGTCGTTAGGTTGGTTTGCTGCAACAATAGCTTGTGCTTCTGCTGCTGAAATACTGTAAGTCCATTTACGAGATCTTCCAGAAGTTTCTCCATCACCATAAGACTGTCCAGGCTGAAGCGCTGCACTACCATTATTTAAGTTCACAATGTTACTTCCGTTCGCCGCATTACCAAGTTGGATCGAGTTCGCTAATAATTTGAAACGAGCCGAGTTACAAGCGTGTCCACCCGGACAAGGTCCTTTGGTGTCATGATATTGAATTGTAACTTCTAAACCGGATAAACATTTCACGGTGGTTTGTCCTGTAATTACAATCGGTTTAAGATCATATTTTTTAGAACAACTGTTAGGGTTCGAAATGGTAATCGTTGGTCTGAAAGTCTCTTCCTGACCGGCAACAAGTTTGTATGTATTCCTGATTTTACCGTCTGATGGAACAGCACCCGACGATTTTTTACCATCACCAAAATCCATCACATAGGTCAAATTGGTAAGTGTTCCGGTAACAGTAAAGGTCACCTCTGCGTCCGGATGATCCGGAACTTCTCCATGAATTGGTTCCGAAGCGGTTACTGTTACATTTGGCAATGCATGTACAATCATTTTTGCTTCCACTGGATCGTCGTTAACGGTAAAGCTGATTGTTTTACCTAAATCGGCTGCCGCCACAAGGCTTGGATCGAAGAAATTCTGCCCCGCGGTTTTGGTAACAACTTTCACTTCCCGACCGGCGATATTCGCTTTGATGTCGCCATCCAAAGGAATAATCGTAAATGGAACTTTTGCATCATTCTGACATAATTTAGCAGAAGGCAATGCCATAAATACCGGATCTTTTTTCGAACAACACAAATACGGTAAAGCGAAATCGGCCAAAACGGTATTATGCTCTTCTGATCTGTAAATCAAGTATAAAGTACCTCCAAACGGTACACCGCCACCATGCTCTAATCCTGATTTCAGATCCAGGAAATCACCTAAAAATTCGGTATCTACCTTTTCTTCTTTGGCCGTTTGTGTTACAATTGAAATCCCGGAATCGGCAACCGCTTTAAAATCGATTGTATTTAATAATTTCAACTGATTATCCAAACCGGAAATCGTTCGTAAGGTTTGCTGTGCATTGACCTGATTACTAATATCGCTGGAAATCGAAACCAATTGTGCTCTCAGATCCTTGATGGATATGGTTGTTAACTCTGGGCCAACTGGTAAAACAGGGGTATCAGGCACAGTCGATCCATCACTTGGTGATGCAGCCGAAGCAATACTTGATGCATCAGCCGAAGTAGCAGTAGCATTATCTAAGCCATTCATCCGAGCGGTTACTGCGCCAGTGGTTGCCGCAGTGGCAACAGTAGCTGTTGCGGCAGTAGCCGTTGTAACCGTTGCATTGAGCGATCTGCTAGTGCTTTTTTCCAATGATAATCCGGAAACTTTAAATGCCAATCCATATTTATCCCTAAGGGCATTAATATTTTGCATGGCAATGGTATAGGGCATCCCTACAAAACCTTCGACTCTGTAAAAATCGTTGTGATCCATATTGTACAGCAACGGATTACGAATAAAATCGTCGGTTGCCAGATTGGTTTTATGGTAGCTAAGGTTATAGGTTTCTTTATAATTTTTTGTTTTTTCAAAATTCCATTTTTTTAACAAATCCAGATTCACATTATAATAAAACGGAATGGCTTTTTCACTTAGCGCAAGCCCGGTGTTAGACGGCGTAATAACGATTGGGCCTTTAAACGATTGGAAATTTTTAAGTTTTTGCGTAAAACGGTTCGCCAACGAAATCAGTTTTTCTTTGTTCTCATCTTCATTGGTTGTGATTGGCGCATTATAAAAACTATGACGGTAAATCGTATGATCTCCAATATTTAACGGCGCTCCAACCAGTCCTAACATAAGGTGCTTTTGAAATGCGTTGATATCCGGACAACATTCGGATTTAAGATGCAATACCAATCCTTTGATTTCATTGTATGTATCCACTAAATCTTTTAGCAAATCATAACGGTACTGATAATCGTATGGAGTCGTATTTAATACCTGATCCAGTTTTCCTCTTAAGTCTAATCCACCAAAATCCATGGTGATATCAAACATCTCCGCAATATCATTAAAACTAGAATCCAGGTCGGAAATAAGCGTACCACTCTGAATGGCATTCTGAAATTTTGTACGTAAAGCCAATTCTGTTGTTACACTTCTATCCAGAATTACCCTTGGCACTTCAATATTTTTTAACTGGTTGTAAAGTAACTCGTAGTTATTATACTGTTGATAAATACTGTCATATGCATTACTGTTAAGGGAATAGAAATCCATGTCGCTTCTGTTTGCCAAAAGCACTTTAAGATCCGATACCTGTTCGGCTCCATTATTGTCGCAATCCACATCCTGACAAGGCGATTCCTCATTAGAATAGCTTTCCAGGTATAGAATTACAACTTTATTTCGCACTTCCTGTTGCAATCCCGATACAGGATGAAAGGCAGTAGCAGTAGCGCCATTTCCTACCAAAGTATTATAGTCTTCCTCGGTAAACAATTCCAATAACGGCATTTGTGTATTTCCACTATAGAAATGCTTATATTTATAGGTATCCAAATAGGGTCTGTAGTAGGCATATTTTTTTTCGGCCTCGTCTATTTTAACCTCTTTCGATCTTGATCCGGGAATATTTTGACGCAATGTAATCAGATCCCCATCAGTGGTAATACCCACACCTTGCGAAATCGTAATATATCGGAATGCCTGTTGTACCTGTTGTTGATGGTCCGGGTTTACCACTGAGATTCGTCCAGCAGTATCCGCCAATAAGCCCGTTTCAAAGCCGCAACCAATTCCAACACCACTTAGTCTGGTTCTTGATAAACGATCCTGATCTTCAAAATAATCAATAAACTCATTCAATTGCCCCTCGGTTAACGCCTGATTGACGTTGAACTTTCTATACTGGGTCGTGATACTATCTAATTTAGTGTTCATTCTTTTTCTGTTTTATATGTTTGATTGTCCTAGTATGATTTTTCCATCCAGACTGTCGTTATCGTCCACGGCACAGTCTAACAGCCTTCCCGGCTTATAGATATTATTTAAGCTGGTTAGCGCATTCAATAATGCTGTAGTACTGCCTCCCAAACTGCTAATATTATTTCGTGCTTTATCGAGAAGGAATTTTTTATAGGTCTTTTCGAAATTCGCCAGATCATTCATAGCTGTTTCGATCTCACCCTGTCTGTCGCCAACCCAACAAATTTTTGCTAAAACATGCGCCGGAAGTTCCTGTCGGATAACCGTTTCGGCATAGCGTCTAAAATCATAATCTGAAAAACGATACGCATATCCGGAAAGTATTATACTGACACGGTAGGAATACGGATCAAAAATATCGTCCTCACAACCGTCTTCACAGGTGGTCATAAAGGCATTCGGATCGGCAGCACCAGAGCCACCATCGCCATCATACATCACTACAAAAGTGTCTTCAATAGCCATACAACCAATACCACCCATCAAATCATAATTCTTAACCGTTGGTTTTAACGTCATGTGATCCACCAGGAAAATCCCTTCTTCGGTAAAGCGATGTTTGAAATAATCCACCAGATTACGGATTCCTGTTTTTAAGGTATCCTGCGACGTGTACGGGTTTGTTCTTTTATGACATGCGATCACTACCGGCTCCAGAGAATCGTCTACAACTTCCAGATAAAAATTATCCATTTCCGATTTGCGAACGAAGATGTTTCCAATACGTTCACCGCCATTAAAAGTCACATTCAGCTTGTTTTCAAGATCTTCCTGATCAATCTGAATGATTTGATAAACCGCTTCGTTTAACGTACTTGTAGCGCCATACTCAATCTTAAAGCTTTTTACACCACTTAGAATAATGGTATTATCAGTAGTATCCCTAACTCTCCATTTAAAGCCCGGAACACCGTTTTCTGTAACTTCCATAATTTGCACTGGCGAATGGGACACATTTCTGTGTTTATAGTCTTTCATCCCCAACAATCGCGCAATTCTTTTTTGTACTCCGGAAACGTTACTGGTATTCCATATATCCTCATCGGCGGTTAGGGTATAATTATGCCCCAATCCTCTATCGGCACTCAATGTACTGTACTCGCTCAGGAAAACTTCTTTGTTTCGCAATACAATTTCATCTGTAGACACTCCGTAAAGTGTTTTCATCAGGAAGGTATAATCGCTAAATGTTTCTGCAAATCGGGCAATCAGGTGATCCAGAAGTTCGTTTCTTCGTTCTACACTATTGTCCAGTTCTTCATATAAAGCATCGGTAAGTACATCATCATTGTTGGTTACATAATTCTTAACCAGACTTTCAAAACCATTGATTCCTTTAAGCGCCTGAGTAAAATAGGTTCTTTTCAGTTTACCATTTACACTCAATATTTCTTTTACTTTTTCAAGATGTTTGAAATAACTGGCCAGTACTTTATCAAAAAACAACAAATACCCTTGTAACTGCTTGGCAAGTGCTTCTCTTTCCACACTTGGATTTCCAATAATTCCGGAGGTTCCTACACCATAGGTATCCGGGAATTCGTTTAAAATAGACGCATAATTCCCCAGGTCATAGGCCGTTCCCTTAGGGATTTCCAATGTTTTGTTTAATCGTGCATCTTCGCGAAGTGCTTCCTGTTCCTGACGGAACTTTTCCAGGTATTCGTCTACTTTTTTACGGTTGATATTTAGTGGAAGCGATCCTTTGGAATAGCTAAAAGAACTTAGGTCACACAATACCGGTTTTCTTCCTTCTGCAATACAGATTACCCATTCGTCACTTTGTTGTAAAGTGCCGTCACATCCGGCGATAGAAATTTCTTTAATTTCCTGAACGCCTTCAACTTTCATAATCACATTGATGATATCGGACAGCCGTACTTCTTTTCTTAGCTGACTGTTTTTAAGTTCTTCTGTATCAATAAAACCATTATCCAAAAGCGGTCCGTCAAAAATCTGATCGGTCGTATAGCCTTTGTCAAGCATCTGTTTTAAGGAATAGAAGTGTACTTCCGGTGACAGGTAATTGTTGATGCTTCGCAATACTTTAGCGTGTACCAGTTCTTCATCGGCTTTGTTTGTAACGCCAATTCGGGCACAAACCGCAATACTTTGCGTTTCAATTTCCTTGATATCAACTAAATCCTCACAAAGGTTTCTATTGGCATGATAGCGCTCCAGAATTTTGATTCGGGTATTCGATCTGTCGCATATATCGGTTGTTTCTTCTCCATCAAGGTCTTCTCCATATTCCACATAAAGATCATAAAGCCCTTTTACCGGAAAGCTTTTTATTTTGGCTGCACCTACTAAATCGTCCGGATTTAACGCCAGTTTTGTTGAATCACAATCGGCATAAATCAATTCAGTCCGAGGACGCCACCAACAATTTTTTACAGCGCGGCTGCTTCCTGATTTTAAACCAACATCGATAAACAATTTTCTGTAATCCAGCTCATTTAAAGGTCTTGAAGGCAGAATTTCGGCCGCCTCAATAAATTGGCTATCAATACCTTGACCCGCTTCATTCGAAGACAAAATATCTTCCATATTAAGATTCATACGCATCCCTAAATCGGTAATGGCATAACTTAACACCTCCAAAGTAGTGATCCCGGGATCATGAGAATTATAATCGGTCCAAAGTTTACTTCCCAGTTCTTCTATGTATTGAATACCTGTCTTTCGTAGGAACTGAAAATCTAACTGGTCTTCCGTTTCAACTTTTTTAGGTATACTAATATGACTATTTTCTGACATAATTATCTATTTTTATCTATTTGTTTTGTTTAAATACATACCTGTTTAGCAATAGCCACTTCATGTTGTTTTGCGGATACTAATATGGATTTCGGATCTACTTCAATTAAATATTTTGTCTGTATTTCACCATTAACCGTTACCTGTATACTGTCGATATAGTCAACATAATAAAGTTGCTCCAAATAATTAATCAACTGATTTACATTAAGTTTCATATTAAACGAAACAACATCAGAATCTCCAAACGCCCAAGGCGATATAAATTTTTTAATATCTTCGTCCAATTGTTTGCTATAGAAAGCTTCATCAAATTCATTATGGAATCTTGCTTCAATTTTCACAGTGGCTTCCTGATAATTTGGATTGATAACATGCGTCTGCACATGCATTGAATTTAATCCGTTAACATAGTTTTGAATTTTATTCAAGCTGGCCCGACTTACTCGTGGCTGGTAGCTATCGAATGCATTTTTATTTTTTGTATTCGGAATCACAACCAGGGTCACATGACCAGGAGCCATAAATGATTTTTCGGAGGTATGGTTCAAACATTTCACCATAAAAACATCTGGAAATTCCTGCAAAACAAGTTGCTCATAATCCCATTGTGTAATCGCTCTGTTTTTGTGACGTAATCGTTCACTAACACGTCTGTAAAAAGCCGCGTCGCTTTCTTTATATTTTCCGTCGAAAGAATTATAAGGCTGACTCACCGATTTGATCTGCGGTACTCTTGTAATTAGTTTTGCAATCGTACCGGCTTCCAATCCGTGATCCAGGTGTGTCAAATCGTTATCCTGATTCTGAAAAGTAGCCAGAACCGCTTGTGTATAAATTCCCTGAATTTTACATACGGCGTCATAGCTTCGTTTTGTTTTCGCTCGGATCCATATTCCTTTTTTCTCAAATAAGGTTGTGTTTATATCAATATCCTTCGGAATCTTAAATTTCACAATTCCAGATTCCAGGAATCGTTTCGTCTCGTTAGTCAGGATATCATTTCTAAGGGTTCTCCATGTATTCTTAGAAAGAATATCCCATTGAATATTTTCATTCTCTTCGAAGGTATCGGCCAAGGTGTTTTCACTTCCTTCCAAAGCCTGGATTAACAGCGATACCGTTTCACTTGGTTTGGCATCTAAGCAAATGAATAATTCGCCTCCAACTTCGTGAACCGGCACAATACTAGGTGCAGCCATTTCTTTTTCGAACTGACCAAATGCATCTTCATAAAACAAGGTTACTTCTTTGTTTTTTGCCGATTTCACACTGTTTACCAGAATGTTTGGCTTTACAGCAACGCTATCCAGGTTTAATGATTTTACATTCTTTGCCAGAACACTTCGGTTCGTGGCAACGGTGTCGAGTATGTTTAATGCTTTTACATTCTTTACCAAAGTAGTTCGGCCCGTATAAGCGCTTTCTGAAGCCGAATAGTTCAACTCGACATTTTCGGTTACCGGGATATATGGTTCATTCGGGATCAGAATATTAGTCTCACCGCTGGTTAATGCCAGTGTATATAATTTTGGATACACATCCTGTAACGCCGATTGTTTTAAGGTTAATCGGATCGATTCAGAAGTACCCGCAACTGAACCTGAGTTTTGGATCGTAAAATTCGTTTGATACCCGGTTTCCGTTTTTTGGTACAAATGGATGTCTGTTCCTTTTATAGCCCATCCTTCTTTTTCTAGAAGAAATACATTCGCTTTAAAATGATCATCTTGAACCACAACGGAACTCTTCGTTTTAGCAGCGCTAAACGAATTTTTCGAAACCACAACATTGGGCTTAATCGTATAGCCCTGATAAAGATCTCTTATCGATTCCGGCGTATTTTTCCAATTGATTGTAATCGATGCTTTATCCCATTTTTTAGCAAACATCTCCGGATACTTAATGTAAAAATTAGATCCTGTTACCGGTTGTCCGGTAAATGGGAAATAATCTTTTTCCGGATTTAGCGCACTACTGTCGTTTTCAACCAAAATGGATTTCACTCCTTTTACATCAACGGCAATAACTACGTTTTCGATTTCTTTTTCAGCCAGTGCCTCATAAAGGTCATAATACCTGTTTCCTTCGATCATAAATCGCGCAATGGCAAAATCGGTCAGGAATGTTCCGCCCAGCACTTCTTTATTATAGCCCACCACGGCCGGAAAATTTTTCGTTAGCGTAAAGGTTAACACTAAACTTTTAGCGTCGTTTACAGTACATCTTATTGCACTACCGGATACCCATTCTTTTTCACCACTATAAAACAATTTGATATTGTTTTCAATTTCATCAAGTCGTAAAGCTGCTAATTTTGAGGTTCCGTTGTCTCGAAAGCTAATCGTAACGGTTACGGTACGTTCTCCTTCTTTTAAATTTAGCAATGAGGAAGCGATTGAAAAACCCAGTTTGGCATTTTCAAGTTCTTTAAAGTCCGATTTATCCGGTTTGGATTCGTTCGAATTGTATCCAAAAGGCCACCAATAATTACTGGTTTCCGGTAGTTTTTCGGCGATTCCGTCTAAAGTATTAACCGCACGGGCTATTTTTAGTTCTTTTTTTGTTTTATCGTTTAAAAAGCTTTTAAGTTCTACCACTTTTGCCTGACTGGCAATAAGTTCTTTTTCGGTCTTAAAAACACGTTTTTTACCTGTTGCATCTTTTTTAGCATCGAGCAAGGTCCCTTCCGGCACTCTTTCCTGGATTGCTTTTTTGGCTAATTCGAAAATCACATAAACTTTATCCGCTTTAGCATCTTGTTTTTCGATCTGAAGAATTTCATTGTAATAGAAATCCAAATGTCTTTTGGTAAGATTATTAAGTGCCTTTTTCGAAAAATCCATCAACTTAATAAAGCAGATAAATAACGTCATGTGAGGCGTAAGACTTCCATCTTTCTCAAATTGAGCGACAAGTTCTGTAACCTCTTTTTTCAGGCTTTTGTAAGCAACACTTTCCCTACGCGGAATGGAATAATCATCGGCACCTAAAAAAAAGCCTTCCCAGGTTCCGTTAGGTGTTGTTGCATCATTTTTATCAAAATAATTTACATGAGTGGCAAAATTGTTAGCAAAGAGTAGCCAATCAAACAAATCGAAATCGTGCAATTCAAGATTACTGGGATCAAGTTCTGTTAAAAAGCGTTGCATTTGTGATTTTCCGTCACGATAATGCGAAAATGTATCTATTTTTTTCATTTGTTTATATTTAATTTTCTATGGTCAGATGCACTACTTGATGTAAACTATTCTGGCAAAATCGAATGGGGTTACAGTCATTACAAGTCGTTTAGATTGCGGTAGCTTCTCCTTTATAGAAAGGAAAAACAACATTGCTTCTCGTATTGGTATTTCTCACTTCATAATCGATATGTATCAACACCTGTCCTTCCAGTTCTTCTGTAGTATCAATTTCAATACTGATAATATTGATTCGGGGTTCATGGTACAAAATGGCGCGTTCAATAATCCCTTTCATTTGTGTGATTAGTGTTAGTTCCAGGGGCTTAAAAAGCATTTCCTGTAAATCACAACCATAGTTTGGAAACATGACCCGTTCTCCTGGTCGCGTAGACAAAAGGATTAGTAAACTGTTATTGATATCTTCAACATCAGTAGTCATGGTCACGCCTCCTTCTGCTTTATTAAACTCAGGCGGAAAACTCCAACCTATTCCTAAAAAATCTGTATTTATTTTCATACTGTTCTTTATATATTTTTTTATTGTACTCGTTTATCGGTAATATGATGCCTTAGTTTACTTGGGTGTGGTTATAGCTATTTCAGTTTTTAGGCCAGGCCGAATATGGGTAGCCATTACTGCGTTTAAATATCATAATACAGCACTATCCACCAATTAATACGGTGGGCATACCGGCCGATATGACACCTCCATGTGCAGTGGTATCGCCTTGTCGTGCTGCCGGTTTCCCGCCTATTAAAACGGTCGATGATCCGGCCGCTATGGTATCGGGTGGACCACTACAGATTGCTTTGTCGCCTACTCTTGCTGCGGGCATTCCGCCAATTAATACTGTCGGTTCACCGGCCGGCAATATAGGTCCACCTACATGAGGTACATTTCCAGTGACCATCGGGCAGGTATGCATATCTGTGATTCGTGCTGCTGGTTTCATATATTGTTATTTATAATTTTTTCAGATCGTAAGGCCCCGCTTCCTTTGCATTCTTTTTTCGTCCTTGCGATCCTTATCGTTTTTTAGTTGATTTTTACCTGCGATCCTTTGATTACGGTTACCGCTCCTGAGGATACTTCCGAACCGGAACTTCCTTCGGCTTTAAACTGTGCACTGGCTTTCAGTTTTACATTGGTTCCTTCGATACTTACATCTCCGGAGGCTTTAATTTTAATATCTCCTGCACTTTCCATCGTAATACCATCACTTTTAAAAGTGAGTACGTTCGAATGTTCATCTTCAATTTTTATAATGTCGGCATCTTCATCTAAAATCACTTTCTTACCAGCCGGTGTCTCGAGTGTATAGGAAATTTTGTCATCATTGAAAATCATTTTCATTTCACTTCGGGTCACAAATCCTTTTTCATGATTGTCATCGGTTGCTGTTATCGGTGCTGGTTTGGCACTACTGTGCAACATTCCCAGAACTACGGCATCGTTTGGATCGTCGTTTATAAAACCGATAATAACCTCATCTTCAATTTCCGGTCTGAAAAAGGAACCTCTGTTTTCTCCGGCATCAAGTGTTGCTACACGACACCAGATTCCTTCTTCTTCATTGTTAATAATTGGTATTTGTACCAGAATTCGATCTTCTCCATCCGGATCCGATTCCAATTGTGTTACTACGCCAACATGCAAACCGCTAATGGCTGGCATAATTCCGGATCCCGGCATTTCGCTCACATCATAGGTTTCTGAAAACCATGTTGGAGTTAATCCAAATTGTGCTGTTGCCAACCAGTTTCCTTCTGTAACTTCATGGCGTACACCTGTGACATAAATGGTACCGTTGAATCGTTTTCCTAAACCTTCTAATTTTAATAAGACCCCTGGCTTTACTTTCGGAATCCCTTGAAATGTTACCGTTCCGCGTGATTTTGCCAATTGCTGAAAAGTCGCTTTGGCATCGCTCCAGTCTTGTAGTTCTTCCTGAGTGATCTTACCTCCGTGTCGCAATTGCAGGTCTTCGATTCCGAAAACATCAGCCAGATCACTTGGCGAAAGATCACCATTGAGTGTAATTCCAGGATCCTGCGCTTCTGCTTCTACGATCTCCTGATCGGTATAACTCCATGAGGAAGCGGTGATTGTACTAAACTGATCTCTGGCATCGATTTCGCCGTCAAATTCATGAACAGAAGAACCAAAGGCTACGGTTTCTACTGCTTCGCCACTCACTTTTGGTTTGGCTACTTTAATGGTACCGTCGTCCACAAAACAAAGCTTTCCATTAGCCTGTGCACGGGTTACCATAAAATCCCAGTCGGAAGCACGGTATTGTACCAATTCCTTATGCGTTTTTGCAGTCGTTTCGACATCTGCGGTTGCGCCACTATTTCCGATCAGTTCTTCAATAATATCGCTGTCTTTACTTTCGTAGAAATACTTGCTTTTTCGCCCCAAAGTCATCTTCACTGCTTTGTCTTTACACTCCACAATCAGGAACGTCGATCCGTTTTTAACTTTTAAGTTATGTTTGACCACAACCCCTTTAAAAATGGTCTCCTCTTTGGAATGGTATCCAACCGTAATTTCAATTTCCTTTCCCGGGATCAATAGATTTTCACCACTTAGTTTAAAGTCCTGATCCGGAGCACTTCCATCTAAAATAACAATGCGGGCATGTGGAATCCTGTTCACTTCTTTTTCTACCACAATACTTTTTACGCCGTATTGAACGGGCAGTTCTGTGCCTCCTGACATCACTTTAAAGGTTACCAGGTCGGGAGTTTTTGCTGTTTGTATGTAGCCGCTATTATTCATCTTATTATATTTTTGCTATAGGTGGAAAGAATAATTCTTGTCCAGGAATTAATTGTCTGAAATTGATGATACCGTTTACTTTGGCAACTTCCAGATAGTATTTCGAGTCTCCATAAATTCTTTCGGTCATCAAAGGCAATGTATCACCGTCTACTACCGTTCGTTTATGGGTAAGATCGGGCGAGCTCATTTTATCTGTTTTTGCTGCGAGTTCCGGGCTAATAGATTCTGTGAATTTTGCTTTTCCGATGGCTCGTAACGGTCTTCCTTCATTATTGAATAATTTATATTCGATGGTAAACTCCGACAGAAATCCTAAAAATTCAAAATCACCCCAGTTGATGATCACATTATAGGGTTTATGAATTCGTCCTTCCAGTTGTCCTGTAGCCTTATAAAAATCTTTTATTTGTTTTGCCACAGCGGCTGCTGCGAATGCCGATCCCTGTCCGGCTTTTTGCGCCGCACTGCTAAGTGCTTTATTGAGGGCATTTGATTCGGACACACCTGTTCCATCAAAAAGAAAATCTAATTGTAAATCCGACGGAACCGAATTGGCGTATTTCAGATCCGCTTTCGAACTACCCATTGCCTGATCTTTTGCAAAATTTGATTTATAGGTCATGGAAAAACCTGCAGGATTGATAAAAGCTTTAAAAGCGCCCATTAAGATTCGGGTTTCATAGTTAGAATCTTTATAGGTTCCAATAGTTAATTTTTGAATTGATCCTCCCATTATCTTTCTTTTTTACGTTGTTCAATAGTTACTATTTGTTCTACGCTTTCGCTGATTGCCCGCATGATTCCTTCCATATCTGCCGAATCGGCAGTTGTACCGGATGCATTTTCGTCCACATTTATCTTAATATGGAGTTCTTTTATTTCTATTGGCATTTCGTTTGCTTTTAATGGATTAGTAAACGCTTTAAACACTGACAATAAGCACTTTAAAGCGCTATTTATTAAAAAACCAAACACATAAAGCGTCCATTCAGGTTGATTTTAACAATCAAACTGTCGCCTTTTTTTCAAAAAAGATTTAGTTAAGATTTTACCTTTAACTAATACACTTTATGTGTTTAGTTTTGCTATTCAAATGACAAGCTTAGGCCGCTTGCTTAAGGTATTGTGTAATATCTGTATTTGAGTTCTATCGTTTCAATAGCCAGTTTACTTTCTTCGGCGTTAAATTCGGACACATCCCATTTTACCGGATAGGCCCCCACAACATTCCAAGACATAGATGGTGCTGTTGAATCCGTTCCACCTGAAAGTGTAATGACTAAATCTCTGGGTGCGAACTCGAATCGTTCCATGGCAGCTCTACACCATTCAATCAATCCGGAGTCTTCTACAAGCCCACGCTTTAAAACTAAATTAGGATATTTTGGACGCAGTGGAAGTTGATGAACAAATCGGTTCTCGCCTCCTTCTGCATACTCTTCAGTTCCAATTTCTGTAGATAATCCAGATACAGATTGAAATCTGGAGTCAATACCCTCTGATGCTACTCCGCTAACTGTAAACGAAAAGCTTGTTGGAGGATATACGCCTGCCATGACTAGTTATTTTCAATAGTTAATCCTTCGTGAGCAATCTCCAATGTTTCGATAGCAACTTCACTGGCGTCCGCTTTCAAGTCACTAGCCTGTAATTTAACCGGGAATGCGTTTTTCACTTTCCAGGTAATAGCTGGTGCACCGGTTTCATCTAAAAGTGAAATCGTAACCGAACGACGTTCTACTGTATTCAAGTTGATCGTGTTCAACCAAGTAAAGTACTCATTATCTCCTTTGAAAGAACCACGTTTTAACGTGATGTTCGAGAATTTTCTAAGTCCCGGCATTTTGATTTTACTGAAATCCGGACTCGCTCCGTGTCTGTATTCCGTAACGTCAGTTTCAATCTGCATTCCGGTCACTTCTGTGAAACCTAATTTCGTTCCACCCCAATCAACTTCGAAGGAAAACTTTGCTAATGGATATTCATTCATAATTTTTTGTATTTAAATTGTTATCTAATTTTTATGCTTCTTGTAATTTGTGTGAAAAGCGTAACACGATAAATTCTGCAGGGCGAACTGCTGCCATACCGATTTCAACGATCATTCTACCTTCTAAAATATCCTGAGCCGACATTGTTTCGTTTAAACCAACGCTCACATAGTAGGCTTGTTCCGGAGTTGATCCCGCTAAGGCACCACTCATCCATTGTTGGTTAAGGAAATTTTCGATCATTGCTTTTACACGTGTCCATGTTTTCGCATCGTTAGCATCAAATACAAAACGTTCTGTTGCGTTTTTAACTGATTCTTCCACCATGTTAAAGAAACGACGAACTGATACATATCTCCATTCGTTGCTGTTTCCGTCTAATGTTCTGGCACCCCAAACTAAAGTACCTTTACCGTTAAAAGTACGGATCGCATTGATTGATTTTCCGTATTTAGAGTCAACGTTTAAGCTTTCCTGTTGTTTATGTGAAATTTTTTCAACCGGAGCAATTACATAGTTAAGACCAATGTTTGCCGGTGCTTTCCACACTCCAGAAGTGCTGTCCACTTTTGCATAAACTCCAGCGATTGCTGAAGATGGTGCTAAAACAACACGTTGTGCAGCAATTGCCTTTTTCGCCTGGTTGTATAAAGCCGAGTTATTTCCTTTTAATTCACTAAGAAGTTCCGGTGCATCCGCTACAGCTTGTGTTGTTCCATTTGGAAGAGTCTTTTTATAGGTCGAAATTGCAACTTCTTCATCTTTATAGTTGTAGCTCAAAACCGTTTCTAATTTTGGGTGGTAAGCTGCTCCGTATTTTAAACCGGTTGCTTCAACTTTAGTTCTGAAAATTTCAAGATCCCCAATTACATCCATAATCACAAAACGGTCACCCATTTTTTCTGCCTGATTTAAGGAATTTACGTATAAAGTACAAGCGTCGATTTGTCCTAAAGCTTCAGCATCCGGGAATACGATTAATGTTGGCTCGTCTTCTTTTTCCAATAGATCTAGTCCATCTACCAACTCGTCAAAATCCACTGCATTTACTGTAGTTCCTGTTTTATAATGATTTACAGCAACGATATAACAAGGACCACCGCCATTTGCAAAATACATTTGCAATGCGTAGTACATTTTAAATTTACTTAAATTGGCTGCCGTTACCGTTGCTGTAGCTACTTCATCAAGTACGTCTAATGTGATTGCTGTTTTTTCAAATTCTGCACCTCCAAAAAGTGTTTCATACTCCATTAAGGAAGCAATTCTTGTTGGGTCATTTTTTGGTCCTTTTTCAGTATATCCAACAAAAGCCGGAATAGCTGTTTCTACTTGCGCCACTGATGGTGGGAATTTTACAATTTCCTCTACGTAAACCCCTGGTGTTTTGTAATTCATGTGTTTTAATTTAAAAGTTATTTATTAATTGTTTTCGATTGTTAATCCTTCGTGAGCGATCTCTAAGGTTTCGATAGCCACTTCACTTGCATCTGCTTTTAAGTCGCTGGCCTGTAATTTAACCGGGAATGCGTTTTTCACTTTCCAGGTAATTGCCGGTGCTCCGGTTTCGTCTAAAAGTGAAATCGTAACCGAACGACGCTCTACCGTATTCAGGTTGATCGTGTTTAACCACGTAAAGTACTCGTTGTCTCCTTTGAAAGAACCACGTTTTAACGTGATGTTGGAGAACTTTCTAAGTCCCGGCATTTTGATTTTACTGAAGTCCGGGCTGGCTCCGTGTCTGTATTCCGTAACGTCAGTTTCAATCTGCATTCCGGTAACCTCCGTGAAACCTAATTTTGTTCCACCCCAATCAACTTCGAAGGAAAACTTCGCTAATGGATATTCATTCATAATTTGCTGTATTTAATTGTTTATCTAATTTTTATGCTTCTAGTAATTTGTGTGAAAAGTTCAACACAATAAATTCTGCAGGGCGAACTGCTGCCATACCGATTTCGATATTCATTCTTCCTTCCAAAACGTCCTGATCAGTTGTTGTTTCTTTACCAACGATAACGTAGTAGGCTTGTTTCGGAGTTGATCCCGCTAAGGCACCATTCATCCATAACTGGTTCAGGTAATTTTCGATCATGGCTTTCGCTTTTACCCAGGTATTGGCGTCATTGGTTTCGAAAACGAATCGCTGCATTGCATTTTGAACTGATTTTTCAACCATATCAAAAAGACGACGCACCGAGATATATTTCCATTCTGTGTCTTCTGAATCGAAAGTTCTGGCACCCCAAACCAGGTTTCCTTTACCGGTGAACGTGCGGATTGCATTAATCGATTTTCCGTTTGTATCTACGTTTAAGCTTTCCTGTTCTTTGTTTGAAATTTTTTGGGTTGGTGCGATTACATAGTTAAGTCCTAAATTCGCCGGTGATTTCCACACCCCTTGTGTACCATCAACTTTAGCATATACTCCAGCCATTGTAGCCGACGGCGGTAATACCACCTTTAATTCGCCGATTACTTTTTTAATCTGATTGTATAAAACGGAATTTGTAGTTTTTAACGCTTCCAGTTTTAATCCGTGCGCATCTCCTTTTTTATCCTGAGCGAGATCTACCGCATTTTTTAAAGTGGTAATATATCCCGTAATATCAGCGACATCACGATCTTCGTCTTCATTCTGAAGATCTTGTAAATACGATTGAACATCCACTAACGAAATTTTACCATCGGCCGTAACATTCACTTCTTCTACGATAGCAATAACACTCTTCGCAATATCGATAAGCATTTTTGTATCAGCAGGTTCCTCTTCTGTTGCACCGGCCAATTCTGCCGTAGCAAGAAGACTTAACGCGTTCAAATCGGCCACAGAAGCTGCGAAAAAACCACCGGTAGCATTGGCTGGCTGCAATCCGGCATGATCGATTGCTAGGTCTTCATTGAAACGATAATTTAATACGGTTTTCAAATGCGGGAAATACGCTGCAGCATGCATGGTTCGTCCGATTCTGTTTCGAAGAAATTCAACGGTATTAAAACCAGTGTCCTCATCTTCACTTTTTGATTCCCCAAGGAAAGTATCCATGATCAGGAATTTGTTTTTTAAGTCGTCGGCCTGTGCGATGGCATCCTGGTAAAGTGCATAAAATTCTTCCTGATCGGTTAATGATGTTGCATCTGGGAAAACAACAATTGTCGACTCTTCCTGCAAAGCAGAAGCTTCCAGACCTAACTTCAGATCACTTTTGTTTATTACATCGCCAATATAGTCACCTACAGAAACAACATAACACGGACCGCCACCATTTGCAAAATACATTTGCATGGAATAGTACATTAGGAACTTTACATTCGGTTTTACCAGGGTCAAGCCTTCATCTACAGTATCTTGTAATTTGATACTTTCTTTGTTAGCTTTTCCAAAATACGTTTCATAGTCCATTAAAGAGCTGATCTTCGTAGGCACCATTTTCAACGGTTTGTTTTCTTTGTCAAGCGCTATTTCGGTATAGCCGATAAATGACGGTACTGCCGTTTCTACCTGAGCTACAGAAGGTGGAAATTTTGGGATTTCCTCTATAAAAACGCCCGGAGTTTTAAATTCTGACATGTTTTAAAAATTTAGGTTAATAATAATTTTCTTAGATTTTTTTTTCTCTTCTTAGGATATCGATATCCTCGATTATTTCCGGATAGGTTTCTCCAGCTTTTTGGATTTTCACAATGCTTATTTTGTATAAAGCAGACGGAATTACTTTACCTCCAAGCAATCCCCACACATAACTCAACTGATCGAAAGGAAGTGGGTGTAGTTGTAGTTTAATACTGAATCCCTGTGCTTCATTAACAAAGGTTTTCTCGGTATTAAAGGTTTGAATCACTTTAGAAATATTCCGAAGTGCGATTTCATAGTTATCACGGTTTGCCGCAACCATCACATACAGGTTTAGATAAGCTGTCGGATTCTTTTTCTTATAACCTCTAGGTACCGTAGAACCTTCAGGATAAATAGGCTCATACCTTGATGTATTTTTTAATGCCGATTCTTCCTCTGCGCTCAACAATGAAATGACCACCTTATTGCTAATCGCTGTCGCATCATTATCTTCTTTTGCTATACTATCAATCACCACATCTACCGGCTCCTGAACCGGGTACTCCGGATCCGGAAGATTTAGTTCATGATCAAGCTTGTCGCTTAATGCTTTTAATACTTTATAAATCATAATTTTCTATTGTTGATTATCACGATGCAAACATACAATCACAGCTTCCGAAAAAACGAATATTTTGCCCCCGTAAAACTGTCTTTGCAGTAAGTCGTTTTTATGGCCAATTGTAGCGATCGACAAAAAATAAATTATAATCAACTGATATACTGCTACTTAAAAACACCACTATTTCCTAAAATCGTATACTCTTTTAAGTCCGCAATCCCGCATAAACTCAGGTATTTAAGAGGCAATTCGCACCATAAAAAATAAAAAAACCTCTTATAGTCATGTTTACAAACCAAAAACAAGGACAATATTAACAATGCAACTACAGCAAGCCGTTAATAAAATCAAGTAACGAACCATTTTAAACACACCTCATCGCACTTACATCAGAAAAAACAGTCGGATACCAGTTCCTTTTAGCAGAAAAAAGAACCTCAAAACCGATCCCGCATCCCCATATACGGCAAAGGATTGCGTCATATTTCATCCCTTTTTTCAAATTGCGATCTACTGCAAAGACAGAATCCAGACGACTAATAACTAGCCTGATGCGATCACTTCTAATAATTTTGGCGGTATAATTTTAATACTAAACCCGATGAATTTTAAAAATCTTTTCCAAAAACGCAATGAGATTGCAGATGGTCATTTTAATGAGTTTCGTTCTAAAATCGGATTCACAAATGAAAGCGACGAATACATTTTTGCAAAAAGGGAAACCATCTGTAATGCCTGCCCTTTAAAAAACGGTAACAGCTGCGATACGCAACGATGGATTGAGCCATTGACATTAGAAGTTTCAAAAATGCCAAGAGAAGGCTATATAAGAGGTTGTGGTTGCAGGCTAAGTGCCAAGCAAAAGTCAAAATATAGTAGTTGCCCGGCTGGTTTTTGGGGCGGAGAATTCGAATAATTTAGAAGTAGCTGATTTATAAAATAATTGCACAGTGGAACACACCCATATTATACATAAAGTTATCATTGAGGTTTCGGTTAACAACAGGAAAAAGGCGTATGCGATCAAAGATGATATCAGTAGCTTTTTAGCTATGGATGTTTTTCCTAAACTTGAAAAACATCTTAACACTGTACAGGCCAAAATACCGGCTCACACTTTACAGATTGCACAGTTGGTTGTCGACGTCAATCATTGTGAATCATCATCAAATACGATATTAAACGGCACATTAAAAAATGACGTTATAACAGCGTTCCGAAAGGAACTTGCCGAAATAATAAAAAACGGATCGGGTCAGCATCTGAATCCGTATCTAAGTCAGCGACGACATCTAAACCTAAATCAGTATTATAACCCAAAACACAGCCAAGATCAACAGTACAACCAAAGGCAACATGAAAACAATGGACAAAATCAGGTTGCAGGACAAAATCAAGATTACGAACCAAGTTGGAATGATGAACAACGTCTGAATAACGGACAAAACCGTAACCACAACCACAACCAAAATCACAGGCAAAACCCGAACCCGAACCCGAACTATGATCAGGGTCAGCCTAATGGACAAAGTCAAAGTCGCGGGCAAAATCAGAACCAAAACCAGGGTCATCGCCAAAAGTCGCGTAATGACCAAAATCCGAATTATGGTCAAAATCCGCGCTACGGACAAAATCATAACGAAAATCCGAATTATGGTTCTGATCCTGGCTACGACTCAAATTATGATCGGAATCCGAATTATGGGACTACCGAAAATCCCGGAATCCATTTTCTGGGAGAAACCGAAAAATTGCTACAGACCTTTATTCATTTTATAGAAACAGGTACTATGCCCTGGTGGGATACCAATGAAACATCGGCTGCTATTTTTGAATCCATTCCGTTTAGAAAAATCATTTCCGAAAAAGCTTTTGTAGCCAAAATTGTGTTCCGCATCCAAAAACCAAAAGTACAGGAACGCATTATCAATCAGTTCACCGATGCCCAGATCGCACAAATCTGTTTGGCCGTGATACAATCTAAAGGTTTAAAAATCGCACTTAAAAGTGCTATTATAAAACAACTTTCCGGATCGTCTTTTGCCGATCGAAAAGTGCTATGGTCTTTAATTTTACAAACCATATCCACACTCGTATCGAACAACCTTACGAACTCAGAAACAACTATAATTCAACAGATTATCAAAACAATACCGCTCTTAAAAGCCGCAAAAAATCCGGAAACCGAAGAACAGATCTGGGAGGAAATAAAAGCTATTTTTCCTTTTATCGAACAGCGTGTTCCCTATAGTACATTCCGCGAGACAAAAAACGAGACAGAAAACGAGACAAAAAACAAAACAAACGGCAAGACACCCGAAAAGACGCCCGAAAAGACGCCCGAAAAGACATCCAAAAGCAACCAGAAGCATCCGGATAAAGAGGAATTCCAAAAAACAGCACAAAATAAAATCACTCCTGAGTTATTCCAAACAACGCAGCAGAAAACTCCGATAACCGATGAGGTATCAAATGACCTTCAGGTGCAAAATGCAGGACTTGTGCTTATTCATCCTTTTATTGCCAATCTTTTTAAACATTGCAATCTGATGGATCCCAAAACCAATACGCTTACCGATCCGGAAACCGGCATTCATCTGTTGCATTATATTGCTACCGGAAAAACCAACCAACCCGAAAGTGCGATGCTTTTCGAAAAATATTTGTGTAATTTTCCACTACATCAAAGTATTAACCGGCATGTCAAACTTACGCGGAAACAGAAAACCGAAGCAGCAAAAGTAATCGGAGCCGTACAACAAAACTGGAGTGCTATGAAAACGGCATCGGTAGGATTGTTACAACACGAATTTTTTCAGCGCCCCGGAAAATTAACCGTAGACAGTCAGACACTTATAGTCGAACGCAAAACACAGGATATTTTAATGGACAAACTATCCTGGGGAATCAGTATGATACGACTCCCCTGGCAAACCCAGTTCACCTATGTCAATTGGTAATTGTTTATTGTAGAACCCGACGACCCACAAAGGTTTCAAACGGTATTCCGACCTTTGTGGGCATCATTTCGCTACTTTCTCCAAAGCAACACTTATGATTCAGGTATAAATTGGTAAAATGCCTTATAGAGTTTCGAAGGATTAAAAAACGAAATTATACCCTGATCATCAATTTCCAAAAACTGATAGTCCGAACGCTGTTCCAGTGGTTTCGGATAGATATACCACGTTCTGCCGCCATCGAAGGAAAAATAGGTAAAGCCATTGCTGTTATCCAACAGGTAAATCTGATCCTCTTTTTCGAGAACAACCACCCCGGAATTCCACGGATGATCGGCAACCTGGTTTTGTAAGCGCAAGCTTCCCGAATTATTTTTAAACCTCAGTTCTTTTTTATTGATCAGAAGAAAATTATGATATCCTATAAAAATATCTTCGTCCCTCTTTACAGAACCGGAGAACGGAGAACGGGGATCTTGTATTTCTTCGACTTTAAACTCCCAACTGTTCTGATTTCTAAAAAGGACAACCTGAAAGTGCGGTCTTTCGGAATCTCCGCTAAAATTATAATTCCAGGTTCCCAACACCATGGCGTCATTCACCGCAAACCAACTGTGATTATGGCCTTCCAGATAATTAATAGCCTCATAGAAATCATTTGTTATTTGTATTGAATCCACTACTTTTTCATTTTTCAAAAGGTAATAGGTTACCCGTTTAATGGTATACTTTCTTGTTTTATGTTGCACTTCTTTTCGTCCGTAACCAACCGCAAAATCGGAATCCAGAAATTCAATATGTTCCAGATCGTATTTCGCAAAAGTTTGGGTCATTTCAAGGCTTTCCTTCCATGTTTGTCCTTCGTCATCCGATTGGTACACGTGTCGTGTGGGTGGAATATAGCCTTTTTCCGCCGTCTGTTGCTTATCCATACGCCACACTTCCTGGTAAACAATTCCATTGAATGGATTTTTATACAAATAGCCGCTGCTAAACAAGTGTATGTCGTTTACCGGAAACCAATGCCGAATGGAATTCTCCCGTTTGTCATAAAGTGAAAACACATATTTCCAATTACTTTCATTGAGCGAATCTTTGCTATAGCGTATCCGGCCGAAAAAAACATCCTTATCGCTTGTCGGATTAAGTGCATCATCCCAATAAGGTTCTTTAAAAGGTAAAGCCGGATTGTGAAATTTCGTCGGTTCAATCCGTTTATTAAGCAAAAAATAACCCCGTTTAAAATTTTGCACTACATAATCGTCGGCGCGCTTCGTTAGCTGATCGCGGATTCTATAGTCCGCTTTCCGTAATGCCAGCGAATCGTACAATACTTTAGGAATACGAAAATGACGTTGATCAAGATTCGCAAATGCCACTTTTCCTGTAGGCTCTGGTTTGTTGTCCCATACCGTTTTCGCCCAATTCGGAAAATAATAGCGTCCGCCAATAAACTGTAAGGTATAATCGGAAGCCGGTTTTGACTTTTCGTTGGCATTCTGACCGTAAATCTGCAATCGTTCTGAAATTCCGCTTCCTATTCCAGTCGTTTGGTTGAGGTACATTGTATCCTTTTGGTGGATGATTTTAATTTCCAGAGGAACATAACTGTTGTACTTTCCCTGTGGTATCCGAAGTGAAAAGTCATTAATCCGGATATAATTATCAAATCCCTCCCGTTGATAGGGTTTAACCGGCTCCAGTGAATCGTTTGGAATAGCTGGCGACCGATACGACACACTGTCGATGACGATACGATAGGCCTTATTTTTCACAAAGGAAATTTCATTGCCTTCGCAATCTAAAATCGTATAATAATAGCGTGTTGTAAAGTCCCGCCATCCCGGTTGTGCTTTGGCAATCGTAGATAGTATAAAAAAAGTGAAAAACAAAAAGTAGCGGTGTAACATAATGAATCTTTTTATTGTACCGCGACTAAATTAAGCCCTCCCTCTTTTCTTTTTTTTGAGACTTGGTCAATCATTCGTTTGGCTTGGTGTATGGGATCTGTTTTCCAACAGGAGTCTTAAAAAAAATACAAACTGTATTGTTTTTTTCAACATTTATCACGCGTCATAAATAAAACGCGTCATCCCTTGAAAAAACAGGTATTCACAATTATATTAATCAAAATCTACTGAAAAGACTAAAAAAAACAACACTTTTGATTTTTTGTAACAAAACATATGTAAAAAACAATATTTTGTTATTTTTAACATTAGTGTAATTTTTTAATCAAATTTACTTTACATTTAAAAAATATTAATACCAAAATTCACAATAAATTAAATTATGAAAAAAATTACACTACTAATTTTTATGTCATTATTGAGTTTTGTGGGTTTCTCCCAAGTATTTCCTGAAGGATTTGAAGGCACCGCTTTCCCTCCAACAGGCCCTGGAGGAACCTGGGTAATATCTCATAACGGCATAGGAATGGGCCCCGCCAACGGAAATCTGTGGATTCGAACCCCTTTGAATTCTACAACCTCACCACCACACACCGGGAACTATGCAGCTATGGTCGAACGGGTCAACATCGGTAACGGCAATACCGAAGAAGACTGGCTGATTTCACCATTAGTTACTGCCCCCGCCAATGGACAATTACGTTTTTACGCCCAACATGGTCGCGCCGGCGATCAGGGATCCAAACTACAGATCCGGGTTTCTACAACTTCTCAAACGAACCTATCTACATTTACAACACAAATTATCGAACTATCGGAAACGGCTATATCGCCGACACCGGGTACTTATGTAGAACAAGTAGTAAACTTCAACAACCTGGTTCCGGCCAACCAGCAGATATACATTGCCTTTGTAAGAGTGCACACCCAAAACGGTGCCTCTGCAGATGGGGATCGTTTTCTGATTGACGATATCAATCTGGTACAACAATGTTTGGACCCTGCAAATGGTGTTGCCGGCACAATAACGACCAATTCGGCACAGCTTTCGTGGGATAACCCAAGTGGCTCTACCCAATGGGAAATCGAATTAATCCCTTCTGCAGATCCTTTAACAGGCGTAGGACAGGTGATTAACTCGAATCCTTATACCGCTACTACCACTTCAACAGGTACACCTATAGCACCTGGAACAGTTTACCAATATCGTGTACGCTCTATCTGTACCGGCGGTATTCCAAGTAACTGGGCCGGACCGTTCTATTTTACGACTGTATCCTTAGGACAAACTTGTGCGGCACCAATAATGATCAACTCTTTACCGTATTCTACTACTGACGACACGTCGAATTACGGTAATCATATTTCAGGAGACCAGGGCGCTTCGGGTTGTAGCGCAACCGGCAACTACCTGACCGGTAACGATGTTGTTTATGCTTATACGGCAACATTCACCGGTATGATCGATATCTCTATGACACCAACAGCTACCTATTCGGGTATTTTCGTGTATGATAACTGTGCCAATATTGGAACCAGCTGTTTGGCCGGTGTGGGGAACTCCACCTCCAATATCCGGAATATACCCAACTTCCCGGTAACCACAGGTACGACCTACTATTTCCTAATCTCTACAAATGCATCTCCACAAACAACCGCGTATACGTTGGTAATCCAACAGGTAACCTGTCCGCCGCCAACGGCATTAGCGGTAGGCACCTTAAACATGACCTCAGCCGATTTAACCTGGGGTAACCCAAGCGGTGCTACCGAATGGCAGGTTGTAGTACAGACACCAGGATCGGGCGTTCCAGCCGGAGCCGGAACAACCGTAACGGCTTTACCGTTTAACGCGACTACAACATTTGCCGGTGCTGCTTTAACAGCCGGATCCAATTACGAATATTATGTGCGGGCAAAATGTCCGGATGGTTCGTATAGCCAATGGTCGGGACCAAAACTATTCCAATTACCGTTATGTAACAACGCCTGTAACTTCTCATTTGTAATGACCGACAGTTATGGCGACGGATGGAATGGTAATACGATCGATATCCGCCAAAACGGTGTTATTATTGCGACATTAACCGGACCGACTGCAACAGACGGAACCAATCCGATTACCGTACAGGTACCTTTGTGTTCCGGAATTCCTTATGAGGTCTACTGGAATCCGGACGGAAGTTACCCTACTGAAGTAGGTCTAACCGTAATTACACCTTTTGGCGTAACGGCCTATACCAAACCTCCGGGAACAGGATCTCAGGATTCATTATTATTTACCGGTCCAACCGACTGTGTACCGCCAACGTGTCCGCAGCCTACAGCATTAACGGCTTCAGGAGCTACTGCCAACTCGATTCAGGCTGCATGGACAGAAGCCGGAACCGCTACAACATGGGAAGTAATCGCCCTTCCGGCAGGTTCTCCTTCTCCAAACACAACGCCTCCAACATCCGGTATTATAACCGTAACAACCAATCCTAACCATGTGATTAGTTCGTTATCATCGGATACCAACTATGATATTTATGTAAGAGCTGTTTGTAGCCCTACCGATTCCAGTTACTGGACCGGACCTGCAACACATAGAACATTACCGGATTATTGTGCCGGAGATCATTTTTATGATAGCGGTGGCGCAACTGGTAACTACAGCAACAACTCCAATATTACCACTACAATCTGCCCTTCAAATCCAGGCGATATTGTAACCATTGAATTTAACGAATTTAATATTGAAAACTCATACGACTTCCTTACAGTTTATGATGGCAGTAGTGCAACCGGAACACCAATAGGTACTTTTACAGGAAACTTAAACGGCAACCTTCCGGGACCGTTCGAATCTTCGGTTCCAGGTGGCTGTATTACTTTTGTATTCGAGTCAGATGGAATTGTAACTGCTCCGGGTTGGGATGCAACCGTAACCTGCGGACCGCCACCAACCTGTCCGCGACCTACGGCTGTAACCATTAGCAACATCACCCAAACTGGCGCCATGATCGACTGGACCGAAGTGGGTACTGCTACACAATGGGAAATCGTAATTATTCCGTCCGGAGATCCGGCACCGGGGGCGAATCCTCCAGGTATAATTACAACTTCGATAAAACCATATACCATTCCGGAAGGCACCTTAACGCCATCAACATCATATGACGTATTTGTCCGAGCTATTTGTAGTCCGACAGATAAGAGTAACTGGTCTTTCCGTAAAAAATTCACAACCAAACCGGTAAACGACGAATGTAGCGCTGCTACTCAGGCACCGGTAAACGACACGCAATTGTGTACCCTAACAACTCCGGGTACAGTAGTTGGTGCCACAGCTTCCTCCGAACCAAATGCCTGTGGCGGAACGGCCGATGATGATGTATGGTATCAATTTACCGCTACCAACGTTCGTCATTCCATCAAGCTTTTAAATTTAAACGGAAGCACAACCGACTTATTCCATGCGGTTTATTCCGGTACTTGTGGTAACTTAACACAATTGTATTGTAGCGATCCGGAAACGAGTATTGCAGAAAACTTAGTGGTAGGTCAGACCTATTATATCCGTGTGTACACCTATACTTCTACACCGGGTCAAACCAGTACTTTTGACTTATGTGTTGCGACACCACCACCGCCAATCGCAACCAACAATACACAGTATACTGTTCCGCAACTGGTACAGGATGTATTGATCGGTTCTACCTGTGCGCAGATCAGCAACATTACCTGGTCTACAGGAACAAACTTCGGAAACCCGAATGGTATCGCTTACTTTACCCGTAACGGATCCAACTTCCCATTAGAAAGCGGAATCGTACTATCGACAGGAGATGCTTTAAAAGCTAAAGGTCCAAATACCTCCAACCTAAGCGATGGTACCAATTCATGGCCGGGCGATACACAATTATTCAATTACATCCAGAATCTTGGATTTGATCCGGATTTAACTATTTATCGTAATGCGACTGTTCTGGAATTTGATTTCGTTCCGATTACCAACCAGTTAAGTTTCGACTTCCTGTTTGCGTCAGAAGAATATGGAACATATCAATGTGATTTCTCCGATGCCTTTGCCTTTTTCCTAACCGATTCCAACGGAACAACTACGAACCTGGCTTTAGTACCGGGAACAAGCGATCCGATTTCGGTAACGCGAATTAGAGACAATGCTTATAATTCGGGCTGTCCGTCTATAAACGCACAATATTTTGATGTTTATAACGGCGAACCGAATGAAGAAGATGCTTCGATCAACTTTAACGGTCAGACGAAAGTAATGACAGCACAATCTGCTGTAACGCCAAATACGACCTATCATATCAAATTGGTTATTGCCGATAGAAATGATACCCAATTCGACTCTGCCGTATTCTTAAAAGCAGGAAGTTTTAACATTGGCACGGTTGATCTTGGAGACGATTTACTAATTGCAGACGGAACGGCGGTTTGTTATGGTGATAGCTATACTATTGACACCGGATTAAACCCTGCTGATTTCACATTCACATGGTCGACAGCTGGAGGTACTCCGATTCCGGGTGCTACCGGACCATCATTAACCGTGACGCAAACAGGCGATTATACCGTTAGTGCTCTATACAACGGAACTACCTGTTCACAGTCGGATACGCTTTCTGTAGAATTTTATGATCAAATTGTAGCCAATACGCCGTCGAACATGACTGTATGTGATGCTTCCGGATTTGCAACATTCGATCTTACGACAAACAACAGTGCAATCTTAGGAAACCTGGCAACAGCGGATTATACGATTACCTTCCATAATTCGCAGGCAGATGCCGACGGAGATCTTAACCCTATTGGAACACCGACGGCCTATACCAACGTAATCCAATATCAGGAGACAATTTATGTACGCGTCGAAAACAATACGACCGGATGTCATACGACTGTAACCTTTAACCTGATTGTTCAGGACTTGACACCTCAGTTTACGATTACTCCGGATCTGACCATTTGTACCAATCAAACCGGGCAAATTGTTGTGACACCAACGAATTACAATCCAGCTGATGTGATTTATTCATGGACACATGGTACGAATCCGTTAACGGATACAACCGGAACTATTACCGTGACACAATCCGGTGCTTATACCGTTACGATCAACCACAACGGATGTACCGCAACAGCCACCGTAAATGTTACCGTAAATCCGGGCGTACAACCAAGCTTTAACCAGATTGCGTCATTCTGCGAAGGCAGTACGGCACCAAGCTTACCGGCTACCTCTATTGAAGGCGTTACCGGAACCTGGTCGCCAGCTACGGTGAGCAATACGGCAACCGGTACCTATACCTTTACCCCAACAACAGGTCAGTGTGGCAGCCCGGTAACGATGACCATCACGGTTATTCCATCGCCGGTACCTTCATTTACTGCAATTGCGCCAATATGCTCGGGCAGTACAGCACCGGTATTACCAACGACGTCAAACGATGGTTACACTGGAACCTGGTCGCCAGCTACTGTAAGCAATACCGCAACAGGAACCTATACCTTTACACCGGATGCCGGACAATGCGCTAAAACGACTACATTAACCGTAACCGTACAGGAGCCGTTCGCGTTTACTATTTTTGGAGACTGTGTTGCCAATCAATTTGTGTTGACCGTACAAACATCGGATAGCAATCTTGATCTAAGCAATGCCCATTTCCAATGGACGAATAACAATGGAACGACAGTAGGAAACGACAGTCCGACATTTAACGTATCGGAATACTTTAGTTCGAATACACCGAATCTTCCGGCTATATTCAAAGTAAAAGTAACCAGTAGTGCCGGATGTTCTTTAGAACTACCATATACCGTAGAACAAGTATACTGTCAGATCCAGAAAGGTATTTCACCGAATAACGACGGACTAAACGATACTTTTGATTTAACCGGATTTAATGTAGAAAAACTAGGTATCTTCAACCGCTATGGCGCTGAGGTTTACACTTTCGGCGCAGGTTATACCAACCAATGGTTTGGTCAATCTAAAGGTGGTAGTGAGTTACCAGACGGTACGTATTTCTATGTGATCGAGTTAAAAGGAGGGGATACTAAAACCGGATGGGTTTATATCAGCAGAGAGAAATAAGCAGTAACATTATATAAAGACCTGCCTGAGTGATCGGGCAGGGACTTTATCTACAAACAGTATACCAATGAAGAAAATATATTTGACCGCCTTTTTAGCCCTGATCGGATTAAAAGAGGCCTCAGCACAACAAGACCCACATTATACACAATACATGTATAATATGAATGTCATTAACCCGGCGTATGCCGGTTCGAAGGAGACGTTATCCTTTGGTTTGTTATACCGCAAGCAGTGGGTTGATCTTGAAGGGGCTCCGTCTACGGCTACCTTTTCGGGTCACAGTCCGGTAGGTAAGAATGTAGGATTGGGACTTTCGGTAATTTCGGACAAGATCGGTCCTGTGAAAGAGAATAATGTGTACGCTGACTTCTCCTACACCTTAAACCTTGGTGGTGAACACAAACTGGCTTTGGGATTAAAAGCGGGAGCGACTTTCCATAAAGTTGGACTATTATCGGATGTAAGTCCGTATGTTCCGGATGCGAACGACCCTGCTTTTGCCGAGAACACCAGCCGAACGTTTTTTAACGCGGGAGCGGGATTGTTCTACTATACCAATAAGTACTATTTGGCAGCTTCGGTACCTAACATGTTAAAGTCGACGTATTTGGATTATAACGGCCGTAAATTCGGAAGTGATACCCAACACTATTTTGTAACGGGGGGATATGTATTCGATTTAAGCGAGAATGCAAAATTCAAACCGTTCTTTATGGTGAAGTCGGCCTTCGATGCGCCAACTTCGTTTGATGTGTCGACCAACTTCCTTTTTTATGACAAATTCGAAATCGGAGCTACTTACCGATTGGACGATTCCTTTGGAGCCATGGTTAACTATGCCATTACGCCAAGCCTTCGTATCGGATATGCCTACGACCATATCGTATCCGATTTAAAAGTAACCACACCTTCTTCGCACGAAGTCATCTTGTTATTCGATGTTAACTTCTCTAAGAAAGTGTCCCGATCTCCGAGATATTTCTAATATAAAAGCGACCTAAGACATGAAGAATTTATATATCACTTTAAGTTTTGTGATCGCTAGTTCGACACTATCGGCACAAAACAAAGACACCCAAAGCGCCGACAAACTCTACAACAGATTTGAGTATGTCGATGCTGCCAATGCTTACCTGAAGCTGGTAGACAAAGGCAAAGCGGACGGATACGTTTACAAGCAACTGGCCGACAGTTACTACAACGTATTCAATGCTGCCGAAGCCTCCAAATGGTACGCTAAGGCGATCAGCGAAAAGCACGACGATGCCGAGACCTATTACCGTTATGCCCAGATGTTAAAAGCACAGGGGAAATATGACGAGGCGAACAAGCAAATGCAGAAGTTTGCCAGTATGGCTCCGAATGATCAGCGTGCGATCGCATTCAAGCAAAACCCGAATTATCTGCCAAAACTAAACGAAAAGGCGAAATCCTTTGATATCAAAAACATGGATATCAACAGTGATAAATCGGATTTTGGAGCGGTTTTAACCAATGATAACACCCTTTATTTTGCCTCAGCGCGAAACACTTCGCGTAAAACCTACGGATGGAACGAACAACCGTTTTTGGATTTGTACAGTGCTACGTATAATTCCGATGGAACTTTTAGTCAGCCGACACCGGTAGAGAGTATCAACTCGAAATACCACGACGGACCGGCTACGATCAGTGCCGACGGTAATACGATGTATTTTGCCAGTGAGAGTTTTAAAGAAGGTATGTTTGAAAAAGACAAAGCTCAGAAATTGAAATTCGGACAGGTAAACTTGTTTAAAGCCACTAAAAACGGAAATCAATGGAGTAACATTACTTCATTACCGTTTAACAGTAAAGACTATTCCACCAGTAATCCAAGTTTGAGCAAAGATGGTAAAACACTTTACTTCTCTTCCAATATGCCGGGATCGGTAGGTGGTGTGGATATCTGGAAAGTAGCGATCAATTCGGATGGAACTTACGGCACACCGGAGAACCTTGGTAAGAAGATCAACACCGAAGGAAATGAGAGTTTCCCGTTTATCACGGATGACAACAAATTGTATTTCTCATCAGACGCCCGTCAGGGGTTTGGAGGAATGGATGTGTATGTGATCGACTTAAACAAAGGAACGGATGCTACTAACGTAGGAAAACCGGTAAACTCGGAGAAAGACGATTTCGCGTTTAGTTTTAATACGACTAAAAACATCGGATTTGTATCGAGTAACCGTGCCGGAGTCGATAACATCTATATGGCGATTCCGGTTTGTGGTGTGGAAGTGGTTTCTTTGGTTAGAGATGCAAAAACAGGCGCTAAATTATCCGGTGCCCGTGTAGCGATCTTAGACGAGAAGAACAATATCATTTCAACTAAAACCACTGAGGCAGACGGTACGGTATCGTACGCTGTAGAATGTGATAAAGCCTATACCATTCAGGTAGCGAAAGACGGTTATGAAAGCAACAACTTCCCGGTTAGCAAAACCAAAGGAGGTATCGTGAACATCAACGCCGACTTACAGCCAATCGAACAGATCGTAAAAGAAACAGAGGTTGTATTAAACGACATCTATTTCGAATTCGACAAGAGCAATATTACCCAACAAGGCGCTTTTGAGTTAGACAAGTTGGTTCAGGCGATGACTGCCTATCCAAACATGGTGATCATGGTTAAATCCCATACCGACAGCAGAGGTAGCGATAAATACAACATGAATTTATCCGACCGTCGTGCGAAGTCCACGGTTCAGTATATCTTATCTAAAGGAATTGCTAAGGACAGAATCTCTGGTAAAGGTTATGGAGAAAGCGAGCCTAAGATTAACTGCGGTGCTAACTGTACCGAAGAAGAATATGCACAAAACAGACGATCAGAATTCCTGATTGTTAAAAAGTAATATTATTAACACCTGACAGGTTTTTAGAAACCTGTCAGGTGTTACATACAGTAAAGGCGACCAATTGGTCGCCTTTTTTATTGCCTTATAAGCTCGTTAGTTATTGAGTAACAAATCCATTTAAAGACAAATCAAGACATATTGAGTCTTGATTTTTACCTCAGGCTATTTCTTTTTAACTTAAAACACCTGTTAACTTCAAAACCTTTCAGGTATTAAAAGTATTCCCTAATAAACGATAAATCATTTTTTAATGACATTCTATGAAGGCAAAACTAATAGCAATCGTTCTTCTTTTACAGTTTTTCTCCTGCGATGTAGAACCTTTAAAAGAATCCTTTCCGGATCAGTCTTCTGATAGCAAATCAACGATGCCAATTTATAATTCAAACAATATAAATTTAAACCCTATCTATGATTATCAGGGGAATTTTATGGGAACGGATAATCAGGGATTTGAAGGAGAAGTCCTTTTCATGGATAAAAACATTTTCAGAATATTAGGGGGCTATAATAATGGAACAGATAATTCGAAAAAAGGAGGAATTCCCCATCAGGTAGCACTACACTACGGGCTAAAGTTACATGAACTGGCAAAAGACGGGATTTCTCAATCTGAAAGCGATATGATAAATAATGCTATAACACACATTGTCGGGCAAACAAAATCTCCGGGATTTCGTTTAGATGATTTACACAATGGTCAAACCTCAACGAATTATAGTTGGCTTGATAACGCTAATCCTGCAAATAGCGTATTTACATCTTCAAACGAAGGAGAAAGACTTGGCTTTAACAAAGATGAAATTCCGGTAAGCGTTAATGGCAACAAAATGACCTTTAACTTAATAAGCACAATGTGGACTTCTAAAGGACAATTTACGGTTAACAATATTCAAAACGCATCGATACATGAAGGACAAGGTCATATCGTAAATCATGTTCCCGGCACAGGAAAAGAACACGCCAAAGCCTATGAAATGCAAATGAGCCATTCTACCTGGTCGGGTACCACCAAAGAATGGAAAGCCAAAGTTACAGAAGGATATTTACAACAATTAAGAGATTAAAAAAATGAAACGCGTATTGATCATAATAGTAAGTCTGGTTGTTCTTTCCTGTACGGATAAAAAAGATATTCCTATTCCTGAAAACGCTATAACCGCGAAATGTGAAAAAATTATTATATCCGATTCGTTTGATTTTCCTATCCCCGCCATAAATTTTATTATATCCTTTAAAAACAATAGTAATCAAGAGATCAAATTATTCAATAACACTTTACGTAAATCGGACGCGTACTTCCAAGCCGGTGTTTTATTAAAAAGTTCAGAAACGGTAACTCCAATCGGTGCTTTTGGAATTTCAAATTATTTACGTTTAAAACCTTATTCAAAAACTGCTTATATCTTTTCGTATAGCAAACAACACCCTGGTAAGTGGTTAATCGCTAATAGAACAGGAAGAAAAGCGTTACTGGATTTTACAAACAAAGTCACATTAAACTATCATTATGAGGAAAAAATAAATGAGTATTTAGCAAAGACCAAAAATAAAAATGACCGCGAAAACTCAATGAGAACAAAAGACCTTAATTATTCGTTTCAAGCCGGAAAAGATTTCACAATACTCAAGGACAATCCGTTAATTGAATTTGATAATATCTTAAATATTGACACTTTGATGAAAACCTGTAGGCAGTATGAACAAAAGTGATACTCATAAAGAAACACAAATAAAGTATTGGCTGTTTATAGTTGTCTTTTGCTTGGCATCAACCTATTTGAATCATGCATTAGTAAAACCTTTTTGGGGAACAAGTCCTAAAAACAACACTTTTGTTACCAGTTTAGAAGCTTTAACAACAATATTTTTCCTTCCTATATGCCTTTCCCTATTCAATTTTTTGATGGCAAAAAGATACGCTTTAAACTACCGGTTCTTTATACTCAATACAGTTTTAGTATTGTTTTGTATTTGGTTATCGGCTTATTTTCATTTTGAGAATTGGGCGAATTATACCGGTCTAAAATCCAATCCGGATGAAGCTACCATTGAAGTTGACGGGTTTACTAAATTAGCGGGATATTGTATTAGTTTAATTTGTATGTCGATAGCTTTTGCATCCCTAAAACATCAAAACACCTGACAGATTTCGAAAACCTGTCAGGTGTGTTTTATTTATGTTTAAGTAACTCCTTTAGTTCCGCCATCATTTCTTCCTTTTCTTTTAGCATCCGTTCGTATAACGCAATTTTATCATCATACAATTCGACTATTTTATCTATTGGATTAAATGTTGGTTGATGATTTAAAAAAGCAGGATAATGGCAATTATCAAAAGAGGCCGTATTCGAAATAATGTTCATAGCTTGTTCTTCATCAAAGTTTTCAATGGCCTGAACCGGTATTTTTAATATTGCTGCTACCTGTGTCAGTATATTGGTTTCAATAGTTTCTCTTTGTTCCAGTAAAGACACTTTTTTCTGGTTCCAGTCGTCCCCAAGTTCATAAGCAAAGGCCTCCTGTTTAATGCCAAGCATTTCGCGGAAACGTTTAATATTTCTCCCTTGATGTACCTTTTTGTCTGGTGTCTCGAACTGTGACATAATTACTATTTTTTAATGAATAACGGGTATAAATATAATTAAAATTATGCTTCTAAATTATCCCAAAAAAGGACAATATAGTTTTTACATCTTTTATAGTTTTTACACCTGACCCGTTTCAAAAACGGGTCAGGTGTAGTGTAAATAAAAAAAGGCTATCCAATTGGTGTCCCGTCCTGAAATAAGTTGACACCAAATCGACTTTATTATGAAAGACAAAGAAAGCAAGGCTATTAAGCGTAGTCAAAAGGATTACAACATGGCTTTTAAATTAGCTGTAATTACCCGAGTTGAACAAGGTGAAATGACTTATAGGCAGGCTCAATCTGTTTATGGAATCCAGGGAAGAAGTACTGTTTTGGTTTGGCTTCGAAAATATGGTAACTTAGACTGGAGTAAACCAAATCTGTTATTTATGTCTAAATCTAAAGAAACCCCGGCTCAAATTATTAAACGATTAGAGAAAGAACTGGCCGATGAGAAACTTCGAAATACGATTCTCAATACGATGATCGACATTTCTGATAGTCAGTACGGAACTCAGATCCGAAAAAAGTTTTCTCCCAAACCATCTTCCGACTCCGGGAAGGAGCAGGAATAAGTTTGTCCAAAAGTTGCCGATTGTTTGGGATGAGTAGACAAGCTATATATCAGGAACAAAAAAGAATCTTCCATCGGGAATCTGCCTTACTCAAAGTAAAGCATCTGGTTCTTTCTTTGCGATTGGAAATGCCACGTATAGGAACACGTAAACTATATTATCTACTTTCGAAGCAATTTGATCAACAGGGTGTAAAGATAGGTCGTGATGCTTTATTTGATTATCTAAGAAGGGAGAAGTTACTTGTTAAACCAATGAAGAGTTACACTAAAACTACCTATTCTAAACATTGGCTACACAAGTACGAAAATCTTTTGAAAGAATGTGAAATTAACCGTCCCGAACAGGTATACGTTAGTGATATTACTTATATCAAATCACATCAGAAAACGCATTATCTATCTTTAGTTACTGATGCTTATAGTAGAAAAATAATGGGATACAAACTCAGTGATGATATGAGTTCTGAAAATGTGGTACAGGCATTAAAAATGGCTGTACTGAATAGGAAATCAACATTACCACTGATACATCACTCCGATAGAGGATTACAATATTGTTCTAAAATTTATCAGAAAGTATTAGCTAAAAACGGTATTACGCCCTCTATGACCGACGGATATGATTGTTATCAGAATGCGTTAGCTGAGAGAATAAACGGAATTTTAAAAAACGAATTTTTGATTTATAAATGTAAAGACGGACAAACATTAGAAAAACTCATAAAAACAGCAATACAAACCTATAATAATAAAAGACCACATTTGAGTCTGAAAATGAAAACACCTAACTTTATACATCAAAAAAACCAGCCAGAAAACCTGACTGGTTAATATATTTTTATTCTAAAATCTGTCAACCTATTTTAGGACGACTCATGATACTGCTTTTAATCGTTGTAACAGATTTTTATCTAACGAATGTTCGGCATATTTTTTGTCAATTACCAGTTCTTTTTCATCCGAACCCGGTAGTTCGTACATCGCATCGGTTAAGATCGCTTCGCATAACGAACGCAGTCCTCTGGCACCTAATTTATACATCAACGCTTTCTCTACAATAAAATCCAACGCATCGTCAGTGATCGAAAATTCAACCTCATCCATTGCGAATAGTTTTTTGTATTGTTTTACCAAGGCATTTTTAGGTTCCGTTAGAATAGCGCGTAAAGTTTCGCGATCCAAAGGATCCATATGCGTTAGCACCGGTAAACGTCCGATAATCTCCGGGATCAGTCCGAAATCTTTAATGTCTTTCGGGATGATGTATTGTAACAGGTTGCTTTTATCCACCTGATCGGCATTTTTAGACGCTGTATACCCTACCGCCTGATGGTTTAAACGTTTGGAAATGATTCGCTCAATACCGTCGAAAGCACCACCTGCGATAAAAAGGATATTTTGGGTATTCACCTCCACAAACTTCTGATCCGGGTGTTTACGTCCTCCTTTAGGCGGCACATTTACCACCGTTCCTTCCAATAGCTTTAACAACGCCTGTTGCACGCCTTCTCCGGAAACATCTCTGGTGATGGATGGGTTATCGCTTTTACGGGCAATTTTATCAATCTCGTCGATAAATACAATGCCGCGTTCGGCTTTTGCCACATCATAATCGGCAGCCTGTAAAAGACGGGTTAGAATACTTTCCACATCTTCCCCAACATATCCGGCTTCGGTCAATACCGTAGCATCTACGATTGCCAATGGTACATTTAGCATCTTGGCAATGGTTTTGGCCACTAATGTCTTACCCGTACCGGTTTGTCCCACCATGATGATGTTACTTTTTTCAATTTCCACTTCATCGTCCAATTGCTTTTGCAATAAACGTTTATAGTGGTTATATACGGCAACGGACAATACTTTTTTGGTTTGCTCCTGTCCGATCACATACTGATCCAGGAACGCACGTATTTCCTTAGGCTTGCTCAACACCAAATCGGCCAGCAACCCGGAATTCTCACTCTGCTTTAATTCTTCTAAAACAATCCCGTGTGCCTGTTCAATACATCTGTCGCAAATGTGCGCATTGATTCCGGCAATCAGCAGGTTTGTTTCTGGCTTTTTTCTTCCACAAAAAGAACACTCTAATACTTCTTTAGCCATTTTTATTTTCTTAAAAAGTGAAGATGCCGCGAAGCATCTTCGAAAAAATTATTGTCTGATTAATACTTCATCGATCATTCCGTATGCTTTGGCCTCGTGTGCGATCATCCAGTAATCACGGTCACTGTCATGGTGTACTTTATCCATAGGCTGTTTGGAGTGTTTCGAAATGATTTCGTATAACTCGTTTTTCAGTTTTAAGATCTCACGGGTTGTGATTTCGATATCGGACGCCTGACCTTGCGCTCCTCCAAGCGGTTGGTGAATCATCACACGGGAATGTGGTAGCGCCGAACGTTTTCCATCGGCTCCGGCACATAATAACACCGCACCCATAGAAGCGGCAATTCCGGTACAAATGGTAGCTACATCCGGTTTAACCAGCTGCATGGTATCGTAAATTCCCAATCCGGCATAAACGCCTCCACCCGGTGAATTGATATAGATACTGATGTCTTTAGTCGCATCTACACTTTCCAGGAACAACAATTGCGCCTGGATAATGTTGGCTACATAATCGTCAATACCTGTTCCCAGGAAGATAATTCTATCCATCATTAATCGGGAGAAAACATCCATAGAAGCCACGTTCATTTGACGTTCTTCTATGATATATGGTGTCATACTACTTACGATTTTATCGTAATACATGCTATTGATACCGTGATGTCTGGTAGCATATTTTTCAAATTCTTTTCCGTAATTCATAGTAATTTTTTTGTTTAAAATTAAAAAGAGCGTCAGACAAGTTAGTCTGACGCTCAAATATACTTATTTTTTAGTACAAATTATTCTCCGTACATTTCTTTAATAAAGTCTTGGTAAGAAACTTCTTTAGTTTTTGCAGAAACCTTTTCTTTGAAAACATTTAGCATCTTTTCGTTCATTACCTGCTCCGAAAGACGTTTTACTTCTTCCTGGTTTGACAATACACGTGCAACGATATTTTCTACCTCAGCATCAGACGGATCCATTTGTCCGAACTGTGCCATTTGCTTTTTGATCAAGTCAGCAGTAAATGCTTTTAGATCTTCGAAAGTGATTTGCAAGTTGTTTTCAACGATTACTTTGCTTTCGATTAATTGGTAACGCAATCCTTTTTCCGATTTCGCATACTCTTCGTTAGCTTGTTCTTCGGTTAATGGATTCTCACCTACCGTCTGGATCCATTTTTTAAGGAATTCCGCTGGTAATTCGAATTTTGTGTTTTCGATTAAGAACTCAGTAACATCGTTTAAGAATTTCTGATCCGCTTGTGTAGCAAATTGCTTGTCCGCATCTTCTTTGATTTTCTCTTTTAATTGCTCCACAGAAGTTACTACTCCTTCACCGAACAATTTATCCAATAATTCCTGGTTGATTTCCGCTTTTTCAGTGGTGTTTACTTCTTCGATTGTAAAGTTTACTTCGATATCCAAACCGTGAACGTCATCGTGACCCACTTTTAGATAATCCATTAATTTGTGATCGTCATCAAACAAACCTTTAGTGCTAACAGTTACTACGTCACCTACTTTTTTACCGATGAATTTTTTGATCGTTTTTTTATCTTTAAAGATATCCAACGTAATGTTTGTGGTATTGTTGATTCCTTTTTCCTCGTTTGAGAAAGTACCTCTTAAATCGTCACCTTCTTCTACTTTCTCTTTAGAGATCAATTTCCCGTATTGTTTTTGGATACGCTCCACTTGTTCGTCCAACATAGCGTCGTCTACAACGATGTTGAATTTCGTGATATCGTTTTTAGCCGTTAAATCAACTGAAAATTCAGGAGCAAGACCTAATTCGAATTCGAATTTATAATTATCGGTATCCCAATCGAAATCTTCCGTAACTTTTGGAAGCGGATTCCCAAGGATATCTAATTTTTCTTCAACTAAATAGTTGTTTAATGAATCTTGCAACAATTTATTTACTTCATCAAGAAGAACCGCTTTACCATATTGCTTTTCAATTAAACTCATGGGTACAGCACCTTTTCTGAATCCAGGGATACTAGCATTTTTGCGATAATCTGCTAAAACTTTTTGAACCTGACCCGCATAGTCTTCTTTTGTAACTTCAACTGTTACAATCGCATTTAATGCATCAACATTGTTTCTTGTAATATTCATTATTTTATTTTTTACATACTAAAATTGGGTTGCAAAATTATGTATTTTTTACAACCCAACCAAGTTTTTAACTTATTGTATCTCAATAAGCTAAAAAATATCTTTTAAAATCGCGTTTTCTACTTTAGTCTTTCACAAAAAGATTCAGTAACCACTGACAAACGGAAAGGACAACACTAAAAAGTAAGGCACTTACAAACGATTTGACTTCGAAGCCATCGATCAGATAATCACAGATTAAAATCATTACCGCGTTGATCACCAACAGGAACAATCCCAGCGTTATCACCGTTACCGGCAGCGTAAAAAACACCAGTATCGGTTTTAAAAACGTATTGAGTAAGGCCAGAACCACCGCAACGATAAGTGCCGTTTTGATGCTATCTACCGAAACACCCGGTAAAAATTTAGCCAACACCACCACAAGGATGGTTGTAAGAAGGAGTCTAACAAGTAAATTCATATTATTTTGTTTCGTTTCGAAGTATAAAAATATAAAAAAGCACTGAATAATCAGTGCTTTTTATAATGTAATACCTTACGGTGTTTTAATTTTCAATCAAAACAGTCGCTCCCGGATAGGTTCCGGCGCTTACCAATGGTAATTTTGCATGGTAGTAATTATTGATCACTTTGATCACTTCATTCGCGATAACGGCATATCCTCTGGCGTTCGGGTGTACCCCGTCTAAAGAGAACAATACAGTATTAATACCAGCCGTACTAAAATAGTTCGCCGTATAAATCTGACCGTCTTCTACTCGCAATCCACTTACCAATTGGTTCATGATTGCATTCATATCGGCAACAGCCAGGTTTTTAGCAGCAGCTTTTGCGCGGATGATATTGTTAAAATCGGCAGTTGCTGCCGCAATCGCATCTTTTTCAGACGGAATCAAAATGTGTTTATCTTCTAGCGGATAGGTAACTCCATATTTATTCAATGGATATGGGATTCCAGCCGGAGCTGTTCCGATAGCTGTTCTGGTAGTCAACAACACCAAGTCGTTATTGGTTGTTTGTCTCGCTTGTCCGAAGATCTGTCCGTATTGCGCTGCCAATGTTGGACCTAATGTTGGTGTAAATGCTGCCGTTAACTGCGCCGAAAGATTCGTTAAGGTCTCATCTTTAATCAACAATGGATTCTGACCTGTTGCCGAAAGCAAGTTGATACGATCACCTGCACCAAAAGCCGTTAAAGCCTGTTTAAGTGGACCATACAACTGAGAATTTAACTGCTGAAGTGTTGCCTGACCTGTTGGGTCAAGTTGCGGATCCGCTAATAAAGCAACTGTAATCGGGTTGTACGGAACCGTTGTAAAGAACGGAATCGCCGTTACCGAAGGAATCGTAGCCACAACACCTTTAGCACCATTTGATGTCAACTGATCAATAATTGCTCCATAAGCCATCGAAAACACGGCAGACGGTGTAATATCAGCCGACCCGGTTCCGGAAGTAGAACCTGATCCACCATTGGTTGCATAACCTAATACGTCGTTATTCCCAATCCAGTTAGTAAAGAACGTCGGATTTTTCGTCATCGCATCCCCAATTACGGTAGAATTTGGTGTTACGGCATGACGCACGAAGTATGGGTTTGCCGTTCCGGTTGCCAAATTGGCGATATTTCCATATCCCTGTAAGGTTAAATGGAACGTTTTTGCTCCCGGTACTCCCATATTGTTATAAGCCGTAGCTTGTAATGTAGATGGACTTACATTAATTGTTGAGGTTCCTGCAATATTTTGAGGTCCACCAACTGAAGCATTAATAATCAATCGTGTTGGAAACGCATTTGCCTGTGCACTTGGAAAAGGCTGTCCATTGATCAACAAACCTCCCAGATTACCGGTATCTTCGGCATAAGAAGGCTGTGTAAATTCACCACCACCTACAACTGCAAACTGGTGTGCCAAGATGTTCGGGAAGGAATACTGTTGTCCCACGCGAGACACCGTACCATCCATATAACCCGAAGTTAATGAGTTTCCGATGGCTACATACGAACTAAAATCAGCGTCTCCTGCCGAGTAACTCGCATTGCTCACCTCGTTTTCAAATTCCGGCTCACAGGATGCTAGTCCCAATGCAGCCAAAACAGCAAAGTATATAAATTTATTTTTCATGTTAAATTCCGATAAAAAGATTAGACGATTAAGGATTAGAAGCTATAGGTTACCCCTAAACCTGGTGAAAACACTGATGATTTATACGTTCCACCAAAACTAACATTTTGGTTCGCTCCTTCAGTATAGTGATCATAACTGTTATTCACTTCGTCGAAATGCAGGTACAGGAAGGACACATCAACTCCAAAACGTTTTCCGATCTGGTACGTTAAACCACCGGTATATCCCATAGAACTGTTTCTTGGTGTTTCCGGAGCGAAATAACCATCCTGAACCGGACTTTCGTCATGATACCATCCGGCACGGAAAGTAAATTTCTCATTCGCTTTATATTGTGCTCCTACTCTGTAGGTAGTGGCATCTTTATAATTTCTCGGATTGTTAGACGTTGGCGCACCATTTGCGAATTCAACCACCAAAGCTTTATAGGCACTCCACATCGCTCGGTTGATATCAAATGCTACCAAAAACTTATCGGTAATCTGGTACGACAAACCTGCTGTTAACTCCGCCGGCAAAGGCAAGTCGGCATTAAATTTCGTATTGGTTAGCGTTTGCTGTAAGAAAGCCGGAACATCGTGGAAAGTAGCATCTCCGTCACGGGCTTCCATAACGATTTTAGAACGGTAGTTTACCCCTAAACGCATTTTATTGGTTGGGTTAAACATAAAACCTACGTTATATCCCCATCCGGAAATTCCTTTTGCATCCAAGGTTACATCCGGACGATTTCCGTTGGCATCGGTGATATTATCACCACGGAACAGGTTTCTGTTGAATTCAACCGAACCGTTCACATAGATAGGTCCACCACCCACACTGAAATATTCGTTTACTTTTAAGGAGATTGTTGGCTGAACATAAAACGATTTCAAATCAATTTTATTCACTAAATGAGCGCCCTGCCAATCCTGGTTCCAGGCTACTTCACTACCATATGGTGTATACACCGCGATTCCGGCAGAAAGCCAGTCGGTTATTCTGTAGGAAGCATAAATATTGAAAGGCGTTCCGGTATTACTGGTAGAAGCATTCCAATTGTACATTTCATTCTGGAATTTTGTTTTTGCTGTAAGGATATTAGCACCAACAGAGATATTAAATCGATCTTTCAAGTAGGACATTCCTGCCGGATTAAAGAACAATACCTCTGCACTATTTACAACAGCAACTCCTGTATGTCCCATTGCCAATTGCTTCTGCCCTTGAAGACTCACACGATACCCGCCTGCAAAAGCACTCGAAGAAGCCAGAGCTAACAATGTTAAAGATAGCAGTTTTCTCATAAGTTAAAAATGTGTTAGTTTTATTTGTTTACGTTCAAATATTGATTATATCAAATTTATAACAAAATATGGATTTTACAATTTTTTTAAGAAAAATATTATGCACTCATAATAATTATTCTTTTATATTAACAACCTTATAATTTTATCCTTTTAAGAATAAAATTACTGCTGTAAAAAAATCGCCTGGATTTTCGGCATGCAACCAGTGACCTGCGTTTTTAATCGTTTCAATTTTAGAAAACGGAAAATGATGTTCGATCAATTCGGCATCTTCACTTTTGATGTAACCCGAATTTTCACCTTTTAAAAAGAGTACGGGCTTATCAAAATGACCTTCATACGGCAATGACTCCCCTATCACTTCCTGATTTCTTACAAAAACATCCAGATTAAATCGGAATGCCAATTGTCCGGGTTCCTTCCAGTACAGGTTTTTCAGCAAAAACTGTCGCGTGCCGAAATCCGGAATATAAGTTTCAACAATAGCCTCCACTTCACTTCTACCCGGTTTTTGAGAAAAGTTGACCGCACTCAAACCTTTCAATATATCCTGATGATGCGGCGCATATTGTTTCGGACCGATGTCGGCCACAATAAGCTTATCCACCAGTTCCGGATAGGTAACAGCGACTAACATTGCTACCTTACCGCCCATGGAATGCCCTAAAAGATCAATATGCGTCAGATTGTGTTGCTGACAATACTCAAAGACATCATCGGCCATCAATTGATAACTGAATGCATCCGAGTGAAAACTTTTCCCGTGGTTTCGCATGTCCAGCGCATGTACTTCATACCCTTCGGCAGCAAACTGAGTTCCCAATGTCTTCCAGTTGTCCGACATACCCAAAAAACCATGAATAATAAGCAATGGTTTTCCGGCTCCTTCAATTCTTGAATACAAACTCATTATTTCATCCGTTGTAAATACATATTCACTACATTCTCCAGTCCAAGGTAAATCGATTCCGAAATCAGCGCATGTCCGATCGAAACCTCCAACAATCCCGGTATATTTTCTTTAAAGAATTTGATGTTATCCAAACTCAGATCGTGCCCGGCATTAATCCCCAGATCCAGTTCGTTAGCCAAAGCCGCCGCCGCCGCATATGGTTCGATTCCGTTATAATTTCCCAAACCGTATTCATGTGCAAACGCTTCGGTATACAATTCAATCCGGTCGGTTCCGGTTTCTTTGGCGCCGGCCACCATTTCCAATACCGGATCGACAAAAATGGAGGTTCGGATTCCGTTACGTTTAAACTCCGCAATCACCTCTTTTAAAAAATCTTTATTCCTGATGGTGTCCCATCCGGCATTTGAAGTCAGTGCATCATCCGCATCCGGCACTAATGTTACCTGAGTGGGTTTGGTTTCCAAAACCAGATCCATAAATTTCTTTACCGGATTTCCTTCAATATTATATTCGGTATGCACAACCGCAACCAAATCTCTTGCATCCTGATAACGGATATGTCTTTCATCTGGTCGGGGATGAACGGTAATTCCCTGCCCTCCAAACTTCTGAATATCTATGGCCACCTGTAACAGGTTAGGCACATTCCCTCCTCGTGAGTTGCGCAACGTCGCTATTTTATTAATATTTACCGAAAGTTTTGTCATAATCAATCTATTTTCCCACAAAAATACAAAGTATAATTAAGCGGTAATCTCCTATTTTTTGATTATTTTGCATTCGATTATAAGACCCACTTACCATGACTGAAATTTCCGACTACATCATTAAGGAGATTAATCCGCTTTGCACCGACGAGAGTATCGAAACGGCACAAGACCTTTTTCTGGAATTTCCGTATAGTCATTTTCCGATAGTCGAAAATGGCATCTATATCGGATGTATCGGTGCGCACGATGTGGAATTACTGGATCACGATATGAAAATCGGTGATTTCCGGTATACCTTCGAACGTTTTTTTGCCCGAAAAGACACGATGTGGCTGGATGTTCTGGAAGTTTTTGCCAAAAACGAAACCAATCTGGTTCCGGTACTGGACAACGACAACAACTATCTGGGTTATTACGAAATGGACGACATCATCCGTTTTTTTCACGAAACCCCATTTTTACGGGAAGAAGGTGGCATCCTTATTGTCGAAAAAGGCGCAGAAGAATACAGCATGAGCGAAATCAGTCAGATCGTCGAAACCAACAATGCCCGGATATTAGGGATGTTTATTTCGAAAGCCGAAATGGACCGCGTTCAGATTACGGTCAAAATAAGCCTTGGCGGTTTAAACGAAATCATTCAAACCTTCCGCCGGTATAATTATGAGATCGTCTCCGAACATCAGGAAGACGCCTATCTGAACAACCTGAAGGATCGATCCGACTATCTGGACAAATATTTAAACATTTAAAAGACACGTATGAAAATAGCAATTTACGGTTATTACTACCAGAAAAACACCGAAGAGATTATCCATAAAGTATTCGATGTTTTTAAAAACTATGAAACAGAGGTGGTATTTGAAGCCGACTTTCATACGACACTATTGGAAAAAGGAATTATCGACAAATCGTATTCGACATTTTCCAATCATACCCAACTCGACAGTTCGGTTGCGTTTTTTATCAGCATTGGAGGCGACGGTACGATGTTGCGTGCGGCGACCTATGTTAAAAACAAAAACATCCCGATTGTTGGAATCAATGCCGGGCGATTGGGTTTTTTAGCCAATGTACAACAAGACGCCATCGAACATTTGCTACCGCTATTATTCGAAGGCAAGTATAAAATTTCGCAACGCTCCTTATTAAGCCTGGAGTGTTACCCGGACGAATGCAATATTTACGATCTGAATTTTGCATTGAACGAAATCACTGTTTCCCGAAAAGACACCACTTCGATGATTACCATTGAAACCTGTCTGAATGGCGAATACCTGACTTCCTACTGGGCGGACGGACTGATTATTTCCACACCAACCGGATCGACCGGCTATTCCTTAAGCTGTGGCGGTCCCGTGATCACTCCGGAAGTGAAATGTATTATCATCACGCCTATAGCGCCACACAACCTGAATGTTCGCCCGTTGATTATTTCCGACGATACCGAAATCAAACTTAAGGTTTCCGGAAGAGAGCCTCAGTTTCTGGTATCGCTGGATTCCGGAACCAAGGCAATCGACAATGAAACCGAGATCCATATTAAAAAAGCACCGTTTACCATCAACATGGTTGAATTTCCGGAGGAAGGCTTCCTAAAAACACTTCGCAACAAATTACTTTGGGGAGAAGACAAAAGAAATTAAACGATTTTTTAAAAATGAAGTCATACTAGAAACGGCAATATCCCGTTTTATTGTTCTATGCCAGATCGCCTCAGTCAAAAAAAAGCTGAAAAAGCGAGCAATTAAATGGTTTAGAAATCAATATTATTATATTTGCACACTATTTTAGAAAAATGAGTCGAATTCTTATTGCATTTTTACTGATATTCACCTACACAAATTCGCACGCTCAGATTAACGAGCTGGGTATTTTTTTAGGCGGAAGCAACTATGTAGGAGATGTGGGGCCAACGAGTTACATTGCGCCGAAAGACTTTAGTTTTGGTATTTTATACAAATGGAACCGAAGCAAAAGACATTCCTACAGGATTTCCTATACACAGGGAAAAATAAGCGCAAGTGATGCCGACTCGAAGGTTTCCGGAAGAAAGGACCGGGGTTACAGCTTTGAAAATTCTGTAAAAGAATTATCTTTAGCACTCGAATTCAACTTTTTTGATTTCGATTTACATGATTCCGGACCGATAACTACTCCTTATATTACCACGGGAGTGAGTTTATTCCGCTATGACGAATTGTATGTATTGAACGGCACCACGCGTACAGACGATTCCCGAAATGCTTTTGGTATTCCGATTATTGCGGGAATCAAAACAAGGCTGACGGATAGTTTTATCCTGGGATTTGAAGTAGGCGCCCGTTATACCTTTACAGACAATTTGGACGGAAGTAATCCCAAAAACGACCAGTTTAAACGATTACAATTCGGAAATCTAAACAGTAACGACTGGTATGTTTTTTCGGGAATAACCTTAACGTATACGTTTGGGCAAAACCCATGTTTTTGTGCAGAATAAATAAATGGATTTAGAAAATACAATTAATAAAGAGAACCTTCCCAGACACCTGGCCATCATTATGGATGGTAATGGTCGTTGGGCAAAACAGAAAGGGATGCTCCGTGCGTTTGGCCATGAAAACGGAACCAAATCGGTACGGACAACTGTAGAATGTTGTGCCAAACTCGGGATTTCATTTCTTACCCTTTACGCTTTTTCGACCGAAAACTGGAACCGCCCAAAGGTTGAGGTGGAAACCCTGATGAAACTTTTGGTCAAATCCCTGAAAAGCGAACTTCCGACTTTACAGAAAAACAGCATCCGTCTAAATTGTATCGGTTCGATACAGCATTTACCGGATTCGGTTCGAAAAGAACTGATGGAAGTTATTGAAAAGACACAAACCAACTCCCGAATGACGTTAACACTGGCACTGAGCTACGGTTCCCGTGAAGAAATCATTTCAGCTGTAAAAAACATCAGCGATAAAGTTAAAAATAATATAATTTCATCAGCCCATATTGATGAATCAATTATAAATCAGCATCTTTACACGCATAATTTACCCGACGTCGACCTGGTTATCAGAACAAGCGGCGAACACCGTATCAGCAACTTTTTATTATGGCAAATTGCTTATGCAGAGTTCTACTTTACTGACGTACTATGGCCTGATTTTAGAGAAAAAGATTTATATGAGGCAATCATCAGCTATCAAAAAAGAGAACGTAGATTTGGAAAAACCAGCGAACAAATTAAATAATTTACAAATGCTTCAAAAAGGAATACAACTACTTTTTGCTATTATAATTTTAGGAAACATTTCCAAATTAAATGCTCAGGAACAACCGCATACCGGACCTGAAACGGGTCGACAATACATATTAGCAGATGTAGATGTTACGGGAAAAATAAGTTATAACCAGCAAACGGTTGTAACCTTTTCCGGTTTGGAAAAAGGACAAATGATTAGTGTTCCCGGAGAGGAAATCAGTAATGCCATCAAAAAACTTTGGAAGCTTGGACTTTTCAACGACATCAACGTTTATTTCAATAAAATCCAGGGCGATAGTATTTTCCTGGAATTAAATATCCATGAATTACCGAAATTACAGGATGTAAAATTCACCGGTGTTAAAAAAGGAAAGAGCGAAGAGTTTATCAAAGACAACGACCTTAAAAAAGGAAAGGTTGTCAATGAAAATTTAATTACCACAACGCGTAATTACATTGAAAACAAATATAAAAAAGACGGTTTTTTCAACACGAAAGTAACCATCAATACCATTGCTACCGATTCGACCGAACACAATGTGAATATGGTTATCCTGGTTGACAAAGGCAAGAAGGTAAAAGTTTCAGACATCGAAATTACCGGAAACCAAATGATGTCGGCTTCCAAAATCAAAAAAGCGATGAGCAACACCAAAGTGCGTAATCCTTTTAACCCGATGCGTCTTTTCAAGACTTCAAAATACATCAAAGACAAATACAAGGAAGACTTGGTTTCCATTGTTGAAAAATATAAAGAAAAAGGGTACCGCGATGCCCGTATCACCTCCGATACGGTTACCTATAACAAACAAGACAATACCGTAGCGATCAAATTAAACGTTGAAGAAGGAAAACGTTACTATTTTGGCGACATCCGTTTCCTTGGAAATACGGTTTATACCGATCGTGAATTACGACGACTTCTGGGTATTAACCGAGGTGATGTTTATAACGGAAAAGTATTACAGGAGCGTATTGCCAACAAAAAAAGTCCGGATGCGGAAGATATCACCAACCTATATCAGAACAACGGTTATCTGTTTTCGAACATTAACCCGGTTGAGGTCCGTACGGCCAACGACACTATCGATTTCGAGATCCGAATTGTAGAAGGTCCGATTGCCTACTTCAACAATGTAACGGTTAAAGGAAATGACAAAACGAACGATTATGTAATTTATCGTGAATTACGTACCCGTCCGGGACAGAAATGGAACAAACAGGACGTAATCCGTACCATTCGTGACCTGGGAGCGTTACAGTTTTTCGATGCGGAAGCCATCCGTCCGGAAGTAAAAAATGCCGATCCTTCTTCAGGAAGTGTAGACGTAGAATGGAGCGTAGTAGAAAAAGGATCCAGCCAGGTAGAGTTACAAGGTGGTTACGGTGGTGGTGGATTCATCGGAACGTTAGGATTATCGTTTAACAACTTCTCGATCAAAAACATTTTTAACAAAAGTGCTTACCGCCCGTTACCAATGGGAGACGGACAAAAAATGTCGTTACGTCTTCAGGGAAGTAGCTATTTCCAAACCTATAGTATTTCCTTCCAGGAACCATGGTTAGGTGGTAAAAAACCGGTAAGTTTCTCGACATCGATTTCACACAGTAAACAATTCTTATACAACTACCAGACCCGGGATGTAACACGAAACCAAAGTTTCAACATTACAACATTATCGGTAGGATTAGCGAAACGTCTTACAATCCCGGATGATTATTTCCAATTATCCCACGTAGTGAGTTTCCAGTATTACGATTTGAACAACTACAACACCGGGTTATTTACCTTTGGTAACGGTTCGTCTAAAAACCTTACCTATACGATTGGTCTAACCCGTAACAGTAAAGGTTTTAATCCAATTTTCCCAACTTATGGTTCAGAATTTAGTATTTCTGGAAAATTTACCTTACCTTACTCGTTATTTAACGGGGTGGATTACGGTGATTTAGGAAATCAGGAAGCCTATAAATTGAAAAATAACGGTGCCGGATATCTGAATTCAAACAATATTTTTGTACCATCCGGATCGTATATCGATTCCAATGGAAATCCGGTAACGGATTTCCACAATGCGGCAGCCGATCAATCCTTAGTGGATCAAAAGAAATTTAACTGGCTGGAATATTACAAAGTTAAATTCAAAGCCGATTGGTATACAACCATTTATAATAAATTAGTATTGCGTTCGTTAGGAGAGTTTGGATTCTTAGGAGCCTACAACCAGTCCAGAGGATTAGTACCGTTTGAGCGCTTCTATTTAGGCGGTGACGGATTAGCGAACTTCTCTATGGATGGTCGGGAGGTGATTCAGTTACGAGGATATCCGAATCAATCGTTAACACCAATCATCCAGGAAGGATCTCAAAAAGGACAACAATCCGGAGGAACCATTTACAACAAGTTCTCATTAGAGTTGCGTTACCCGATTACCATGAATCCATCGGCATCGATCTACGGATTGACATTCTTAGAAGCAGGAGCCTCATTCGATTCATTCAAATCCTACAATCCATTTGATCTGAAACGTTCAGCCGGATTTGGATTACGGGTATTTATGCCAGCCTTTGGATTACTGGGAATTGATTTTGGATACGGATTCGACGCCTTACCAGGACAAACTCAGAAAAATGGATGGGAGACGCACTTTATCATTGGACAACAGTTTTAATAAAGTTTGGCACGATAGTTGAAAAATAATATTTAATTCTATGAGAAAATATTTTTTATTGGCACTTGTAACATTTGTTAGTATCGCATCGAATGCGCAAGGTAGAGGAATCCGCATAGGTTATATCGATATGGAATATATTCTGGAAAAAGCACCGGAATATGCCGAAGCGAAAAACCAGTTGGAACTAAAAGCACAAGGCTGGAAACAGGAGATCGAAGCCAAAAAAAATGAAGTCAATAAATTAAAGGAAAGCCTTAAAACAGAAAAGGTTTTACTTACTAAAGAATTAATTGCCGAAAGAGAGGAAGAAATCAAATTCCTGGAAACAGAAATGTTGGATTATCAGCAAAAACGTTTTGGTCCGCAAGGGGATCTGATGACACAGAAAACCATGTTGGTAAAACCAATCCAGGATCAGGTATTTAATGCCGTTCAGGATATTGCCGAAGCCAAAAAATACGATTTCGTATTTGACAAGTCATCCGATTTGACCATGCTTTTTGCAGCACAACGTTTTGACATTAGTGATCAGGTACTTCGCGTACTAACCCGTTCGCAGAAAAAAGAGCAGTTGAGCAAAAAACAGCAAAAAGAACTGGAAGCGCAGGAACGCAAAGAAGATATGGATAATGCTAATCCGGATCAGGTGGAACGTCAGCGAAAAATTGACGAAAGAAAGGCGGCTCGTGAAAAACTAATTGCCGATCGTAAAGCAGAACTGGAAGCCCGAAAACTGGAGCAGGAAGAAAAGAGAAAACTCCTACTTGAAGAGCGAAAAGCGAAACAAGGTGGTAACAAAACCGAAAATAAAGCGACTGATAAACCAGCCGAAAAAGCAGCAGACGGAACTGCAGTAACTGCACCGGCGTCAGATCCTAAAGCCGACCTAAAAGCGGCACAACAGGAAGCCCGTGAAAAAGCAGCACAGGAACGTCAGCAAAAAATAGAAGAGCGTAAAAAAGCCTTAGAAGAGCGCAAACAAAAAATATTGGAAGAAAGAGAAAAGGCTAAAAAAGAGCGCGAAGAAAAATTGAAAAATAAGACAACAGAAAATAAATCAGAAAATTAAATTAAATACCTAAAACAATGAAACAGTTAAAAACTTTACTTATCGCTGCTGCACTTTTCATTGGTGCTAGTCAAACTATTTCTGCACAGGCAAAAATAGCACACATCAACGTAAGTGAACTGATGACAAGCTACCCGGACATGAAAACCGCACAGGCTCAAGTAAAAAAAATTGGTGAGACATACGATGCACAATATAAAACCATGGTTAGTGAGTATCAAACCAAATTGAAAAAATACGAGGGAGAAGCAGCCACTGTAACTGAAGCGATCAACGAAACACGTTCTAAAGAAATGCAGGATATGGGTCAGCGAATCCAACAGTACAGAGAGAATGCTGGAAAAGAATTACAACAAAAAGAATTGGATCTTGTAAAACCAATCATGGAAAAAGCAAGAACGGCTATCCAAAAAGTAGCGAAAGCAAAAGGATACCAGTATGTATTAGATTCAACTGACGGAAGTGGTGTAATATTGGCCGACGGTCCGGATTTATTAGGTGACGTTAAAAAAGAATTAGGATTTAAATAATCCATTCTATTCATAAAAATAAAACTGCTCTTTTTCCAAGGGCAGTTTTTTTTTATATTTGTGTAATGAGTAGTAAAAACCCCATAGGCTTATTCGACTCCGGTGTTGGAGGCATTTCCATCTGGAAAGAGGTACATCAACTCCTCCCTCATGAAAACACCATCTATTTAGCCGATAGTAAAAACGCCCCATATGGTCAAAAGACCAAAGAAGACATTATCCGTTTAAGTTGTAAAAACGTTGACTATTTAATCGAACGCGGTTGTAAAATGGTAATCGTTGCCTGTAATACCGCAACAACGAATGCGATAAAAGAACTACGTGCCCGCTATGACATTCCTTTTATTGGTATCGAACCGGCGATTAAACCGGCTGCCAATCAGACCAAGACCGAAACCATTGGAATCCTGGCTACAAAAGGAACACTAAACAGCGAGTTATTCCACAAAACCATAGCGAACTACCAGCACCTCAATATCATTGAACAGGTGGGCTATAATCTGGTTCAGCTAATCGAAAACGGCGATCTTGAATCAGAAGAGATTAAAGAGTTGCTAAAAACCTATCTCGATCCGATGGTAGCCGCCAATATGGATTATCTGGTTTTGGGTTGCACGCACTACCCTTTTCTGATTCCACAGATTAAAGAAATCATTCCGGATCACATTAAAATTATCGACTCCGGTGAAGCCGTTGCGAAACAAACCAAAAACATACTGGAACAAAACGGACTGTTAAACACTTCACACGAAGCAACTAAACATTTATTCTACACCAATTCGAAAGCGGATGTTCTCAAAAAACTATTGGGTACTCCTTTTTCCGACAGTGTTTCCGTAATCGATTTTTAAACTGAAAATACATTGTACTAAAAAGGCCATCTTTTATCTTAAGATGGCCTTTTATATGTTACTAAATCCGCGAGTAAAAAAAGAAACAAACTTATTCTTTAAACCAACTGGAATACATTACGTAATTATTTGAAATACGCTCGATTTCCCCGGCGAAATCCGACGCGTTGATATCTTTTACCTTTTTAGCCGGAATACCGGCGTAAATCACCCCGGATTCCACTACAGTGTTCTGTGTGACCACCGAACCCGCAGCAATAATCGAATTACTCTTGATCACGCAATTATCCATTACTATCGCTCCCATTCCAATGAGTACATTATCTTCGATCGTACAACCGTGTACAATCGCATTATGTCCGATGGAAACGTTATTTCCAATTATTGTTGGATGCTTCTGATACGTACAATGAATCACCGCACCGTCCTGGATGTTTACCTTATCGCCTACTTTTATATAATGCACATCACCCCGCACGACAGCATTGAACCAAACACTACATGAGGCACCAAAGGACACATCACCGACAATAGTGGCATTTTCGGCCACATAACAATCCTCTGGGATTTGAGGATACTTTCCTCTAACTTCTTTTATAACCATAACTGTCTTCTAAAAAAATGTCCCGAATAAATCGGGACAGAATTAATAATCTCTTTATAATTAGTTAACTGCAGGACAGTGACAATCGTATGGTTCACGCTTACAGAATAAGTTGATACCAAGTGTGATTTGATGGAATCCTGAGTTATCAAATTTTACATCACCCGTTAAGTGTGAATACGTATAAGCGAACATAAAGTTCTTGTAATTCACCCCAACGATAGGAGTGATATATTGCAATTTCTGATCACTCACGCTGTTATCGGCAACGAATTGAGCACCGTCAAAACTTCTTCTATAAGACAAACCTCCCCATAATTTACCGAAGTCCATATCTTTATAAACTTTCAGGTTGATATCGAAGGTTTTCTCTTTGGTTTTATCTACATACTGTAACATTACAGATGGCTCCCATGATAATCCGCTATCACTGTTACCAAACACATAACCCACACTCCATAAATATTTTCTTAAGTTATCACTTTCAATATCGGTATAGATATCACGCTTGTTTGACACGGCATTCTTAACCGTAAAGTGCGTATAGAAATCAAGGTAGTGGTAAGACGCCCCTAAATCGATATTAAAATACGAATCTTTTTGTTTCATACCGGCAACAATTGGATCAAACTCATTTCCAAATTTGGATTCATCCAGCGTACTTTGTACCAAACCGGCACTCATACCAAATGACAACTGATTCAAATCGTTAGCACCTCTGGAAAAACGGATATGGTGCGCATAAGTAATCTTACCTCCCATTTGTGAATGATACCCGTTCTTATCATTAAAAGCAATAATACCGATACCGGATTGCTCCCCAACACTGGTATTAAAACTCAACGTTTGTAAGGCAGGTGCATCATCCTGACCAAACCATTGCTGTCTGGCTGTTAATCGGATTTTTCCACAATTTGCTGCCCCGGCCATCGACGGGTGGATCAGATAATAGTTATCCGATAAATAATCAGAATAAACTGCAATCCCTTCCTGTGCGAAAGACATCTGGGATAAAAATAATGCTAAAACTAAATAACGTTTTTTAAAAATATTCATTTGGGTTATCTTTTTAATGAGAAATGCGCTTTAAACTCTTTAATATCTCCATTCTCCGTATAGGTCACTGTGAACCAGTAATCCGTCGATGGCAGCTGTTGACCGTTCATCGTTCCGTCCCATCCGGTTGAGCGCGATGGTTTGATCTGTTTCAATAGTTTTCCGTATCGGTCAAATATATAAATTTTTGCGTTTGCATCGTTTTCTAAATCACCAATATTCCAGAAATCGTGGTAACCGTCTCCGTTTGGTGTAAAGTAATGCGGATAGTTGATCGCTGTTACAGGGATGGTTACCGTAGCACAACCTTTGTTATCGTATACCGTTACGGTATGCGATCCAGAGCTTACATTAGTAAATACAGGGCTTGTCTGGATATCGCCTTCGTCTAACTGGTATACATACTCCCCGATTCCAATCGCTTCTACTGTAATCGATTGGTTATCCGTAAAGGCATTCGATACATAAGCCGTTACTTCTGCCGGTTCCGATTGTGTGATCACAACTGATGCCGGTAATGAAGGACATCCTGTTGCAATACTGGTTGCAATTACAGAGAACGTTCCCGGGTGGTTTACTTCATACGTCGCTCCTGTTGCGCCTGCAATTGGTTGTGGTACTCCGGCTGCATCATTCTCATACCATTGGAACGTATGCGTTGTAGCATCCAATCCACTGTTGATGATATGCGTACTTAGTACTGTTCCAGTTTCTTGATCAATACACACAAATCCTGCGTTTGGTGTTGGCTCCGGTAAACGGTGTACCGTGATATTGAATCGGATTTCAGCAGGACATCCGTAAGCACTATACGTATTTTTAACTACCGCAATGATTTCGTGCGTCAGGTAATCCGTGATCGTATAAGCTCCCGGTGTTCCAATTGGTGTTCCGTTGGCTAAATCAGCATCCGAAGCATAGTAGCTTATGCTAAAGTTCGGATCCGCTGCCTGTACAGGCCCTAAGATCGTAGCGTCTAAATCATTCAAGTTAAACGTTTCCGTTTGATCATTCAGATCATCACATCTGTCGATATCCGCTACATCGGTAGCTTCCGATCCTCGCTCTACAAATAATTGGAAACTGGTCGTATTGTAACATCCTGTTGCGGTGTTTACCACACGTACATAGATGGTCTCTCCGTTCACGGTACTTGGGTGACTGGTTGCCAGTGGATTTGCTCCGGTATCCGCATCTGCCTGGTTAGCATGGTAGCTCACCGTGTAACCTGCTGGACCTTGTCCGGCTAAAGCTTCAGGGGTTTTCGTACTTAAATCAAATACACCACTTCCTGTGAATAGAATCTGACACATATGGTAATCCGTTACAGGACCTGCCGCTGGTCGTGGGTTTACGATTAATGGTTGTTCTACTACTAACGAACAACGGTCACGGTTGTTAGCCGGTGCAGTTGTTACACGTACCCATACGCTGGTTAAAGCGTTTCCGTTAGCATCCATATTTTGCCAGTTGGTTGGTGTAGCAATCGCGTTGATTCCCGCTAAAGCATCCGCCTGAGTTGGGTGATACGTTAATACGTAGTTCGCATTATTTAAGATGTAGCTCGCATTTTGCGTTACATCAAAGAACGTGATTCCGTCTCCAGGGTAATCATCATCACAGGTTACAAGTGGTGCCGGGTCGAATTTCGGTTCCGGTAGTGGCGTAACACGGATGGTTAAGGTTACATAACTGCTACAGCCTGCTCCGCTTACTACTCCTACTAATAACGTCTGTACTGTAGCCGTATTGTGGAACGCGGTTGGATCGGTGATCAACGTAGCCGGGTTCGGTGGTAAAGCCGTACTGCTGTAGTAGTTGAAAGTATATCCTGTGGCGCCTCCGGTGATTTGCGCCTCGCGAATCGTTAGGTCAAAGATCTGACGCTGATCGTTTGGTAAAGCATCATCACAAAGGGTAATCTCATCCGGCTGGGTTAATTGCAGCGGACTGTTTACAATCAGTTTAAAGCTTCCGATGGTGAAACATCCCGTTGCTTTATGCGTAACACGTACCCAGATCGTTTGTCCGTTGGTTCCGATAAAGTTCCCGTTGGATACGATAAATGGTGAACCATTCTGAGCATTGGTTTGTGAAATATAGTAGTTCACTTCATAATCCGATGCCGCTCCTGGTTGAGCCGCAAGGATTGTCGCAGTGTGTACTGTTAAATCAAACATCGTCTGGTTGTCATGCGGATTCGAATCCGTATCACACTCGGCAAGATCCAATAACGTTGGCATGATTGGTGCCGGCTCTACTTTTAACTGGAACGAGTATACACTCTTACATCCCGTTACCGTGTTAGTCGCCAATACCCATAACGTCTGGTTCCATGGGTTGATGTTTTGGTACGGTTGAACCGTAATTGGGAACAAGCCGTTTTCTGCATTTTGTTGTGTTTCGTGGAAACTCAACACTACGTTAGCTTCGCCACTTAACATACCCGGAATTAAAGTCGTTAAATCAAAATCACCAATTCCATCGTTGTTCGTTCCGTCACATGTGGTTACCGGAGCGGTTGGCATTACCAATACCGGTAGTGGCTCTACCCGTAGGTCCATTGCCGTTACCGTGTAACAACCTGTTGTACTATTGGTCACACGTACAAAAATCGTTTGTACTGTGGCTACTTCGTTGGTATATAATGTTGGTAATTCCGTTCCGGCTGTTCCGGCATTGGCTAAAACCTGTGTTTTATAAAACTTAACCTCCAAGCCGGTTGTTGTTCCGATGATTTCCGGAATCTTGGTCGATAGATCGAATTGCTCGTATAACGCCTGTCCGGTGTAATCACACAATGTATACGCCGGCACAGGGTTCGGTACCGTTGGTAGTGGGTTTACGATTAAATCGAATGAACCTACAGCGATACATCCTGATGCATTTTGCAATTGATACCAGATCGTTTGTGGGTTCGTAGCATTAGTATAAGCTGCCGCACCTGTAATTGGGTTGGTACCTGCTAAGGCATCCGGTTCGTTTGTATAGTACGTTACGTTTACTCCTGTCTGACCATTGATCGCTTCGGTATCTTTAGTCGTTAGGTTAAAGATTTCAAATCCGTCTCCCGGTGTACTGGTCTCACATAATTCGTAATCGGTAATATCTCCTTCTACAATACGTGGTCTTTCGTTAACAATTAAAGTTAAGGTACTGAAAGAAGCACAAGCGTTTACTCCGGTGTTTACCACACGGATGTAAATAATTTGTGTATGTGGATTAATATTCGTGTATAATGGCATTGCAATCGGATAGTTACCTAACTGAGCATCTTCCGGTGTTTCGTGGAAGGTTACCGTTAAGTTAGGATCACCTCCGGTGATTTCTGCAATTTTAATACTCAAATCAAACGTTTCAATTCCGTCGTCGTAGTTGGAGTTACAAACTTCTAGTGGCGTCGGGTTGAAAATGGTTGGCGCTACTACTGTAGTTACCGTATGGCTCGTTGTTTGCGGCTGACTACAGTTTGGTGTTCCGTTGCTTTGTACGCTTACCAAAGCATACGTAACCGGTCCGGTTATTGCTCCTGTGGCAACTGTAGCGGTTCCGGCACTGTTTAAGGTAATTGTAAACTGAGTCGGATCCGTTCCGATAGTATAGGTTACCGTAGCATTTGGCGTTCCGTTGAATACGATATCCGCAGAACTTCCTGAACATACCGAAGCTGGTCCGGTTACTGTTGCTACCGGTAGGGCTTTAACACCTATCGTTACCGATGCACTTAAGTTCTGGTTACATGCCGGTGGTCCCGCAACCGCTACATTTACTAAGGTATAGGTAGCCGATGCTGTTAGTACAGGAGTCGTGATAGTAGCTTGTCCTGCCCCATCAAGATTGATTGTAGCAGTAGCCGTCCCGTCACTATAGGTAATCGTAGCATTCGCAGGACCTGTAAAAGTTACTACTGCTGTGTCTCCAGAACAGATTAATGCAGGCGCGCTGATTGTAGCCGTTGGTAATGGGTTTACGGTAATTGTAGCACTGCCCGTTAAGGTTGCCAGACAAGCAGGAGTTCCCGAAGAAATAACCCGCACAAGATTATAAGTCGTTGTTGCTGATAACGGACCAACTGTTACGCTAGCAGCTCCGGTTCCATCCAATGTTACCGTTTGATCAACAGTTCCGTTATTATAAGTAACAACAGCATTTGGTGTTCCGTTAAATGTTAGTACTGCGGTATCACCGGAACAGATTGTCGTATCGGTTCCTATTGTAGCCGTTGGTGCATTATAAACCGTTATATTAACCGAACCCGTAAGGTTTCGGGCACACTGTGGTGCTGTATCATTACTTACCACGCTAACCAGACTATAAACCGTATTAGCAGTTACTGGCGGCGTAATTACCGACCCATTTCCGGAAGCATCCAAAGTGATGCTGGCCGGATTAGTATCAACCGTATAATTTACCGTTGCATTAGGCGTACCTTGAAAAACGATTATTGCCGAACTACCATTACAAATACCATCAGGTCCGCTAATAGTAGCCAAAGGCAATGCTTTTAGAATCAAGTTAAAACTGGTTGTTCCAAAAACAGTTGGATCTGCTGCTCTTTCCATACGGATATAAACCGTTTGGTTGCCTGTAGTAAAAGCATTGGCCGGTGTAATTGGATTCACATCATTATCGGCATCTGCCTGATTAAGATGGAATGTAATATTGTAGTCGGACGCATTTTGTCCTCCCAGGATAGTTGTATAGAATTGCGTCAGATCGAATGTTTCCAAACCATCACTATCAATATCACAAACTGTTTGATCATCTGGGCGTACCGGATCAGCTGTACACGAAATCACGTTTACATTAAACTGACGGATAACATAACAGGCATTTTCACCCGTTGAAACATTCACATAAATCGTTCGGGTAATTGGCGTCAGGAAATTTGTTGGATCCTGGACATAATTTGCTCCTTGTTCCGCATCGGCCAAACTGGTATGATACGTAATGATGGTACCCGGATCAAGACCCGCTAATATTGCAGCATGATTTTCATCTAAATTAAAGCTAACCGGAGTTGTCCCGTCACCACACCTAAATAAATCGATCGGTGTCCCGGCCGCAATAGGTGGAAAGACCTCCACCGTAACCGGATCGGGTTGTTGGACACAGGCACCGGAAACATTTGTAATGATAACACCATAAGTCCCGGGTGCCGAAACACCATAGGAAGGTCCGGTTGCCCCAGGAATAGGATTTCCTCCGTTAGTCCACTGGAATGTATAAAAAGCCGGATCCAATCCGGTAGATAAGGTTCGAATCTCACCCGGACACAAAGCCCCAAGGTTATCAATTGTAAGGTTTCCGCCTAAAGAAGCCTGTCCTACGTTAAAACTACCTGCCTGTAAAAATACCGCAGAGTCATAAGCGGTATCACTAGTATTATTAGGTGGTTGTCCACCTCCATCTCCAATTACCATTTTAATCCGGTAAGGGGTATTTGGAGTAACCATTGCAGAAGCATTCATTACAACCGTTCTTCCGTTAAAATTGATCGGAGCCGCCGGGGTCCCATTTTGCGGATAATACATCCCAAAATAAGCCGGGTTTTGAGAAACACAGCTATTATTATTTGCCTGATCACTTACTGTAAAAACAGAAATTGGAATTGAAGTTCCCGGCACAACAGCCAGATTCGTACTCTGCCCCGTGGTTAAATTTGTTAAAATAAAAGCAAAAGCATCCGTATAATCGGTCGTACATTGATACGTTCCATATTCTTCCGATGCAAACAGGAAATTAAAACTAAAACTATCCGTTAAAGGTGTAAAGTTAAACTGTATATAGCTGGCATTGTTATACACATATGCGTTACTCACAACACCTGCATTTACCATTGCTTGTTTCAGATCGGCATCTCCGGTCCAGGAAGTACTACCCTGACTTAAAATTCCGTTGTTCGGTCCGGGAGCTGAAGTCGCTCTACCGGTACTCAGGATAACTCCCGACTGAATTGGGAAGTTAGGATTGGTATTTTGAAAATATCCGATACCGTTTTCTGATCCTTGTCCATTGGTATTTCCTGTTCTCCAGGTCACGTTCGAAATTTGCGCACATTGAGAGTTGATCAAAACATCCTGCACCAATTGAGGAACTGTATACGTATTGGAATTCACGGTTATAGGCTGGGAAAAAGCCACAACGGAGAATAGCAAAAACAATAGAGGGGAGAGTTTTTTCATGTTTGCTTAAGCTTGTAAAATATCTTATTTTTGGGTTAAAACAGTTCCTTAATGTTAATTTTTCCTTTAAAATTTCCAAATATACTTATTCAAACGATATATGTTCGTTAAATTTGCAAAAAATCACAAAAAAAATGTTAAAAGTAACAATACGAGATACGCAAAACCCTGCTATTGTGAAGTTTGAATTTCCAGATTTCATAACAAAAAGTGAAAGTTTCGAGTTTAAAAACATCGACGAAACCGCACCGTCACCCCTTGCAAAACAGCTATTTTACCTACCTTTTGTTAAGACCGTATATATTTCTGGCAACTTTATTGCCATCGAAAAATATTCGATTGTAGAATGGCATGAGGTAAAAGAATTATTGGCCGAACAGATCGAAAGTTTTGTAGATAAAGGCGGAAAAATCATCAACATCGATGAAAATAAAAGCAAAAAAGTACCGGTTACGGTTTATGCGGAAACAACCCCTAACCCATCGGTATTAAAATTTGTTGCCAGTCGGCTACTGACTAAAACCAGTGTGGAGTTTAAAAACATCGACGAAACGGCTGCGTCACCGTTGGCAAAAGAATTATTCAAGCTTCCGTTTGTAAAAGAGGTTTTTATTGACGAAAACTATATTTCGATTACCAAATACGACATTAACGAGTGGCAGGAGATTACACAGGAGGTGCGTACCTTTATCAAAAATTACATTGAAGAAGGCAACCCCATTATTGATGAGACCCAGATTGTAAAAACTTCTAATCACGAAAAACAACAGGAGGAGTATTTCAACAACCTGGATGTGACGTCACAGCAAATCATCAATATCCTGGACGAATATGTAAAACCGGCTGTAGCTTCGGATGGTGGTAACATTATTTTCGAATCGTACGATGAAACCGACAAACGCGTAAAGGTGATCCTTCAGGGCGCTTGCAGCGGTTGCCCGTCGTCGACTTTTACGTTGAAAAACGGTATTGAAAACATGCTAAAAGAAATGTTACACGATCAAAACATTAAAGTAGAAGCGGTAAACGGCTAACACACAACTCTTTTCGGGCAATTCCGATTGTTTTTTAAACTTTTATATACTACCTTTAATAGCTTAACCTTAAAACTGGTAAATTATGGGAGTCCTAAAAGTTATCGAGTTACTTTCCAGTTCGGAAGTAAGCTGGGAAGAAGCCACCCGAAAAGCGGTTGCGGAAGCATCGAAAACCCTGAAACATATCCGATCGGTTTATGTTCAGGAACAGAGCGCCGTTGTTAACGATGATCAGGTGACAGAATTCAGGGTAAACCTGAAACTTACTTTTGAAATAAAATAAAAAAGATACAGGCGTTCGAATGAACGCCTTTTTTAAAACCATGAACGAACTCCAATACGAATCCAGTCCTTACCTACTCCAACATGCGCAAAATCCGATCCATTGGAAAGCGTGGAACGATGCTACACTGGCCACTGCCAAAACCGAAAACAAATTGATGATCGTTAGTATCGGATATTCGGCCTGCCATTGGTGCCATGTGATGGAACACGAAAGTTTTGAAGACACCGAAGTAGCCGCCGTAATGAATACCGGATTTATTTCCGTTAAAGTCGACCGCGAAGAACGTCCCGATGTGGATGCCATCTATATGAAAGCCGTACAACTAATGACCAGTCATGGCGGATGGCCGCTCAATGTGGTTTGTTTACCGGATGGCCGACCGGTTTGGGGTGGCACCTATTTTAAAAAGGACAACTGGATGGATATTTTAAGCCAGCTTCAAAACCTGTATCAGACCAATCCCGGCAAGATGCTGGAATATGCCGAAAAACTACACGAAGGCATTTCGTTTTTAGGAATCGTAAACCACACACAAGCCAATCCCGAAGAACAGGATCCGGCACGTATTAAAATACTGATTGAAAAGTGGTCCAAAAGTTTCGACTGGGATTTTGGCGGTTATGCACGTGCGCCTAAATTTATGATGCCGAATAATTTTATTTTCCTACAACGATTCGGCTACCAAACGGCTTCAAAAGACCTTTTAGATTTTGTAGATCTAACCCTGACCAAAATGGCTCACGGCGGACTATTTGACGTTTTGGGTGGTGGCTTTTCCCGTTACTCCGTCGATATGCGCTGGCATGTTCCGCATTTCGAAAAAATGCTTTATGATAACGGTCAGTTGGTTACACTATATGCTCAGGCTTATAAGCGGACACAAAATCCGCTGTATCAAGAAGTAATCGAAAAAACGTTGGCATTCGTCGAACGCGAACTTTTACATCCGGAAGGCGGTTTTTATGCGGCGCTCGATGCCGACAGTTTAAATGCAAAACAGCAACTCGAAGAAGGCGCTTATTACGTTTGGCAAAAAGAACAACTGCAACAACTTTTACAGGACGATTTTGAAGTTTTTAGCGCCTTGTTTAATATTAATGACTTCGGCTATTGGGAACACGACAATTACGTGCTTATCCAAAGTCAGACACTGGACAGTATTGCTGAACAATTCGGATTAACCGTAGCCGTGCTTTCTGACAAAAAACAACAGTGGGAACAGTTATTATTCCGCGAACAGCAAAAAAGGCCCAAACCACGACTGGATGATAAATCGCTCACGTCGTGGAATGCCATTATGCTAAAAGGTTATACCGAGGCGTACAATGCTCTTGGCTCGGCTTCCTTTTTGGAACGGGCACTTCAGAACGCCTCTTTTATCATCCAAAAACTTTGGTCGGAAGATGGCTATTTATGGCATAGCTATAAAAACGGACAAAGTAGTATCGTTGGATTTTTAGAAGATTATGCCTTTACGATCGACGCCTTTATCAGTTTGTATCAGGCTACACTGGACGAAACCTTTTTGTATCACGCCAAACAATTAACCGATTATTGCTTTGATCATTTCTATGATGAAACACAGCAATTTTTCCTGTTTAAAGCCAAAAACACCACAGCCTTAATCGCCGAACATTATGAAATTGAAGACAACGTAATCCCGTCGTCCAACTCGGTTATGGCGAACAACCTGTATACGCTTGGGATACTGTTTCACAACAGTCATTATGAAAAAACGGCCCTGCAAATGCTTAACCATGTCATTCCCAATATCGATTATGGTTCGGCTTTTTCAAACTGGCTGAATTTATGGATGAACCTATCAACCGACAACAAAGAACTGGCCGTTTGCGGTGCGGATGCGATTGCCGGTATAAAGGCGGTGCAGCAGCAATACCTACCGCATGTGGTTCTCGCCGGAAGTACAAGTCCGTCAAAAATTCCATTCCTTCAAAATCGATTTGACGAAAAGGACACACTGTTTTATATTTGCGAAAACAGAAACTGTCAGCTACCCGTTCGTGAACTGACCACCGTATTAGACGAATTAGCAATTAAATAAATCCCCCTTATGGAACAAATGAATAACTTTTTTATTCACTATTTTAATGTTTTACTGGATTATTCACCCAAAGTGATCTCGGCCATCATTATCCTTTTTGTCGGAATTTGGGGAATCCGTTTTATCCGGAAAATTGCCGAAACGGTAATGACAAAAAGAGAACTGGAACCTACATTGATCAAATTCCTGTTGGACTTCCTGATCTGGGCTTTGCGTATTCTATTATTTGTATCGGTAATTTCCAAACTAGGTATCGAAACGTCATCGTTTGTCGCTATTTTAGGAGCCATCGGATTGGCCGTAGGTTTGTCGCTACAAGGTTCGCTTTCAAATTTTGCCGGTGGTGTATTAATCATCCTTTTTAAACCCTTTAAAGTAGGCGACACCATCGAAGCGCAATCTGAAAATGGAAAAGTATTAGGCATTCAGATATTTTCGACTAAAATATTAACCGCTCAAAACCAGATCATCTATATTCCGAACGGACTTTTATCCAACGGAAAGATTAAAAACTTTTCGCAGAAAACAACCCGTAGAACCACACTGGTAGTACCGACAGGATATGATTCGGACATCAAAAACATCAAAATCAAACTGGAAGCACTGGTAAAGAATCATCCGAAAGTATTACAAACTCCGGCACCTGAAGTAGTGATCAGCGATATGGGCGAAAAGAACCTGATTTTTTCCCTTCGCGCCTGGACCTATAATGCCGATTATGGTACCGTTTGTTCGGAATTACTGGAAGAAAGCAGCAAGATTGTTAAAGTTACGACTTCTTAGGCTTTGTAGTCATCACGAAGTCTTTTAAATAAAAAGGTTCAAAGTAAGCGACATCTACGGTGTCGCTTTTTTGATACTTTTCAAAGGAGATCCGGCTCATTTCTCTGGCCGACGGATATACAATAGCATCATGGTATATAAACCTCGGATCGTTTAAAACCGCTTTGCATTTTGCGGCACCATCGCCAACCAAATGCAACGTTCCTTCGAGTGTATCGTATGTTGTAGTTTCAATAATTTCTGCTTCCGTAGCCCGTAATCGGGAATAGGAAGAATCAAAAACAGCGGTAAAAACTTCCATTCTTCGGGCATCAATCATCGGGATAATCTTTCCTTCGGTTAGCGTTAACTGTCGCGCCAGGGTTTCCAGCGTATCAATCGCCAACAATGGAATATTCAATGCATAACACAAACCTTTGGCCGCCGAAACACCGATGCGAAGTCCGGTATACGAACCCGGTCCCTGACTTACCGCTATCGCGTTCAAATCCTGAAATGCCAACCCAGCCTGTTGCAAAGCCTGTTCAAAAAAGACATGAAGTTTTTCTGCGTGGGAATAGCCTTCTTCGGCCATCTCAAGACACACCAGTATTTCTCCGTCTTTTGCGAGGGTTACGGAACAATTCTTTGTTGCCGTTTCAATATTCAGAATGTAAGCCATTTTCAGTAAAATTATTGGCAAAGATAATCATATATTTTTTTGCCACGGTTGCAATATCTTACCGACTTTTTCGTCAGAAAAAATAGTGCAACCGTGGCAAATGTATTCCCGGGAATTACCCCGGTGGTAATCAAAAAACTAAGCGTTATTATTTTTTATCTTTTCCTTTATCGGAGACTCCGTTTTTTTTGATCACAACTTTATCTCCGGGCTTTAAATCTTTGGTAACTGTAGTATACGGACCAGTAATAATCGCATCCCCTTTCTTCAAACCTTCGACAATTTCGATATTCGTATCGTCCTGGATTCCGGATTTGATTTTACGCAATTCTGCTTTATCGCCTACTTTTACAAATACACATTCGAATTTCTTTTCGGTAGATCCTTTTGTTTTTTCCTTTTCTTCTTTTTCCAACTCTTCCATGACATCTTTTTTAGCTCCTGAAATATCGGCATCGGTTTTCATCACTACCGCACTAATCGGCACGGCCAGAATATTTTCTTTACGTTTGGTTTCGATATCAACCGTTGCTGTCATTCCCGGTCGGAAAGGCGAATAATTCTCCTGTTTTCCAACCAAAAGATCCTGATACGATTCTTTTAAGATGCGCACTTTTACTTTAAAGTTTGTCACCTGATCGGCTGTTAGTGTCGAACTGGCCGAATTGGAAATACTGGTTACCACTCCTTTAAATTCTTTTTTCAGATAGGCATCCACTTCGATTTTGGCCGGATCGCCGATATTTACTTTAACGATATCGTTTTCGTTTACATCGACTTCTACTTCCATATTGTTGAGGTTGGCCACACGCAATAATTCGGTACCCGCCATTTGTTGCGTTCCTAACACACGTTCCCCTAATTCCACATCCAGTCGGGAAATGGTTCCGTCTACCGGTGCATAAATAGTGGTTCGGTTTAAATTATCATTGGCTTCGGTCACGGTTGCCGTAGCACTTTGTACATTATAATAGGCCGATTGTTTGGCAGCAACCGCTACTTCGTAGGCCGATACGATTTTATCCCATTCGGATTTAGAAATAACTCCTTTAGCAAACAACTGTTTGTTACGATCGTAGTTAGCTTTGGCTTCTTTCATCTGAGCTTCCGCCTGGCTTAATCCTGCTTTGGAGGTTGATAAAGACGCTACCGATCGGTTCACTCCCGACTCGTATAAGTCGCGTTTGATACGAACCAACAAATCTCCTTTTTTTACGTTTTGTCCTTCTTTAACCGGAAGGCCAATAATCTCTCCGGAAACATCGGATGAAATTTTCACTTCAATTTCAGGTTGTATCTTCCCGGTAGCCGAAACCGTTTCGACAATCGTCATCTGATTGGCTTGCGTCGTTTCTACTTCCGTTCCTTTTTCTTTGTTACCGATTACACCCGATTTACTAAGGGCAACCAATACAACAACCAACAAAACAACACTACCCAACAGGATGTATTTTGTACTCTTTTTCATAAATTTTTATTTTTGAATAATTGGCAACCCAAAGTAGAATTCCAATATTTTCGTTCTGAATATATAATCATATTTTGTTCGCAACACTTCCGACTGGGCATTTACGAATAAGGTTTGCGCCTGTGTAAAATCGAAAACATTCATCAAGCCCACTTCATAACGCTCTTTTGCATAGTTAAACGATTCTTGTCGGGCTTCCAGCGTTGCCACAGCCGCTTCGTATGATTTAAGCGATCCTTTGGTATCGGTAAAAGCGGTATAAACAGTTCTTTCCAAATCCAGTTCCTGTTGTTCCAATGCGATTCTGGAACGCTCCAACGCTACTTTAGAACGCTCGACATTATTACGAACTGAGAAACCATTTAGCAACGGAATATTTAACGATAACCCAAAATTCTGTCCTTTGTTATTGCTAAACTGATCAAAAATTGGTTCCGGACTTCCTAAAACCGGACGGTAGTTGTTTTGCAACACCTGTAATCCATTTTCCGTGAAATACTGTGTTGGAAGCGTCGGATTAGCCGCATCCAGTTGGTAACCGGTAATTCTATCGGCATAAGCCGCACGGGTACTGAAACTATAGAATCCCTGAAGTGTCGGATGGTATTTTCCTCTTGCGATAGACAAATCTTTTTCGGCTATCGAAACATTGGCTTCCGCAATTTTTATATTCGCTCGGGTTTCTTTTGCTTTCTGAAAAATATTTTTTGGATTTTCAAGCAACACACTACTGTTTTGCACCGGCGTTTCAGAATCAACAATATCAAACTCCTGAAAGTCGTCCAGTTGTAATAATTGCGCCAAACTTAGCTTTGACAACAACAGTGCGTTTTCTCCGGCAATCAATTTCTGATTGTCTGCCATCACCGTAGCTTTCACATCCAGTAAGTCCCCTTTAGGCACTACTCCGGCATCCACAAGCTCTTGTGTACGCTCCATTTGTTTGGTATCGTAGGCCAGCTGTTTGGTCTGAACTTTCAGATTTTCTTTATTGAAAAGGATTTGCAAATAGGCATTCACAACATTCAACGAAACATCTTCCTGCATTTTCTGCAACTGATATTGTGACGCGATGATCGAAAGATTGGCTTTTCGCAACTGATTTTGATGCTGTAACCCTTTATAAATATCAATTCCCACATTTAATGCGGCAGAAGTATACTGAATGGTTTGATTTTCCAAAAGACCTGTGGTGATGTTCTGGTTTAAACCCACGTTCCAGGAGTGCGATGCTTGTCCGTTAACAGTTGGCAGGAAACTACCCCAGGCATCTTTTTTAGAGATTTCGGCCACCTGTTTATCTAAAATCGATTGTCGGATCGAAATATTCTTCTCCATTGCGTGATTCACACACTCTTCCAAAGTCCATTTTTTAGCTTGTGCTTTCATTTGAATTGTCACCATCGACAAACCCAAAAACAGCAATGTTGTGTTCTTCATATTATTGATTTTCCTACAAATATAAAATTTCTGTGCACATATGCATTTTTATTCGGTATCCATTAGACGCAATTCTTTAACGAACGTTACAATTTTATTTCAATAAAAACCTACTTTTACCGAAGATTTTTAGACAACTCTTATGAAAACTTTTTTTTCATTCCTGGCAGTGATAAGCCTGGCAATGCTAATAACCCGTTGCGGAACTACCGGAAAAATTAACACCCTAAAACCGGAGCCGAGCGACAACAAACCCGCGGTTTACGAAACCACCACTTCTTTTATCAATATGCCGATAGAAATTCCGCTAAAGGAAATTGAAATCCAACTTAACAAATCCCTAAACGGATTAATTTATAACGACAGTATTCTGGCCGATGATAAAACGGAAATGAAAATCTGGAAACAGGCTCCGATAAAATTAACGGAAAAAGATGGCAAAATCCGATCGGTAATTCCTTTAAAAATATGGACCAAATTCAAATACGGGACTGATTTTTTAGGGTTGAACGACACGAAAGAAATCAACTTAAACGGACAAATCACTCTTTTGAGTGATGCAAAATTATCGAACTGGAAACTTTCGACCACTTCTGTAATTGAAGATTTCGAATGGAAAGACAGTCCGAGTATTGTGGTAGCCGGCAAAAACGTACCGATCACCTATGTTGTCAATCCGACGATCCGTTTGTTTAAAGCCAAAATTGCCAAAACGATAGACGATGCCATCAACAAAACCACCGATTTCAAGCCACAGGTATTAGCCGTTCTGGAAAAAATCAGTACGCCGTTTAAAACCAGCGAGGTTTACGAAACCTGGTTTAAGGTAGCGCCAACCGAATTATACGTGACCGACGCCATCCTTTCGAAAAGCAAAATCACGATGGATATGGGCTTAAAATGCAAAATGCAAACCATCGTAGGTCAGGAGCCCCTAAACACGTTTAAAAAAGAAGCTATCGTTTTAAAACCGGTAGCCAAAATGCCAAACAAGATCGAAGCTACGGTTGCCGCGGTTTCGACTTATGAAAGTGCATCGCGTATCATCACCAAAAACTTCCAGGGTAAGGAATTTGCTTCCGGAAGCCGCAAGATCACCATTCAAAAAGTTGACCTATGGCATAAAGATGGTAAAATGATCATAGCATTAAGCATGACCGGCAGTTTAGACGGGACGATTTACCTGTCGGGAATCCCGAACTACAATGCGGTTTCGAAAGAGATTTATTTTGACCAAATGGACTATGTTTTAAACACCAAAGGTATTCTAACCAAAACGGCCAACTGGTTGATGCAAGGCTATATTCTAAATAAGATACAGGAAAGCTGTCGTTATTCGATTAAGGACAATCTGGAAGAAGGCAAGAAAAACATGTTGCCATACTTAAACAACTATTCGCCAATGAAAGGTGTTTTTGTGAACGGAAACATTAACGATTTTATTTTTGATAAAGTTGAGGTTACCGATAAAGCGATTATTGCTTTTATTAAAACTTCCGGACAAATGAGTATTAAAATCGACGGAATGGAGTAATTAACAACAATAAAAAACAAAATCCCGGGCATCGGTTCGGGGTTTTGTTTTTTATTAGTAAGGAATTTATTTGCTTGTTTCTCTATTCACTCGGATTGCAAATCCAAGCGATCTGGCAATCTGGATGTAAACCTGTAGAAACAAGGTTTTTCCTTAATGAAAATCAACTTTTTTATCAATATACATATATCTTTCAAGCATATTAACAGGTTTATCACCAACATTCTCTTCCTTAGCATATTGCTCAACAACAATCCCTCTTATATTTTTTCTTCCATTGCTTTCGAAAATAACAGGAAACTCCATTATTGCTTTATCTCCAAATGTGATTGTATCAAATTTAACCGAATCCATATTACTGAAATCATCTTTAATACTATCACTAAATAATATTGAAACATAACTTTTTTCATTCAGCTTTCTATTATATATCAGTTTCCCTTTAAAGGAAGCTCCTCCTTTATCTTTATAAAAAACAATGTCAGCAATATCGCTACGTAATGTATCAAGTAACCCATTCTTATAAAAAAGCACTTGATTACTCAACTGTGAATTATTGAGAATCACATAATGTTGCTTTTGAAAGAGCCTTCTATTCCTGTCATAATAATTCCACCAACCAATTTCTCTACACCATCTATCAACATTTCCTTCACCTATTACTATTCCATTATCATAATATGTTTCACTATCATATAGAGTATCATTCTTTCTAAAATATTGAGAAACGAGTTTTTTTCCATTATAAATTTTTGCATTATCCAGCTTATCATTTTTAAATTCTATAATAGCTTTAAGATTTCCTTTTTTATAAAAAGCATCTCTTCTAATCAGAATTTCATTTTCATAATAATCTATATAAAAATCTCCATTTGAAAAAAAATTCTTCTCTTCTTTAGTCTTAACACAACTTATAAAAAGCATCATTAAGCAAACAATTGACATTTTTTTTATCATTACCCCATTATTTATCATTTTAGTTTCAAAGTATCTTTCCCATTAATAAACATATATCCTTTTTTCTCTTTTATTTTATAACCATTAACAGTTCCTCCAAACCCACCAAAATCATCGAATCTATTAGTTTTCAAACGAACTGTATCACTATAAATAAAAGTTTTAAATTGTACATCTTTATCATTCCTATTTTTCATAATTCCAGTCATTTCCATTTCAGTGGAAAAAAGATCCGCAAACAATTTTATATCCTCTAAAACTTTAGAAAATTTTGTTGCATACAAAGTTGGTCCAGGTGCCCATGGAGACTCAACTGCATTATAAATCACGCCTTTCTTTCCAGGATTGTCTCCTAAAAAATCTGTTTTCATTTCTCCATCCATCTGCACGTAACCGCTTTGCCTATCAAAAATATCACGAAGAAAACTGAAACCACTCAAGATTGATGGATTTAACTGGGAATTATGATGGCATGTATTGCATGGTATCGTTTCTTTATTTCTCTGGACAACAATATCATTTAAATTAACAGTGTATGCCACATCATTTGTCTTTTCTATTTCTTGGTAGCCAGTTTCTTTAGCACCTTTAAATGTACTCTTAAACCAGTCCCCAATTCGCTTAAAGAAACCTGGTGGGTCAACTGACTGCATTCCATCCGGATCAATCAAATTAATCGGGTTTTGCATCGTATAATTATACGGATTCCATCCCTGATAGTTCTGAGCCAACGGATCCACACTTAACCAAATACTAATTTTTGGATCGTAATAACGGGCACCATAATAATACATTCCTGTTTCGCTATCCAGTTCTTTACCGTTAAATTTATAAGGTGATGCATAGTTTTCTGTAAAACTGTGCATTTCCACCATTGTTTCTCCGAATGGTAAATTTAAGAAAAATTGGTACGGCATTCCATTCGCATCTGTTAAATACGTACTCGATCCCAAATGATCCGGATGGTAGTAATAAATATCCGTATACGGGAACTGCTCTGTTACCTGCGAGGCTCGTTCACTCTCCAGCTCCTCACCATCTTTTTCTTTCGTAAGTATCTCCGGTTTATAATCTTTAAAGTATACTTTTCCGTTATCCGATTTTGAAACCATTTGTTCCAAATCTGTTTTTTGAGCCAATTGCAGCTTTTTAATATCCAACTCCGTTTTATCCAAACGTTCAAAAATACTTGCATCGCTTTCTCCGATTCGACTAACAATACGTTGCGCTCCGGCATAATAGTGCTTGCTGTATTCTCCTCTTCCGTCGACTACAACATACGCACTCGGATAAGTCGTATAGGCTTCAAAACTTACACCACTTCCGTTTACCAATGTTCCATTTTCGAACACCTGTTCCACTCGTGAAGTTCCCTTTAAGATACGCTCTCCGATAGCATCATAAATATAATGTTGCATCTGACCGTCTTTATCGACCACGCGTAAACGGTTACTTTCATCCCAATACATCGAAGTATTCATTCCTACCGATGTTGATCGTACGGTCATATTACCGTTTAAGTCATATTTAAAATCTTCCATATTTCCGGTATTCGAATCGACAATACTCTTCACTCTATGCGATCCCGAAATATATTCGTAATTATTACTATAGGTATTATCCGGATTCGTCAAATAACTATTAACAGCATGTGTCTGGTTTTTCACTTTGATACCATGCGTATCATTATACTCCATATCCGATGAATAATCACTGTTGTTATTCGTCTCCCGATTTACAAACCCTATAAAACTTCCTCTGCCCGATGTCAGTCGGTTTAAGTTGTCGTATTTGAATGTATGCTCATACGTTCCTCCTAATTGATTTGTAGGATTATAAGGCGCATTGTTTGAAATTGTTCTGACATTCCCGACATTATCATATGCATAATTATTATTAAACATATTCTGCTGGGCAGCTGTTTTAACATTCAGATTACTCAAACGTCGTAATGACGGGCTATATGTATATTTTGTTTCCGTATTATTTCCATATAACAAATACGTTCGCTGTTCATAGTGATCATAATCGATTCGCTGGATATATTCGTAATCTGTACTGGCTACATTTCCTAGCACTCGGTTCAAGTTTCCACCAAGATCGTAGTAATATGACACTCTTTCTCCGTCCGGATAAGTCATCTTTTTTAATCGGTTCCAGCTATCGTATTCAAAATACGTTTCAAATACACGCGTCGGGATATTCGGCCCTACTACGGTACGTTTGTTATAAATCAGTTCGCCCATACTACCATAATCAAAATGTTGCTCTCCCGAAGCATCTTTTTGATAGACTAGTCTACCCGTCACCGGCCCGCCATTTCCATATTTATAGGTCACATCACTAATATTGACTCCACTTGCGGTTGGCGGAAACTTAATCTTAATCGGTCTGTTGTATTCATATTCATATGAAATAGCAGTTCCGGCATTTGTTAAATTAGCGGTTTCCAATTTCGTAAGGTTACCAGCATTGTCATATGCATATTTTGTTGTTCCGTTATCCGGATGTGTTACTTCCGTCTTTCTTCCCAAATCGTCATAATCATACGTTGTAGTTAAATCTTCCGCATCAACATAGGCCAACAATTCGCCAATTCCATTATAGTTGAATTTTGTCCAGATGTCGCCGGATGGCCCTACATTCTTAGTCATATTCACTCTTCCGTTGATATCTTTAAAAATTTCCGATATCACTTCTTGCGATCCGTTTTGGTCGGTAACCGATCTCGTTTTCAATGCCATACTACCATTTTGATCTGTATCGACGGTATACGTCATTGTCGCTTCTTTACCATCCTGATCGGTAGTTTTTACCACACGATCCAATTCGTCGTATTCCGTTTTCGAGAAATACGGAACCACCTGTTGGTTAATCTTATAATTTACCGCACAACTCTTACCTTCATAAGTAGGATTATACTGTCGGATTCCTCTTCCGTAATCATCGTAATACACCCATCCGGAAACCGACATCGCTTCTTCATACACCGGCTTATCGATTGTTCCAGTATTGATTTCAATATCTTTTTTCACCTGCATTGGTCTTCCCAATCCATCCATAAACGTAAACGTTTCAATCGCATTCGGATCGTGTTGTTCGTCATAATGCGTTGTTACCGCTACCGGAAGGAAGTCGGTACTTGAAACACATGGGTTAGCTCCTAAATCCGCGTGAGTAGGATAATATTTAAATTTAATCGTATAATCCGAAATGGCCGCAACGAGTTCTTTCGGTCCTTTTACTGTAACTAGTCGACCAAAGGTATCATATTGATATTGCGCAATACTACCACCAATATCGATAGTCTCCAATACTTTATCAAATTTCGGATCGTATTCTGTAGTCGAATAATAACCAAAGGCATCATCGATCTGCGTCACATACTTATTGGTTGCTGTATCATACCCGTACATATACCAGAAAGCCTGGTTATTATGATTTCGAGGGAATTCCACCCGTGTAAGATTACCAAAACCATCATATTCCATAGTGGTCTTTACAAAACTACCCGCGTCTTTATAGGCCAGAATCGCTCCGATTGCTCCTGTATTCGGGTTGATTTCATCCGTTATTCTTCTTCGTTTTAATACAGATGAACCGCTACTGGAATCGAACACCTTAATCTCTTTCGGAACATTCAAGATATTTTTAGCGACTAAAACAGCATCATTATGATAAGAAACCGTAGACGAATAATTATCAGCTGTTGTTGCCAGATCACCATCATTTATATAATCAGTCACCCTTCCGTAACCGTCATATTTCATACGACTTTCCGAAACAATTGTATTTGTACCTAATTCATAAACCTCATTTCGGGTTTTAACCATTACAACACCGGCCTGTCTTCTACCTTCTTTACCACCCACGTCAAATGTTAACGGTAATGAAGAATTGGTATCCATCTGCCCGTTAGCTAATATCTTTCTTAACTCATAGAAATTCTCCATTTGTGAGAATACAGGACCGCTGGCTGTACCATAATAAGGGCCTTTTTTTACATACGATTTCTTCACCAATCCTTTTAAGAAATAATTATCGTTATGGTATTCCGCTATCGTAGTTCTGTACGCTTGTTCATTTGGTTTATAATCAAGCGTTCTTACGATTCCGTAACCATAGAACTCTCTTTCTCGTCTGTCATAACGTCCTCTTTCGTATTCGAAACTTTTTCTATAAATATCAACTCCTTCATTAGCCAATGTTTTTCCGTCATGAATTACAAGACCGGACATTACCCATCGGGAATGCGGGTTGTTATAATCAACCGGTTTCGGTGTATAGTCAACTGTAAAAGTTCCTCCTAATGGATTCTGAACTGTTTTTAACAAGTTGGTTCTTTTAATATTAGAGTGATAAACTATAAAATCCCCTCCGTCTTTGGCTACCATATCGGTAAACCCGTCTTTATTAAAATCTCTGTATGACTTCAGGTTTTCAGTAATCGCAAGATTGGCATTACCTCCTACACTAGCTCCCCATTTAAAATGTAGGATAGGAAAATAAACAAACAGAAATTTACAACAGATTGTAAAATGGGAAAACATGGCTACCTGTCCGGCAATGGATAAAGCAGTACTTTGAGAGTCATTATTCAGATTTACTGTGATTGGATAAACCGTATCTGAGAATCGGGTCCCTTCATTAAAACGCACCCCATTACTTGTAATTATATCTACAAGTCCGTCATTATTAACATCCTCAAAAGTAACTCTTGTGTTATTTCCATTTCTACTAGCTCCTATATCAATACTAAATTCTAGCGGTACAGATTGTAATAAGCCTGAAACCATTCCATCAATACTAAAACCTAAACTTACTCCCAACGGACTTGGTGTACTCATATATGATGTTAGGTTTCTATAATTAGCATTTTCAAATACCGTTTGTCCTATTGTTCCTTTATTTAACTGGACTCTAAAAACATTGCCATCGATATTAATTCTGTCGGGCAATCCGTCACCGTTAACATCCTGCCAAAAGTTTTCACCGTGATTATCTCCATCCAGACTCACCGACACTCCAATTCTATCAGAAGGTTTCCCAATATTCATTGCTCTTTTTTCTTCCCCCCCTCTTCCATTGCTATCACTATTTGAATCGGATCCGGTACTCTTATTCCCTGCAATAATAGATCCTTTAGCTAAGGTAAAGCCATTATTTTCACTATGACTAACCGATATATGTCCAAAACCGGGATCTCCCGACGGGCTTCTATGTCCACCCGTCATAGTTGTTGTTTGTAGATTGTCTGTTAGAAATATTTCCGGGTATCCGTCACCATTCAAGTCCATAAACTCACGTGTTGATTGGCTATATCCCTCATCATTCAAGCTACTACGACTAAAGTTAATCGGTCCCCAACCTACAGTATACGATCTTGATGCACTTTGATGCTGTTTGTTAATAGCAAACATACCTGTATTCATATCCGCTTGCTCTGTAAAATGAGTATGACTGTCGTCTTCATTAAACATATCTCCAAAAGACGATGTTGTAAAATCACCAGCCCGCATAGTCGTTGCACTGGAATATGTGGTATCAAAAAAACCTTCCCATTTCTCAATCATTTGGTTATTTTCATTCACATTTCGCGTTGGCTTTGCTTCCAATAAACAAATAGCTGGCGGATTAATCGAAAACTGGTTTAATAAATCACCCAACGCTTGTAAATCCTGAATGCTATACTGTGAAAAATCAGTATTTTCATTCGGCAAATTAAACGCCGAAGTCAACACCCCTTGTATACAGGCTCCTGGATCCGGAGCATTATCACACTGACTGGTATCAATGCCCATATCTGCCAATATATCGGTAGACATTCCTAACATCGGATTGGCAATTACACTATGATTAAGTAGTTTTCCATAACTATCTGATCGTGTATTGGGATTTGGATCATGATTTTCGTTGTACAAAAACTGTCCCCATCCATTATGCAATGAGCCTAAATGTTCTAAAGAATACCTGAATATTTCTCCCCAATATTGATATTGAGAATTTCCATAGCTTTTACTGGTATAGTAAGCGCTATAAGGAACTTCACGATTATAATAAGATCCAGTTTGATAGGGTAATGACCAATCATAACCAATATAAATTAACGAACCTCTATCTTTATAAGTTGTTACTATTGTAACACCATCTGGCGCTATATAAGACTCATAGTGACTCTGCACCAACCCTCTCCATTTTACAAAAAGCTCATCATTTTGCGCACCATCAACATAAAACTCTACGTTTATATCAACCGGTGTCGCAATACTGTTTATATTTCCAGTATAAAGAGGGATGGGGTCATTATTATTTGAAACATTGACTGTTCCATTTTGGATCGTTATTTTTCTTTTCGCTATATATTTTCCATTTTTCTTTACTACCATCAGGAAAGAACCATTATCTTCATTTGTAAACGGATAAGCTGGATTACTTTCCAACATATTATTAATTTTTAAACCATAGGTCTGAACCGTATTAGGCACATTCCAAATTATAGGTCTGCCATATACATTGTTATGATTGGGACCTAAACGATATTTACTTGTGTATCCTCTATATATTGAATATTTGACTATCGGATATTTATAGACGCTTCGATTTACCACTCCCCCAGTAATTGCATTGGCATCAGGGATATAGGTGAATTTTGGTTTCCATTCAATTGCTTTCCATTTTACGTTAGAATCAGATTCTACAAATAATTTAAAAACAACTTGTTGGTTATTTGAGAGATTAGACATGACGTAGTTACTAACATCTATAGCCATTGTATTCCCTGCCATTGACACAACCGTACTCGAGTTTTGCGGGCAAATTTTCTGATAGATCACCTCCTCCAACGGTTGTGCTTGAAGATTAGTCAGATCATACGTATATTTTACAATTTTATAAGTCACATCATCCGACATATTCGCCACTGTAAAATTGGACCACTCAAATTTAACAGTTCCTGTCCCTGGTAATTCCGTTTCGTCCTCCTTACTCAAAATAAAAGAATCTGCATAGTTACTTCTATTATTATCGATTCCGTTCGGATCTAAAAGCGGCCCCATCGGCACTCCAAATTCATCAACAAACTCTATACTAGGATTTGAATTTAAAACGGCATTAGAGCCATTTGTATTTTTATGTAGCCTAAAATAGAATTTAACATTTTTATCAACTGCTAATACTCCATTATTATTGAGAAAGTCTGCCCCTAAAGGGACATTATCATCTGTAATCAATACATCTACCGGTGGTTGAGCAGCTGTTAATTCTTTTAAATAAAGTCTGTAACCGATGTTTCTTCCTCCTAATACTTCAATAGAATAGACTGCCTTATCTTCAGGGTTATTTCCTTGTAGAGAAATTCGGTCTCTTATTATAACATGTCCACTAGCTGGTGATACCCATACCCGTACGACATCATAATCCGTCATCACATCCATCTGCTGATCATCTGGATCTGGCTCTTCATTTGGTCTTATACCTGGATCGGCAGTGATTACCATATTTGGTGTTAGCTCACTGGAAGCATAAAACGTTGGTGTTTCATTACTATCCAGTCGGTTAAAATACACCACTCCATTACTTACAATGTCAATTAAACCATCATGGTTCGCGTCTGTAAAATAGGTAATGGTTTCCGAACTACTTTTAAATCGTTTTGTTCCGAAAAAGAATGGTGCTCCAAACAACTGGAACTTAAAATTCCATCCTTCTAAAAACTTGTTCTTAGATGTACCCTCACTTCTAAAAAATTCTCCCGCTTTATTTATTTTTTTGGCGGAATCAAAATAATGTTCCGTTGTATCATAGTCCCGAACTTTATGCCCAAGATACCAAAGTCCATCACTTTTTTGATATACCACATCTTCTAATCCATCTCCATCAATATCAACTAAAGTCACTTTTCCAACCTCTTTTGTTGTAGATTCACCAAACGGAAAACCAAACATAAAGGTAGGCGACGGATTCTGACTGATGCTCCAAAACCTTAACTGAATCCCTAAAGACGGTTCTACTTCCCATCCTTTATCAACATTTTGAGAAGAATTCATTTTTGATGCATTCAGCATATTACCAAAACTAAGTTGGTAATTCGGTGCGATTTCCGGGACCTGTACTTTTACTCCCTGATTGAACAAATTGGTATTCTCTAAATCATCATAATACATTAAATTATGAGAATAGGCTATCTGTCCCGTTGCATCTTTTTCAGTAATTGTCTTAAGCAATGATTTATTGAACTTTCCAATCGCATATACAAAGTCATAGCTTCTTATCGATGCTGTATTATATAGAACATCAATCTTTTTCAATCGGTATACATTAATCTGCTTAATTCCCAGTCTATTGTTTACAGACACATCTGGTCTTATTACATTTGTCTCATTTGTAAAATCGACACGGTATTTTCCATCGTCTCCTCCTTTACCGGTGTAATAAATATTTTTTATATTAAAAACTCTCCCACCTGTAAGAATTGCATTATCACCTGACTGGACTCCAAGGTTAAAATTATCATATACATACTTTATTCGGTTTCCATTTACATCTTCCGTCATATAAAGCGCCCAATGCACGATATTATTATTATCATTTTTAATAACCGCATTATCGACTATTGCTCCATCTTTTCCACCATACCAACTTACAGTCCCATCGGTTGCCGTTACTTTCCAAAAGTAATTTGCAGGTGTTGAACCAAATCTTTCAACTAATGTATTATCCGTTTTCTTTCTAAATGAAAATGCTTTTTTATTTGCGGATAAAGCATAGGAACGTAACTGTTTTTCGGTACTATATACCGTTGATCCGTTTGATGCTGTACCGGCATCCATATGTCGGTTCGGCATATAGTCTTCTCCGTTGGCCATTTTCGGATACATTAACTGCTCTCCTGCCAATGTATAAATTTCCGTTTCTTTTTGCACATCAAAAAGCGGAACTCCCCAACGGGTATCTAATGTGATCGCCGGAACAGAAATATTCCACCCTTCTCCTAACCATCCACCCTTGGATTCGCTGCTATATTGTACGGCAAGATTAGGTTGCATTCCTTTTCTTCCGGCCGGTATTTTGATCGGATAACTTACGTTCGCATTACCGTCGTATGATGCCTGCGGTGGACTCATCATTGTGATTTCTGCTGATGGATCTGCGGCTTTTATATCATTCATCATGGTGGGCGCAAATGCTGTCGACTGCGGACTTTCCGGCACCTGAATGATTCCGTTGATATAATCTGTAAAATGGGTTGTTTCGGAGACAATACTTTTTGCTTCCGTATCTACCTGATCTCTTTGTACTTCAATCCATCTTTTTTGTTGGGTATCAAAATAAAAAGTTTTAATATCGGCAGCTGTATATCCTTTCGGGATTAGCAGACTATCATATTCCAATGCAATTTTTACGGGTTTTTCAAATTTTGTTCCATCCGGTAAAAAACGATAGGCCTTCCCGCCTTTTGTTACGTTGATCAATCCTGAACCTAACGGAACGATATCTATTTTTCGTAACTCCCGAATCGAAACCAATCTGGATTTTACCAATGCACTGTCCGGTACGGTAATTTTAGCTCCAGATATGGCAAACATACCGCCTTTGTAGGCTTCAAAACGATTGGTTATAAAATCTTTCGTTTTTTCGATTTCAAAATACTGATCGGCTTCTAAAAGATAACCAACGGTAAGTAATTCCTGTCCGATTAATCCCTCTTCATCTTCCGCTTTGATCACAACAAGCTGATCTTTTTTAATACGGTCACTTAACTCGATAAATCCTTCGAATTCACCGTTAGTATAGCGCAATGCTTTTCCATTAGCGGTTACTTTAGCAATCGCTTCTTCTTTTCCCTTTAAAAATCCCTTAATATAGATTTTATTATCTTTTGACAGTGTAATATCTGAGTTATGTACAACGACCGTCGGTGCGATTTCTAACGGTTTCTTTTTCTCAACTGCAATCGTCACATTTTTAATGCTGTATTGGTAGGTTGATCGTTCCGGAGTAGCAAAAACAACTTTGTTCTCTCCATTTTTTAACCAATCCCCATCGATCTCTTCTTTTTGTTGGCTCCAATTTTTAGTTTCTTTAACAATATAACCACCCGTTGCCAAACGGTCGTTAATGGATCTTGATACGGCATTAACACCGTCTACACCATATACATCATATTTCAGATAGACATTATAATCACGGCTATCCGGCAACGCATCGATATTGAATTTAAAAACATTATCCGAAGGGCTATCCATCGGCATTTCTTTTGTACTTCCGATAATTCCCGACGGGATATCTGCTACCCATTGCTTTACAGCCGTCGTTACTGTTTTTACTGTTGAAATATCATCCGATACACGAATCGGTTCCGTTTTAATTTGTCCGACTTGATTAGACAAAGTTGTAGTATCGGAATTACCGAATAATCTTTCCGGATGTTTTTTTGCCATCGAACCGGCATAATATTGGATGTTCGACGGCTTAAAATAGGCTTCTAAAATACCTTGAGCGGGCGCTACAAATGTACTGTGCAGCATACCGATCAAAACAATATAATGAACCGTTTGAAAAACGTTTTTCTTTATTCCGGAATAACGGGTATTTCTATAATCCATGCTTATAAATATGAGTAGGGGTAATTGTATTATCTAACTATTAATTTTCGGGCTGATGTTTCACCATTTATACTGATCAGTACCATATAAGTTCCTTCTACACTAATACTATCTTTATGTGTATGGTACTTTATATTTTTAAAGCTTTTCTCGCGAATTTGTCTTCCGTTTAAATCGTATACTTTAATCTGAGCATCGGCTTTTTCCAATAAGTTAAACATTATAGAAAAATCGCTGGTAATGCCAACCGGATTCGGATAAAGGACCAATTGATCACCATTACTATTATCGTTTGCCAATACTTTAAAAGGTAGTACTCTTGAACAACCTTCCTTATTAAGAATACGAAGCGAATAATTTCCGGTTTGAGTCATGGTTGCTTTTTTATCGGTTGCGATTATATCAGTATCATGTAACCACTCATAAGAAAGGCCTTTTTCATTGCCTTCAGTGATTATAGGCATGATATCGATTGATCCATCAGTACTTAAATACCATTTTTCGGCAAGTTTTACATCCAGATTATCCAGACTTTCTACGATCGCTTCTTTTTCAAATATCTGTTTATTATGATCTACCATCGTTAAACGGTAAATACCCGGACGAACATCTTCCAACATTAAAGACGTTTCTGTTGTAGTATATTGTTTTTTCAGATTTCCGGAAAATAATGTCACATTATACGGAGCCTGACCACCGATAAATTTAACTTCGATCTTACCTTGTTGTGCCGTGATACAATTAGGATCTGTTGTTTTTATTTCGGCAAAGAAAGCCGGTGCTTTTACAAAGGTAAACAACGCTGTATCTTTCCATGGAATTTTATTGAAATGAAGAGTATCATTGTTTAGCGTCTCTACTTGTTTGTAATAAATAGCAGAAGTATAATCGAATTCCCCTTCCGTTTGTGCTGAAACTGCTAACCAAAGGAATTTATCTTTTTCAGCACGACCAGAATCGATTTTCATTTCTTTTTTCAGGATTCGCACCTGAGTAAAAATAGTGTCTTGTGCTATTTTATTAAAAGCAACCGATTTCCATATTCGATCCATTTTTTGTACTCCCGCATCATTTTTAACCGGAATACCAGACATCTTATTATTATCTCCCCAAATAAGATATGTATTATCTTTCAGCTTATTTTTATTGGCTCTGTTTTCTTTTTCAATCGTCCCTAAACCAATATATAAGCCGTCATGTTCTGCATTCCCGGACTGCTTTTGATACAATTGCTGATAATCAGCACGACCGATACCGGTTACCCGACTATTATAGCTTTTGTTTTTGTTATAATCCCATATCGTATCGTGGGTAGCATTGATATAGTCGTAATTCCCTTTTAAGGAAATACCGTATTTTATCGAAAGATAGGTTTCTATTTTACGGCGTTCTACTGCGCTAACGACTTTCGGGAAATAAATAAATTCCAACAATTGTTCTTTGTTGTCTTTACTATTTTGAATATCATCAACAATATCAAAAAGAAGGGTATTTTTCTTTTTTACAAATGGTTCTGTTTTATCATAGAGATAACTTAATACAATACCATTTTTAGAATCAACTTCTTTATATTCCAATACTTTATCACTAAGTATTTGTTTATTGGTTACAAACGTTCTTTCTTTTCCATATTGAAGTGTCAAAACAGATTTTTCTTCTTCTACATCCGATTTAAAAACCACAAAAAGAGACGATTGATCACTCAATTTATTTTTGAACAGACTTTCCGTTTTTAATATTGTTGGATTAAAATTAAACAGCAGAACATTATCCCCTGTGTTATGAGAAGTTGGTAAAGGATCCTGTACGCCTTTTATCCATAATCGATTTGAGGAAAAGCCATTATTATACTGGGCTGAAACCGATTGAAAACCTAGAATAATCAGCGATATCAGTAAAGATTTCACAAAAAAAGTTGTCTTCATTACTATTTTATCAAAAATTTAATACTGTTTTCTAAACAAAACAGCAAAAATATAAATTATAATAGCAACTCCGATTTTTATTTAAATTATTAATAAAAAGATAAGCTTTTCATTATAAAATATTAAAAAAAACACAACACTTAGAGTTTTAAAATACTAAAAACAATATTTTAACAATAAAGTCACTTGAAAATCATTTGAAAAATCAAAAAACAGAAAAGCCGGAGTTTTATCACTTTTTAATTTATTTAAGTGATAAAATCCGGCTTTATCCAATAATATAACATTTCTTTATCTCTGTTTCTTCTTAGTCTTTAATCGGTAAATCGCATAACCCAACACTCCAACCAACACATACGGAATCACCATCAGGTATACAATTCCGTCGTTTACGGCTTCTGCTTTTACACCACCTTCTTCACTTTCCAAAGCCGCCCGACACATCGCACATTGCGCATTTGCATTTAGCGACATTAGCAATACCACAATCGATAAAAACAGTGGCTTTATAGTCTTCTTAATGCGCATAATAGGGAGCAATCATAAGGTAAACAATCACACCAGTCACCGCCACATACAACCACATCGGGAATGTAATCTTCGCAATCTTTTTGTGTCGCTCAAAACTACCGGCCAAAGCCCTTACATAGGTAATCAACACAAAAGGAATGATGATCACTGATAAAAGGATATGTGTTACCAAAATAAAATAATAAATATAGCGGATCGCACCTTCGCCTCCGAACTTCGTTGAATCGGATGTCATATGATAGGCCACATACATCGCCAGAAAGGCTACCGAACAGGCAATCGCCACCTTCATCAGGTTTTCATGCAGGCTTCTTTTGCCGTTTTTAATCGCCCAAACCGCCGCAACCAATAAAACCGCTGTTATTCCGTTGATCGTCGCGTAAATAGGCGGTAAAAAAGATAACGGCTGTACATCATAGCCTAATTTTCTAAGGTTAACACCAAACAACAACGCCACTACTAACGGTATCGCTACCGAAAGCACCACAATCCATTTATTGTATTTTTTTTCTACTGAATTTTCCATTATACTTATTCTTCTAGCAATTTCTTAATATCTTCTTTTATCGCTTTAATTCCCGCTTCTTCCAAACCATCGTAATACAAAATAGGGTTATCAAAACTATCTTTTCGACAACGGATATTTCCTTCTTTGTCGATTAACGCAAACAAACCGGAATGTTCAAATCCGCCCGCCTGTTTGTCGTTTTCCCCGGCATATAGGTTAAATCCTTTTAACGCCAGATCGTAAATATATTTTTTATCACCGGTAAGGAAATGCCAATTGTAATTCTTCACCCCCAACTGATCGGCGTGTGCTTTTAAAACCGCCGGTGTATCGTGTTCCGGATCGATCGTAATAGAGGCAATTCCGAAACTTGGATTTCCGTAAAACTCTTCCTGTAGTTTCAGCATATTCTGATTCATAATCGGGCAAATCGTCGGACAAGTCGAAAAGAAGAATTCCACCACGTATACTTTTCCGAGGTAATCGGCATTGCTTATTTTTTTATTGTTCTGATCGGTTAGTTCAAACTTCGGCACCGGTCCGATGGTTACTAAATCTGCTTTTTGAAATTTGGCCAGGATTTTCGGCACCGCCCAGATCCCGAAGATCAGTACGATAAATGAAATTCCGATATACGATTTGTTTTTCATGAGGTAAACTATTTAGAGTAATGCGGATTATATTTTGCGTTTGTTATTCTTTTTCAGCGCCAGTCGGTATTCGGCCAGGATGATTTTCACATCGTCACTCATTTCATTGTGCAAATCGGCAGCCGAAATGGTATTATACCCTTCTTTGTATTCTTCTTCTCCTTTTTTATTCTTGCCTTTACGCCCTCTTAGGTTGAGGTCTTTATCGATAATAAAAACATTTGGCGTACGTAGGTTTTTATCCAGCTTTCCAACCAGTTTCAGCGCGTCGTAATAAGCTTGAATCTCTTCCGGTTTAGCAAATACATAATGCCACACTTTTAGATCGGAAATTCCGCTTAATTCCGTTTTTAACTGACGCGCCTGCTCTTCGGTTCCTTCGGGCGCAATCATCACCACCTGAAAATCGGCAAACTCTCTGTTTTTATTATAGATTTTCTGATCGAGATTAAAGGCATCCCCTTTATTGAACAGGATTTCGGATCCGGGGAATCCCAGAATCGTGATTTTATCTTTTAGACGAACAGTATCGCCATCAAGCGATTTCCAGTTGGAAAGCTCCTTGATATTGGGTGTTACGGTAGGCAATTTTGCAAAACTGTTTACGCCGGATGCGAAGAACAGATACGCACAGATAGGCAATGCAAAAAGAACGGTGAGAACAATATATTTTTTCATGGGATACACCTGAATTTTAGTCTTCACAAAATTAAAAAAAGGCGGTTGAATAACCGCCTTTTTTATAATTTAATATGCTATTAAAAAATCCATCTGTAATCGGAATTTTTAAACACATCAAAGATATAATTACCTTCTACCAGTAAGATGAACACTAAATAGATAATTAAAAAAACCAGTGGTCCAACAATCGACCATCTGAAACTTCCTTTTTCTCCTTCAAGGTGCATGAAGGCCCACATGATATAGTAAGCTTTCACAACGGTTAAGATAATGAAAATCCAGTTAAGCAAATTCATAGACAATAGGTTTGTCATGTATAATGCTTTTGGTTTATCGATACCTAAAATAACTTCGATGATTGTAATTACGGACAGGATTCCGAAAACAACCCATATTCTTTTTGTATTTGATTCGTGCGCGGTATGTGCCATGATATACTTATTCTTTTAAATCAATTAAACTAAATAGAAGAATGTAAATACGAACACCCAAACTAAATCTACAAAGTGCCAGTACAATCCAACTTTTTCAACCATTTCATAACTTCTTCTTTTCTCGTAGGTACCTAAGATCACATTAAAGAAAATCAAGATGTTGATCAATACTCCGGTAAATACGTGGAATCCGTGGAAACCTGTAATAAAGAAGAAGAAGTTAGCAAATAATTTATGACCATACTCGTTACGGATCAGGTTAGCCCCTTCCACAACATATTTCACGTCATTTAATTTTTTCAATGATTCTTCTCTCGACAATACCGTTTTCGTTTTGTCTTTAGTATTGAATTCCGAACGAATCAATAGATCCGGATTGGCTTTGAATCCTTCTACAACCTGTTCTACAGAATAGTTAGGAGTAGCATGTGAATCACTCATATACCAAACCCCTTTATTTCGGGTTAATTGTTCTCTTTCTTTAGGAAGGTGCGCAGCAAAATCACCCAACGCTACTCTTTTTCCGTCTTTATCGACGAACTGAAGGATTAAACCTCCTTTAGTTTCCACAGCCCCGTAAGTACCCTGGATAAAGTTTTTCCATTCCCATGCCTGAGATCCCAGGAAGATAAAACCACCAATGATGGTTAAAAGCATGTAAACGGCTACTTTTGTTTTTTTCATATGATGTCCTGCATCAACCGCCAATACCATGGTTACAGATGAGAAAATCAAAATAAATGTCATCAATGCCACATAATACATCGGTGCATCAACGCCATGCATGAACGGGAAGTGATTAAAAACCTCGTCTGCAATAGGCCAGGATTCTATAAATTTAAATCTTGAAAAACCGTAGGCTGCTAGAAATCCAGAAAAAGTCAAGGCATCCGATACGATGAAAAACCACATCATCATCTTACCATAACTTGCTCCCATCGGCTCATTACCGCCGTCCCAAGTTTTTCCATTAGTAGCTGTTGTAGTAACTGTCGCTCCCATTATAAAGTAATTAGTTAAAAAGTTCCCAAATTTACATTTTTTTTCTATTTGTAGAAATAGAAAAATAAAAACAAATACACCCAAAGAAAATCAAGAAAGTGCCAAAACATCGCACCAAGCTCTATACCAAGGGTTTGACCTGAATTGTATTTTTGTTTAAAATGATTATAAATTATGATCAAAAGTGCTACTAAACCCCCGAATAAGTGGGCCAGATGGACAATCACCACCACGTATAAAAACGAAGTTGTGATCGTACTCTCACTTCCGGTAAAAAAATAGCCGCTTTCGATAACCTGTGCAAAACCTTCAAATTGTAGGACCACAAAAGTAATCCCCAAAGCCAATGTTAGCCATAACAAATTGGTCGTTGCTTTTCTATTATCTTTTTGAATGGCTTTTTTAGCCAGATGAAACGTCACACTACTCAGCAACATCACTACCGTACTGGCGATAAAAGCACTTGGCAAGGTAAAATCCTTTAACCAATCTGGTCTGGACTTACTCACCACATAGGCACTTGTTAACCCTGCAAACACCATCACAATGCTGATCATCGCGAACCAAAGCATCATTTTATATGATTTTGCTTTTCTTTCGTTATGTTCTTCAACTGACATTTTTATACTATCTGTCGTACTCATACTCTACTATCGTAAAAATTTATCTATAACATACACCAATTGCAGCAACGAAATATACGAAACACTCACCAGCATTAACTTGCGCGCTGCTTTTTCGTCCATTTCCCGGTATAATTTCACTGCAAAGTACAACATCCAAAGTCCCAAAAGCAATACAAAACCGGCAGCCACATAACTCAGCTTTAAATCGCCTGTAAAACCGACAACCGGAATCAAAGAAGCAATAATCAACCAAACCGTATACAATATCGTTTGCAAAGCTGTTTTCTTATCTTGTTTTCCTGTTGGCAACATAAAGAACCCGGCTTTTTCGTAGTCTTTATACAAAAACCATCCGATAGCCCAGAAATGCGGGAACTGCCAGAAAAACTGGATCAGAAAAAGTGTTCCGGCTTCGATGCCAAACTCGTTGGTCGCGGCCACCCATCCCAACATAAACGGAATTGCCCCCGGAAAAGCGCCCACAAACACCGAAAGTGGCGTCATGGTTTTCAAGGGCGTATATACACTGGTATATAAAAAAATGGATATCGCACCAAACATAGCGGTTTTCGGATTGATCGAATACAGAATTGCAATCCCGACAACGGTTAGTATCCCTCCTAAAACAAAGGCTGTTTGTTTGGAAATTCTCCCGGAAGGAAGCGGTCTGTTCTTGGTACGATCCATCAACGCATCCAGATCTTTTTCGATAATCTGATTAAACACATTGGAAGCGCCCACCATACAATAGCCACCAATTCCAAGCAGTATAAAAGTAACCCAACTAAAAGGCGTTTCATCAGAAACCCCTAATAAATAGCCTACTATAGACGAAAAGACAACACTAATAGCCAGTCCTGCTTTGGTGATTCCTTTAAAATCCGCAAATAAAGAGGTAAGTGAAATTGTTTTTTCTGAAGCGTTCAAGGCAGTTTTCATTATTATTTATAAAAACGGTGCGCAAATATACTTCAAAAATTAGTTTTCATCAAAAGTAAAGCCTTAAAATCAACCGCAAACAGCAGTTTTAACAAAAAAGAGAGGTCCTTCAACCTCTCTTCGTAAATTTTTATTGTTTTTCCAATATGGCTTTCATATCCTTCAAGCCGGTTTCCAAAGCACCACCCAGTTCTTTTTCCATATCCATAAACAGCAACAGCAGATTCATCGGATAATTGATCGAACCTTTAAAACCCCATTTTACTTTGGTTTGGTTTTCCGATACCGCTTCGGTTATCATATACGCATCATCATCGGCTTCCATTGGTTCTTTAAAACGCAACTTCATGTCTACCCGATCGCCATCGACAATACGAACAATTTCCTGCTCACCTTTTCCAACTTCCTTATTGGTACTTTCCCAGGCATAAACAAAACCAACTTCTCCATCGTTTCCTTTATAATCTTTTTTCATTGCCGGATCTTTCTGATTCCAGACACTAAAATTATCCTGGTTTTTAATATGCCGTATATAATCGAACACTTCCGCTTTAGGTTTGTTGATCACTATTTCTCTTTCAATAGCATAATCTTTTTTCACAAACAAACCTGCCACGAGTAGCAAGACAATAATCGCCAGAAAGAACAGTATAATATTTTTTATTATTCTCATAAAATGATGTTTTTTAGTAGTTATAATACTAAAGTTACAAAAAATAATTAAAAATCATAATACCAATTAAACAAATCCACCCGCAAACCGACTGAAAACCAGGTTGTCGAACTTTTTACTACCGTTGGTGTTTCGGTAGTCGGATCGAAGTTTCTATAGATTACATTCCCGAATATTTTCAGGTTCATCGCCGGATTGACCAGATAACCCGCCTGAAGATCTGCCATTAAAACATTGGTCTTATTCCCTTGTCCGGTAACGACTCCGGTGTCATATGGCCGGTCTTCGTCATAATTCCGATAGATATCACCACCGTAATTATAGGTATTATCAGCCGTATTAAAATCAAGACCTCTTTGTCCGTAAATCAACTTTGCATCGACAAACCAACGGCCGTAGTAGTAACGGGCAATTCCCATCACTTCTTTCAGATTGGCACCCCAAAGGTGTCCCATACTTTGGTTGTTATGTCCGTAGTTCGTTAACACATTACTATGCGAATACACATACGGACGCACATAATTGTATTCGGCCTGCAACATCAGGTTTTTAATTTTAAACGCATCGTAATATTTTCCTCCGATCTGGAAGCCATATTTATTTTTCCAGCTTCCGTTTCCGGCTTTAATATCGCTTAATGAAAACTCATCCAACAGGAATTGTCCGTAGATATTCATTTGGTTGCTCAGCTTATACTTCGAGGTAAGTCCCAAAACGGCATTTCCACTTTTGGAAGACGAAGTAAACTCCACCGCACGGTAAAAAATGATCGGATTCACAAAACTAAAATCAAAACCACGGTCGTTCGTATTACTCCAAACCACCGATTCAAAGAATCCCATATTCCAACGCTTCGACACATTCCAGCTTAGGTAATGATTCGCCATATATTTGGTCGCATAGGTTTTTTCGGCCGTTACGTCATTGCGGACATCTTTTAGCCACATATACGTATTGGTATATTTGATTTTCCAAAACGTCGTATTGATTTTAAAATACGGGTAAGGACTCGCTACATCACTAAAAATCAGCGAACGATAGCCATCCCCGATAAAATTCCGACCGTATCCCAATTGCAGGTTGATAAATTTATTGGGTGTATAGGATATATTAGCTTCAGCCAATGGAAAATCATAACCATCGCCATTAAATTCTTTCGCAATACCGATACCCGGAATAATCGCCGGATTTCCACCCGATGGTTTAATCGACTCGGCATAGCGGTTGTAATAATCCGCAAAACGCCCCTGACTTTCATAAACCGAACTCGAGAACGTGAGCTGCTCACCCAACGCTCCCTGAACATGAATCCCACGAGTGTTTACATAGGTATATTTGAGTTCGCTATCCATATCTTTTCCAACGCGCAGGTCGAAGATCGGATTGATCGTAAACCAATAGCCGTCACCCTGAATGGCAACCAGGTTTTCGTTCCAGAGTTTTCGTCCCCACCAGGAGGTTTTATTTTTAAGCAGTTTTTGCTGTTCTTTATCGAAATCGTAATATTTGGATACTTCTGCATAGGAATACGGTTTGGAAGCCGAATGATTATTACTACCCACCTGATTTACGGCCGCATCGAAAACGGCATAATTCTGATGTGAGAAAGGAATATTCAAATGGCTTTTAAACTGCGGATTCCGGAAGGGCTTGCTAACGATTTTATCAAACTCATCCAGTTCCCGTTGCACTTTCGGATTGGTTTTTCCGGAAGTAGTCGCTACAGCTGTTGTTTCATCCGTTACCGGTTTTTCCAACGGAATAGCAATACGCACCGTATATTTAGCATAGGTTGCCCGGCCTGCAAATTTTGCCGGCTCTACCTTTTCGAACTGCTCAAAAACCCTTTTGGTTTCCTCTTTCAGTTCCGGGTAGGCCGCATCGATATACAAGGGTTTAAAAGTCCCGGTCGAATCGACTTCAAACAAGGCGATAACGGTCCCTTTATAATTCGCATCCGTTACTTGCTGCGGCACCTTAAAATGCGAATAGAAAAAATCCTGAACTTTAGCATTAAAGCAGGATTCCTGATCTTTTGGGGGATTATTTCTACAGTCCTTAAAAACCGGAAACTGCTCGCTTTCTGTTTGAGAGAAAGAATTTGTTATTCCAAGGAACAACAATGCTACGCACCATAAATGCCTCATGTACTACAGGGTTTAATATTCGCTATTTGAATTTTCGCCATGAGCGATGGCTTTCGCCGAGGACGTACCGATTCTTTTCACGCCCAGTTGAATCATTTCGAGGGCTTCATTACGCGTACGTACACCACCGGCTGCTTTTACCGGTAATGGGAATGAATTTTCGAGCATTAGCTTTATTCCGGGTACGGTAGCGCCATTTGGCTTCCCATCTTCGGTTTTATAAAACCCGGTTGATGATTTTACAAAAACCGATTCGTATTGATTTTCTTTAAAATTGGCAATAACCACATTCTTTATCAATGCAGACAATTGTACAATTTGATGATCATTTAGAGCGGCTATTTCGATAATCCATTTTACAATTTTATTATGCGACAATCCCAAACGGGTACATTCCAGGACATCTTTTTTAACCTTATCGGTTTCGCCACGTTTAAACGCTTCGTAATCTACTACAAAATCGAGATCGTCCGCACCATCCTGAATCGCCTGCTCCGCTTCTTGCAGTTTCTCTTCCAGTGTTCCGTTACCGTTTGGAAAATCGATAACCGTTCCGATGGTTACGGCCGAATTATTTTCAGCGATCATCGTTCTGGCCATGGCTACCATATCCGGGCGAATCATAATCAGTTTAAATTTTTCCCGAATCGCCTCCGCAACATAGTCGGCTACAATTTTTCGGTTTTCCGTTTCTGAAACACCAGCCTGTTCGGCGGTTTTTAAATAGGTCGAGTCTAAATAATTTCTAATATCCATGGTATAAAAATAAAAAAATCCCACAAAAGTGGGATTACTATGTTGCAATTAATTTAGTCTTTCAGCTTCTGACTTCTATTTAGATACAGCAATGCTATTGCTATAAGTCCTCCTGTGGTATTGGCCAGTACATCAAAAATGTCTGCCGATCTTGTTGCTGTAAACAGTCCCTGACAGATTTCAATTCCAACACCATAGCAAAAACCGAAAAGAAATACGATTCGTAGTTTTTTTACCAATGGTTCATTCGGGAATCTACTATCGAGTGTCCGAAACCACAAAATTGTAAACAGGAAGTAAAAAACGAAATGTACAAACTTATCTTTAAAAGGAATTTTCCCACCCACATTGGTATTAATGGTTATCAGACAGGCAATACCTATCACTAACGACCACACTAATGCGAGTAAAAGATTGAGTTTACGCACCAATCAAGGCTTTATAATCGTCGCTTGACAAAAGTCCTTCCACTTCAGCCGGATTGCTGATTTTTACTTTGATCATCCATCCCGCTCCGTAAGGATCGGTGTTCACACTTTCCGGTTCCGACTCTAAATCTTCGTTAAATTCAATGATCTCTCCTGTTAAAGGCAAGAACAAATCCGATACTGTTTTTACCGCTTCAACGGTTCCGAAAACTTCGTCTTTGTCCAGTGTCTGATCCAATGTTTCCACTTCAACATAAACGATATCTCCCAATTCTTTTTGTGCAAAATCAGTAATTCCAATCGTTGCAATCTCGCCGTCAAGGCTAACCCATTCGTGATCTTTTGTGTACTTTAAGTTAGATGGTATATTCATTGTGTTTATTTTTATTGACAAATGTAATTTTATTAGCGGTAACTTTAAAATGTTTTGCTTATTAATTTCCGAAGTTATATCGCAGTGTAAAACCGGAACGGATATTCGTCATCGGGAACGAAGTCGAGATCACCGCCTGCGAGAACGAATGGTCGTAATAGAAAATCGCTGTCAGGTTTTTACTGAACATATAATCGGCTGTTAATTTTAACGACCAGATATCCTGACCACCAGCCAACTGGTTATTATCGTAATCCAAATAACGAACGATCGTCTGATTTTGACGCAATGTTAAATTCGCTTTCAGGTTAATATCACTACGAATCACACCCATTGGATTATCGGCCAGTTTGGAGTTGATTGTAACATCTTTAAAACGATATCCAAATTCCAGCGTATACTCATTTCCTTTCACTTCGGTTAACAATCCGTTATCGAAACTCAATGATAAGCTTCGGTCTTTTTTCATTTCGGCTAAAATCTTGAATGAGTTTTTCATTTCAAAATCCACTCGCATCAACGGATTAAACTGCTCCACTAAGTTGACATTCGCTACAATTGTTTTCACCGGATAGTTTCCTGTTGTCGGGTTAATAGCATTCGGATCGGCATCGTAATCGAAATTCGAACGGAATGAACTTACCGTATACGAGGCACGATAACCGTGTTGTAATGAGAATCGTTTGAAATTTTCTTTAAAGAACCCATAACGCATCAATCCGGTATATTTTATATTCCAGTTCGGAATTGGCACATCGCGGAAAATTCCTGTTGACACACTTGAAGCGCTTGTTCCGGTATAAGCAGCAAGGAATGCTGGTAATAATACCGCCTGGCTATTTCTTCCAAATCCAACCGGATAACCATCCGGAGTAGTATTATTCGGATCCAGACCTCTTTCGGTTGCCAAACGTCTTGCAATGGTCAATCGGTTTTCTCTAAAATCGTTAAACGCATCCGAACCGGTTTCGTCACTTCTTGAAAACGCTGTTTTAATCAACACTGTTGAAATCGAGAAGTTACCAAAATCGTAAGGCGAACGGGCGTTATAATTTCCGAATGCATCCACATCGTACTGTTCTGAGAAATTCTGCGAATAGGTACGATTCGCATTTAAGTCAATTTTTAAATCATTAAACGGTTCTACCTGTGCGGTAATATCCAATAATTTATTACGCACCTGTGTAAAACTCTGGTTGAATTCCGGATAAGTAGTTAACCATCCGTTTTTGGCTGCTTCATAACGAATATCCGACTGGCTACCCATAATAAATCCTAACGACGGTTGCATGGTTCCGAAGAAACCTACTTTCGGTAAATACCCCGGAAGTACGGTACCACCATTATCGGTATAGTTAATCTGAATATTTTTCACACTGGTTGCCAATCCGATCAAACCGTCGATAATCACATTTGGTTTGTCTTCCGGAGCTTGCTGGATCTGGGTAATTTTCTGACCCGGAACCGGAGCTTTCGGAGCCGGTGTATTCGCTTTTGGCACTGCTTTTCTACGTTGTTTGGTCAGACCGATATACTTATAGAAATTATCCATTGTCAATACCGTATTCAATCGGTGTGACGCTGCATTCTGAATCGTGTTCCCCAAATCGTAACCATCGATCGACGAGAAAGCATCCGACGAACGTTGCCAGTTGTAATCACCGGTATACGTATAGGTCGATTTTACAAAGCTTAAGAACGGCAATTTATTTATCGGCAGATCGTAATTTACGTTTAACTGTTGCGTATGATTGTTTGGCTCTCCGATATCAAAATAGCTATCCCAGATAGTATTTGTCGGATCCGGTATTTTATTTTCATCCAGATAATTTCGAACGATATTATTGGATGACGCACTATAATTAATACGCAATGATTTCGTCAGGTTATAGTTGAATCCGTATTGGTAATTAAAGAAGTAATTTCTTCGGTACAACGGATCGATTCCAATACCATCTACCCCTTCCACTTGTCGGAACTGTTGTCTGTTATACTGACGCAAAATGGTCGAGCTGAATGAAATGGTTGTTGGCAGGTAATTAAAATTAAAATCGCTCAACATCTTCCAGTAGCTGCTTTTCTTCATAAACTTCGTTTTCTTAAACGGCTCCACAGCTTTTGGCTTGAATGTATAGGCATAATCGGCTGAGGTTTTCACCTGCTGATCCACCAAACTTTCCACTTCAAAATCGTGGTGTTCCATTTCGTTAAACGAGTACGACAAGGTTAGATTTTCTACATCATACACGTGCTGTTTCTGTTCCGGTGCCCGGTCTTTTTTCACCCCGATAAAGTTGATACTTTTACGTTTGGTATAATTAATCGCACGGTTGCGGATATTGTCTTTTTCAGCGCCATCGGCAGTTACATCCAACAACTGTTGCAGCTTGATATCCTGATTAAACGGATCGTATTGCGGTGTAATGATCTCCTCACCCACCCCATAGTTAAACGGCAAGTTGATTCCCCATTTCTTTGGCAATAATTTACCGATGTTAATGTTGGTAACGATGTTATATTGTTTGGAATCCTCACGACTTCTTTCGTTAGGTCCCTGTTCTAATGTTCCGAAACCGATGGTACTCATTCTACCGGTTGCCGAAATATTCATCAGGTCGGCAAAGTTGGTATCTAAATTAGCAATAGCCGCCATACCGCCTTTGTTATCCATATCAGACATCCGCAATTCGTTAAACCAAACTTCCCCGCGCACTTCCTGAGTGGAGATATTTTTCACCCCGACCATTAAGGTACGTACCAGACCAAAGTTCGGATTACCTTTAATACCTAATGTCAGCATATTTGGTTTTCCAGACAATGACGGATCCAGGACATCCTCACGTGCATATCCGATACCCGTTAACGGATCCACCGGATTCGGCAGGTTTCCTTGTAATGCGAGTACTTTTAATTTGGTTAACAATTCCAGACTTAAATCGATTTGATTATCCGCAGGCCAGATTTCTTCTGCCGAACGCGACGAGAAAGCCGACGGTTTAAGCGGAATCTCCACCTGGTAGAAGTTTTGGGTAAAGTCGTTACCAAAACGGATAAACGCTACCATCTGATCGGCCATTAACGGTTGTGTTTCGGCCGGTGGTTGCAAAGCTTCGGCGTGAAGGAACATACGTAGTTTTTTAAACTGACGCATATCCACACTTACGTTTTTAAACACCGCTCTGGCATCGCCCGGTTCCAAACCTCCTAATCCCGGAAGGTTCGCATCTTTTTTATAAACACGCAACGATAACGATTGCTCGTTTTGGTTGATAATCGTATTGTTGTTGTATAATTGTTCGCGGGTTACTCCCGGAGGTGTTACATACGGAATTGGCAAACGGTTGCCATTTTCCTGGATGTTTACCGCTACTACGTCAAACCCGGTATTGTCATTTTCGTTTTGTTGTTCGGTTTCGTTTGGATCCAGTGTTCCGGTATAACGTCTCCACTCCCCACGTACCAAATCTAAAGCTCCGAAACGCAATGTGATCTGATCGGAGAAGTTCGACATAAACATTCTCATAAAACGGATCGAACGGAAATCGGAAATTGAACCTTCCTGATTGGCACTGGTTGCTTCCAGAATTGGAATTTTATATAAGATCCAACGTACACGACCGGTACCACCATTGGCAAGGTCAACGTTATTGTTTACCCGAACGTCGGCAATATAATCCTGTCCCACCGGAACTTCACCCGGATAATATTTCACCGGAACTTCGAACTTCCAATACGCATTAATCGTATTCATCGTGTTATCACGGTTGATATCCTCTACATCCGGTAAGGTTGTCGATCCACGGTTGGTATCCGAAACGGCGATTGGCGAGTTCCCCTGAACACCATTATAATTTCGGTAACGCTGAATAATATTTCCTTGTGCATTTAAGAAGTACTGGTAGTTATCGGCAGCGGGATCGGGATTACTGGCAAAAGCAGGGAATTTTGCTGCTTCTTCGGCATCGTTCAATCCATCCAAACCAACATCCTGCGCTTCACGATTCCCTTCATTGGTATCGAACGCATAGATTAGCGATTGCGACGCCGGCACATTCCCCCAAGGACCTTGCGGTTGTACCAGAACCTGGTTCGGCCCTAATCCGTTTTCATAGAATTTTCTTCCGTCTTTTAAGATGTCTTCCGAAATCTCTCCAATATTGAACGTTAATTTCCCTTCATTGGTTGTAATCCCCTGAACATCGGAACCGTAATACGGATCCATCATCCAGAACTGGATATACTCCACATTCGACTGTTCGAAGTTGGTTGAGTTAATCGCTCTCATAATACCACCCCAGTTATTTTGTGGGTTGGCTAAGGAGTTATCAGAAGGATTTGCCAACGGGCTAAAGTTATACGGCCCTCTTTCCTTTGGATAGTAGGTTAAATCGAGTGTATTGACCACCGTACTTTGCCCCTGTGCAATATCCGTAACCGGATATAACTCCTGACTATAAATACGACGGGTACGGTTTGAAGAAATATCATCTACCGATAAACCGGCCGGTAATTGCGACGACGCATAGAAGGTCGGGTCAATAGAATACCATGATAATTTTGCTCTTCGGAAACCATAATCCGGAGCCGTCAATTCGTCTCCGTAGCCCACCGGCGTACTCGCCAACGACCAGGCCTGAGCCGAACGCATATCGATGGTAGTCTGCGAACCTTCGAAGTCATCGATATAAGTTGTCGCTTCCCCGTTAAACTGATCCGCGGTAGAAGCACCCGGTTGTAAATAGGCGATCTCTCCACGGAAGGATAAGTTCGACGGTACATCGGTATCCACATTCGGAAGTTTGTTTACCAAACGGGTAAAGAAGGGTACTTCGGTAGAGAAATTGGTATTTAGACCATAAATGGTATTGTTTACCGACTCCTGACCGTAGTTTGATTTTTGTGTAAACGGACGTTCCGATAATCGTAGGAACGTACCTCCTACCAGGAATTTATCCGAGAATTTGTGTTCCACGTTTAAACCGTAAAAACGTCGGGTTTGCTGACCAAAGATGGCGTTATTCTCCAACGACACTTCAATCGGAATACTGGACGCCTGTAAAGACGGATCCAGGATTTGTACGCGTCCTCTCTGATAATCTACGGTATAATCCACACCTTCAACCAAACGACGTCCACCGGCGGTTACAACAACCGACCCCTGTGGTACGTTAAAGGCTCCAATCGCAATACCGTCCCCTCCCGAGGATTTGAATTTACCTTTTAACTGGAACTTATTTTTATCACTATCCTGTAATGCACCCGCCTGAGTGGTTTTATACAGGTTTCGGAATACATATTTACGCTGGTTGGCATTATAATCGATACCACTGGTTACGTCACCATCATAATTTTCATTTCCGTTGGATCGTAATTTTTCAAAAAGGTGATCCCCGAATGGCTCTACAGTAGTAAAGATGATACGTCCATTTTGCTGATCGACCGTAATACCCGGAACAAAATCGAAGAAACCGTCGCCCCCTACCTGCGGGTCGTTCGTATAATTCAGACGGTCTACATTGAAAACTTTAATCAATGGTGTATTTTCCACATCACCCGGTAATGGAATCGCGGGTTGCGATCCACTGCCCGGACCAGCCGGAACAATATAGTTTAACGGTGATGGGTCGGTATACAAAATATTAAAACGGAAATCTTCCTGCGACAACTGGTAAGCACCCGGGATCTGATAGATATTTTTCATCATCAAATTCCAGATGGGCTGGTTTACGTTGGTCAGGTTACTTTTTAATAATTTTACGATAAGACTTTGTGTCGACGGGATTCCGTTTTGAACCTGTGTGGCATCGATACCATCGGTTCCGAATTCCCCAACCTGGTATACTTTATCCCCGATGGTATACTGGTAGGCTACTGCCAATACTTCGTCGTTTGCCAAACGCTGGTTTAACGAGATGTATCCCAATTGCTGGTGATAGGTATATTCGTTGGACGATAATTTACGCGCATTTTCCAATTTGGCGTAATCTTTACCTTCGACCACGTTATAGGCTGGCACACTAAATCCGGCACTTCCGTTTACAATTTCACGGATACCCGAATTCAGGTAGTTGGTTCCGATCGCTCCGGGATCGAATTTGTTATTTTTATTATCAACAGGAGATCCCGAAGGCTGGTTAAAAAATCCACCGGAAGGGATTCCAATGATGCTGGCATCAGGCACACCCAATTGTTGCGCCTCTCCCAAATCCTGTAACGCCATAATGTTACGCAGGTTGTTATCGGTACCACTAACACGGTTTTGTTTGTTGGTGATCCAAACTTCCACACGGGTAATCTGTACCCGGCTGTTAATTTGCGGATACTGCTTTAAGGCTTCGTCATAACGATTGCGGAAATACTGCGACAGGAAATAGTGTCGGTCGGAATCATAATCCAATGCAAATAACTGGAATTCCTGGATTGTTCCACCACCTTGCGCGGTAACGGTTTTTGTTTGTGATTTCTGTTCGGAGAAAACCCCGGTAATGGTCGTCTTCCCAAACTGGAATTGCGCTTTCACCCCGAAAAGACTTTGCGCGCCACGGATCAAAGAACTGTTTAGCGGCAAGCTTACGTTTCCGACTTCGATCTTTTTAATAATATCGTCTTCGGTTGGTGTATATTCTAATTTAATTAAATTCTGGAAAGCAAAAGTCGACTGGGTATCGTAGTTGGCATTTACATTTAAACGGGTTCCTACTTTTCCTTGTAAACTCAAACTGATTCGCTGGTCGAAATCGAAAGTAAAGGTAGAACGGTTTCTAGGCGAAAATGCCGGGTTATCCTGTTTGGTATACCGCATTCCCAAATCCACTTCAACGGAACCGAGCGGTTTTACGTCGATTGTATTTCCTCCAAAGATGGCTTCGAAGAAATTGGAATTTACATAATATCGCGGTAATAAATCTTTTTTCGCATTTTCGCTACCTTCTTTTTTACCGTCGATAGCACTTGATTTTTTCTTGAAATAGTCTCGCATGGACTCTCGCAACACCAACTCTTCATATTCCTTTGGCGTTAGGATGATCGGGTAATTAATATTAAAACCGTCGAATGTTTTGGTATAGATATACCGGTTGGTTACCGGATCATAGGTATAAGCTTCTACAATACTTTTCGGATTGGAGATATTAAGTTTTCCTACTGAAGAACCGGTTTTAACAGAATCCTGTTCTTCTTCGTCAACCTGAGCCTGGACAGAAAAACAAAAGAATAAAACCAAAATCGTGAGTCCGGTCTTTATCTTCTTAAAAAAATCATGCGAGTAAAATGTTTCCAAGAATTATAAATTTTTTAAAGCTAGTTTAATGATTGATTCCACAGAAGCATCTGGATTATCTTTAACAATTTTATCAACTACTTTTTCGGCTGATTTCCTCAGGAATCCCAAAACCTCCAAAGCTGATAACGCTTCATTTTTATTTGTATTGCTTTCTACTGCCGAAACTTCCTCTAAATTATAAACTTTAAGCACTTTATCCTTCAGATCCAGAATAACGCGTTGCGCCGTTTTAGCCCCGATTCCTTTAATAGACTGGACCGTCGCGACATCGTTATTGGCTATAGCATGGATAATTTGTTGTGGAGGAATAGACGAGAGCATCGTCCGTGCAGTTCCTGCTCCGACACCGGAAACAGAAATCAGTAGTTTAAACAGTTCTCTTTCGGCTTTTTCGACAAAACCAAAAAGGGTATGCGCATCTTCTTTAATCTGAAGAAACGTATAGAGCTTAATATTTTCCGTATCTGGTAATAACGAAAACGTATGGAGCGAGATATGGATCTGATATCCTACGCCATTACAATCTATAATTACCTCTGTTGGCGACTTTTCGGCAAGCCGTCCCTTAATATGTGCAATCATATTGACCCGTATTCGTTATTACCAAAAATAAGAAAAATCTTTTACTATCCTAATTTTATAGTACAAAGTGACTATTTTGTTCCGTTACCCGTAATTATTTCTTTACTGATTGTTGTTTCGACCGCTTCTCTTTTTCCTGAGCATCGACAACCGCAACGGCAGCCATATTCACCATTTCTTCTACACTGGCTCCTAACTGGAAAATATGTACCGGTTTCTCCAATCCTAACATGATTGGTCCGATCGACACCGATTTATACAACTCTTTTATCATCTTATAGGTGATATTGGCGGCATCCAGATTTGGAAAAATCAGGGTATTTACTTTTTTATTCGCCAGTTTTGAGAATGGGAATTTGCTTTTTAGCATATCCGAATTCAACGCAAAGTCGGTTTGAATCTCACCGTCCACAATTAAATCCGGGTGGTTTTTATGCAAATAGGCCACTGCTTCGCGTACTTTGGAAGCGCCTTCATTTTTAGATGATCCAAAATTCGAGAACGACACCATGGCAATCACCGGTTCCATACCGAACATTTTTACCGTTTTGGCGGTCATCAACGCAATTTTAGCCAAATCTTCCGCTGAAGGATTCGGATTGATTGCTGTATCAGCCAGGAATAATGGTCCGCGTTTGGTCATCATCAGGTTGGTTGTCGCAACTCTTGAAACACCAGGTGCTTTTTCAATTAGCTCCAACATTGGTTTTACCACTGTTGGATAACTTCTGGAATATCCGGTTACCAAAGCATCGGCTTCGCCTTCATTGATCATCATCGCGGCGAAATAGTTACGTTCGCGCATCCACTTCTGAGCATCCAATAAAGTTGTGCCTCTTCTTTGACGGGCTTTCCAATATACTTCGGCAAAACGATTTCTTCGTTCTTCCTCTTCTTTGGTTTTCGGGTCGATAATCAACACTTCCTCTTCGAAACCGATTTCCGCTTTTAATTCCAAAATGGTTTCGCGGTTACCCAATAAGATCGGCTGTCCGATACCTTCTTCCAAAACGATCTGTGCTGCTTTTAACACATCCAAGTGGTCGGCTTCGGCAAAAATGACACGCTTCGGATCTGTTTTGGCACGGTTCTGTAACAGTCGTAGCATTTTGTTATCCGATCCCATACGTTCCAATAATTCCTCACGGTATTTATCCCAGTCGGTAATTGGCGCTGTTGCCACTCCTGATTCCATAGCTGCTTTGGCTACAGCCGGTGGAACTTCGGCAATCAATCTTGGATCAAACGGTTTCGGAATGATATAATCTCTACCGAAAATTAATTTGGTTTCGCCATACGCGATATTTACCTGCTCCGGTACGGATTCTTTGGCCAGATTAGCCAAAGCCACTACCGCAGCTTTTTTCATTTCTTCATTAATTTTGGTTGCACGAACGTCTAAAGCACCTCTAAAAATAAAAGGAAACCCAAGTACGTTATTGACCTGATTAGGATGATCCGAACGACCGGTAGCCATAATAATATCTTTACGGGTTGCGATAGCGACGTCATAATTGATTTCCGGACGCGGATTTGCCATGGCAAAAACAATTGGATTCTCAGCCATTCCAACTAACATATCCGGTGTTACGATATCGCCCGAAGACAAACCGATAAATACATCGGCTCCTAACATCGCATCGCCAAGAGAAGCGTATTCTTTATCGGTAGCATATTTTGCCTGCATTTCGGAAACTCTAGGATCTCCTTTACGCAGCGCTCCTTTACTGTTAAACATTACGATGTTCTCCTGTTTAACACCAAACGACACATACAGGTTGGCACAGGCAATAGCTGCCGAACCGGCTCCGGAGATTACCATTTTCACCTCTCCCATTTTCTTCCCGGCCAATTCTACAGCATTTAATAAGGCTGCAGCCGAAATAATCGCTGTTCCGTGTTGGTCGTCGTGCATTACCGGAATATTCAATTCTTCCACCAATCGTCGTTCGATTTCAAACGATTCCGGTGCTTTAATATCTTCCAGGTTGATTCCGCCAAAAGTGGGCGCAATATTTTTAACCGTTTCAATAAATTTATCTACGTCTTTGGTATCCACTTCAATATCAAACACATCAATATCGGCGAAGATTTTAAACAAAAGTCCTTTACCTTCCATAACCGGTTTTGAAGCTTCCGGTCCGATATCGCCCAATCCCAAGACAGCCGTTCCATTGGAAATCACTGCTACCAGGTTTCCTTTGGCCGTATACTTATACACATTGTTTACATCTTTCTCAATCTCCAAACATGGCTCTGCAACTCCCGGGGAATATGCCAATGCCAGATCGCGTTGTGTTGCATATTTTTTAGTGGGTACTACCTGGATTTTTCCGGGTGTAGGTTTCGCATGATATAATAAAGCCTCTCTTCTTTTGCTGTCTTTATGCATAGTTTTTTATTTTACTAACTCACAAAGATAACGGTATGCACATAATTTTAGAAACTTTTAACAGCGAATATTTTAAAAAACCGCGCCCTTTTATAAAGACAGCGGGTCATCTAAAAAGATAACCCGCTGTACAACAATAGGCTAAACAAAATATTTTAAGGCGTACTACTTACTTCTTCTACATAAATTATACATTTAGCTGTAGGCAATGATGCCACCGTACCGCCAGGATTGATAAACATAAATTCCACCCGCCAAAACTTGTTATAATTGATATCATCGACAGTTAGGGTATATTGTCTTTTTTCACTGGTACTTCCTCCTGAATCCTGGATAAATCCGGATTCGCCCCACCAAGCCCAGGTATTTGCCGGTAACGTACGGCTATTCGGATTAACCAGATTTACAGCCGTATTAATTACCGTTCCGGAAGTATAGTTAATTGTACCAGAACCGTTACCATAATTCATCGCAGCAAAACCGGTAAGATCAATACTATTTTCGGTATTATTTCGGATTTGCGGAGAAACCCGTTCGCTTGTCGTCCCACTTGTGGTATTCGGACTAAGAAACAAACGGAAAGAAAAATCCCCGACACTGATTCCATTAAGCTGACCGGCATAAGCACCCACATACGCATATGTTTTAACAGTAGCATTACTACCATTGGAATTGGAGGTTTCGGCAATATTCACCCATTTTGTTCCATTCCAGTAGTGATACCCCGTCGGTATTTCGGCATTGGTTCCCACGGCAGCTGCCGTAGTATTATAAACCAGTAATCCTACCGCCGGATCCCGTATCGTTTCGGTATCGGTATTTGCTGTCAGCGCAACTCTGGACAACAACGTTCCTTTATCATGTCCGGCCACATGAAGCATCGCCGACTCATCAGGATGAGCTGTTCCTATTCCGACTTGTCCCCGGGCATAGGTTGTACAAAAAACAATCAGTAAAAAAGCAATTTGGGAGGTAATTAATTTCATAAGTTAAATTATTAAATGTTACTATTTTATTTATTTAACACAGTAATGTTTCATTTATAAAAAACACCTAATAAATTTAACAAAAAGAAACCAAAAAGAACTTTTTAATGACGTAAAAAACTGACAATTAGTCTTTCAAGAAGTTTAAATTACGAACCAACCCCTCATACTTGGTTCGTTTTACGGCCGAATCCTTAAAAACCTTTCGGAAGGTTTCATCGGTAATCTCCTCCCAGTCTTTTTTCGAAAAAGACAATATGGATTCATTCGGTTTAAGCAACGGCTCCTGATGTGGTTTTGAAAAACGATTCCACGGACACACATCCTGACACACATCGCAACCAAACATCCAGTCGTCAAATTTCCCTTTTACCTCCGACGGGATATTTTCCTTTAATTCGATCGTAAAATAGGAAATACACTTACTCCCATCGACCACATAGGGCGCCACAATCGCTTCAGTAGGACAAGCATCGATACAGGCCGTACATTTCCCGCAATGATCGGTTGTCGCATTGTCGTAATCCAATTCCAGATCTACGATTAATTCGGCGATAAAGAAAAACGACCCCACCTGTTTAGAAAGCAGGTTACTGTTTTTCCCGATCCAACCCAAACCGCTTTTCGCCGCCCAGGCTTTATCCAAAACCGGAGCCGAATCGACAAAAGCGCGACCGGACACTTCCCCGATCTCATTTTGGATAAAAAACAATAACTCCTTGAGTTTTTCCTTGATCACATAATGATAATCCTGACCATAGGCATATTTGGAGATCTTATAACTCCCCATGTTTTGTTTGATTTCCGGATAATAATTCAACGTCAGGGAAATAATACTTTTGGCATCCTCGACCAACAAAGTCGGATCGAGCCGCTTGTCGAAATGATTTTCCATATACCCCATTTTTCCGTTCATCTGGGCATTAAGCCACTTTTCCAGTCGGGGCGCTTCGGCTTCGAGAAAACCGGCACGGGATATGCCACATGACAAAAAACCGAGGCGTTTGGCTTCGGTTTTTATCAATTGGGTATATTTCTCTGTATTATTGATCATGCTAATTAAAACAATCCGCCCTGAACACCGGGACGGATTCTCCCCAGATGATTATAGGCTTTTTCGGTTACTTCGCGACCGCGTGGTGTTCGGATGATAAACCCTTCCTGAATCAGGAACGGCTCGTATACTTCTTCGATTGTTTCGCCGCTTTCGGATACCGCCGTTGCCAGAGTCGACAACCCAACCGGTCCGCCTTTAAACTTATCGATAATTGTAGTCAGGATTTTGTTGTCCATTTCGTCCAATCCGTGTGCATCCACATGCAAGGCTTTCAGCGAGAAACGGGCAATTTCCACATCGATTCTTCCGTTACCTTTTATCTGCGCAAAATCACGAACACGACGGAGTAATGCATTTGCAATACGCGGTGTTCCCCTACTTCTGCCGGCAATTTCGATAGCGGCTTCCATGGTAATTGGCATTTTTAAGATAGAAGCACTACGTTGTACAATCGTCGTTAACAATTCGGTATTATAATATTGTAAACGGCTTTGGATTCCGAAACGAGCCCGCATCGGCGCGGTAAGCAAACCGGAGCGCGTTGTCGCACCAACCAGTGTAAACGGGCTAAGATTAATTTGCACCGTTCTGGCATTTGGTCCACTTTCGATCATGATATCGATTTTAAAATCCTCCATAGCCGAGTACAGGTATTCTTCCACTATAGGACTTAGCCGGTGAATCTCATCAATGAACAACACATCCCGTTCGTCCAGATTGGTCAACAAACCGGCCAGATCGCCAGGTTTGTCCAATACCGGACCAGAAGTGATCTTGATATTTACATCCAGCTCATTTGCCAGAATATTGGCCAGTGTTGTTTTCCCCAAACCGGGCGGTCCGTGGAACAAGGTATGATCCAGTGCTTCCCCTCTAAGATTGGCAGCCTGTACAAACACTTTCAGGTTTTCCAGTACCTGATCCTGTCCGGTAAAATCGTCAAAAGACAGCGGTCTTAATTTTTTCTCTAAATCAAGTTCCTCCGGATTATATCGTTGGTTAGTCGGATCTAAATGCTCATTCATTTGGCAAAGATAGGAAATGTTTGGCTGGGATCAAGCGCATTCTTACTAGGCAACAATCGCTTCCCATTCCGGGTGCCTTTTAATATAGGCCGCCACAAAAGGACACAATGGTACTAATGAATAGCCGTTATCTTTTATATAGTGAAGTGTTTTCAGTACAATCGCATTGCCGATCCCTTTTCCTCCCAATTCGGCCGGCACTTCGGTATGGATGAGGTATATCTTTTTGTCTTTTATTTTATAATCGATAAAAGCGATATGTCCGTCTACTTCCAGTTCGAAGCGGCTTTTTTCTTCATTGTTCACCAACTTGAAATGATCTTCCATTTTATTTTTTATTATAGTAATATGACAAAGCACCCGAAGGGCATTTTTTTATCTGTTCCACAATTTCATCCGAGCCCGCTTTGCGGACTTCGATCCAGGGTCTTACTTTAGCCCGGAAAACTTCGGGTAGTCCACGAACGCAATTTCCGGAATGTTCACATAATTGTTGTTTCCAAACTATGGTAATTTCACCATTGGAATATTCTTTTGGACTTTCCATAATGTCTTGTTTTTGTCTTTATGAAAGTTACAAAAAAAAGCATAATAAAACGCATTTTTCATATATTTATCCTCAATAAATCAACAACAACACATGCAAAAAGAAACCCTAACATTAAAACGGGAATTAAGTCTTCTGGACGGAACCATGCTGGTAGTCGGCTCCATGATTGGCTCCGGAATTTTTATTGTCAGCGCCGGAATTACCCAGAACATCGGAAGCGCCGGATGGCTGATTGCCATTTGGGTTGTATCGGCTTTAATCACCATAACAGCTGCGGTGAGTTATGGCGAGCTAAGCGCCATGTTTCCACATGCCGGCGGGCAATACATCTACCTTAAAGAATCGTATAATAAACTGATTGCTTTTTTATATGGATGGAGCTTTTTTTCGGTCATACAAACCGGTACGATTGCCGCTGTTGGCGTAGCGTTTTCTAAATTTACCGCCTACCTGATTCCGTCGGTAAGTGATACCAATATCCTATTTGAGGTTGGTACGTTTCAATTAAATGCTGCGCAATTGGTTTCGATAGCCACTATTATCTTCCTGAGCTATATCAATAGTAAAGGTGTGAAAAATGGCAAATACATTCAAACGGTCTTTACAATTACCAAGATTGCATCTTTATTCGGATTGATCATTTTCGGTTTTATTTTAGCCGCCAAAGCGGAAATCTGGAATGCCAACTGGGCCGATGCCTGGAATGCGCAAACGTTTAACAAGGATACCAATTCCTGGGTTGCTATTTCGGGATACACACTGGTTTCGGCCATAGCCGCTTCGATGGTTGGTTCATTGTTTTCGAGTGATGCCTGGAATGGGGTTACGTTTATTTCGGGTGAAATCAAACGACCGGAACGAAACGTAGGACTGAGTTTGTTTTTAGGCACCCTGATAGTGAGTGTGATTTATATTCTGGCCAATGTGATGTATGTAGCCGTAATGCCATTAAACGAGATCGCGTTTGCCCCATCAGAACGGGTTGCTGTAGCAGCTTCCCAACATATTTTTGGCGCTACCGGTACGATTGTGATCGCGGTAATGATTATGATTTCGACTTTTGGTTGTAATAACGGATTGATCATGGCCGGATCGCGCGTATATTACACCATGGCTAAAGACGGCCTTTTCTTTAAAAAAGCGGCCGAATTAAACAAAGCAAGTGTTCCGGGTTGGGGACTATGGATTCAGTGCATCTGGGCGTCTTTTTTATGCCTTACCGGTAAGTACGGGGATTTATTGGATTACGTAATGATTATCGTAATTATCTTTTATATACTGACGATATACGGAATCTTTATTTTACGCCGCAAAATGCCGGACATGCCACGTCCGTACAAAGCATTTGCCTATCCGGTGTTGCCGGCATTATATATTATTGTAGCAACCGCCATATGCGTGGCTTTATTGATCGACAGAACCAGTACCTGTGGTTGGGGCGTTTTGATTATGCTGGCCGGAATCCCGGTTTATTATCTGACGAAACAGAAAGAGATCAAAGAGTAAAGAACAAAGAAAAAGATACAAACCTGCCGGATCTTTATCCGGCAGGTTTTTTATTTTACAAACTACAGTTTACTTTCTAAAAAAATAAATAAGATATTCAAGCTGGCATACTTTACTCTTTTCTCTTTTACACCTGACAGGTTTTGAATACCTGTCTGGTGTTTATCCTGAAAATCTTTAGATCTTTCTCGGCATAAACACCCAATCATTTTGACGTTATAGCATTCCATAATTAGATTATACTGATCGAAATTCTCGTTTACTAACTTCCATAACGTACGACATCCAACAAGGTTTTGAAAATCTGTCAGGTGTTTATCCGGAAAGTCTTTTAAGCTTTTTTCGGCATAACTACCTATCATTTTGACGCTATACCATTCGGCATCTTAATTATCCGGACTGAAATTCAACTTGCGTACTATACTGACAAAAATAAAACAGCCTCCGCAAATGCGGAGGCTGTTTTTATATCGAATTGAATTAATTCTTAATGGTGTAATTGTTCTTCACCTGGTTTCATAGGTACATTCTGAGGAACGAAATCTTCATCATGTCCTGGTTTGCTATAGTCATAAGACCATCTGTACACTTCCGGAATTTCACCTGGCCAGTTACCGTGAATATGCTCCACCGGAGTAGTCCACTCTAATGTGTTGGATCTCCATGGGTTTTGCGTTGCTTTTTGTCCTTTGAAGATGCTGTAGAAGAAGTTCCATAAGAATACCAACTGGAATGCAGCTCCGATTAAAGCGAACATTGTGATTAGTACGTTAACATCTGCTAAATCATCAAATAAAGGGAAAGCCGTGTTGGTATAGTAACGTCTTGGAAGACCCGCCATACCGATAAAGTGCATTGGGAAGAAAACTCCGTACGCACACACTGCTGTTACCCAGAAGTGGATGTAACCTAAGTTTTTGTTCATCATTCTTCCGAACATTTTAGGGAACCAGTGGTAGATTCCGGCAAACATACCGTAAAGCGCAGAAATACCCATTACTAAGTGGAAGTGAGCGATTACGAAATACGTATCGTGAACGTTAATATCCAATGTACTATCTCCAAGGATGATACCTGTTAAACCACCTGTAATGAACGTCGAAACGAATCCGATACAGAATAACATAGCTGGGTTTAACTGAAGGTTACCTTTCCAAAGTGTCGTGATATAGTTGAACGCTTTTACAGCTGAAGGGATTGCGATTAACAATGTTGTAAAGGTAAATACCGATCCTAAGAAAGGATTCATACCGGATACGAACATGTGGTGACCCCATACAATTGTTGATAAGAAAGCGATCGCTAAGATTGACGTGATCATCGCACGGTAACCGAAAATTGGTTTACGAGCGTTGGTCGCGATAATTTCAGACGTGATCCCCATCGCAGGTAAGATTACGATATATACCTCAGGGTGACCTAAGAACCAGAACAAGTGTTCGAACAATACCGGAGAACCTCCCTGGTAGTGTAATACTTCTCCGGAGATAAAGATATCCGATAAGAAGAATGATGTTCCGAAGCTACGGTCGAAGATCAATAATAAAGCAGCCGATAATAATACCGGGAACGAAACGATACCGATAACAGCCGTGATGAAGAAAGCCCAGATCGTTAATGGTAAACGTGTCATAGACATTCCTTTTGTTCTAAGGTTGATAACTGTTACCACATAGTTCAAAGATCCCATCAATGAAGACGCGATAAAGATCGCCATCGATACCAACCAAAGTGTCATACCGGTACCCGATCCTGGGATCGCCTGTGGTAATGCACTCAATGGCGGATAGATTGTCCAACCTGCTGAAGCGGGTCCTGACTCCACAAAAAGGGAAATAATCATGATAACAGAAGAAAGGAAGAACAACCAGTATGAAACCATGTTCATAAATCCGGAAGCCATGTCCCTTGCTCCAATTTGAAGCGGAATTAAAAGGTTACTGAACGTACCGCTCAATCCGGCCGTCAATACAAAGAATACCATGATGGTACCGTGTATGGTAACCAATGCCAAATAAATATCATTTCGCATTACGCCACCCGGGGCAAATTTATCTCCTAAAAGGACATTAAAAATTTTAAAAGACTCTTCCGGCCATGCAATTTGCATACGGAATAAAAGAGACATTACAATACCGATGATTCCCATTACAATACCCGTGATCAGGTATTGTTTTGCAATCATCTTGTGATCGATACTAAAGATGTACTTAGTGATAAAAGTATCTTTATGGTGGTGTTCGTGACCGTGATCGTGTTCGTGATTGATATCGTGTCCTACTGCTGACATATTTTTTAATTTATATTAAAAGCAATTATTTTTTTACTACTTGTGCCAAAACTTTAGTGGTATCGGCAACCGGAGCTGCTGCTGCCGGTGCTTTTGCTTCAGATGCTGCTGCAGGAGCCGGGGCTGCTGCTTTGCTTGCATCTTTAATAGCGCTAGCTAAAGTAGGTTTTTCTTTTAACCATTTTTTATAATCTGCTTCGCTTTCTACAACGATTTTCATCTGCATGTTGTAGTGAGACGGTCCACAAATTTTGTTACATAACAATAAGTAATCAAAAGTATACGGATCTAAAGCAGTTTCACCTTTGGCAACAAGTTCAGCACTTTTCTTTGCTCTAATGATATTAATGTTGGCCACTTTTTCCACAATCGCAGGATCCTGACGCATTTGATCAGTAGTTACTGTTGGTGTGAAAGCGAATTGTGTTACCATACCCGGAACACAGTTCATCTGCGCTCTGAAGTGTGGCATATAAGCGGAGTGCAATACGTCCTGAGAACGGATCTTGAATACCACTTTTTTACCTACCGGTAAGTGTAATTCGTTTACAATTTTATCATCCTGAGCATTCGGATCTGACATGTCCACACCAACGGTGTTGATTCCTTCGATAAAACGAACGTTCGCTTTACCTAAAGCATTGTCATCACCTCCGTAGCGTGCTTCCCAGCTAAATTGTTTTGCGTATAATTCAACATAGATAACTTCTTCCTCTTCGTCTACAAACATAATGTTTGTCCAGGCATATAATCCGTAAAGAATCAAACCAGCTAAAACGATTACCGGGATAATAGTCCAGATAAACTCTAATTTATCATTATCAGCGAAATATAACGCTTTGGTGTCTTTCTGACCTCTGTATTTGAATGCGAAGTAATGTAATAATGCCTGAGTGATGGTCTGAACGAAGAAAATCAACACCATTGAAATCATCATCAGATTATCGTAATCCTTACCGTGTTCAGAAGCTGGCGTACCTAAAACCAGGTGACCCCATTTCAATAAAGAGTAAATAGTGAAAATGTAAATAAACCCTAAGAACCCGAACATCAAGTAACCATTAACATTATTGTCTTTTTCGTTAGCGATTTCTGATTTATCAGCAACGCGTCCAACCTGGGTTAAATCGAATATCTTAGTCAATTGCCAGATAGCAATCCCTAATAAAACTACAACTATAAGTATCAATAAACCTGTCATTTGTTTATTACTTTAAATATTAATAATGAAAATGTTTACTTTCTTCAATAAGCGGATTACGTTTTGCCAATAAAGGAGCTTTAGTTAAAGCTGTAAATACGACAACGATAAATAGTCCGAAGAAGAACATTAATGAACCGATCTCAGATACTCCGATGAACCACTGGTCACCAACCGTAGCCGGCATAATCATATTGAAGAAGTCAATATAGTGCCCGGTTAAGATTAACAGACCTGCCATTACCACAACCCAACTTAAACGTTTGAAATCAGTGTTGATCAAGATTAATATAGGGAATACGAAGTTTAAGGCCAACATTCCGAAGAATGGCAATTTATAATTTTCAATTCGCGTGATGAAGTAGGTTACCTCTTCCGGGATGTTCGAATACCACATTAACATGAATTGTGAGAACCATAAGTATGTCCAGAAAACAGAGATACCGAACATGAATTTAGCCAAATCGTGGATATGACTTGTATTCACGTGCTCTAAATATCCTTTTGATTTTAAGTACAAGGTAACGAAAGCGATTGTAGTGATTCCGCTTACGAAGAAGCTGGCGAATACATACCATCCGAATAAGGTACTGTACCAGTGTGGATCAACCGACATAATCCAATCCCAAGAAGCGATCGATTCTGTCACGATAAAGAATACTAAGAATCCGGCCGCCAATTTGAAGTTCTTTTTGTAGAAAGAATCATCGTTAGCGTTATCCTGAGCAATAGAATTTTTTCTGGAGAAATAACGGTATAAGTTCCAACCTGCTAAGAAGATTGCAGCTCTGATCAGGAAGAAAGGTACGTTTAAGAAACCTTGTTTTCCCTGAATTAACTCATCGTGTTTTACAACTTCCGGATCCATCCAAACGAATAAGTGGTTTAAATGCATTCCGCTTGCTACCAACAAGATGAAGAAAATGATAGAACCTGGTAATAAATAGCTGGTGATACCTTCCATAACACGGAATAATACCGGAGACCAACCTGCCTGAGCCGCCCATTGGATAGCGTAGAACGCCAATACTCCAACTGAGATCAACATAAAGAAGATACATGCCACATAAAGTGCTGCCCAAGGTTTGTTTTGTAATTGGTGCAAAACATGCTCCAGGTGTTCCTGGTGTTCTGCGTGTGCATCAGCACCAGCATGATCATGACCATGAGCTGCTTCCGCTTTGTGATTATCGTGATGGTCTGCTGCTACAGGCACAGCTGCAGCTACAGTATCATTTTCTGTTTTTAATGAATCGGCAACAACAGTTTCTGTTTTAGCTTCCTCGTGGTGCGTTGCAACAGCAGCATGTTCCTCGTGTGATTCGTGCGCCACAGCTTCTGTATGATGTCCGCCATGATGACTATCCGCTAAAATTTTCTCTACGTCTTCGATGGTCTTAGGTGCAGTCAAAAAACCAAAAGCAATTCCCACAAGCCCTAAAGCCATCATGACAAATGCAAAAGTTTTTAATTTGCTTGAAAATGTGTACATATCTAATACTTTCAAATGTGTTCTACAATTATAATCCTGCTTTTAATTTCATCACGTGATCCACAACCTGCCAGCGTTCTTCCTGACTTAATTGGTTGGCGTGAGAACCCATGGAGTTTAATCCATAAGTAATTACGTGGAAAACACTTCCTTCCGTGATCGGTCTGTCAGCATAACTTGGTACACCTAAGAATTTCTCTCTTTTAACCAGTTTTCCTTTTCCATCACCCGCTTCACCATGACAAATAGCACAGTAAATATTGAACAGTTCCGTTCCTTTTTTGGAATCAATTTTAGTAGAATCCAAAGGTGATTTTAAGTTTGCTTTTGCTAATTCATAACCAGCGGTTGAGTTTTCGTACGCATAGGGTTCGAAACCTCTAGGAATAGAACCTTTTGCAGGTAACTGACCTTCTTTACCATTTTTGAATGCACCGGACTGTGAATACGTTTCGTAAGCCACAGACTCATACATATTAGGAAAGAACTGATAGTTAGGCTTTGATTTGTTAAAACAAGATGTTGTAACAACCGATACACCTACTAATGCTACTATTTTATATAAGGCTTTCATATCTTCAATTAATGCTTATCAATTACTTTAACTTCTACAGCACCTGTATTCTTGAAGAACGAAATCAAATCATCTTCGTTTCCGTGAAGTGCCACTTCCATTAAGAAGTGATCGTCTGTAGTTCTTACATCCGGGTTTTCAGCGGCTTTGAACGGCCATAATTTACTTCTAAGGTAGAATGTAATTACCATTAAGTGAGCTGCGAAAAATACGGTAAGCTCAAACATAATAGGCACGAAAGCCGGCATGTTATCGATAAAACTAAAACTTGGTTTTCCACCGATATCCTGTGGCCAGTCAACAATCATAACATAGTTCATTAATGATGCTGCAACTGATAAACCAACTAAACCGTAAAGGAAAGAAGCAATCGCAATTCTTGTAGGCGCTAACCCCATTGCTTTGTCCAACCCGTGAACCGGGAATGGTGTGTAAACTTCTTCAATATGATGATGCGCCGCACGGGTAGCTTTAACAGCATCCATCAGGATGTCATCATCATTGTATATAGCATGTATTACTTTATTACTCATGATCTATTAATGATTATGTGAATTGTGTCCTTCTAATTCTCTTTGTCTCTTGTAGTTATCACCCGATGTTTTCAGGATCGTTTTAACCTCTGCCTGTGCAATTACCGGGAAGCTTCTTGAATATAACAAGAATAATACGAAGAAGAATCCGATTGTACCGATATAGATACCAGCATCAACAAACGTTGGCTGGAACATAGTCCAAGAAGATGGTAGGTAATCACGGTGTAATGAGGTAACGATAATTACGAAACGCTCAAACCACATACCGATGTTTACTACGATAGAGATAATGAATGAGAACATGATACTGGTTCTTAATTTTTTGAACCACATGAACTGCGGCGAGAATACGTTACACGTCATCATCAACCAGTATGACCACCAGTAAGGACCTGTTGCTCTGTTTAAGAAAGCGTATTGTTCGTATTCTACTCCTGAATACCAAGCTACGAAAAGCTCAGTGATATACGCGATACCAACGATAGAACCTGTAATCATCACTACGATGTTCATCAATTCGATATGCTGTACGGTGATATACTCTTCAAGATTAGACACTTTTCTCATAATGATCAAAAGTGTGTTTACCATTGCGAATCCGGAGAAGATCGCACCCGCAACGAAGTACGGCGGTAAGATTGTGGTATGCCATCCCGGAATAACGGAAGTAGCAAAGTCAAAGGATACGATCGTGTGTACGGAAAGTACAAGAGGTGTTGCCAAACCGGCTAATACAAGAGATACCTCTTCAAAACGCTGCCAGTCTTTAGCTCTACCACTCCATCCGAACGAAAGGATTGAATAAACTCTTTTTGTAAATGGTGTTACCGCACGGTCCCGTAGCATTGCGAAATCGGGTAATAAACCAGTCCACCAGAAAACCAATGAAACCGATAAATAGGTAGAGATCGCGAATACGTCCCAAAGTAAGGGTGAGTTAAAGTTAACCCAAAGTGAACCGAATTGGTTCGGGATTGGTAATACCCAGTATCCTAACCATGGACGTCCCATGTGGATAATCGGGAATAAACCTGCCTGAACTACCGAGAAGATAGTCATCGCTTCTGCAGAACGGTTAATCGCCATTCTCCATTTTTGACGGAATAATAATAGTACGGCAGAAATTAGGGTTCCGGCGTGACCGATACCTACCCACCATACGAAGTTGGTAATATCCCATGCCCAACCAATTGTTTTATTTAATCCCCATGTTCCGATACCGGTAGAAATGGTGTAGATCATACAACCTAATCCCCAAAGGAAAGCGGTTAACGCGATAGAGAATACTATCCACCATAGTTTGTTCGCTCTTCCTTCAACAGGTCTAGCTACATCTACTGTTACATCGTGATAAGTTTTATCACCTATAACCAAAGGTTTTCTAATGGGTGCTTCGTAATGAGACGACATAATCCTTTATATTGATTCTTAATTAATTATTTTACTTGTTTAGGTATTTCTAACTTTTACGTGATAGAATACATTTGGTTTTGTTCCGATGTGCTCCAGTAAGTGATACATTCTGTCGTCTTCGGCCAATTTAGCAACCTGACTTTCTTTATCATTTACGTCACCAAATATCATCGCTCCGCTTGAACAAGCTGCCGAACATGCTACCTGGAACTCGTCTTTACCTACCAATCTTCCTTCGCGTTTCGCTTTTAAGATAGTAGATTGCGTCATCTGGATACATAGTGAACATTTCTCCATAACCCCTCTTGAACGAACGTTCACATCAGGATTCAATACCATACGTCCTAAATCATCATTCATGTGGTAGTCGAACTCACTGTTTTTGTTGTATAAGAACCAGTTGAAACGACGTACTTTATACGGACAGTTGTTTGCACAGTAACGGGTACCCACACAACGGTTGTAAGCCATGTGGTTTTGTCCCTGACGCCCGTGAGAAGTAGCCGCTACCGGACATACTGTTTCACATGGTGCGTGGTTACAGTGCTGACACATTACCGGTTGGAAAGCAACCTGTGGATTTTCTGACGGATCTTCCATACCTGTAAAGGTATCGATAGAGTTCATTAATCCGGAAGCACCTTCTTTTAATTCAACATCTCCTTTGAAAGTATCCTGAGAAGAATAGTAACGGTCAATACGCAACCAGTGCATATCACGACTTCTTCTAACCTCAGATTTACCTACTACCGGTACGTTGTTTTCTGCGTGACATGCGATAACACATGCGCCACAACCTGTACAGGCATTCAAGTCGATCGATAAGTTAAAGTGATGTCCTACTGAACGGTCGAAAGAATCCCAGATATCAACTTTAGTAACCGGAGTTTCTTTGTGATCTAAGGATACTACCGGCATTACATTCCATTCCGCAGCATCTTTAGTATTGAAGATTTCAAGGGTAGTTTCTTTGATGATATCACCTCTACCCATTAATGTTTTTTGTAACTGAACACAAGCGAATTCGTGATCTCCGTTTGCTTTGGAAACTTTTGCAGACTGGTCGGATTTCATGTTTGCATAAAGCGTATAGGCATTAACTCCAACCTGCATTTCCTGTTTCATTGCTTCTTTACGGCCGTAACCTAAAGCAAGACCGATAGTTCCAACAGCCTGACCGGGTTGAATGATTACCGGAACGTTTTCCAACTTCACACCACCTACTTCAATAGTAGAATAGCTTCCGTTTAATCCACCGTTTGCTACGTTATAATTTACTAAACCTAGTTTTTCGGCGTCTTTTTTAGAAACAGTTACGTAGTTATCCCATGATACACGTGTAATCGGATCCGGGAACTCTTGTAACCAAGGGTTGTTCGCCTGTTGACCATCACCCATACCGGTTTTAGTATACAATACTAATTCCAGTCCACCAAGGTTTTTAGCTTGCGCTAAAGCTCCGGCAGCAGAAGCAAAATCAACATTAGCACCGCCAGCAGCTGTAGTAACCGGAGTTACATAGAAACCATCGTGTACTAATTTGTTCCAGGTAGCACCACCCGCTACTACAGAAGTACCGTGTGCTTTAAGGAAATCATAGTAAGAAGCCGGATTTCCTGTCCAGGCTAATAATGCCTCCTGGAATTGTTTTGTATCAAACAAAGGACGGATTGTTGGCTGCGTAACACTATAGTGTCCTTTTACGATGGAAACATCACCCCAAGACTCTAAATAGTGTGGCGCTGCAACAGCAACCTTTGTTTTGGAAGCCGTTTCGTCTTCTTTTAATGAAAACGCAACAGACATTTTTACTTTATTAAGACCTTCTACGAAATCAGCCGCATTTGGTAACGTATAAACCGGGTTAACACCGTTCATGATTAACGTGTGTACAGCACCCGTTTTCATGTCTTTTACCAATTGTGCTACTGCTTTCGCATCACCTTTACGGATCAGTCGAGGTGTAGCAGGATTGAATGCTTCAGCATTTAAAGCTCTGTTAATAGCCAACACCAATAATTGTGCATTAACATCATCCAGACCCGAAACTAAAACTCCTTTTCCGGCAGCCGCTTTTAATTGTTGCGCTGCTTTCATTACCGCTTCTTCGTTTGCTACTTTCGGAGTCGAAACAGAAGCACCGGTAATTACATTGTATATTTTTACTAAAGCATGTTTTTGCTCGGTAACTGTCATCGGGATACGCTTGTCAGCGTTTGCTCCCGCAAGTGACATATTGGATTCAATTTGGATATGTTTCGACATTTTCCCGTTTTTAGGAATACGCCCCTGTGCATATCCGGCATCATATCCACCACCTTGCCAATCTCCTAAGATATCAGCACCAACAGAAACAATAACATCCGCTTTTGAGAAATCATAATCCGCTAAAGCTCTTTCACCATATACCATTTGGAAAGCATCAAGAGCATCAGAACTTGAAACCGCATCATACACTACATGTTTAGCAGTAGGGTTTTTTGCGATAAAGTCAGCGATCAATCTATCAGTAGAGGGACTCGCCATCGTTCCGGTTAAAAGAACCACTTGTCCACCTTTTGCTTTAGCATCCGCCAATGCTGCTGTTACTTTAGCATCAACATCTGCCCATGAAGCATCTTTACCTTCAATTTTAGATTGCTTTAAACGAAGACTATCGTAAAGGGACAATACAGAAGCATGAACTCTTGCATTTGCTCCGGTTTTTGCATTCGGTAAATTATTATTTTCAACCTTGATAGGACGACCTTCACGCGTTTTGATAAGGATATTTGCGAAATCGAAACCATCAGCAATAGTTGTTGCATAGAAATCTGCAACACCCGGAATGATCTCTTCAGGTTGAACTACATAAGGAATAGACTTGATTACAGGACCTTCACACGCAGCTAAAGAAGCTGCTGCTGTAGAGAATCCTACGTATTTCAAAAAGTCACGACGAGTAGTCGACGAAGTCGATAAGGCATCCTTATCTCCAAGAAATTCATCAGTAGGAATTTCCTCAACAAACTCATTGTTTCTTAGCGTCTCAACAATAGAACTATTTTCGTTTAGTTCTTCAACACTTTTCCAGTATTTTTTGTTTGATGCCATTGTATATAGATATTAGCTTCTTAATTTATTTATTAATAGTGACATTTACCACACTCTAAACCTCCCATTTGTGCAGCAGTCAATTTATCTACACCATATTTTTTGGATAGTTCTTCGTGGATTTTTTTGTAGTACTCGTTACCTTCCACATTAACATTGGTTTCTCTGTGACAGTTCACACACCATCCCATAGTTAACGGAGAATGTTGTCTCATAATTTCCATAGTCTCAACCGGACCGTGACATTTCTGACACTCTAATCCTGCAACAGACACGTGCTGTGAGTGATTGAAGTACACAAAGTCAGGAAGATTATGAACACGAACCCACTTAACAGGTTTCACTTTTCCTGTATATTTTTGAGCTGTTTTATCCCATCCTACAGCATCGTATAGTTTTTGGATTTCAGCAGAGTAGAATTCTTTAGTATGCTCAACATAAGTTGAATCCGCATCCCCCTGGAATTCATTGATGTTTTTATGACAGTTCATACAAACATTCAACGATGGAATACCTGAAGTTTTACTAACACGAGCAGAAGAGTGACAGTATTTACAATCAATACCGTTATCACCAGCGTGAATTTTATGCGAGAAGTGAATTGGCTGAATCGGCTCATACCCTTGATCAACACCAATCTGCATTAAGTATCCGTAGATAAAGTATGCTCCAACTAAAAGCATTACAATAACCGACACTAATACCAGGAATTGATTTCTGGCGAATGCAATCCAGATTGGTAACGACTTCTCTTTTACAGGAGCTTCGATACCATTCGCTTTCGCAATTTTGTTCAGTACGTTTTTCACAAACAATAACATTGCTACCAACATAGCAAGCACTACCGCTAAAACCCCTAAAACCAGGCTATTAGAAACCCCACCTTCCTGAGCACCGGCAGTACCACCACCACCTGCAGCAGCAGCCTTAGGCTCCTCCTTAGGTTGAGAAGTATACGCTAAGATATTATCGATATCGGCATCAGACAATTGCGGGAAAGCAGTCATTACTTTCTTGTCATTCTCCTCAAACACCTTAATAGCTTTGGCATCACCGGATTTAATCAACTCGGAACTGTTTTTAATCCATTTATGCAACCAGGCTGTGTCATGTCGTTCTGTAACACCACGAAGCGCAGGCCCCGTCATTGCTGCATCCAACTTGTGACAAGCGGCACAATTAGAATTAAAAAGCGCTTTACCTGCAGCTGCATCCTGTGCATTAGAGGTAAAAGAAAAAGATAGCACTAATGCTAAACTGAACAATAAAATCTTTGAAAACGATTTATGGTTACCCACTTTTTTCATAGTTAAAATGATTATCAACTAAATTTGGCACGATTTTGTCTGGAATAGTCCTAAAACAAAAGCCTACCTTATTTATAAACTCCGACAAAAATACGACTTATGTACTATTCAAAAAACCTTAAATTTATCTTAATTGCAATTTATACCCATTCTAAATAAACTGTCAAGGCCTGTTTTCACGGAATAATTGTATTTTTGCAGCAAACATACTTCATTATGAGAATCTTACCCGTAAACAAAATTCACTTTTTACCTTTAATCGCTTTATTTTTAAGCCCAATAGCACAGGCACAAACCTCAAAAATTAACATCGATCAGGATCCGAAATTCGAACAGCTTTTAAATGAAAAACGAAAAATAAATAGCTCTATAACTGTTAACGATCGGTATAAAATTCAAATTTTTTACGGTACTAATGACGAAGCCAAAAAAACGTTGGTAAATTTCCGAAAAGAATTCAGAAATATGGACGGAACCATCGTGTATAACAATCCTTCTTACAAGGTTTGGATCGGTTCGTTTAAAACACGAATAGAAGCCGAAAAAAACCTGTTGGACATCAAGAAGAAATACCCGAATGCTTTACTGATAAAACCGAACAAACAATAAAAACAAAACCCCGTCACCGGGTTTGCAATAAAAAAAGCTCCGCAAAATTGCGGAGCTTTTTAGTTATCATAACACCTGACAGGTTTTAAAAACCCGTCAGATGTAAGCTATTATTTCAGTTTCTTTTTCACTTCCACTTCCTGGAATCCTTCAATGATATCGTATTCTTTGATATCGTTGTAGTTTTTGATCTGCATACCACAGTCATATCCTTTGGAAACTTCTTTCACATCGTCTTTAAAACGTTTCAGCGTACTCAATTCACCGGTAAAGATTACCACACCGTCCCGGATAAGTCGGATTCTCGAGTTACGGAAGATTTTACCATCGGTAACCATACATCCTGCAATCGTACCCACTTTCGAGATTTTGAATGTTTCGCGGATTTCGGCAGTACCGGTAATTTCTTCTTTTAATTCCGGTGACAACATACCTTCCATCGCATCTTTCAAATCGTCGATAGCATCGTAAATGATCGAGTAGTTTCGGATATCGATTTCTTCTTTATCAGCCAATTGTTTCGCACTTCCGGAAGGACGTACATTAAATCCGATGATGATCGCATCCGATGCAGAAGCCAACAATACGTCAGATTCGGTAATTGCACCTACTCCTTTATGAATGATACGGATCTGGATTTCTTCGGTTGATAATTTAGAGAAGGAATCGGATAATGCTTCAACCGATCCATCCACATCCCCTTTAAGGATGATGTTTAATTCTTTAAACTGACCTAAAGCGATACGACGACCGATTTCGGCAAGTGTAATATGTTTCTGCGTACGAACCGATTGCTCACGTAACAACTGCGTCCGTTTAACAGCGATTTGTTTTGCTTCTCTTTCATCTTCAAACACACTAAACTTATCCCCTGCTGTTGGCGCTCCGTCAAGACCTAAGATTGAAATCGGTGTAGAAGGACCTGCTTCTTTAATATTATGTCCTCGCTCATCGTGCATGGCTTTCACCTTACCGTGATGTTTACCCGCTAATACATAATCTCCGATTCGCAATGTACCTGCCTGAACCAAAACAGTAGACACATAACCACGTCCTTTATCAAGGAAGGCTTCCACTACGGTTCCGACAGCCGGTTTGTTTGGATTCGCTTTTAAATCAAGGATTTCAGCTTCCAACAATACTTTTTCAAGTAATTCTTTCACTCCTAATCCTGTTTTAGCAGAGATATCGTGTGATTGGTATTTACCACCCCAGTCTTCAACCAATAGGTTCATACCGGCTAGTTTTTCTTTAATTTTTTCAGGATTTGCCGTAGGCTTATCCACTTTATTAATTGCAAAGATCAACGGTACACCTGCAGCTTGCGCGTGGCTGATCGCCTCTTTGGTTTGCGGCATGATGTCGTCGTCGGCAGCAATCACGATAATTACGATATCCGTAACCTGAGCACCACGGGCACGCATCGCGGTAAACGCCTCGTGACCAGGAGTATCCAGGAATGCAATACGCTGACCGTTATCCAATCGTACTCCATAAGCACCAATGTGCTGTGTAATACCTCCGGACTCACCGGCAATTACATTTGTTTTACGGATATAATCCAATAAGGATGTTTTACCGTGGTCAACGTGACCCATTACCGTTACAATCGGTGCGCGGTGTTCCAGATCTTCCGGTCTGTCTTCCACTATTTCGATTGCTTCCTCGATATCGGTTGTAATAAATTCTACTTCATACCCAAACTCATCGGCTACGATAGAAAGCGTTTCAGCATCCAATCGTTGGTTCATGGTAACCATGATACCCAATGACATACAGGTTCCGATAACTTTAGTGATTGGCACATCCATCATGGTAGCAATTTCACCTACAGTAACGAATTCCGTTACTTTAAGCACTTTGCTTCCTTCTTCCATCGCTCTTTGTTCGTCGTCTGATTTCTGACGGTGCGAATCTCTTTTATCTCTTCTGTATTTTGCCGCTTTAGACTTACTTCCTTTACCTTGAAGTCTTTCTAAAGTTTCTTTGATTTGGTTTTTAACTTCTTCTTCCGTAGGCTCGACTTTAGAAACAATTGCCGGACGGTTTCCTTTTTGGAATCCCGGTTTATTATTTCCGAATCTCGGATTATTTCCACCACCCTGACGGTTGTTGTTATTACCACCACCTTGCTGAGGATTGGTACCTTGCTGAGCTCCTGGCGTTCCCGGTTTTGGCGGAATACGTTTTCTTTTGCTCTTATTGGCATTGTTGTTATTTGAATTCTGACCACCCTGACCGGCATTGGCAGCATTACCAGTGTTCGGTTTGTTGTTATCCTTTTTGAATTCTTCTTTCTTCTTTTTCGGTTTATTAAACTGAGAAAGGTCGATCATCTGACCGGTAAAAGTTGTTCCGGAAAGTTTTTGGTATTGCGTTTCAATACGCTCTTCCTCAACAGGAGCATCAGCAGCAGCGGCAGGTTTAGCCGGTTCCGCTTTTTCTGTTTTTTCTGTTTTTTCTTCCTTAACTTCTTTAATTTTTTGAACCTCTTTAACTTCCTTGACTTCCTTAACCTCTTTCGGTTCCGGCGCTGCAGGAGTTACCTCTGGTGTTTTTTCTACGATTTTTTCTTCCACCGCTTTATGTTCTACTTCCGGTTTTACTTCCGGAGTGTTTACGACTTCCGTTTCTTCTGAAGAAGGTTTTTCAGCAACAACTTCAGTTTTTTTCGGGTTCAGGTCGATTTTACCAATAGCTTTCGGCCCGGAAAGGGTCGCTTTGGCTTTGATGATATCCTGACGTTGTTTTTCTTCCTCTTTGCGTTTCTCTTCCATCTCACGTTCTCTTTCCACCCGCAAGGCCTCTTTCTCTTTCTTTTTCTCCTCGCTCACCTCCAGAGAAGCCACCTTTTTACCTTTATCAGCAGAGAATTGACCGCACAAGATAGAATATTCCTCATTAGAAATTTTAGCATTCGGACTGGATTCAATTGTATATCCCTTATCTTTTAAATAGTCCACAGCTCTATCCAGAGAAATGTTTAATTCCCTTAAAACCTTGTTAATTCTTATTACTCTTTCTTCAGACATATAATCTTTTTAATATTATCGTAATGCGTGTGTTGTTGTTGTTTAGCTGGTATTTCTTATGTTAGTCTTCGAATTCTTCTTTTAAAATTCGGATAACCTCTAAAACCGTTTCTTCTTCAAGATCCGTTCTTCTTACTAAATCGGCCACATCCTGGTTTAATATACTTCTTGCTGTATCCAATCCGATTTTAGCAAACTCTTCGATAACCCATCCTTCGATTTCATCGGAGAATTCAGTTAATTCCACATCATCCTCTTCCTCCAGTGCATTTCCTTCGCGGATCACATCCAATTCGTATCCGGTTAACAATCCTGCCAATTTGATGTTATGTCCACCACGTCCGATTGCTTTCGACACTTCTTCCAGTTTCAGGAATACTTCGGCTGATTTCTTTTCTTCATCAATTTTCACAGAAGACACTTTAGCCGGGCTAAGCGCTCTGGTAATAAACAATTGCGTATTGGAGGTATAATTGATCACATCGATATTTTCATTACCCAATTCGCGAACGATACCGTGGATACGAGAACCTTTCATTCCCACACAAGCTCCAACCGGATCAATTCTGTCATCGTACGAATCTACAGCTACTTTTGCTTTTTCGCCAGGAATACGGACTACTTTTTTCACCGTAATCAAACCGTCGAACACCTCCGGAATTTCCTGTTCGAATAATTTTTCCAGGAATTTCTCAGAAGTACGGGACATAATGATTTGCGGCTTATTCCCTTTCAACTCCACATTTTCAATGATTCCACGTACGTTATCTCCTTTACGGAAGAAATCGGACGGGATTTGTTTTTCCTTTGGCAACACGATTTCATTTCCTTCGTCGTCCACCAGAATAACTGCTTTTGGACGTACGTGGTGTACTTCTGCCGTGTAAATATCGCCAATTAAATCTTTAAATTGCTTATAAAGATTGGTATTATCGTGTTCGTGAATTTTAGAAATCAGGTTCTGACGCAATGCTAAAATAGCTCTTCTACCTAACTGGATTAATTTCACCTCTTCAGACACTTCTTCCCCTACTTCGAAATCCGGCTCGATTTTACGGGCTTCAGACAAAGAGATTTCGGAGTTTTGATCTTCTACTTCACCATCGGCAACCACCACACGGTTTCTCCAGATCTCCATATCCCCTTTATCCGGGTTTATAATAATATCGAAGTTATCATCCGAACCATATTTCTTCTTCAATGCATTTCTAAACACATCTTCTAAAATTGCCATTAAGGTAACTCTGTCGATTAGTTTATCGTCTTTAAATTCTGAAAACGACTCGATTAATGCAATATTTTCCATGCAAACTTTTTATTTAAAATGTTATTATAACAATTGCTTCCTTGATATCCGAATAAGGAATTTCCGCTTTTTTCTGAACGGTTTCTTTTCCTTTGCCAACTTGTTTTGGTTCTCTGGCTTTCCATTCCAAAACAATAAATTCATCATTGGCATCTGTTAGTTCCGCTTCGATTTTTTCGGTTGCGGTTGTCACTTTCAGTTTTCTTCCGATATTTTTTTTGTATTGTCTCGGGGTTTTAAGCGGTGTGGATGCTCCTGCAGAAGCCACTTCCAGCGAAAAATCCTGTTCTTCCCGATCCAGGTTATGCTCGATAGCCCGGCTAATGTCAATACAGTCCTGAAGACTCACACCATTATCACCGTCTAAAGTTACAATAATTTTGTAAGTATCGGTTATTGTTAAATCAATTAAAAAAAGAGACGGCTTTTGAGACAACCCCTCATCCAGCAACGCGCTAACTTTATCTTTAAATGCCATATTAGTATAAAAAGAGGGGACCTACTGCCCCCTCATTATTTAGTTCATTAATAAATAACGGCGCAAATATAGTGTATTTTTTTTAATTATTGAAAATCAATTGTGTATTGTAATTTAATTTCCTATCTTTATGAATAACATTTACAACAAATAAAACACCAAAAATCTTACATCCCTAGTATTATGAAAAAAATTTTAGTCCCTACCGATTTTTCCGATCATGCCGAATACGCCTTAAAAGTAGCCGCACAAATCGCCAGAAAAAACAATGGAGAAATCGTTTTACTTCACATGCTGGAATTACCACATGAAGGAAGCGATGCTATTGGAAGCGGACACGACATTCCCGAAATCATCTTTTTCAAGAAAAAAGCAGAAGAGAGATTGGACGAAATTGCCAATTCCGATATCCTATCCGGAATCAATGTTACGCAAATCACCAAACTGGAAAGAGCTTTTGACGGAATTCTAAATTTTAGCGGCAAAGACGAAATCGACCTGATTGTTATGGGTTCCCACGGAGCCAGCGGTTTTAGAGAAATGTTTATCGGATCCAACACCGAAAAAGTAGTTCGCCATTCCGAAACTCCGGTATTGGTTATTAAAAAAGACTCCGACAATTTCACAGTTAACAATTTTGTTTTCGCATCCGATTTTACCGACGAAGCCAAAAAACCATTCAAAAAGGTTATCGAATTCGCGAATGAATTCAACGCAAAAATCCATTTATTAATGGTGAACACACCTAATAATTTCAAATCGACTTCCGTAGCCGAAAAAATGATTCAAGATTTTACTGCTTCTTTCGACATCAGCAATTACGCTACACATATCTACAATGATGTAAACGTTGAAAAAGGAATTTTACATTTTGCCAAAAGCGTTAACGCCGATCTTATCGGAATTAGCACACATGGTCGAAAAGGTCTTTCTCACTTCTTTAACGGAAGCATCAGCGAAGATTTGGTAAATCATGCCAAACGTCCGGTTGTCACTTTTAAAATCTAAAACAAGTATACCAACAAAAAACCGCTTCAACATGAAGCGGTTTTTTTATATATACAACCCGAAAGCCGGTTGTTCTTTTCCTTAAAAAAACAAACCCAGATAAATTAAAAAAGCCTCTCAAAATTGAGAGGCTTTTTGTTGACCCACTAGGACTCGAACCTAGAACGACTGAACCAAAATCAGCTGTGTTACCATTACACCATGGGTCAGTAAAAGCGGCATCGTTACTGATTTCCGGGTGCAAATGTAGGACAATTATTTTACAATCCAAACTTTTGATAAAAAAATATTAAAAAAATATTTTCAGCGCTCTTTCTCCAAAAAAATAGTTTCTTTGTAAAAGATTTAATACGAAAAAATTAGACGGTATTATATGGTAACATTTAACTTTAAAAAATGGAATACCATCCTTGGATGGTTCACATTTGCAATTGCCTTAATCACGTATTCACTAACAGTAGAACCCTCATTAAGTTTTTGGGATTGTGGTGAATATATTGCCACTTCAGCCAAACTGGAAGTAGGTCACCCGCCGGGAGCACCTTTATTCCAAATGATAGGTGCCTTTTTCGCCATGTTTGCCTCCGGTCCGGAAAAAGTAGCCCTGATGGTAAACATGATGTCGGTATTTTCGAGTGCTTTCACCATTTTATTCATGTTTTGGTCAATGACCCTTATCCTGAAAAAAGTTGTTTCCAGCTATACCGAATTTAACAAAAACAATGCAATCGTAGTTTTAGGAAGTGCTTTAGTAGGTTCTCTTGCTTTTACTTTTACCGACAGTTTCTGGTTTAGTGCTACCGAAGCCGAAGTTTATGCTATGGCTTCCCTGTTTATAGCCGTATTATTTTGGCTTGGATTGCGTTGGGAAGAAGACATGCACAGTCCGCGTGGCAATAAATGGTTGTTATTGATCTCCTTGATGATCGGTTTGTCGTTTGGTGTCCACTTTATGGCATTATTAACCATTCCTTCCATTGGTTTGCTTTATTATTTTAAGAACTATAAAACCGTAACCGTTAAAAACTTTATCATTGCCAATATCGTTATTGTTGTGATCCTGTTTTTTGTTTTCAAGTTCTTATTACCGTACACCTTAGCCTTTTTCGGAAAAATGGAAATCTTTATGGTAAACTCCCTGGGATTACCGTTTAACTCCGGAACCATATTTGCCGCTTTACTGATTGTTCTTTTCTTCTATTTTGGTTTACGTTATACCAAAAAGAAAGAAAAACCATTATACAATACACTATTACTTTGTATCCTGTTTGTACTAATCGGGTTTTCAACCTGGCTGATGTTACCAATCCGTGCCAACGCAAACGTAGTGATCAACGAAAACAGACCGTCAGATGCGGCAGAAGTATTAGCGTACTATAACCGAGAGCAATACGGAGAGCAAAAAACATTTTACGGCCCGTTATTTACAGAAGGCTATGTAGGACTTGACGAAGAAAACCCCTATCAGGATGAAAAACCAAACTACGAACGGGATTATAAAACCGGAACGTATAAAATCGTAAACAACTACGTAAACGCCCGTCAGAACACCAGCGACGATCAAAAAGGATTTTTACCGAGAATGTGGAGTACCGATAATGCGGTAAACTATATGACCTTTACCCGTCCGGTTAAATTCACCATCAACCCGGAATATTCGCACGAAGACGAACTGGTACAAATCGTATCCGAATTTCGCAATGCATACAGCAGCGGTAAATTAGGAATTGAAGAATACGACAAATTCCTAAAAGCCTATGGCGAATACCTGATTATCGAAAAACCATCGTTTATCGACAACATGCAATTTATGTTCGAATACCAATTCGGCTATATGTACTGGCGTTACCTGATGTGGAACTTCACTGGCCGTCAGAACGATATACAAGGAAAATACGACACCCAAAACGGAAACTGGATCAGTGGTATCAAATTTATCGATGCCATTCGTTTAGGCTCACAAGACAACCTTCCTTCGGACGTATTAAACAACAAAGCACGTAACACGTATTACTTCTTACCTTTTATCCTGGGAATCATCGGAATGGTTTTCCATGCCCGAAAAGACCTGAAAAGTTTCTATGTATTACTGGTACTATTCCTTTTTACCAGTTTGGCCTTAAAAATATTCCTAAACGAACGTCCGTTTGAACCACGCGAAAGAGATTATGCCCTAGTTGGCTCTTTCTATATTTTCGCCATGTGGCTGGGCTTTGGTGTCTACGCTATTTACGACGGAATTAAAAATTATTTACAGCCAAAAATCGCCGGACCTGTGGTTATCGCAGCCTGTTTACTGGCCGCTCCGGTATTAATGGCTAAAGAAAACTGGGATGATCACGACCGTTCGCACCGCTATACGGCTGTTGCCATGGCAAAAGCGTATCTGGATTCCTGCGAACCAAATGCCATATTATTCACCATTGGAGACAACGACACGTTCCCACTTTGGTATGCTCAGGAAATTGAAGGTTACCGGACTGATGTACGAATTGTAAACACACAGTTATTCACACAAGACTGGTATATCGATCAGATGAAGTCGAAGGCCTACAATTCGGATCCGTTACCGATTTCATTTACACATGATCAGTATGTAAAAGGGAAACGCGATTATATGTTCTTCCAGGAATTAACTAAAGACCGTATCGACATCAAGCAATTCATCGACTTTATTAAGAGTGATGATGAACGAACCTTATTTACAATTCCAAGAAGCGGACAGAAAATTCACTTCTACCCGACCAATAAAATCCGCATTCCGGTTGACAAAGCAACCGTGATCAAAAACAAAGTAGTTAATCCGGCCTTAAACGATTCGATTGTTCCGGCTATCGACTTTGAAATCAAAGGAAGTGCTTTATATATCAACCGATTGATGATGCTGGATCTGGTTTACAACAACAACTGGAAACGTCCGATTTACTTTACCGGCGGAAGCTTTGGTGACGACGATTATATCTGGATGAAAGACTACCTGCAACTGGATGGAATGGTTTACAAACTGATTCCGGTTAAAACACCAATTCCAAAAGACGGAAGTCCGCTGGATATGGGGAATATCGATACCGAAAAGATGTATAAAATTGTGATGTCATGGGATTGGGGCAATAGTGGTGATCCGAGAATTTACCACGATCCGGAAACACGCAAAAACAGTATTTCTTACCGTACCAACCTGGCGCGATTAACCGAAAAGTTAATCGAAGAAGGCAAAAAAGACAAAGCCAAAAACATTATTGATCTGGCGATGCAAAAAATGCCAATCGATGCATTTGGTTTCTACACTTTTGTGGAACCGTTTGCATCCGGATATTACGAAGTGGGTGAAACCGCCAAAGCGCGCGACATCCTAAACAAGCTATCCAAAAAATACCAGGAAAACCTGACCTATTACAAAGGATTAAAAGCGGTAGAACAAAACGATATGTATGTTGACATTGTAACGGATATTGAGCGTTACCGCGCCTTACTCGATATCATGAAGCGATACGACAAAGACTTCTTCAACACGAACAAAACGAAGTTTAACAGTTACAACAAACTGTTCGAACGATTCGGAAGAGATATGGAATAACAAACCGAGAATATGCCTATGAAATCATGGGCATATTTCTTTTTTAGCTGATTTTATAATGAGTTTCTGGGTTAAAACAAACAGCATTGTCAAAAGACTATTTTTCAACCAGATTTGGGATATTCCAAATACGGAAAAAAAAGTATTTCTTACGTTCGACGATGGTCCGACACCTGAGATTACCGAATGGGTTTTAAACGTACTCGAAACGCATCAGATCCGGGCTACTTTTTTCTGCATCGGCCACAACATCGAAAAACATCCGGAGCTATTCAAAAAGGTTATAGCCGCCGGTCATCAGATCGGCAATCATACATTTAATCATTTAAAAGGCTGGAAAACGGATAACAGCACGTATATCCGCAATGCCAAAGCCTGCGAAGACACTATTGTAAAATACTCGGATGGTAAAATCAATTCCCGTTTGTTTCGTCCGCCTTACGGCAAGATAAAACCATCCCAATCCCGCTTATTGCGGAAACAGGGCTATAAGATCATTATGTGGGATGTTATCAGTATGGATTTCGACAAAACTATTACACCGGAAAAGTGCTTACAAAATGTAATCGAAAATGTCGAGCAGGGAAGTATTATCGTATGTCACGATAGCGTAAAAGCATTCGGAAACCTCGAATACCTGTTACCAAAAGTCATTCAGAATCTACAGGAACGCGGCTTCCGTTTTGGAGTACTTTAATTAATATTGCTCCTGCACCAGTGCAATAATTGTATTGGCATCCAACTCCCCGGATTGACGCCATACCATTTGCCCTTCTTTATAGATCATCAATGTAGGCAAACCTTTTATCCGTAATGCTTCGGCCAGTTCCTGATTTTTATCCACATCAATTTTGATCACTTTTGCTCTATCCCCTAAAGCAGCAGCGACATCCCGGATAACCGGATGCATGGAAACAGAAGGCTCATTCCAATCGGTATAAAAATCGATTAACACCGGCACTTGTGCATTGATAAGTTCTCCAAATTTTGACATAGTATACAAGTTTAAAATCTTTAACTAAACTTTTACGATCAATTAGCTATACAAATGTAGCATTTTTAACGAATTACGCTACTTTTTCGCCTTTTTTTAGTTCAATAACGGTAATTTCCGGCCAGATCCCCACACGTCCGGGATAGGCATGAAATCCGAAACCGCGGTTCACATAGATATATTTTCCCATTTCTTCATAAAGCCCTGCCCATTGTTTGTAAACATATTCAATTGGACTCCACTTGATTACACCCGGAATTTCGATTCCAAACTGCAACCCATGGGTATGTCCGCTCAAGGTAAGATGAAAATGTTTGTCGTATTTTTTCACTTCTGCATCCCAATGCGACGGATCATGGCTCATTAGAATTTTAAAATCATTATTCGTCAAACCTTCTGAAGCTTTGTGCAAATCGCCCGCCTGTTTGAACTTTACACCCCAGTTTTCAACCCCAACCAATGCAATTTCATCATCTCCCTTCCGAATCTTTACATGTTCGTTTAAAAGCAACTTAAAATCAATCTGTCGGTGCAGATCTTTAATCGCCTTAAAGTTATCGTCTTTTGCTTTTTGCGACGGCCATTCGATATATTCCCCGTAATCGTGATTCCCTAAGACGGAAAACTTACCCAAAGCCGGGGTTTCAATCTTTCGAAACGTATCGATCCACGGATGCATTTCATCAGCATGCGTATTAACGATATCACCCGTAAACAGGATAATATCCGATTTTTGTTCGTTGATCAAATCAATAGCATAGCTAATCTTCTCCGGGTTATCAAAGCTACCGCTATGCACATCGGATATCTGCGTAATGGTAGTTCCATCGAAACTATCTGGCAAATCCGGAAAGAAAATCGTTTGTCGGATTACCTTAAAATTATATTTCCCTTTGGTCATTCCGTACAACAGCGATGTAAACGGGATCAATGCCACCATTAGCGCCACCTGACTTACAAATTTGCGCCTTTCGGGAATGGCTTCCTTGATATTATCGGCCTGCGTAAAATAATTAATGGCGGTTGCAAACAAACGGTATATATCTTCCGTTAGCAATATAATCGCTATCAACAATTTCGGGATCAACGTGATTAAAAGCACCCCCATAGTAAACAAGGTCTGCTTTGTTTGTCCGACACTTCGATCAAATTGCGCAAACGAATAAATCAGATATATAAAAATGGCCAGACTCACCAACTGATAGCTTATCAATATCCATCTTTCTTTGGTGATGGTTCGGAATGCCTGGAATGCATACAATTCCACCAATAGTAAAATTACGCCTATAAAAACTAATCGCATTACAATAAATTAAGAAGCAAAGTAACAAAGAAAGCCATTACCGACGGATTTTCATTAGCAATAATTTAACTATACCTTATCGGATGGAAACACTAAACGATTTTATCGTAAAACTCTGATTACCGGTATTGATTCGTTTTACCCATATTTCAACAGCATCACCGGTATCCAGCATCACCGTTCCCTGAACCGGAAACGATTGTACATAACCGGCATTGGTATCGATAAAGGTTTCCGAAGCCGTTACCGCCGATGTACCGCCGGCTGCCGGAATTTTCATAATATAAAAAGCATAAGTCGTATTGGTACTTCCGGTAATATCGCCAAATGAAAGCGCGGCATTTACGGTAAAAATTCTGGATTTTCGTCCCTGATACGTCAGTCTGTTATTCGATGAAGTAAAACGGTATAAATTATTATTCGCCGTATTTGGAATATCGATTTTAACACCAGTGGTTGAAGGCAAAGCTGTAGCCGATTGCGTCAGTGTTCGATCGTAAAAAATATTCCCGGTCGAAACCGCATCCCCTTCCACAGGAATACCCGAACTATTCACCACCCAACGGTTATCAAAATTAAATCCGGTATAACTTCCCGTAGTATAGCGTTTCACATAGGTTCCGGCCGTACCTGTGGTATAAAACACCACATCTTTTAAAAGCGCATCACCCGTTATGGTTGGATTAAACGATACATCAATCCCGGTTTTCCCGGAGTTAACCACGCTAAAACCACCGGCGCGTTGTAACATATTGAACGTACCTTTAAAGGTTTCGAATGTCCCGGAATTCGTATCCTGCCAACCCACATTACTAATGAGTAACTGGTTTACATTTTCATAGGTAATCCCGGTTGTATTGGCTACAAACTGAACAATTGTTAAAAACACCAGGCCGAAGTTTTTAATATCACCAACCGCACCGGAACCCACCACAATGCAATCGCGAAAAATCAGATTCTGACTTGATGTCCCATTCAAATCGAACACTTTTACTGAAGCGGTTAGTGTGAGATTACGAAGGCTTCCTCCGGTAGCACCGGTAAAAAGTGTTCCGGTACGCACCAGCTTGTCGTTATTGGTATCCAATCCGGAAACATAGGCACCATTTAATTCGATTGGTTTGTCCAAATTAATAGTCCCATTGATTTCATAAAACGTACCAGCCGTTAACTTATACGTAGTTCCGCCTCCGGCTGTCGATTCGGCTGCTAAAACAGTCGCGAGTACATCGGTCGATTTGATTCTTTTAAAATTCAGTCGCCTGTCGCCATCTCCCAGCATCTTAATCCACGTAGTTGTTGGTAAATCATAAAAATAATAGGATTTAATATCCGTATCATATACCAGTAATCCATTCGCAGGACTTGTAATTGCTGTCCTTTGCGCAGTCGTCATACGCGGTGTTAATAGTCCTTTTGAGGTTGAGGTCATATCCAAAAGCGAACTCGCATCTGGCATCGTGGTTCCTATTCCAACCTGAGCCATAATTGGAGTGGCAAACAGGATCGATACAGCGAATAGGAGATTTCTAAAGAATGTAAAGGCTATTCTTTTCATAGAGGATGGATTTGGGGGTAGTTGTTTATTGCAACTAAAAATACTACATCCTAACAAAAAAAAATACTAAAAAACCAAATTTAACTCATCAAAAAACAAAAAATTAACATATACAAAGTATTTATTACGATTCCAATCACAAAACACTTACACACTCCGTAATAATAACGATCCATACCTTACCCTTTAGAACCGTTGTACATTCCGATATTCAGGAATATTACAAATACACCATTCCCAGTTATATTTCAAACAACACGCTTTAGACATACTAAAATTAGTACCGTATTTTTTTTCACTCCACAAATCATTCGTTAATTTTTTTAGCATTTCGAAACTCGGGCTGCCAAAAATCTCAAAAACTATCAAAAAAACCGATCTATTATTTTTATTTAATCTAAATAAATACATTTGTACCCACTTATTCAAATTTATCATGAAGAAAATATACTTACTCATTACGCTATTTTCCATGGCACAGGTGGATTGTAATGCGCAATTACTCACCCCAAACAGCTCGGTTTTTACCGGAGCCTTCTATGGGGATTGCGTGGCAGCCGACTTTAACAGCGATGGAATTAAGGAAATCATTGTATCCGGTGCACTTCCCGGCTACGATGGACATACGGCTTTGTATGTCAATCAAAACGGAACCTACGTTCCCAACACGGCAACCGCATTTACCCAGATTATGTATTCGGCGATAGGAACCGGCGATATCAACAATGACGGGCATCTTGATTTTGCCATAACCGGTACCCGAACCGATACCAACGAACAGGTTTTTGAGATCTACTACGGAAACGGCGACAATACCTTTACAAAAGCTACTGTAGACAACATTCAGGCAACGATTTACGGTGCGATAGAAATTGTCGACTTTGACAAAGATGGTGATATGGATATTCTGGTAAACGGAATGCTGGACAGTGGCGACAAAGTATCGACTATTTACCTACAAAACGGTACTACCGGAACGTTTACCGTTTCGGATACAGTGCTTTCGGGAACCTATTTCGGTGCTGCAAAAGTATTTGATGCCAATGGAGATGGCTGGCCAGATATAATGATCACTGGGTATACCAATGCCTATGTTCCGGAAACAAAATTCTACCTAAACCAAGGAAACGGAACATTTGTAGGTCATAACAGCGGATTGGATAACGTTTATTTTTCATCGATCGACACTGCCGACATCAATGGTGACGGGCATTCGGATGTACTATTATCCGGCATGAGCGATTCATTCGAGCCAACCCTGACAGTCTATTTAAACAACAGTTCGGCGCATTTTACACCAACCGGAGCTTCATTTATGGGAACCTACTACGGTAGTTCTCGTTTTGTAGACTATGACAACGACGGAGATCTGGACATCCTAACCTTGGGTTCGAATGCCGATGGAGACAATAAGGCTTTGTTCTACCGCAATAATGGCGCCGGAGAATTTACACTCGATACCGAAAACGCCAACCTTTTAACAGCCGTAACCATGTCACGCGCTTTGGTTTTTGATTATGACAACGACGGTGACACCGATCTTTTCCTGATGGGATATAAAGAAAATGACGTTGCATCCGCGACATTGTATACCAACAACAGTGTTCAGAATTGTACGCCAACCTATCAATACAATGCCGATAGTAATATGATCACCAATGTGTCTTTTGGAAGTATTAACAATCCATCACCTTTCCAATCGGGAACCACACCGACTTATGAAGATTTTTCAAGTATTAGTGCTACCGTAACCAAAGGACAAACCTACCCGATAGCAGTAAAAGGACCTTCCAGTTCTTTTCCCAGTGATGTAATGGTTTATATCGATTTTAACGGAAACGGAAACTTTAACGATGCCGGCGAAGGATTTTACATCGGTCAGTTAGCACCGGCGAACCCGGCCAATGCCAATACCGTGACTGCCAATATAACAATCCCGGCTACGGCTACTAACGGAACTGTTAAAATGCGAATCATTAAAAATACCAATGTAGCGGCATTGAGCAATCCGAATGCACCGAATACCATTACTGATCCATGTGACACGACTTTGAGAGCCGGACAAACGGAAGATTACACGCTTACGATCGAAAACAGTACGGTTTGCAATCAGGAACCGGGACAAGCCATAGGCGATGTGGGTTGTGTTACCTTTACGTATCAGGGACAAACGGTAACCTATGCTACGGTACGTGGTGCCGACAGAAATATCTGGTTACAACAAAACCTGGGAAGCCCGGCTGTAGCGACATCATCAACCGATGCGAATGCTTTTGGTGATCTATTCCAATGGGGGCGTTGGGACGATGGACATCAATTGCGTACTGCGACTACTGCCACATCACCGGCGAACAATAATCCAACCGGTATCGGAGCAGGAAATGCAAACTACTTTACGTCATCGCCAGCATGGTGGAACTCCAATCAGCTTACCGATACCTGGAGTGCTGCAACACCGGCCGCTGTTACCGCAACAGACGGATGTGATCCATGTCGCGCTTTGGGAGAAGGATGGAAAATGCCGTCGCAAACCGACTGGGAATTAATTGTTGAAAAAGAAGTGATCACTTCTCCATCAAAAGCCTATGACAGTAATTTAAAACTAACCGTAGGCGGAAACAGAGACACTACAGGAAACTTTAACTTTACCGGAGTACGTGGTTATTACTGGAGCCGTACGACAAGTTCAACCGGAGCAAAAAATTTATACTTCAGTAATGCAATCGTCAATCCGGCAGCCGGAGGTCCAAGAGGACAAGGCTCATCAGTACGTTGTTTAAAAGGCACGGCAGCACTTGGCGTAAACGACAATCTGAAAACAAAATTCAACATCTACCCGAATCCGACGCGTTCGCAGGTAACGATTGCGACTACTCAAACGGACATTATGGTAAAACTATTCAACGCGATAGGACAACAGGTATTGACCACCCAATCGAATGTGATCAACATGTCTGATATGGCCAGCGGTATTTATATCATCCAGATACAAACCGAAAATGGCGAAACCTATTCGCAAAAAATTGTGAAGCAATAATACGGTGCAAGCAAACACCTAAAATAAAAGAGGCCGGTTGATCACCGGCCTCTTGCTATTTTCTGACTATTTTTTTTCGCTTTTCATTTTTTGGTTATCCATTTTGGCATCCCCTTTTTTAGCTTCTTCTTTTTTTGGTTCTGCTTTTACTTCGGTTTTCGCATGATGCTCATGTTTTTTAGTGGTAACTGTTTTTGCAGGTGCTGTTTGAGCGAAAGCCATTGCTGTTGACACTACCATCCCAGCAACTAACATTAATTTTTTCATGATTTCAAAGTTTAATGATTAATTTATGAGTCAAAGTTACCTGCTGAAAATGAAGACAAAATGAAGATTAGACCTTATCTAAAATTTTAACATTTAATTGGCTTTTTCCGGTGACAGAAAATAAAGTGTAAACGTACTCCCCTGTCCTACAACGGAACGTACCTCGATACTGCAATTGTGAAAGCGCGCAATACTGTTGGCTATGGCCAAACCAAGCCCTTGCCCTTCTACTTGTAAATTGATTCGCGTAAAACGATCGAACAAGGTTTCCATCTGATCCGTCGGAATTCCTTGTCCGGTATCACTGATCGACAGCCAATACATACCGTTTTTAAAACCATCGGTCAACACAATTCGTCCAGCTTCCCGGTTATATTTAATCGCATTTCCCAACAGATTAAACAACAATATATGTACCAGGGTTCGGTTTCCCATAAAACAATAGTCGTGCTGTAATTCCGAAACCACCATGATCTTGCGATCCTTAATCCGGTCGTCGAGCTCTTCCAGCAATTCATCCAGTAATTCCCGCAATACAATGGTTTCATCCGACAGGAATTTGTGGTGTTCGATTTTTGAAATCAGCAATAGGTTATTGATAATCTTTTTCAGGTTGTCCAGAGTCCGGAGAGAACTTACAATTTTCTCCTGTCCTTCATCATTGATCGAATCGTTTTGTAACAGGTTTTCAAACCGGTTTTTCAGAATTGCGATCGGTGTTAGCAATTCGTGCGAAACATTGGCTATAAACTGTTTTTCTTTCCGGATCACATCCTGCATTCGTTCCATCATCTGATTTAGCGCCAGATCCAATTCCTTAAAATCGTCGGAATGCGTCTGAATCGTAGTCATATTATAGGTTTCCGGATTATCGATATGTCGGATTTTCAGATCAATAATTTTATAAAACGGACGCAACAGATAGTCGATATAAAACGCTTCCAGCAAAAACGTAAGCACAACCAACCCGATCAAAACGGCCACCGTAAAAAACCGAATCACAAAATACAGGTCTTTGACCTGCGCGAGGTTATTTCCGATTTCCAACAGATACGATTTTCCTCCATATTTAAAGAAATACTGTAAAATCCGGTATTCGTTTTCTTCTTTTTCGATGATCCGGGGTTCGGTTACAAAAACTGTATGCTGCTTGACAACCTGATGATCCGGCAATCGCGACAATTGCAAAAATTCACTGTGTAGCTTTGAAAAACTGGCATAGGTATCGTCCATACTGTTATCCGAAAGGAAATTAGTGATTTCTTCATTATCGAGATTCCGGATAAACTTCTCTTTCTTTTCCAGCAGACTGGTCGTGATATGCCGGAAGACTACTTTTTCGACCAATACCGGCAATACAAACCACAAAACCACGATCAGTACGATTCGGGTCAGAATACTAAAAACGGCTACCTGGTGTTTAAATTTCATCTGTTATTCATTGATACGATATCCGACATTCCGAACGGTTTCAAACCAGTCCAGTTTTTCATAATGCTCCAGTTTTTTCCGCAAATTCCGGACGTGTACGTCGATAAAATTCGAATCGGCATTCAATTCCAGAATATCGCCCCAAAGGTGTTCGGTTAACTGTAATCGGGTCACCACCCGGTTTTTATTCAGTACGAGATACTGAAAAACATCAAACTCTTTTTTGGTCAGTGCTATGGCATTTTCGCCATGTTTTACCTTATAATCCTGTAATTGGATACTAAATCCGTGAATACTCAGCTCATTTAAAGTAAACCCATGCATTCGTCGTATCACGGCAAAAATACGTGCACCGAGTTCGCTCAGTGCAAAAGGCTTGGTCAGATAATCATCGGCACCAAGCTGAAACCCGTTGATCCGATCGTCCAGTTCCCCGCGGGCCGTAATCACAATCACCCCCATTTTATGGCATTCTTTTCGAACAGCTTTTAGCAAATCCAATCCGTCGCCATCCGGCAAGCCCAGATCGAGCAACATCAGATCATAGGGATTTCGGTCGATCTCCTCCAGTGTTTCCCGACAACTTTGTTTTATTTTACAAAAATGGCCCACGCTGCTGAGGTAGGTTACTATTTCCCGAGCCAGTTCGTCATGATCTTCTACGATAATAATATTCATAGCTAACAAGGTTAAAACCAATTAAAATTACAGAATAATCGGAATCGACCGACAAGCGGTCGCATAAATTTCCATTGGAATTTCGATCGTATCAATATCGGATTCCGTATTTTTACAAGCAAATAGCATATATCATGTCACAACAAAAACGCCTTTTTCTACTGGATGCCTACGCACTGATCTTTCGTGGGTATTATGCCTTTATCAAAAACCCGCGCATCAACTCCAAAGGATTGGATACGTCGGCCATTATGGGATTTATGAATTCCCTGATGGATGTGATTAAAAGAGAAAAGCCCGGTTATCTGGCCGTTGCCTTCGATAAAGGAGGAAGCGAACTCAGAAGCCAAATGTTCCCCGAATACAAAGCCAACCGCGATGAAACGCCGGAGGCCATCAAAATAGCCGTTCCGTATATTCAGGAAATCCTGAAGGCCATGCATATTCCGATTATGGAATTACCCGGTTATGAAGCCGACGACCTTATCGGAACGTTGGCCAAACAAGCCGAAAAAGAAGGCTATACCGTTTATATGGTTACACCCGATAAAGACTTTGCTCAGTTGGTATCCGAAAACATTTTTATGTACCGGCCGGCACGTATGGGTAATGATATTGAAATCTGGGGTGTTCCGCAGGTATTGGAAAAATTCGAAATTGAACGTCCCGAACAGGTGATCGACTTTTTGGGAATGATGGGTGATGCCGTAGACAACATTCCGGGACTTCCGGGTGTGGGCGAAAAAACCGCGAAAAAATTATTAAAAGAATACGGATCGATGGAAAACCTTTTGGCCAATACGCACGAGCTAAAAGGTAAAATGAAAGAAAACATCGAGGCCAATGCTGAAAAAGGAATATTATCCAAAACGCTGGCCACCATTTTATTGGATTGTCCGGTGCAATTCGACGAAAAAAACTTCGAATTATCCCGCCCGGATGTAGCCAAAACCGAAGCCATTTTCCAGAAACTGGAATTCCGTAGAATGCAAGAACAGTTCGATAAACTTTTTGCGGACGGTTCCGAATTTGACGAGATTAACACCAACAATCTGGAACCTTCCGCTTCAACCGTATCCAAAACACGGAAAACAGCGAAAAACGAAGACCAGACTTCTTTATTTGACGACGGTCAGGTAGCAACAACCACTACGCACAACAGCTTTTACGATACACTGGAAACCACCAGTCACAATTACCAGATCGTACAAGGTGATTTAGGAATCCGTTTGTTGGTTCAAAACCTGTTACAGCAACCGGAAGTTTGTTTTGACACCGAAACAACCGGATTGGACGCCTTACATGCCGAACTGGTTGGAATCGCTTTCTCTTATGAAAAAGGAAAAGGCTTTTATGTTCCGTTCCCGGACAATCAGGAAGAAGCCAAAACCTTATTGGAAAAACTACTACCCTTTTTCGAAAACGAAACCATCCTCAAAATAGGACAAAACCTAAAATACGACCTGAAAGTGCTGGCCAATTATGGCATTACGGTAAAAGGTCGTTTATTCGACACCATGATTGCACATTATCTGATCAATCCGGATATGCGTCATAACATGGATGTCTTGTCTGAAACCTATTTAAAATACGCCCCAAAATCGATCGAAACACTGATTGGTAAAAAAGGGAAAAATCAGAAATCAATGCGCGATGTCGCTTTGGAAGACATCAAGGAATATGCGGTGGAAGATGCCGATGTTACGCTACAATTAAAAGCGCTTTTCTCGGAAAAACTCGACAAAACCGGAACGAAAAAGCTATTCGAAGATATCGAAATTCCGTTGGTAGCCGTATTGGCCGATATGGAACGTGAAGGTATCCGACTGGATGTTGACTTCCTGAAATCCTTATCTAAGGATATGGAAATTGAAATCAAAACCCTGGAACAAAAAATCTATGAAATTGCCGGAGAACATTTTAATCTGGCCTCACCAAAACAGTTGGGTGATATTCTGTTCGAAAAGCTGAAAATCGGCGGAGCCAAACAGAAAAAAACCAAAACCGGTCAGTATGCAACCGGCGAAGAAGTTTTGAGTTACCTGGCCAACGAACATGAGATTGTTCAGAGTATTTTAGACTGGCGTCAGTTGGTTAAATTAAAAAACACCTATATCGATGCGTTGCCAACACAGGTCGACAAAGCCACCCAACGCGTTCATACCGATTATATGCAAACTGTTGCTGCAACCGGTCGTTTAAGTTCGAACAATCCGAACCTGCAAAACATTCCGATCCGAACCGAACGAGGTCGCCAGATCCGGAAAGCATTTATTGCCCGCGATGAAAACTACACCCTGGTTTCTGCCGATTACTCGCAGATAGAGCTTCGTATTATCGCCGCCTTAAGCGGAGAACCGAACATGATCAAGTCGTTCCAAAACGGCGAAGACATTCACGCGTCAACCGCAGCCAAAGTATTTAACGTACCGTTGGAAGCCGTAACCCGCGAACAGCGTAGCCATGCCAAAACAGTAAACTTCGGAATCATCTATGGTGTTTCGGCCTTCGGATTGAGTAACCAAACGTCGTTATCCCGTTCGGAAAGTAAAGAATTGATCGACGCCTACTACCAGACCTACCCGAGACTAAAAGCCTATATTCAGGAACAAATGGAATCGGCTCGTGAACACGGCTATGTACAAACCGTATTAGGCCGTCGTCGTTATTTAAAAGACATCAACTCCGCGAATGCCGTAGTTCGTGGCGCTGCCGAACGAAATGCCGTTAACGCGCCAATTCAGGGAAGTGCTGCCGACATCATCAAAATTGCCATGATCAATATTCATAAACGATTGATTTCCGAAAACTGGAAAAGTAAGATGTTGTTACAGGTACACGATGAGCTTGTATTTGACGTTCACAACAGCGAACTGGAACGTATTCAGCCCATGATTAAACACGAAATGGAAGAAGCTTTTAAACTGGATGTCCCTTTGGAAGTAGAATTAGGATATGGAAAAGACTGGCTACAGGCACATTAATCATTCTAAAAACAATTTGTTATATCTTTTTATATCATATTTATAAAAATTTAATATCAATCCAAAGATTTTGCTAATTTTAAATTGTCCAATATGACCTTTTATTAATAGCAAAATCTTTTGTTTTGAAGATATTAAAGCCGATTCTTTATTTCTCTATTTTCAACCATCCTTTACAGCTAGAGGAAGTCTATTCCTTCTCTGATCACGAGAACAGAACGGATTTTGATCTCGAAATCGAACAGGCCTTAGAACAAGGTATTATTAGCAAAACCGACCGCTATTATCATATCAACCTGACTGCCGAACACATCCAACGTAGGGAAACCGGCAACCGAAATGCTATAAGTGCATTGAAAAAAGCGCAAAAAAAGGCACAGTTCATTACATCATGGTTTCCATTTGTTGAAGCCGTAGCGATCTCCGGCTCGTTATCCAAAGGGTATTTCGACAGCAAATCCGACATCGATTATTTTATCATCTGTAAACCGGGACATTTATGGACCTGCCGGACGTGTCTGGTACTCTACAAAAAGTTATTCCTGTTTAATTCCCGGAAATATTTCTGTATGAACTACTTTATTACAGCAGATAATCTGGAAATTGAAGAAAAAAATCGTTTTACGGCTACAGAAATTGTAACTTTAATTCCACTATACGGGAAAGAGAAACTCACGGCGTTTTTTGAAAGCAATCAATGGGTACATTCCTTTTTCCCGAATAAAACCCGAACCGATATTGACAGTATCCGTCCGATAAAAAAGAAAAAAGTAACGGCTGCTTTCGAACGTTTTTTATCCGGTTCGATTGGCCGCAAAATAGAACAGTTGACCTTTAGAACTACTTTTTGGTTTTGGAAATTAAAATTCGAAAGAAAACTGGCTTCCGAATTTTCAATAGCCTTCAAGTCATCAAAAAGAGTATCCAAACACCATCCGTCCAATTTCCAGAAAAGAATCATCGATGCTTTAAATCAGAAATACGACGACCTTAACACTACGCATCATATCCAGCTAACCAAAGAACATGTCTGATATCCTGTTTTCACATTCGTACTACTACCGGCTCGATCCGAAGCAGTGGAAAAACCATACCCCTTTTCCACCTTTAGGAACGCTCTATGCTGCGTCATTGTTACGTAAATCCGGTTATCAGGTCGATTTATTCGACACCAACCTATTGGACAACCCGCGTGCCATTGCCGGCAAACTGGAAAACAACAAACCACACTATCTGGTGATTTATGACGACGGTTTTAATTACCTGACCAAAATGTGTCTGACCAAAATGCGGGAAGCGTGTTTTGAGATGATTGCCATCGGAAAACAACATCAGTGTACCGTTATTGTATGCAGTTCCGATTCGACCGATCATTATCCAAAATACCTGGACAAAGGCGCCGATTATATTTTACAAGGCGAAGGCGAAGCCAGTCTTTTGGAACTGATCAATACCTTAGAAAACAAAACATCCGTTGCTACGATTAGCGGAATTATTTATACCGATCCGAACACGCACCAAATCCGGATCAACCCCAAACGACAAATCATCCAAAATCTGGACGAATTGCCGCTTCCCGCCTGGGATTTAGTCGACATCGATTCATATAAAGCCCAATGGCAAAAAAGCGGTCAGCCGTTTACGCTCAATATCGCCACCACGCGCGGTTGCCCGTACAAATGCAACTGGTGCGCCAAACCGATTTACGGAAACCGCTACAACGCGCATTCGCCCAACTATATCGTACGGCATATCGCCCATCTAAAGTCCGCATTTGGTGTAACCCGATTCTGGATGTGCGACGATATTTTCGGTCTAAAACCCAACTGGGTACAGGAGTTCGGAAAACTACTGGACGAACAACAGCTATCGATCCGTTATTATATACAAAGTCGCGCCGACTTACTTTTAAAAGAAGATACCATTGCCGTATTGGCTCGTACCGGATTGGAAGAAGTCTGGATTGGCGCCGAAAGTGCTTCCCAGAAAATTCTGGACGCGATGGACAAAGGCACCACGGTAGCTCAGATTTATGAAGCCACCCGTTTGTTAAAAAAGAACCACGTTCGAATTGCTTTTTTCCTGCAATTCGGTTATCTGACCGAAAACCAGGAAGACATTCAAAAAACCATTGCCATGGTTAAAGAACTGTTACCCGATAATATCGGGATTTCCGTTTCCTATCCCTTACCAGGCACCAAATTTTACGACAAGGTCAAAGAAGACCTCAAACAGAAATCCAACTGGACCGATTCGGACGATCTGGACATGATGTTTCACGGCACCTATTCCTCCGAATATTATCGCAAATTACAGCGATTGGTTCACAAGGAATACCGTATTAGTCAGGGGCTTTATTTTCTAAAAAACCTGTTTCGCGATCCGGTACGCCCTGACAAATTAAAATCCATTGTCAAACTGGGTTATTATATTCCGAGTGCCGGAATCGACCGTTATCAGATAAAAGCTTTAGAAAAACCATGAGTGCTTCGTTCGACATAGCCGCAGCCACGTACGACCAAACGTTTACCCATACGGTAATCGGAAGGTTGCAACGCGATCTGGTCTATCGTCATATGACAGAAGCACTTCGTAATAGTACAATCCGCTCGCTATTGGAAATCAACTGCGGAACGGGCGAAGATGCCATTTGGTTATCGCAACAAGGCTATCAGATAACAGCCACCGATATTTCGGAACAAATGATCATCACAGCCAGACAAAAAGACACTACCGGGACGATTACTTTCCGGCAGGCTGATATCAATACGCTTCCCGCGGCTTTTCCAAATCAGACGTTCGATGCGATCTTTTCCGATTTTGGCGGACTGAATTGTCTTTCCGAACCGGAACTTAAAGCCTTTTTCGAAAACGCCCATCGGTTGCTAACATCAAACGGTCGGTTATTTTTAGTGATCATGCCAAAAAATACGGTATGGGAACAGTTTTATTTTCTGCTAAAAGGCCAATGGAAAGCAGCCTTCCGTCGTAAACGCGAAAAAGCAATCGCTAATGTCGACAGAGAAGCGGTGACGACCTATTATTACAATCCATCCGACATCAAACGAATGGCACAACGCCATTTTGCCGTAAACCAAATAAAACCCGTTGGTTTTTTTATTCCACCCTCCTACCTGGAACCCTTTGTAAAAGATAAAAAACGCTTAACTGCCGTTTTGGGTTCTCTGGAAAACACTATTCGAAACATTCGATTCCTGTCGCGCTATTCCGATCACTATTTTATTGCGTTGCAAAAAAGATGAGTATACTACTGACACACGGGTATTATATATCGGACGATCCGAAGGAGCAAAAAATCATGAAGCCTTATCCACCATTGGGATTGCTTTATATTTCGGGCTATCTGCTGGAACGGAATATTCCGAATAGCGTTTACGACAGTACGTTTTATTCCCAACAGGAACAACTGGATTATATCATTGAAATGCAACCCGATGTTATCGCCATTTACACCAACCTGATGACCAAAGTTGAGGTAATCCGATTGATTCGGATCCTGAAAACGGACTACCGTTACGGTTTTCCGAGAATCATTTTGGGTGGACCCGACGTGACCTATAATTGCGAAAATTATCTGAATGCCGGCGCCGATTTTCTGATTATAGGCGAAGGCGAAGAAACGACCTACCAACTCTATCAGGCCATTATGGAACAGTCGGATTATACGGTTGTTGATGGTATTGCTTTTTTCGACAACGGTCAATTGATCAAAACAAAAGCCCGAACCAAGTTCCGGGAATTGGACGAGTTGCCATTACCCAACCGGGAAGCTGCTCCGATCGAAAAATATTTACAAACCTGGAAAACGAATCACGGGAAAAGCTCGATGACAATTTCCACACAACGCGGCTGTCCGTATACCTGTAAGTGGTGCAGCACGGCTGTCTATGGCCAGAGTTACCGTAGACGACCGGCGCAACAGGTAGCTGCCGAAATGCGCCTTTTAAAAGACCAATACAATCCCGACACCCTCTGGTTTGTAGACGACGTATTTACCGTGAGTCATAAATGGCTGACGGAATTCCATAAAGAAGTACTCGCCCAGGACGCCAAAGTTCCGTTCGAATGTATCACCCGGGCCGAACGTCTTAACGATGCCATTTTACAACTTTTAAAAGAAGCCGGCTGTTATCGGATCTGGATTGGTGCCGAAAGCGGTTCCCAGAAAATCATTGACCTGATGGATCGCCGTGTTGATGTATCGGTTGTCAAACAGGCTATTCAAAAAACCAATGCCCTTGGTATCGAAACCGGAACGTTTATCATGGTAGGCTATCCCGGTGAAACCGAAGACGACATTCACCAGACAATTCAATACCTCAAAGAAGCCAACCCTACGGAATATACCATTACGGTAGCCTATCCGATTAAAGGCACTTCTTTGTATGATGAGGTGGAAAGCCGCATCACCGTACAACCCGATTGGGAAACCTCAACCGACCGTCAGATTGATTTTAAAAGAACCTATTCCCGTAAGTTTTACGATTATGCCGTGAGTAAAGTGGTAAACGAAGTGGAATTTCACCGGGAGCGGATCAAAACCGAAAACCGGAATCCGATCAAAATACTGAAATTAAAAACCAAATCCATTTTGGCCAGTGGCCTGATGCGGATTAGTAAACAGTTATAGCGATGAACCAATCGGCCGAAAAGAAATACTTCATTTTTATCACCCTGCTTTATTTTACAATAAGCCTGCTGGGTATTTTGCATCATGAACTTTGGCTGGACGAAGCACATCACTGGTTATTGGCGCTGGACAGCGGTTCTTTTTCGGAACTGTTTTACAACATGCGCCACGAAGGCCATCCAATGCTGTGGAACATCCTCTTGTTTTTACTCACCCGAATCACGGATAATCCGTTTTGGATGCAATTCCTACATATACTTTTATCCACGCTAACGGTTGGCATTTTTCTACGGAAATCGCCTTTTTCGACGCTTTTTAAAGTATTGTTTGTCTTTGGTTATTTTATGCTGTTCGAATACAACCTCATCAGTCGGAATTATATTTTGGGCTTATTATTCCTGTTTCTGGCTTTGGGACTATACCGCCAACGAAAGGAAAAATTCCTGCTTTATGCCTTTTGGTTGGTATTGGCCGCCAATATTCACCTGATGTTTACAGTAGTCAGTCTGGCACTACTCTTATTATTCACTATTGAAAACAAAAAAAACATACTTCGTTATACCAGCGGCTATCTCGTTTTTGCTGCGGGTCTTGTTTTATTAATCGTACAATTATTCCCGTCTATCGATAGTATCTTTCTATCCCGAACACAAAATATTACGCTATACGAACGCTTTACCAAAGGCTTTATCTCACTTTTTAAAGGATGGATCACGATACCCGATTTCCGAACCATTCATTTTTGGAATTCCAATTTACTGGTTAACTATAGCAAACCGATCTCGGCCGCCATCGGGTTGTTGTTATACGGACTTCCGCTATTGTTATTTTACAAACGAAAAGCCACTTTGTTGTTTACCTACACCGCCTTGTTTGGCGTACAGTGTTTTTTCTTTATCACCCAATTGGGCGCTACGCGATTCGATGGTATCAACTATATCATATTGATCACTGCTTTATGGATGGATCATTACCATGTATATCGTATCCGGAACAACATCAATCGGGATTTTGCACGGAGAACCGTTCTTTATTTACTGTTATTATTACAATTCAGCAGTGGAATCATAGCTTATCTATACGACTATTGGAAACCCTTTTCGTCCGGAAAACAGGTAGCCGCTTATCTGGAGCAACAGCGTTTATCGAAAATGGAAACCGTTACGCAGTTTTGCGAAGGAACCATTATTGCCCCTTATCTGGACAAGCGTCCGTTTTTCCTATGCACCAATCGGAATCAGGGACTTTGCAATTGGGAACAAAACTGTAATACTGCTATAACCGATAGTCAGCTCATCGCATTACTGGCAACGCATAGCGAACAAAACAGTGATTTTATTTTTATTACCGCCCGAAATATCACCCAAAACCCGGAAAATACGATTCGCCTTAAAAAACTAACCCATTTGTCGCCTTGTATTGTCCGAAACACAAATTATTATATCTACCGCGTTACCCGTATTATTACCAAACCAATCCCGCATGAAAAAACTATTGCTCGTTTTTAGTCTGTTACTTGTCGCCTGCGCGAACGATTCCTATTCCGATCTGATGGAAAAAGGAGACGATTCGCTTGTACTCCGATGGAACAAGGCGTATGAGGACGACGATATCAATAAATCGTTGATCGGATTAAAATGGGCTTTGTCGTATATCGGTGCGAAGTTACCTTCTGATGTATCCGGTGTGTATAGCAATGGCAATCGGATTTATGTGGACAGTAAAGCCATTGGATTATCGGAAAATGCACAGGTTCTATTGAACCGTTTGCATCAAAAGATCAAAAATTCCCAGGAATACCAACAACAGCAAACAATCGATTTGGGTCGGTATGTTACCTTGTTGCTCGGTGCTTCCGAACATTATTATGCCTTAACAGGCGTACCCGAACAACTGGACATACTCCTGAGCCATTACACCTTACAACCCGAAAAAGGTTATGTGGACAATTCGGGTGTATCACTGGAACATCGTATCATACGGTTTTCCGAACAAAACGGATTAAATCAGGTCTTTTTGTCAACCGAGATCAATCCGGCCAATGGAGCGGTAACCGAATACGAAACCATCGAATTATTAGACAACGGTCAGCTTCGCTTTGGGATATTCGACGCCAACGGGATTCGGAAAAACAATGCCGATCCGACGCATTCCAATGCCGGAAAACCCGCCAAATGCATGTGGTGTCACGAATCGTCCATACAACCGTTATTTACCGTTCAGAACAACCACAACGGTTTTCTGCCGTATACCGATTTCCGCGACCGGCTTTTGGACTTCCGGACTTCGCATAACACGTTAAAAAACAACCTCCCAATGGGTGTCAATTTTTCGCAAACACAACAACACACCCTAACGGAACTGCTTTATATTTCCTTTATGGAACCTTCGGCCGAACGTTTAAGTCGGGAATGGAATCTCACCTTAACCGAGGTTCAAAACCGCCTGGCCGGACTACCCACGCATACGTACGATGAATTTCCATTTCTGGGAAACCTTTACCATCGTAAAGATATCGAATCGCTGGCACCATTGCAGAGCTTAAGCGTTTCGGATCACGTACGGGAACTATCACAAACCGAAGTCAACCACCTGAACTGATATGGTATACAATCAAAAAATAGTAGTCGTACTTCCGGCTTATAATGCCGGTAAAACCATAGAAAAGACGTATAACGAAATTCCTTTCGACATCGTCGATGACGTCATCCTGACCGATGATTTTAGCAAAGACGATACGATTCGGATTGCACGGGAACTGGGTATTGAACATATCATTGCCCATGACCGCAACAAAGGTTACGGCGCCAATCAGAAAAGCTGTTATCAAAAAGCCCTTGAATTAAACGCCGATATTATCATCATGTTGCATCCGGATTATCAATATACACCCAAACTGATTCCATCGATGGTACATCTGGTGGTAAGCGATTTATATGACGTGGTATTGGGTTCACGAATACTAGGCAAAGGCGCCTTAAAAAACGGCATGCCGGTTTACAAATATATCGCCAACCGTATGCTGACGTTATTTCAAAATCTGATGATGAATCAGAAATTATCCGAATACCATACGGGTTACCGTTGCTTTAAAGCCTCCGTTTTGCAACAGATCGACTTTGAAAACAATTCCGACGATTTTGTATTCGACAACGAAATACTGGCGCAATTTTGCTATCACGACGCCCGGATTGGCGAAGTTTCGTGTCCAACACATTATTTTGAAGATGCTTCTTCGATCAACCTCCAACGCAGTATTGTGTACGGATTGGGTGTTTTACGCGTCTCGTTGCGTTATGCGCTACAAAAAACCAACTTGTTTCATTTTGCCTTATTTTCCAAATCATAAAAAAGGAAACAATCTGAAGTCAACCCTTATTCTTCACTATCCTGATTCCAAAATTCATCCCATCGGATTACCTCAAAATTTTGTTGGGTGATGGTCGCAATTGCAGAATCCATATCATAACCGGGAACAAAACCGTATCGTGACTCGATATAGAAATCATCGGTATCAAGGTCGGTCATGATTTTAAAAACACGAGAAAAACCGGGTGTTTTCGCTTTCCCTACATATTCGTTCCAAATGGCCTTAAGGATTGCAAAACCGGCATCACAATCTTCATCGTTTATGGGCTTTTCATCCACAAATTTCAGGTCTCTATCTTTAAAGGATCGATCGTAGATATAGAAAGGGGAATCATAAACCGTTTGGGAGAGGTTTGCAATCGAGATCCCATACGTTTGAAAGAATTCCGATAGATGAAAAACCAATACTGCGGGTTTCTCGGGGTTATGTTGTAAATTTTCGTTCATCTCTATTTTTGTTAAGCACCAAATCTCACGGCTTTCGCGCTGTCATTTACGTTGAATTCGCTTGCTCCCAAAGCCGCGTCCCGGATCAGGCGAATCGCAAACGCCAGATTGTTACTAAAATACATCGCGTCCGGATGAATCGTGTCTATATCTAAAATCGCTATTTTGTTTGCGACATCAATCGATTTTACTTTTACATCGTATAAATAGGCCATATCTCAATTAGGATTTAAAGGTCAAAGACCAAAACTGCAGGTTTCTCAGTGTCCTGTCGTTCATTTTCGAAACACAATACCAATTCTAAAACCTGCAACTAAAAAAGTGTTATTTTTCTTTCAACTTTTGAGTGGAAAAATACTACTTTATTCTTATAAAACTTTAAAAAGTAGCATAAATACAAGTCGGGTTTTGCAGTTTAACAGTAAAGAGGATATTTTTTTAATAACGAACAACCTGTTTAATAGATCACATTATTCGTTGTGTACAGATTAAGGGTTTTCGCGTATCTTTGAACTAAGTCCTGCAAAAACAGGCTGTTTATGTTCCGGATTATGAGAAAACTGTTCGAAACCTATTATCCTTTGCTTCCGATAATTACACTGTGTGGTTTTTACCTCTATCAGGCGAGTGGTTTCGTCTTACATGATTTTGCGAATTACTATTTTGGCAGCTATTTTCTTTCGGAAGGTCATTTTACCTCCGATTTGTATTTCCCGGCTATTTTTAATGAAAAGATTTCGGCCTTGGGTTATACGTCCGTTTTTACCAGTTTCGCACCCAACACACCGTTTTTAGCACTGTTTTTTTATCCGTTTCACATTCTTGATCCGTATACGGCTAAAATTATATTCAATCTGATCAGCAGTGTGCTGTTTCTTTATAGTCTGAGGCGGATCTTCCAGTACTATTCCATCCAACCGATCTATCTGGTTTTGGTGCCGTTTCTCTTTTTTATTCCGATCAAAAACAACCTGTTGTTCGGACAATTGTATTTTTTACTTTTCTTTTTGTTGGCTGAAGGCTGGCTGGCGTACGAAAAAAAGCAGTTTTTCCGGATGAGTCTGTTTTGGGGTATTGCCATTCTTTTAAAAATATTCCCCGTACTATTGATCTTATTTTTACTCTTTCGAAAAAAATTTAAAGCCGCTCTATATCTGATCGGAGTTTGCGCAGGTTTGACATTACTGTCGGTTGCCATAAGCGGATTTGAAATCTGGGTTTTCTTTTTAAAAGACGTATTTCCGAAAGCTTCGAATGGTGAAATCGCTACCGCTTTTGTCGACAATTACCAGTCGTTTTATATGTTTACCAAACGACTATTGCTTTTCGATCCGATCGAAAATCCAAATCCGTTATGGAACAGTCCGCTATTTTTTCAAATCGTATGGATCACTTTTAAACTGAGTCTGCTTTATATCGGATTTTTCGTTTCCCAAAACCACGATAAACTGTTTGCTTTTTCCTATTGGATCATCGCTGCCATACTACTGTCGCCCTACGGAAGTACCTATACGTTTATTGTATTGCTATTTCCTTTTATTTTTCTGGCAAAAGAACGCCTACCGTCTTATACAAAAATCACCCTATTTATAGTACTATTCGCGATCTGCAATGCTCCGTTATCACTATTTTTAACCAAAGCATTCCCGTTTTCCTATATCCGACTAGCAGGTCTATTGTTCTTTTTTGTACTGTTTCTCTTTCCCGAGCGCAAAACCATTTCTCCAAAAGGAATGCTGTTACTTCCGTTAATTATCATACCGATTGGTTTTGTTGGTTCCTATTCCAAACCATCCGAAAACAGCAAAGCACTTCTTCCAAAAGACAGTCCGATATTGCTTTATGATTATACCATTTCCGGCAACGAACTCCGTTATTTTTACCGGAATGAAAACGGAACCCATTCGGCGGTTCTTCCTCTTCCCGAGGTAAAAATAGCCGAAGCGGTTATCCAAAACAACCAGATTTTTTATAACGGACAACAACAAACCGTTGGCAGTGATCACAAACAAAAAGCCATCGTATTAAAGAACAAAACGATCCTGTACTTATCGGATTACGGCCGTGGTATCGGATTTTATACCTTGCGAAAAAACACAGTCCATTGAGAGCAAACCATTACAACCGAATTGCACATATTTCGAGCAATACGCTACGCCAAATCATCGTATCGGCCTTTGGTATGGCTATTCCATTTTTGGTGATTCATTTTGCGCAAAAAGAAATCTGGGGTGCATTTGTTTCGATTTTGTTGTATACGCTGTTTGCCATTCAGGTGATCAACTGGGGAAATAAAGAATATGTCTTGCGGTTGTTTAGTATGCTTCCGAATAGAATCAAAAAGAACTATTCCCGAATACTGTTTACCCGTTTGCCTTTAGTCTTTCTATTTTCGATTGGAAGCCTCTGTTTTTTTCCGGTTACCTATACATTTTACATTTTTATATGGTTATTGGGACGCTATTTTAATCATTCCACCGAAGCATTGGTCATTTACGAAAAGAAATTCAACGCCTCCATAGCGATCGAAGTCATTAGTTTTTTGGTATTCCTGTTTCCTTTCTATTGGCTAAAAGACGATTTCGGGATTTATTCGTTGTTGGTTAATTACAGTTTTTACCAGTTTATCCGCGGCACCGGTTATTTTGTATTGTTTCAAAAATACCTATCTTCCGGGAATATCAAAATGGACTTTTCCTATTACAAACAGGCTTTTCCATTCTTTTTATTGTCGGTTTTGGGCTTTTTCACTTCAAAAATCGACTTATATATCATCGACTATTTCGAAAACCGAACCATTGTTGCCAATTATCAGGTACTCAATAGTCTGCTGGTTTTTGCCATGTCGGTTGCAGCATTTATTTATACCCCGTTTACCAAAAACATATACCGGAATACCACGTCGGTTGTGGGTCAAATTCAAAAACAACTAAGCTTGCTGGGATTATTCCTGGTCCCAATCGGCTTATTGATCATCCATTTGATCACGATGTACTACCTAAAAACCAGCCTTTCCATTTGGTTTTACACGATTGCTTTCCTATATGTATACCCTTCGTTTATTTATGGTATCAAAATTGTGGAACTCTTTCGGAATCATCAGGAAAAAACCGTTATAAAAATTTTACTCACCGGAACGTTGATCAATGCTATACTATCAACAATATTAGTATATTTAAACTATGGAATGAGTGGCGCTTTATTGGGTGCCGCCATAGCACAACTGGTTCAATTAGTACTTACCTCAAAACCCTCGTTATTGCGATAACATGAATACGAACAAGGTTATATTATTCAATCCCCGAAGTGCCAATAGTAAGCACCGGATACCGAATTCCATTTTACAGGTAGGCGCCTCTATTCATGGGCATTACGACTATGTTTTTGTAGATGGCAATCTGGAAACCGATCCGTGGCAAACCATCGAACGTTATCTTTCGACAGGCGAATTCAAATACTTTGGTTCTACGGTTATGCCCGGTCCGCAATTGAAACAAGCCATTCCATTTACCAAAAAAATAAAACAACAGTTTCCGCAAATCACAACCATATGGGGTGGTTATTTTGCGTCCAATCAATATAAAGTCGCTTTGGATTCCGGTTATGTGGATTATATTATCAATGGTCCCGGCGACAAAACCTTTCCATCGCTTTTAGCTGCCTTGGAAAACAACGAACCCGAAAGCATCGTTTTAATCAAAAACCTGATTTATAAAAAAGCGGACGGTACGATAACCAAAACCGCAACCGAAGCCTTATTGGATCAGGATACGCTACCAAAGTTCCCCTACGAATACCTAAACCAGTTTTACCCGGTACGCAACTACCTGGCCAAAACTTTTATGGGATCGAAAACGCTTTCCTATCATTCCAGCATGGGTTGTCCGTTTAGCTGTTCGTTTTGTGCGGTTGTTCCGATTTACAATGCCCGTTGGAAAGGCATGTCGGCTGCACGGATTTACGAAGATGTACGCTATTTTAAAGACACCTATAACATTGACGCGATCGAATTTCACGACAATAATTTTTTTACGTCGAAAAAAAGAGTGTTGGAATTTTCAGAACTAATCCTAAACGACAACATCAGTTATTGGGGTGAAGGTCGTATTGACACGATCAATATGTATTCGGACGACGAACTCCGACTGATGCGCAAAGCCGGTTGCAAAATGATCTTTTTAGGTGCCGAAACCGGAAACGATGCCATTTTAAAACAAATGAACAAAGGCGGTACGCAATCCGGACAAATGATCAAAGATTTTGTGTTACGGATGAAAAACGTCGACATTGTTCCGGAGTTATCCTTTGTACTGGGTATGCCGGCTGCGACCGAAAAAGAAGTATACGATCAGATTTTATGGGATATTAACTTTATCCGCGAAATCAAAACGATCAACCCGAAATCCGAAATTATCATTTATTTATATAGTCCGGTTCCAACCGAAGGATCGGAACTGTACCAGCAAATTCTGGATGCCGGATTTTCATTTCCTACGCAATTGGAAGACTGGATTTCGCCCAGCTGGGAAAACTTCGACCTTCGAAAAAACCCGATTACGCCGTGGTTAAAACCCTATATGATCGATACGATCAAAAACTTCGAAACGGTTTTAAACGGCTATTATCCTACGGTATCCGATTTCCGGATCAGAGGATTTAAAAAAACACTATTACAAACCCTGTCGGGATTACGTTATAAAACCGGAATTTATCAGTATCCATATGAGATCAAAGCTTTGCATAAAATCTGGCGCTACCGTCAACCCGAAATCGAAGGTTTTTATTCGGAATAATGAGAAAACTGATCCAACACATCGTCAGTCCGTTTTTGCAAAAAGCCAGTGCGATCTATTTGTCGAAACCGCGGAACTATCGCTATAAAAACATTCGTGTTCGTGTAGAACCGGGTGTGTTTCCGCCTTTTATTACGATCAGCACCAAACTGCTGTTAGAATTTATCGAGCCGCTTCCGTTGCAAAACAAAACCTTCCTCGAACTGGGTTGCGGCTGTGGTATCATTTCCATACTGGCCGCCCAAAAAGGCGCACAGGTGACCGCTTCCGACATTAACGAAACGGCACTTGAAGCACTCCAAAAAAATGCGATCACCAATCAGGTAACTTTATCTGTCATTTATTCCGATTTGTTTCAGGAATTATCGGATCGGCAATTCGATTATATCGTGATCAATCCTCCTTATTATCCAAAAACGCCTCAAAACACCGCTGAAAGGGCCTGGTTTTGTGGTGAAAACTTTGATTACTTTGAAAAACTATTCGCAGAACTCCCGAAATATTGTACCGAAACCAACAAAATCTATATGATCCTTTCGGAAGATTGCGATTGTGATACCATCCAATCCATCGCCACCCGGAATGCGCTTCGGATGCAAGTTGTTCGCACTGCAAAAGTGTTTCGGGAACAGAATTATATTTTTGAAATCGGAAGCCAATAATTTTTGGTAACTTTCGGACGTTATTTATGATAACTAAAAGTCCGTTTTCTATGAAAAAAATAATTGTCGTTTCACTACTACTTCTGTCCTTTTCCATCGTTGCTCAGGAAAAAACGCGTTTCAACAAAATAGACAGTTTGCTAACCTATTTACATGAAAACAACAAATTTATGGGCGCCATAAGTCTGCGGGAAAACGGAAATGTGGTTTTTGAAAAGAATTATGGCTTTGCAGACGTGGAAAACAACATCTCAGCCGATAGCAATACCAAATACCGAATCGGTTCCGTTACCAAAATCTTTACTGCGGCTATCATTTTTCAATTGATTGAAGAAAAAAAACTGACCTTAGACACCAAACTATCCAAGTTTTATTCTGAAATTCCGAATTCCAACACAATTACCATCGGAATGCTGCTCAACCATAAAAGCGGCATCGCCAACTATACCGACAACAGCTTTGATTCCTATAAAACCAAGCCGCAAACCAAACGCGACATGTTAAAACGCATCGCGGCAGCGCAACCGGTTTTCGAACCCGACACTAAAGCCGAATACAGCAATTCGAATTATCTTTTATTGGGTTATATCATCGAATCGATCACCGGAAAAAACTATGGCGATAATGTTGCCACCCGAATTGCTGGCAAAATTGGTTTAAAAAACACCTATTACCCTAAAAAGAGCGTACCGGGTAAAGACGAGGCCTTTTCCTATTCTTTCGCCGGTAACAAATGGAAAAAAACGCCATCCTGGGATTTAAGCGTGGCCAATGCCGCCGGTGCCTTAGTATCGACACCATCCGATCTGACCGATTTTATCAACGCCCTTTTTACCGGAAAAATTGTCAAACCCACTTCACTGGCACAAATGACCGCTATGGAAAACGGATACGGCAAAGGATTGTTACAATTTCCATTTAGCGACAAACGCTTTTTAGGTCATAACGGAATTATTGAAGATTTCCGTTCGGTTGTAGCGTATCATTCAACGGATAAAACGGCGGTTTCCCTTATCGTAAACGGAAACAACTATAACGAAAACGACCTGTTACTGGGCGTCCTAAGTATTTATTATAAAATCCCGTATCGCTTTCCGAACTTAAAATCCATAGCGGTCGATCCGAAGCTTTTAAAAAGCTATGAAGGTGTGTACAGTTCCAAACAGATTCCATTACAACTAACGATCCGCGTAGAAAACGGAAAACTACAAGGTCAGGCGACCGGACAAAGCCCGTTTCCGCTAAATGCGTTAAGTCCGACGGAATTCATTTTTGATCCGGCCGGAATTGAAATCACCTTTAAAGACAAGGGATTACTTTTAAAACAGGGCGATAGCAAACTGACTTTCACCAAAGAATAGCATCAAAACCGGTATTTAACAGGATAACTATTTCCGGATCCGGTCAAAAAAAGCGTCTGAATCGACAACGACACTCTTAAATCGTTATAAAATGACAGATAACCCAACTGATTATCAATCGATAAAATATTATTCGACAGACATTTGTATTTAAAATAAATATTTGTACTTTTGCAACCCCTTTATTGGGGATGGAATGTTTAATTAAAATAAATTATTGTGAACAATTTAAGCTACAAGACAGTATCAGCTAACAAGGCAACTGCTCAAAAAGAGTGGATCGTTGTAGATGCTGAAGGTCATAACTTAGGTCGTTTTGCTTCAAAAGTAGCCATGCTATTAAGAGGTAAATACAAGCCAAGTTATACACCGCACGTGGACTGTGGAGATAACGTGATTGTTATCAACGCAGAAAAAATCAACCTAACAGGTAACAAACTTGAGGATAAAACGTATATCCGTCACACAGGTTACCCAGGTGGTCAAAGAAGTTTATCTGCTAAAGTAATGCAACAAAAAAACCCTGCATTATTAGTAGAGAAAGCTGTAAAAGGAATGTTGCCTAAAAACAAATTAGGAGCACAATTATTCCGCAATTTAAATGTATATGTAGGTACTGAGCACAAACATGATGCACAACAACCTAAAACCGTTAACTTAAACGATCTAAAGTAATGGGAGTTATTCACAAAATCGGTAGAAGAAAAACCGCTGTTGCTCGTGTATATGTTACAGAAGGAACTGGAAACATCACGGTAAACAAGAGAGAATTTACAACTTACTTCCCAACGGCTACATTACAGTACAAAGTGATGCAACCATTAGCAATGACTGAAAACGCTGCTAATTTTGACATCAAAGTAAATGTATACGGAGGAGGAACAACTGGTCAGGCAGAAGCTGTACGTATGGCAATCGCAAGAGCTATGTGTGAAGTAGAAGCTGAGAACAGAGCAATCTTAAAACCAGAAGGATTACTAACAAGAGATCCTCGTATGGTTGAGCGTAAGAAATTCGGTCAGAAGAAAGCTCGTAAGAGATTCCAATTCTCGAAACGTTAATATTTATTTATTATTAAAAAAACTAAGTTTTTGTTGCTCTCCTGCTGAGGCAGGAATTAGTTTAGCATCTAAATGGCGAAGACCAGACTATCAGTTCACTGATGTACCGCTACTTCACCATTGCTAATACAACAGAACGTAAACTATTACAAAATGGCAAACAAAGTAGAAGTTAAAGAATTACTAGAAGCAGGTGTTCACTTCGGACACATGACTAGAAAATGGGATCCAAACATGGCTCCTTACATCTATATGGAGCGTAATGGTATTCACATTATCAACCTATATAAAACGGCAGCTAAAATCGAAGAGGCTAATGAGGCTTTGAAAAAAATCGCTGCATCTGGTAGAAAAGTACTTTTCGTAGCTACCAAAAAACAAGCAAAAGATATCGTTGCAGAAAAAGCTGCAGCAGCAAACATGCCGTACATCACTGAAAGATGGCCAGGTGGTATGTTGACTAACTTCGTAACGATCCGTAAAGCTGTTAAGAAAATGGCTTCTATCGATAAAATGAAGAAAGACGGTACTTTTATGACATTATCTAAAAAAGAACGTTTACAGGTAGATCGTCTTCGTGCAAAACTTGAGAAAAACTTAGGTTCTATTGCCGATATGACCCGATTACCAGCTGCGTTGTTTGTAGTGGATATCAAAGCGGAACACATCGCTGTAAAAGAAGCACAAAAATTAAACATTCCAGTTTTTGCTATGGTAGATACCAACTCTGACCCACGTCAGGTTGATTATGTTATCCCGGCTAACGATGATGCTTCAAAATCAATCGACAAAGTTTTATCTTTAGTAAGTGGTGCTATCATTGAAGGACTTTCTGACAGAAAATCTGACAAAGAAGAGCAACCAGCTGGAGAAGTAGCAGCTGCTCAAACAGAAGCTACAACGACTTCAACTGAAGAATAAAAATAACATTATGATAAAGTCGTTATGCTGGTGGATGCTTACTTTTGGGGCGACTATCAACATAACGACTTCATTTTTTTAACCTAAAAATAAAACACTTTCAAAATGGCAAATATTACTGCTGCAGACGTAAATAAATTAAGACAAATTACCGGTGCCGGTATGATGGATTGTAAAAAAGCTTTAGTTGAAGCTGATGGAGATTTTGATTTAGCAATCGAAAACCTACGTAAAAAAGGTCAGAAAGTTGCTGCTAACCGTTCTGACAGAGAGTCAACTGAAGGAGCTGTTATCGCTGTTGTAAACGCTGACAAAACTGCTGGTGTTGTGATTTCACTTAACTGTGAGACGGACTTCGTAGGTAAAAACGAAGGTTTCGTAAAATTAGCTACAGATTTAGCGAATCAAGCAATCAACTTCGCTACTAAAGAAGAATTTTTAGCATCTGATTTCAATGGAATCACTGTTGCTGACAAATTGATCGAGCAAACAGGAGTTATCGGAGAGAAAATCGAAATCGGTTCTTTCGAGCGTTTAGAAGGAGCATTCGTAGGATCTTATATACACGCTGGAAACAAAATCGCTACATTAGTAGCGTTATCAGCTAACGTTGACGGTGCTGAAGAAGCTTCAAGAAACGTAGCAATGCAAGCGGCTGCTATGGCGCCAATCGCATTAAACGAAGAAGGTGTTGATGCTGCTATCATCGAAAAAGAAATTGAAATCGCTAAAGATTTACTACGTCAGGAAGGAAAACCAGAAGCTATGTTAGACAACATCGCTAAAGGTAAATTAGCACGTTTCTTCAAAGACAACACTTTAGTAAACCAGGATTATATTAAAGAACCAAAAATGAGCGTTACAGAATATGTAAAATCAGTAGACGGAGCTTTAACTGTTACAGGTTTCAAAAGAGCTGCTTTAGCATAATAACACTATTCCGGTTTTACCGGAAAACAATTTTGCCAGCAATGGTAAAACGAACCCCAATCTGTGATTGGGGTTTTATTTTGTTTATTTTACTTCTTAAAACAATACAAAATTGAGAAAAATCATTTTCCTCCTATTCGCAATTTTCTTTTCCGGAATCCTGTCGGCTCAGAATAATAAAAGCCTGTTATGGGAAATTTCCGGAAACGGCCTCTCTAAAAATTCCTATCTCTACGGGACAATGCACCTCAGCGATAAAATCTCCTATCACCTGTCGGATAATTTTTTCACACACTTACTGGCCGCTGATATGGTTGGTAACGAAAGCGACCCGGAAACCTGGAATGACGCTTACGAACTGCTCACCAATACTACAATCAGTATTCAGGACCGCTTTTATTCCGGCTTCTATATGTTCCCGGTAAAAAAACAGGACCTTCAAAACATATTTACCTCTCACAATTATTTCAACAGTCTGTTATCCCGTACCGACAATAAAAAAGCTGATTATCAGGAAAACACCTATCTGGATATGTTTATCTATCAGACGGGACGGAAACACAAGAAAAAAGTGGTAGGACTGGAAGATACCAAAACCTCATTTCTTTCATTGTCACAGATTAAAACCGACAATTTTGTCCCGAAGGAAGAACACCGTCTGGCCTTATACAAACTACTAAAAAACCGCAGTTTAGCCGACGCCATATCCGAATACTACCGCGAAAAAGACGTCGAAATGCTGGACTCTCTTTACCGGATGATCTTCCCACAAAAAGCCTATGAAGCACTGATCTCTAATCGGAATACGATTATGACCAAAAGTATCGACTCTTTGGCTCACAAAGGAAGTCTTTTTTCGGCCGTAGGAGCGGCACATTTGGGCGGCAAAAAAGGAATCATCAGTATGTTGCGCGAAAAAGGCTATCAGGTAACCCCTGTTTTCGGCTCCTTTACCGATGTGGGTAAAAACAAAAAAGAAGCGATAGAAAATTTCTTTATGGCTCCGAAATACAAAATGTCCGGAACCAGCGACAGTATGGTACAATTGCCGTTAACACCCAATATACTGGAAAATGACAACAACCTGGGCGCTCCCGATTTCACCAATGGTGGCGTGATTAGCATTAAACGGCAAGCCCTGAACCTTTTCCTGAAAAAAGACCCGGCTGTTTTTAACCCAAAAACTATCGACAGTCTCTTTTTTGAAAACATACCTGGAAAAATACTCGAGAAGAAATATTTTCAAAAAGACAGCATCAGTGGCTACGACATTAAGAACATCACCAAAACCGGTCAAAACCAACGCCACCGTTTCTATATTACCCCACTGGAAATAATCACTGTTTCAATGACAGGCCCGGGTAAATATGTACGTCAATACGAAAACGAAGTATTTCCAAACATCAAAATAAAAACCGTACATCAAAACTGGGAAAAAAGCAGCCCCGCTAAAGGTGGTTTTTCGGTAATGCTTCCCGTTTTTAACAGCATTTATGGCAATTCACCCGAAAAGATAAACGATATTCAAATCCAGGCATACGATCCCGCCACAAAAGCCTACTATTTTGTAACCGAAAAAACGTTGCACGATTATCGCCTTGAAAATTCGGAATACGAACAAAAACAAATCCATTACGAATTCTATTTACAGCAGCATATCGATTCGCTGTCGACGCATTACGACCAGCCCAGACAAAGCTTTGAATCCCGGTCAAAAATAGGCGATCGCGACATCCGGCTTAAGACCTATATATCCGGACAGAAATACTACCTGTTAGGCAGCGTAAACGCAACCGAAAAGGACAACCGCCGTTTCTTCGATTCGTTTCAAAAGGAACCTTTCCGCTATAATACAACCAACAAGGTCTATACCGACAGTCTTTATTCATTTCAGGTGACCATACCCAAAAAGCACAACGGAACCTTATTCTACAAACCCGATACCGAAAAAAGCAACGAAAAAAACACCTTCCTTTCAAAATCACAGAATTACAGTTTAAAATCGGATTCCGGTAAAATTGTCGACCTGTTATACTACCAGTTTCACAAATACGAAAGTGAAATAGGCATGGATAGTATCCGAACCAGATTCCGGGATTTCTTTTTAAACCGTTATAATACCGACGATGCACTAAATGTTGATTATGATTTTGACTTGCACATCCACTCCAAAAATTCCCTGCTCAACCCACTGCTTTATAGCAGAAAAGGGCTACAACCATCACTGTGGAACGAGATTATGAAAGACAAAGGCGACACTTATACGCTGCTAAAAGAAACCGAGCAATACGACAAAGAAAAGAACATCCGCGTATTTGAAGCCTTATCATCAAAAGACAATTCTACACAGGCCATTAAATATAAAGCAGTCTTTATGGAACATGGTTATTACCTGTTACGTGCATTGGTGCAAAAGGACTATCACAATGATGATTCATTTATCGAAAAGACATTCCAGTCGTTCAATCCGTTGCCATACAAAGCGGAAAGCTCCATATTCGACAACAAACTCGAGCGTTTTAGTACCGATGCGCTAAGCACAAACGATACCATCCGTTATTCGGCTTTAAATTCGGTTGACCAGTTAAAAATTACCGATAGGGATTTTCAAACTCTAAAAGACTTTTTAAACCATTTTGAATTCCGTGACAGCGAAACTTCAGCACTAATCGAACTCCTAAACAAAATCGGTGCGCTGGAAAACAACAGCAGTATAAACCTTTTGGAAACCTTTTATAAAAAACCCGATGCCAAAACAACAGTACAACTAGCCATACTTAACATATTGGCACAGCGAAAATCAAAAGCGGGTTATAAAAAAATACTGGAATTACTGGATTACGACCTTCCGCTTTCGGATAACGAGGATGACATCAGCACCTTGTTTTACTATTTTAACCTGGACCTGAACGGTAGCAAAATCCTGTTTCCGGAACTATTCCGTTATTACACTATAAAAGAATACAGCACTCCGGTCCTGTCACTGTATAACAATATGCTCGACGAAGGTCTTATACAACCGGGTAAAATGAAAAATTACCACAATAACATTGCAGCCAATGCCAAACTGGAATACAAACGACTGCTAAGCTGGATCGAAAAAAACGAGGAAGTGGAAGACGAAGCCGATTACGAAACAGAAGCACCGTCCGAAAACCTGATTTTACATATCAACAGTATGTATCATTCGCAAAACAACAAAAACACGTTGCAGTTATTACAAAAAATCAAGGCATTAAACCTGACCGAAGTGGATATTGAACTGGCTCGTCTGGATGCCATCAACAATAGGCTGAACAGCAAACAAACAGATGATTTATTGCAAAACCCAAAAACCAACTTTGTAACCCTGCAATTGCTGGCCAACAAAAAGGATTTCTCTTTTTCAGATCGCTTTACCGATGAAGAAATTGCAACATCGGCCCTGCTAAATCTTGAAAGCCTTACCGAAAATGATTCCCTTTCACTACTTGAAAAAAGAGTAATTGAAAACAACGGTAAGAAAATAAGCTATTATTTTTATCAGTTGATCAAGGCTAAAAAAGACGATGAAAACACCAGCAGGCAGCTGCTTCCGATCGCGTTTATCCATAACGGGGAACGTATTAATGTACAAGCCTACCGGATTTTTGAAAAGACCGAGATCATCGACACCGAAAAATTACCTTCACAGTATAAAACCATTATTGAACAATCGCTCAACGAAAATCATTTCAGGGCTAGTTTCCGGAAAGTCGAAGACAATACCACCTCCTTTTACCAAGAATACTAAACAAAAAGCAACCGTGATCCGGTTGCTTTTTTTATGTTTTCGCAATTCACAAATTCATTAACTTTGGAAATACAAAAAACACTACCCTAAAATGTTTAAAACCAAAAGGGATCTCGTCTATATCATCTTAGCCGGGATCTTTATAGCCAATGCCGTTGTAGCCGAATTGACCGGTGGAAAACTGATCCAGATAGGCCCTTTTATTATGAGTATCGGAATCATTCCGTGGCCTGTGGTATTTATCACTACCGACTTGATCAACGAGCATTTCGGCCGTGATGGTGTTAAAAAATTATCGTTTATCACTGCCGGACTCATCGCCTATTGCCTACTGATTCTCTTTATAGCCATACAAATTCCGGCCGCCAAAGGCATCAGTACCGTAAGCGACGAACAATTTAAAGCCGTATTCGGACAAGGCATCTGGATTATGATCGCCAGTATCATTGCGTTCCTTATTTCGCAGCTCATTGACGTATCTATATTCTGGTTTTTACGCAACAAAACCGGTAAAAAGATGATCTGGCTCCGAAGTACCGGATCGACCGTAATTTCGCAGTTGTTCGACAGCTTTATCGTTTCCGGTATCGCCTTTTGGATGACCGGTAAAATCACCACTGCCGAATACATTAACATGGCCACAACCGGCTATACGTTCAAATTGATCATTGCGATTTGCTTAACGCCGATGATTTATTTAGGACATTATATAATCGAAAAATATTTATCAGAAGACCCAATATCCGATGGAGACTAAAGAACGCTGCGGATGGTGCAAAAACGACGCACTATACGAAAAATATCACGACGAAGAATGGGGCGTACCCGTTTATGAGGACCAGAAACTATTCGAATTTCTAATATTAGAAACTTTTCAGGCCGGTTTAAGCTGGATTACCATTTTGCGAAAACGGGAAAACTTCCGCGAAGCTTTTGATCAATTCGATTATACAATCGTTGCACAGTATACCGAAGACAAAATACAGGAGTTATTGGAAAATCCCGGTATCATCCGCAACAAACTTAAAGTGCGTGCGGCCGTTTCCAACGCTCAGGCTTTTATGCAGGTACAACAGGAATTTGGCAGTTTTTCCAAATATATCTGGGGATTTACTGGCGATGGTCCGATAGTAAATACCCGCACAACCTTGCGCGATATTCCGGCCACTACACCCCTATCCGATCAGATCAGTAAAGACCTTAAAAAACGAGGTTTTAAGTTTGTCGGATCGACGGTTGTTTATGCGCATATGCAAGCCACCGGCATGGTAGATGATCATATCGAAAGCTGCTGGAAACGGAACTGATCCATATCCCGTCCGAATGTTAAATCCGTACTTTTCGGATTTACATTTCAAATTAAACAGTACATTTGCTTCACTTTAGGGGTGTCTATATACCATATAGGCTGAGATTTTACCCTTTGAACCTGATCCAGTTCATACTGGCGTAGGGAAAAGTGCAATGACTTCATTCTATGTAGCCATTCCTAAAGTGCATACCTATATCACAACTTTAAGGAATGGAAATCACAATCAACAATCAACCCGTAACAATACCCGACGACGGCCTGACCGTCCAGGACTTGCTATATCGCGAACTTCCCGATAAGCAAAACGGTATTGCTCTTGCCATTAACAACACGGTTATTCCTAAAACCGAATGGCCCAACCATTACATCACCGAAAACGATCACATCTTGATCATTTCTGCAACCCAGGGAGGATGATAACTTGCTAAACACCACATAAAATGAACGAAAACCAACACGAAATTTCAAGAACACCGTTTCCGAATTCAACGAAAGTCTATATCCCGGGTGAGATTCATCCGATTAAAGTCGCCATGCGCGAAATTGCCTTACACGATACCAAACTGAGTAATGGTGGCAGCGAACACAATCCGCCGGTAACGATTTACGATACCAGCGGTCCGTATACCGATCCCAACGTAACAATCGACGTTCGCAAAGGACTCGAACGGCTGCGCGAACAATGGATTCTCGATCGTAACGATGTAGAAATTCTGGATTCCGTAAGTTCCGACTATGGAAAAGAACGTTTGAACAATCCGAAACTGGATCATTTGCGTTTCGAATACCTGCATCAACCCAAACGCGCCAAAGCGGGACACAATGTAACCCAGCTGCACTACGCCAAAAAAGGCATCATCACACCGGAAATGGAATATATCGCGATCCGCGAAAACCAGCGCATCGAACAACTCAACACCCAGACCACCGCGATGCAACAGCAGCATAACGGAGAGAGTTTTGGAGCCAATACACCCAAAAAAAGCATCACACCGGAATTTGTCCGTAGTGAAGTTGCCGCAGGTCGGGCGATTATACCAAACAACATCAACCATCCGGAAAGCGAACCCATGATTGTAGGCCGCAACTTTTTGGTTAAGATCAACGCCAATATTGGGAACAGTGCTGTGACTTCGAGCATTGAAGAAGAAGTCGAAAAAGCCGTATGGGCCTGTCGTTGGGGTGCCGATACAATTATGGATTTATCCACCGGAAAAAACATCCACGAAACCCGCGAATGGATTATCCGGAATTCACCGGTTCCGATTGGCACCGTACCGATATATCAGGCATTGGAAAAAGTAAAAGGCATCGCCGAAGACCTGACCTGGGAAATCTTTCGAGACACCTTGATTGAACAGGCCGAACAAGGCGTTTCCTACTTCACCATCCATGCCGGCGTATTACTACGCTATATTCACCTAACCGCAAATCGCGTAACCGGAATTGTCTCCCGAGGTGGCTCCATCATGGCCAAATGGTGTTTGTTTCATCATAAAGAAAACTTCCTTTATACCCATTTCGAGGAAATCTGCGACATCATGAAAGCTTACGACGTTGCTTTTTCCCTTGGCGACGGACTACGTCCCGGATCGATCGCCGATGCCAATGATGCCGCGCAATTTGCCGAACTGGAAACTCTGGGCGAACTAACCAAAATTGCCTGGAAACACGACGTTCAGGTTTTTATAGAAGGTCCCGGACACGTGCCGATGCACATGATCAAAGAAAATATGGACAAGCAGCTGGAACATTGTGCCGAAGCGCCATTCTATACCTTAGGTCCATTAACCACCGATATTGCTCCGGGATATGATCATATTACATCCGCGATTGGTGCCGCGATGATTGGTTGGTACGGAACCGCCATGCTGTGTTATGTGACCCCAAAAGAACACCTCGGATTACCGAACAAAAAAGATGTAAAAGATGGTGTGATCACCTATAAAATTGCCGCGCATGCCGCCGATTTAGCCAAAGGACATCCGGGTGCACAATACCGCGACAATGCACTGAGTAAAGCCCGATTTGAATTCCGTTGGGAAGATCAGTTTAACCTGGCGTTAGATCCGGATACGGCTCGGGAATTCCACGATGAAACCCTACCGGCCGACGGTGCCAAAGTGGCGCATTTCTGTTCGATGTGTGGACCGAAATTTTGTTCGATGAAGATTTCACAAGAGATCCGTGAAGTAGCCGAAAAAGGCATGCAGGAAAAATCGGAAGAGTTTATCGAAAGTGGAAAAGAAATTTATCTATAGTCATGATTGTAATCACCTGTCCGGATAATGTAACCAACGAATTCGAAATTATTTCCGAAATGTTCCGGGAAGGATTAGCAGTGTTGCATATCCGAAAACCAGATTTTTCGCTAATCGAGATGCAACATTATCTTGATCAACTTCCGGTTGCGTTTCGGGATAGACTGGTACTACATCAACATCATAAGCTCGCGGAAGCTTTCGGAATAAACCGGATTCATATCCGGGAATCGGATCGCATGCAATTCGCACCAGCTACACCTGACCGGTTTTTGAAACCTGTCAGGTGTTACTCCACAGGTATTCATTCCGTCAAAAGTTTCAACAACTTACCAGATATATATCAATACGCCTTTTTAAGTCCGGTTTTCGAAAGTATTTCCAAACCCGGTTATCGATCGTCCGAAAACCTATTGGAAACTGTAAAAAACAGAACCAATCACAACACCAAACTAATTGCTTTGGGCGGAATTACACTTAGCAATATGACAATAGCATTCGAAAATGGCTTTGACGACATCGCGCTTTTGGGAACGATCTGGAACAGTACCAATGCGATCCAACGTTTTCGAGAATGCCAACATCATTACAACAACAAAAACTAACGCTTTATGCTTCCTAAACTCCAGTATATTTCACAAGGTGACACGCTAAGTGAACAATTGCACCATATCGAATCCGTTTTGGAAAATGGCGGTAAATGGATTCAATTGCGCTTTAAAAACGGAACCGAAAAAGAGCAGTATCTTTTAGCCGAATCCGTCAAAAAAAGCTGTTTGCAATACAACGCTACCTTAATTATCAACGACAATACCGAAATTGCCAAACAAATTGAAGCCGATGGCGTTCACCTTGGATTGGACGATATGGCCGTATCCAAAGCCCGACAACTGCTTGGAACCAACAAAATAATTGGCGGTACGGCAAACACCTTACAACAGGTATTCCAGCGCTATCACGAAAAATGCGATTATATCGGTTTGGGGCCGTTTCGCTTTACGCCCACCAAACAAAAATTAAGTCCGCTATTAGGTCATAGTGGGTATTCCGACATCCTACAATCGTTAGCCGAACTACAGTACAATATCCCGATATATGCCATCGGTGGCATCACCTTAGATGATATTGATTCCCTACTGGAAACCGGCATCCACGGTATTGCCGTTTCGGGAATGATCAGCGAACATCCGAATCCAAAACAACTACTCACCCAACTCAATCAAAAACTATATGGAACCCTTTAAACTCGCAGATAAAACCTTTCGTTCCCGTTTATTTTCAGGCACCGGAAAATTCGGATCGACTGCCCAAATGGAAGCCGCCGTTTTGGCTTCGGAAAGCGAATTGGTAACCGTAGCCTTAAAACGTGTCGATTTTCAAAAGGAAACCGACTCTCTTTTAACAGCGTTACAACACCAACACATTCATCTTTTACCCAACACCTCCGGTGCCCGCAATGCTAAAGAAGCCGTGTTAGCGGCACAATTGGCTCGTGAAGCTTTGGAAACCAACTGGCTAAAACTGGAAATCCATCCCGATCCGAAATACCTGTTACCCGATCCGATCGAAACCTTAAAAGCCACCGAAGAACTGGCCAAACTTGGTTTTGTAATTCTCCCGTATATCCACGCCGATCCGGTTTTGTGCAAACGACTGGAAGATGCCGGAACCGCTGCCGTAATGCCATTGGGCGCACCAATCGGAAGCAACAAAGGGTTAAAAACCCAGGACTTTCTGGAAATCATTATCGAACAAAGCAAGGTTCCCGTTATTGTTGATGCCGGAATAGGCGCACCATCGGATGCCGCTAAAGCAATGGAGCTTGGAGCCGATGCTGTACTTGTCAATACGGCGATCGCTGTGGCCGGAAATCCCGAGCGCATGGCCGAAGCCTTTAAAGAAGCCGTAATCGCCGGACGTAAAGCGTATGAGGCTCGTTTGGCACCTATCGTAAGTAACGCCGCTGCCTCGAGTCCGCTGACATCTTTTTTATATGAATAAGCCGGTTATGGAAAAAACATTCCAATCTGTTTTCGAAGCATATGACTGGGACGCAGTACAGGCAAAAATTTACCAAACCCAGGCCAGTCGTGTCGAACAAGCCTTAGTCAACTCCAAACGAAATCTGGACGATTTTATCGCTTTAATTTCTCCGGCGGCACAACCCTATTTGGAGCAAATGGCGCAGATTAGTCATACGCTGACCAAAAAGCGCTTTGGAAAAACGATACAGATGTACGCGCCGATGTACCTCAGTAACGAATGCCAGAATATCTGTACCTATTGCGGTTTTAGTTTTGACAACAAACTCAAACGGCGTACGCTAACTGCAACTGAAATCACTCAGGAAACCGTTGTTTTAAAAGAAATGGGATTTGATCATGTATTATTGGTTACCGGAGAAGCCAACTATACGGTAAATATCGATTACTTTTTAAAAGCCATTGCGCAGATCAAACCGGATTTTTCGAATATATCCGTAGAAGTACAACCGCTTTCAGAGACCGAATACCGGCAATTGCACGACGCCGGTGTTTACTCCGTATTGGTGTATCAGGAAACCTACCATCGGGACGTTTACAAACAGTACCATCCCAAAGGAAAGAAATCAAACTTTGACTTCCGACTGGAAACACCCGATCGGATCGGAACGGCCGGTATCCATAAAATCGGACTTGGCGTATTGTTAGGTTTGGAAGACTGGCGAACGGATAGTTTTTTTAACGCGCTTCACCTCGATTATCTGCAACGAACCTACTGGCAAAGTAAATTTTCGGTTTCCTTTCCGCGGTTACGTCCGGCTGAAGGTATTATCGAACCCAACTTTATCATGGACGACCGCGACTTAACGCAGCTTATTTGTGCGTATCGCCTTTGGAATGAAGACCTGGAACTTTCGATTTCTACCCGGGAAAATGAAAAATTTCGCGATAATATTATCCCGATTGGTGTTACCAGTATGAGTGCCGGATCGAAAACCAATCCCGGTGGTTATGCCGTCGACCCGCAATCGTTGGAACAATTTGAAACCAGTGACGAACGTCCGGCCACCATTATCGCACAAATCATTGCGGCAAAAGGATACGAACCCGTTTGGAAAGACTGGGATAACAGTTACAACTAATTAAACATGATCACAATACAGGATTTTTTACGATACAACCGTCAGATGCTCCTACCGGAAATTGGCGAAACGGGTCAGTTACGGTTAAAAAACGCCAAGGTACTGGTTATCGGTGCGGGTGGTTTGGGTTGTCCTATTCTACAATACCTTGCCACAGCCGGAGTGGGTACATTGGGAATTATCGATTTTGACACGGTAGAAATGCATAACCTTCACCGTCAGATTTTATATACGGAAGCGGATATTAATCAACCAAAAGCAGAAATTGCAGCCGTAGTAATCCGACATCTAAACCCGGAAATCAGCTGCCTCGTTTTTAATAAAAAACTAACCGCTGCAAATGCTATTTCCATTTTACAGGATTTTGATGTGATAGTTGATGGTTGTGATAATTTTGCGACGCGATACCTGGTGAATGACACTTGCGTTGCTTTGGAAAAACCGTTGGTTTACGGTAGTATTTTAAAATTTGAAGGACAACTGGCGGTTTTTAATCATAACGGAAGCAAACAACTCCGCGATTTATTTCCGGAGCCACCCGATCCGAAAGATGTACCCAATTGCAGTCTGAATGGCGTTATGGGAACCTTACCCGGAATAATCGGTACGATGATGGCGCACGAAGCCTTAAAGTTGATCATCGGTTTACCAACACTGCAAAACGAATTGGTCCTTTTTAATACCCTGTCGTGGCAGTTTACGAAATTAAGCTTTTAAGACCACACCTGACAGGTTTTGGAAACCTGTCAGGTGTAGCGTTAAATAAAAAAAGACTACCTAAACAGGTAATCTCCTTATACTTCTATTCTTTTTACATCAAGGTTATTTAGGATGTATCAACTGTTCCAGTCTTGTCATCATATCGTCTTTCTCCTTTAACATCCGCTCGTATAAAGCTATTTTTTCGTCATGCAGTTCGACTAATTTATCAATAGGATGAAATGTACAATTTTCATTTTTTTGGTAACCCGTTTGAAAGCCAGTAATACTAGCATTATCATTATTAAATGTATTTGTAATAATATTTACAGCCTGTTCTTCATCAAAGTTTTCAATGGCCTGTACCGGCACCCTTAATATTGTAGCTACCTGCGCCAATATATTGGCTTCAATCGTTTCTCTTTGTTCCAGTAAAAACACTTTTTTCTGATTCCAGTCATCGCCCAATTCATAAGCCATCGCTTCCTGTTTTATACCCAGCATTTCGCGAAAACGCTTAATATTTCTTCCCTGATGTATCTTTTTTTCCGGCGTATCGAAGTGTGTCATACGAGCTATTTTTAAAAATTCACGGTATAAATATAACTAAAATTATCGTACTACATTATCCCTAAAAGAGACAATACAATCGCAATACCTGACAGGTTTTTGAAACCTGTCAGGTGTGCAATCTGGAACTAAAAAAAGCTGTTTTACACAGCTTTTCTACTCTTCAATACTTTCATAAAACTTTCGCGGTTCACTTCGAAAGCACCCAGACTTTCCAGATGTTCGTTATACACCTGGCAATCCAACAACAGGTAATTATTCGCTTTTAGGTATTCCACCAATTTGATAAAAGCCACTTTCGAGGCATTCGACACTTTGGCAAACATACTCTCGCCACAAAAGATATGACCGAGATCCACACCATATAAGCCACCAACCAACTGATCGTCCTGCCAAACCTCAACCGATTGCGCATGACCCAACTCGTGAAGCTTACAATACGCCTCAATCATATCGTCGGTAATCCAGGTTCCGTTTTGGCCTTCGCGTTTAATGGTCTGACAATTCGTAATCACTGCGCGGAAATCCCGATTAAAAGTCACTGTAAACATATTCCGGTTTAGAACATTCCGCATACTTTTCGAAATGATCAACTCATCCAAAAGCAGCACCATCCTCGGATCGGGTGCCCACCAGGTGATCGGCTCCCCATCTTCAAACCAAGGGAATATCCCCGAATTGTAGGCCAACAACAACCGCTCGGTCGACAAATCGCCACCAACGGCCAGGATGCCGGAAAAATCCGTTTCGGTTACCGGAGGAAAATAAAGTTCTTTGGTTAAAAAATACATGGGCTATAAAAAACAAATCCTGAAAGCTAGCACCATCAGGATTTTTATTTTTGGATTAGAACGGTAAATCGTCGTGTTCTTCTTCGTTAAAATTGGATGCCGGTTCAAAAGCATCGGCTGCCGGAACCGCAGGCATTGGTTGTGCATATCCTGCAGGAGCTTCCGCTTGCATTCTTTCGATACGCCATCCCTGGATTGTATTGAAATATTTAGCTTCACCCTGTGGATTAACCCACTCTCTACCTCTTAGGTTAATTGACACTTTAACCTGCTCTCCTACTTTATAACTGTCTAGCAATTCACATTTATCCTGAGTAAACTCAACCATAATATGTTGTGGATATTGCTCTTCTGTAGTTACAACCAACTCTCTCTTTTTAAAACTGGCACTGATTTGCTGTGTTCCGTTAATCACTTTTATTTTCCCTGTAACTTCCATAGTAAAAATATTAATTGTTTTTATCGTGAGGTTTATCGCTAAACCGCCTATTATTTTTTAGATAAAAGTACCTTCCATGCGGTTGCTACTTCATTATTGTCCAGATATTCTTTGGCCATCTGGTGTTTTTTGGTTTCATCGTCGGCACTAATCACCGCTTTTACGCCAAAATCTTCTTTTACAAAGATCGCGATATCTTCGTCGGTTGGCAAGGCTTCTACATTTCCTAATTTCCCCAGATCATTCCCGTCGAAAACCGGGCTTTCTTTGATAAAATCCGGAATAGCATCGACACCAATTCCCAATGTGGTCAGTGGTTTTTCCACTTCAAAAAGCCCCATATTGGCTCTGGAATACCAGTTTCCGCCCATTCGGGATACCAAATCAATTTTATGCTGATCGATTGCACCGTTTTCGTCCAGTATCGCTTCATCGATATGGATTTTCACCACTTCGCAAATAATCAGATTTCCGGCACCACCTTCAGTTCCCAATTCGATGATTTCATTTACTTTACATTCAAATTGTACCGGACTTTCGCCCACACGATACGGTTTTACCACATCCGAAGGAACCATCGTTAATCCGGATTTCAGGAACTCATTTACGCCATCACCATATTCAGTACTCGATAACGATGCCTGCTGTACGATCGGGTAATTTACAATATTAATCACCACTTCTTTGGTTTGTTGCGCGTTGATTAAAGTATGCTTTACCGTATTGTTCCGTACTCTTCTAGCCGGCGAAAAAATCAGTATCGGCGGATTAGAACTAAACACATTAAAAAAGCTGAACGGTGATAAATTCGGATTTCCGTTTTCATCCATTGTACTGGCAAAAGCAATTGGCCTCGGACCAACAGCGCCTTGCAAATACGCTTGTAATTTCATCGGATTTAACTCCTTTGGATCGACACTAAGCATGGTTGTAAAAGTTTTGACAAATATACTTTTTTAGCCGGAATGAAACCACAAAACCGATCAGATAATCGGGAAAATTTGATCCCGCCGGAGCATTTCCCGATCTTCTTTTTGCTCCCTTATATCTTTTCCTTACTTTTAAACACAAATACTGTATCGCATGAATCTTTCCGAAAGACGTAACCTTATCCGTTGGATCATTATCTTAGGCTCCTTTAATTTTCTGGTTTTCATATTATGGAATACGTATACTTTTTTCCAGAAATTTAAGGACGAGGAACGTTTAAAGATGGAACTTTGGGCCACGGCTACCAAAACGCTGAACAATGCCGATGAAAACACCGAAGTGGAACTTCCGTTTCAGATTTTGAGCAACAATACCACCATCCCGATTATCCAGACGACGGACAAAGACAGCATTATCAATATGATCAATGTTGACAAGGAAATCAGTGCCGATTCAGATCGTTCTAAAGCCTATCTAAACAAATTACGTTCGGAGAACCAACCGATTATTATGGATTTAGGCGGTAAAAACCAATACCTCTACTATGGAAACTCTTCACTACTGACCAAATTAAAGTTCTATCCAATTGCCTTGGTACTTATCGGACTGTTTTTTAGTGGTATGATTTTCAGTTTTTACCGCGCCAGCAAAATGGCAACCCAAAACAAACTATGGGCGGGTATGGCAAAAGAAACCGCACATCAGATCGGTACACCGCTATCATCGCTTATCGGATGGGTCGAAATTATGAAAGCGGATGATGTAGATGAGACGACCGTTTCGGAAATTGAAAAAGACATTAACCGACTACAAACCATTACCGATCGTTTTTCTAAAATCGGATCCGAACCGGTACTCGAAGACCATGATCTGATACAGGAAACAGAACAATCCTATGACTATCTAAAATCGAGAACTTCCAAACAGGTTGAATTTACGTTTCAGGCACCGAACTATCCGATTCATATATTGATGAACCCGGCTTTACATAGTTGGACCATCGAAAATCTGGTTAAAAATGCCATCGATGCGATGAAAGGCAAAGGCAAACTTCATATCGCGATCGAAGACACCGAACGCTTTGTAAAGATAAAAGTGAGTGATACCGGAAGTGGTATTCCGAAGAAATTATTCAATAGTATATTTGACCCCGGATTTACGACCAAAAAACGCGGTTGGGGACTTGGATTATCACTAACCAAACGTATCGTAGAAGAATATCACAGTGGAAAAATTAAAGTGGCGCATTCGGAAATTGGAAAAGGCACCACGATGCAGATTACGTTTAAAAAGGCTATTGCTTAATCAGCCCCTTTTTTAACAGGTTCTTTCTAACAAACGTTGCTTTTTCACCATCCCAGGTATAGGTCTCTTTCCAGACCTGTTCTTCCATTACGGATTCGTTTTCATTGGATGATTCCTGTTCTTCGGCTTCTTCAATAATTTTAAAGATATGACCTGGTTTACCGCCCGGTTCAGCTGGAAAAATAAACGTTTCGCCATGGTAGTAAACACCGGCATCGGCAACCGACATCTTTTCGGGCAATACCAGTAGTTTTTTTCCGGTCCATCCGAAATAAAAATAGTAGGTAGGAATTCCACAGGCTTCACCGCTAAAACGGATCCGGTAGATATTTTGTATATTCTGAAGTCCGTAATTGCCCATCAGGGTTTGCTCGTGAAAATGACTTTCACTAATATTTTTTCGGATTTCCTTACTATCTAACAGGGCATTGTTTTGATCCAGGACTTTAACCGCCAGAATATATTCCGAACGGATATAACCCTCCTCTTCTTTTTTGGCAATAACACGCTCTAAAGCCGTTAGAAAAGTACGATTTTCGATGGTTTTAAAATCAAGCGCCAGAAAACCCAGCCATAGATAGCCTTTTTTGGTTTCGTTACCGGATCTGTATTGGATTTCCACCCAATCCATATCGATTCCTTTTATTTTCTGCGTCTTCTGAGTTAGTCTTTTTACCACAACTCTTTTCCCCAGTTGTAAGGAATCGACCAACTTTCCGGAAGTTGATGGCATATCGCGGACATAACAGTTTGCAACGCCTACAATTCCTTCTTTTTCAATAGTTGTATCCTCTTCCGAATAGCCTGCATTTTTACCATAAAGCCACAGGCCACTGTCGGCACCCTGCGCAAACACCGCTCCGGAAACCAGAAGCAGCAAAAGCAACGCTATTTTTTTCATGCTTAAAGATTGCCGGCGATAGCTTGTGCCAGCTCTTCAAATTGTTGTTGGGTTAAACTGGTTTTACGCTGGAAACGCATATCGTCCATGTCCTGAAGTGGAATAAGGTGTACGTGAACATGCGGTACTTCAAGGCCAACAACAGCCATACCGATTCGTTTACAAGCCACGGTTTTTTCCAAAGCTTTGGCTACTTTTCTGGAAAAGCGCATCAGCTCCAGATAGTGTTCTTCTTCCATATCGAAAATCTTGTTGATTTCCGTTTTCGGAATACAAAGCGTGTGTCCTTTTGCATTTGGGTTAATATCCAGAAATGCCAGAAAGTTATCGTCTTCCGCTACTTTATGGCAGGGAATTTCGCCGTTGATGATTTTGGTAAAAATGGAGCTCATAGGAATTAGTCTCTTGAGATTTCTAAGATTTCGAATTTTAAGGTTCCGTTTGGCACCTGGATTTCTGCGATTTCACCCACCGATTTTCCAAGTAATCCTTTACCGATTGGAGAGGTAACCGAAATTTTCCCGGTTTTCAGATCCGCTTCGCTTTCGGCTACAAGCGTATATTTCAATTCCATACCATTGGTCTGGTTCTTGATTTTCACGGTTGACAATACCAATACTTTCGAAACATCCAATTGTGATTCGTCGATCAAACGGGCGTTTGCCACTACCTCTTCCATTTTGGCGATTTTCAGTTCCAAAAGTCCCTGTGCTTCTTTTGCAGCATCGTATTCGGCATTTTCGGACAAGTCACCTTTATCTCTTGCTTCAGCAATAGCCTGTGAGGCACGCGGACGCTCCACACTCTTTAGCTGATCCAGCTCATCTCTTAATTTTTTCAATCCTTCGGCAGTATAATAAGATACTTTAGTCATATTTTTGTCGTTTATATAAATAGAAAAAATCCCATCAAAAACGGGATTTATGTCTACAAAGATATATTTTTTTATTTATTTCGTTTTTAATTATGCTCTTTATAGCACAAGTCAAAGTTAATTAAATTAAATTTGTTTTTCAATTGTTTTACCAGATTTTATATGAAAAAATACCTCTTTTTATTGTTTTTAATGGCTTTTATCGGAAGCTGTAGCAAAGACAGTGTTGTAAACAATAATAACCCCTACCTACCCAACTATCCGGTTTCTTTAACGATCAACCTAAACCTTCCGGCTTATAGTTCCTTAAAGTTTATGAACGGTTATGCTTATGTATCGGGGCCGGGAGCCGGAGTACGCGGTATTATTCTTTTTAAAGGCGCCAACGGAATTGCAGCTTTCGACCGTGCCTGTCCGAATCAGGGATTGAGTGATTGTTCGACTATGGATGTAGATGGCATTGATGCGGTTTGTCCCTGCGACAATAAAAGATATAGTTTATACACCGGAATTGGCGGTGGCCAATATCCGATGAAACAATATCGTACAGAACAGGTCGGTGATATCGTTAGGGTTTACAATTAATAAAAAAGGGGCTGTCTAGAGTGCGCCCAAAAAGTTAGACAAATTTATAATTCCACCTGACAGGTTTTAAAAACCTGTCAGGTGGAAAAATTAAAACTTCAGTGTTAAACCACCCATAAAATTGATTCGCGCTTGCGGATAATAACCAACGCCTTCGATTGTCGTAACCTGATTTGGATTGGACCAGTCGTCATCGTAGGTATAGAAAAACCCGTTCGACTGGTATTTGGTATTGAATATATTATTCACCAATCCGGTAATCACAATCGATTTAAAAATCTTTTTCGGTTTGATTTCATAAATGATATTAAAATCAGAAACCGCATAGGATTTTAAGATTGATTTTTCCGAATCGACATTCCCCATATACTGATTTCCGACAAACTTAGACAACAAGGTTAGCTGTAGGTTTTTTAACGGCAACCAGGTAATCGCATTCCCGGCTATAAAATCGGGTGAAAAAGCAATGTTTGTTTTTCCGAAATTGTGCAATTCTCCATCTTTATTTGCTACAAAATCGACAATCTTGTTTTGGCTGATGGTTGCATTCTGACGCAACACCCATTTCTCCGAAATAAAAATACTGGCATCCAATTCCAATCCGACGCGGTAACTGTTGTCTACATTAACCCGTTTCGATTCACCAACATCATTCAACGCACCCGTCAACACCAACTGATCTTTATATTTCATATAGTAGGCGTTTACATTTAGCTTCGCCACTCGCGATGCATAGCGCCATCCCAATTCATAATCGTCCATTTTTTCTGGTTTCGGAACGTTTCCTTCATAATCATTACGATTGGGTTCCCGACTGGCTTTGGCATACGAAAAATAAAAGCTGTTTTTAGGATTCAACACATAATTCAATCCTCCTTTTGGATTAAAAAAGCGGAACGTATCGTCCACCAATCCGGTTTTAACAGCATTCGCTTTGTAATTCACATTTCGATATTGTAAATCACCATACAAGCTTAACGCCGATGTAATATCATAGGTTGCTTTGGCAAATACATTGACATCCGTTTTGATTCCTTTATCATCGTAAAAAAGCTGACCGTAATCGTAGGCCGCTTTTTCCTTTACCCATAACAATTTCCCAAAGTGACCGCCTTCAAATTTATTGGCACCACCACCGATAACCATATCCAGCTTGTCATTTTTGTAATTGGATGAAAATGTAAAACCGTAGAAATCATTGTCCAGCCATTTTTGGTTGATCAGATCCGATCTTGAGATGGTGTTTCCGTTATCGACAAACGGTGTTAATCCGAATTCGGAAAACTTCCCACTGCGTTTATAACTTTCGTAATACCCTTTTCCTTTGGTATAATGCGCCGCCAGATTTGTCGACCAGTTATCGTTCCATTTTTCATTCCAATGCAACTGGTAATGATCCTGATTGAAATTATCCGTTTGATTATCGTAGAACTTCACTTGTCCGTTATCGTCAAAATACAAACCGGACACATTAAACCTCGGATTGTTATCCAACATATTTTCGTCCAAACCTAAATCTTTCAGTTCCGATCCATCCAAACCATTCCACGACTGGTATGTTTTTTCCGATCCACCAAAAACCAATGCTTTGATCAAGGTTGTTTTCCCCACGTAGGTTCCCTGAAGGAAATACGACTTCAGGTCGGAAGACGCCCGGTCGATATAACCATCGGAATTGATTTTCGACAAACGACCTGCCAATTCAAATTTGTTATCCAACAATCCCGAACTGAATTTCACGGTATGTTTTCGGGTATTAAAACTCCCAAAGGAATTCGAAATTTCACCATATCCTTTTTCAGAATAACTATCGGTTAGCATATTTAAGCTGGCACCAAAAGCACCGGCACCATTGGTTGATGTTCCGGCACCGCGTTGCAACTGCAAACTCTCGACCGATGAGGCAAAATCGGGCATGTTCACCCAAAAAGTCCCCTGCGATTCCGAATCGTTATACGGAATTCCGTTAATGGTTACATTCACACGGGTCGCATCGCTACCGCGGACCCGGATTCCGGTATAGCCAACGCCATTTCCGGCATCGGTAGTGGTTACCACCGACGGCAAATAGTTCATCAGAACAGGTATATCCTGACCAAGATTTCGTTCGGATAATTGTTTTTTTCCGACATTACTAAACGTAACCGGAGTTTTATCGGCAGCCCGAACGGCCGATACCAATACTTCGTCCAGTTGTTTGGTTTTTGTAGAATCCGAAACGGTTTTTTCCTGTGCGAAAAGCATAACCGGCTGAAGACATAATAACGCCACAACGGATTGTAATACTGTTTTCATTCGTAAGATTTTACGAATAAAAGGGGTAATTATTCTTTGATTAATAAAAAATGATGTTTCCACGACACACGAATACCTTACGGCATCGATTGTGTCTTATTCCCTAAACAGCATTACCTGTTCCAGGTTCATTGGGTATGATCTCAGCTCGATTGTCCGGTTTTGAATCCGGATATAAGCACCCCTTTGAGACAGGACAAAATTATAAAAAGAAACCGCACAAAATCAAATCCGAATAGAAAAAACTCAAAAAAGAACGTTTTTTCCCTATTGCGATTACACAATTCCTAATTTATTCCATTCCGGGTTTCCGGCGCGATTCTTTTTTTTGCGCTTGAAATCGTTTGTTTTGAATTCGTTTTTTAACCGCCGCATGCGGAATACGGGTTGCTTTTCGTTCTTTTTCGAGCTGCAAGGCTTGCTGTATTAGCGAAAGAAAACGCGTTGTTACGATTTCTTTATTTTTAAGTTGACTCCGGCTTTCACCACAACCAAGCAGTAAAACCCCTTCTTTTGTCAATCGATTTTCAAGCTTACGCATCAGCAACGCTTTTTCATCATCGGTAAACGCTGCAGAACCAGCTACATCAAAAACCAATTGAATTTTAGTCGCCACTTTATTCACATGCTGACCACCCGCACCACTACTTCTTACCGCTTTATAGCGCAATTCCGCAAATAGTATTTCTTTTTGCATATTATCGTGGCTGATGTGCCGGTTTTAATAAGTCGTTTACAGTTTTCACCGGATTAAACGTCAGAAGCGGTACTTCGACAAAAACCGTAATCCAGTTGGCCATGGCACCGTTCCATAAGCCCGGTAATTCATAGGCTTTAATATCTTTACATCCTTTGGTTTTATTAACAATAAACCCGGTATTGTGATCGACATAATTTTCCAGATTGAACTTTTCTCCTTTATAATCTTTTAAGCCACAAACCAAATCGACCGGATTAAAATGCGTCGATTCACTCAAAATCAATGCCTGTTTTTTATTTTGCAGGTCTATTTGTGACGATTCTACAATTTGTAACGAATACATTCCTTCTTCACCAGTAACCCAAAACGGTCCGCCACCCGGTTCTCCTTCATTTTTCACCATACCGCACACGCGTATCGGTCGGTTTAAAAGCTGAAACAATTGACTCTTTTGGTTTTCGAAGGTATATTTTGAAAAATTACGCGGCAATACAATATTCAATTCTCCTGTTGTAAAAGCAATGATTTCCTGAATAACCGCAGGATCGGAAGTAGTTTCCAACACCTTCAAACTCTCGAAAATTTGCTTTTGAAGCCGAATCAGTAATCCGCCCAATAATTTTTTATAACGAACAATTCCGTCAAAATGATTAAAACAAACGTTATCGATATTTTTAACAAAAATAATATCACTCGTCAGCCGATTCAAATTCTGAATCAACGCCCCATGCCCGCCCGGTCGGAAGAAAAGCGAACCATCCTCCAGTCGGAAGGGCACATTATCGGCACCAACCGCCAAGGTATCCGTGGCTTTATCCTGAAAAGAATAGTCTACAACGACTGTATTTTCACTATTTGAAACCACTTCCGAGAAACCTTCCAAATGCTCTTCCGAAACCGTAAAATGAATATGATGCTTTCCATCCACATTGGTATATACCTGCGCTTCTTTGAGGTGTTTAAAAATTGGCGTTGTAATCGCTTCTTTTTCCTGATGGAATGGCAATACCCCTTTTGGCTTATTCAGAAAATCGAATTTTGCCGGTGACAGCATTGTTTCGATAAAGCGGTAATATTTTTCATCCTGGGAGAAATTATCAAAATCTTTATATTCCGATTTTGTTTCCTGGAGCACATCGGCATAGAACGGAAATTTTTCTATTCCAACCAGAAACACCGACAATTCCGATGCTTTTTTTCTATTTACATAGGCATTGATTGTTTCATAGTGTAATTTAAATTCATTCAGAAAATCGACAAGAAATTTAAACATTCTGCTGGCAGCGCCCGACGCCGGAACCAACTTTTCTATCGAAAACATTTTTTGATGTGCTTCAAAATAATCTACCAGTTCCTGCTCCTGTTCTTTATCAAAGAGTCGTATTCCGTCGCGTACTGTTGCAATTTTATGGAGGTTGATTTTCGCAATCCCTTCGTTGAAGAACTTCAATTGCCTTTCGACAGCATCGATATTGGTTCCCCGATGCCACATTTGCAAAAAATCGGCTGATGTAAAACCCAAACTTTTAGTTTTAAGCAACATTTCGACTGCTTTTACCGCAGTTTCAAAACGTTGCTGTTTATTCCCCGAAAGAACGATATAGGGTTTATTATTTTCGAGTACGGCATTTTCAAAAATCCGAAAGGTTTCCTCCCGCTTTTCCGGCCGATCTCTTAGATCATCTTTTTCCCAGGGCACATCGACATCGGTCAGGAAAAATAAATCGTAATTATGTTCGCGTGCAGCATTGTCCAGTAATTCATCACAAAATCCATAATAGATTTCCGAAAAAACTTTGGTCACCATCAGATTGGTGTCACAAAACAATAACTTACTGGCGATCTGAACAGCTTCATTTTCAAGTTTCATCTGACCAACGGCAATCGGAAGCATATCATTTTCATCGCAAATTGCCTGTTGTTCTTCCCACTTTTGCTGTAGATAATTTCGCGCATATTCGGGTATCCAGATGGTTTTAAAATGTTCAGCCAACTGTTTCGATAATGTTGTTTTCCCTGTACTTTCAGGACCGTACATGGTTACCTTTATAACTTTTGAGTGTCGTTGTTTAAGATCTTTCTCCATTCTAAATAGGCCGAAATTGCCAATAGTGTAAATATTAAATACTGTAACGACAACATCCCCAACCCTCTATATGCATATAGCGGTACCGCGATAATGTCGCCGATTATCCAAAGCGTCCAGTTTTCGATTTTTTTATTGGCCATATACCACATCCCGGTAAAAAACAGCCCCGACGTCAATATATCAACATAATTTTCGTGTTTGATTGGGTAATCAAACACCTTATAAATTGCGAAAATTATAATAATTGTCATTAAAAACAAGAATACTCCGATAATTTTTTCTTTTAATGTTGTCCGGGATATCGATAAGGAATCAACATTTGTTCTTTTTCGGGCCCAATTATACCAACCATAAACGCTCATAATCGAGAAGTACAGGTTAATCATCATGTCTCCGAGATAACCCGCCTGAAAAAGCAAGTAAACCGTGATTGTCGTCGCAATAAGTCCGGTTGGATATACCCATATATTTTCTTTTTTAGCATACCAAACACTGGCAATACCAAACACAAAGGCTATAAACTCCAGTACAATCTGCAACGTTGATGCATTCTTATAGGCATTTAAAAAGAAATCCACCATGATCTACAAATCTGAAAAAAAGTCGTTATCCTTTTCGAAAGCCGTTCCGATCACGACCATGGTCGCTCCGGCCTGATAGACCTGTTCCATATGTGCTTTCGTCCGAATTCCACCACCAACAATAAGCGGAATCGTTATATTTTCGGCAACCTTACGTACTGTTTCCAACGGAACAGGCATTTGTGCCCCGCTACCCGCTTCCAGGTATATCATTTTATGACCAATCATTTCTCCGGCAAGCGCTGTTGCCACTGCGATTTCCGGTTTATCATTTGGCACCGGCATGGTTCCGCTAATATAGGAAACCGTTGTCTGCTTTCCGCTTTCAACAAGTATATAGCCGGTTGAGATTACTTCCAGTTGGGATTGCTTTAATAACGGAGCCGCCTGAACATGTTGCCCGATAAGATATTCCGGGTTTCTTCCGGAAATAAGTGACAAAAACAGAATTCCGTCGGCACGATCGGTAATATGAGCCGCATTGCCTGGAAAAAGTAAAATTGGTAACGTCAGCTTTGCTTTTAGTGCCGTAATAATTGTATCCTGTTGGTCGACAAACAGCAGACTACCACCAATTAAAATATGGGTTGCACCCGATTGACCGATTTTATCGATCAGAACATCCAGTTGCTCACCATCAACTTTATCCGGATCAAGCAAAATGGCCAGCAGTCGTTTTCCCTGTTGTTGTGCTGTTATAATTTGTTTGTAAATTTCCCCCATCATCTACATGCATTTTGTTCGAGGGCATATACCAATGTAAAGTCTTCAATTTCTTCAAAATAAAATTCGAAATCTTTTCGAAAATTATCCTTTGTAACCGTTGCCGTTCCTTTTTTATCATCCATCACAAATGGATGTACGATCATATTATCTTTAAAACTGAGGCTACGGGAATTACACATTTTATATTTTGCTTCCTTCGCGCCCCAAATAACGGTTAACTTCCGGATATAATCGGGTTCGGATTTATCAAGAAAAGCAAATTCGGGATCGATAAATTTATCGGCGATTTTACTGATCTTCTCCCGTCGCAGTTCCATATCGATACCGACATTGTTTTTTCCGACAATAATCGCGGAAAATTCATACGAATGCGTAATGGAGATATTTTTTCCATCGCTTAAATGTGGTTTTCCAAAAGCGTCGTAATACAAATCCAAATCGGTATAACCGAGCTCGACGAAAAGATTTCGCACACTTAGAAATCCTCTTTGATGCTGTTCGGATTTCATTCCATTTACGCGTACGCGGCTCGAGTCCTTTAACGGTTTATCGCGGAACAAATCGTCCAGTGATTCTGTGATTTTCCAAACCAAGACCTTGGTATCAGGATCTATTTTTATCGTTTTATACAGCGGCATTAGCGCGGATGATTTATATATTGAAGTAGTATATTTTTATTTTTCTGATAACGAAAACGTTAGCTTTACCGGCAAACACGAAATATCCGGTTATCCTTCTAATTTTAAAAACTAATTCCGTAAATTTGCACTAAATTTTTTGTAAATACAAATAATAAAGCAGATGAGCACAAAAACATTGCCTTTCGTGGCTTACAAAGTAAAAGATATTTCTCTGGCTGCCTGGGGAAGAAAAGAGATCGAATTAGCAGAAGCGGAAATGCCGGGATTAATGGCACTTCGTGCAGAATATAAAGACGAGCAGCCTCTTAAAGGTGCCCGAATTGCAGGATGTCTTCACATGACGATCCAGACTGCGGTTTTAATTGAAACTTTAATTGCTTTAGGAGCTGAAGTCACCTGGAGTTCTTGTAATATTTTCTCCACTCAGGATCAGGCTGCTGCTGCAATTGCTGCAACAGGCGTACAGGTTTATGCATGGAAAGGTCTTAACGAGGAAGAATTCGACTGGTGTATTGAACAGACTTTATTCTTTGGAGAAGACAGACAACCGTTAAACATGATCTTAGACGACGGTGGTGATTTAACCAATATGGTTATCGACCGTTATCCTGAATTAATTCCTGGCATTAAAGGATTATCAGAAGAGACTACAACAGGTGTTCACCGTTTATACGAAAGAATGAAAAACGGAACATTACCAATGCCTGCTATCAACGTAAATGACTCGGTTACCAAATCGAAATTCGACAACAAATACGGTTGTAAAGAAAGTGCTGTAGATGCCATCCGTCGTGCTACAGATGTAATGTTAGCTGGAAAAAGAGTAGTTGTATGTGGATATGGTGATGTTGGAAAAGGAACAGCAGCTTCTTTCCGTGGCGCCGGTTCTATTGTAACCGTTACTGAAATTGATCCAATCTGTGCTTTACAGGCTGCAATGGACGGTTTTGAAGTTAAAAAATTAGACACTGTAGTAGCCAATGCTGATATCATCATCACTACAACAGGAAACAAAGACATCGTTATCGGGAAGCATTTCGAGAAGATGAAAGACAAAACGATCGTTTGTAACATCGGTCACTTCGATAACGAAATCGATATGGCCTGGTTAAACAAAAACCATGGTGCTTCTAAAATCGAAATCAAACCTCAGGTTGACAAATATACAATCAACGGTGTAGACATTATCATTTTAGCTGAAGGTCGTTTGGTAAACTTAGGTTGTGCAACAGGTCACCCAAGCTTTGTAATGAGTAACTCGTTCACCAACCAAACGTTGGCACAGATCGAATTATGGAAACACAGCGATAAATACGAAAATCAGGTTTATATGCTACCAAAACACTTAGATGAAAAAGTAGCGGCTTTACACCTTGCTAAATTAGGCGTTGAACTGGAAACATTAAATACAGAACAAGCGGCTTATATTGGTGTGGAAGTTTCAGGACCATTCAAACCGGAATATTACAGATATTAATCCCCAAAATATCCTGTAACAGAAAAGACCTCAAAATTGAGGTCTTTTTTTTGTGCCTGATATAAAACCTGACAGGTTTTATATCACCATGCGTTTAAACCTGTCCGATTTGTCCGGCTAATAAGCACAAAAAAGCCCGCTTCAGAGAAGCGGGCTTTTTATATTTTTTCTGGTAAGATAAGATAGATTCTTATGCTTCGAATGGAACTACAGAAACATAGGATTTGTTTTCTCCTTTTTTCTGGAATTTCACCACTCCGTCAACTTTTGCATGTAAAGTATGATCTTTACCCATGTAAACGTTTTCTCCCGGATTGTGTTTAGAACCTCTTTGTCTTACGATAATGTTTCCAGCAATTGCAGCTTGACCACCAAAAATCTTAACACCTAAACGTTTCGATTCTGATTCTCTACCATTCTTGGAACTACCGACACCTTTCTTGTGAGCCATGACGTATTAGTTTTTAATGTTAATTATTCTTCTGTAGCTTCCGCTTTTTTAGTCGCTTTTTTCTTTGTAGCTCCCGCTCCGGTGATACCACTGATTACGATTTGCGTTAAAGATTGTCTGTGACCGTTTTTCTTTTTGTAACCTTTTCTTCTTTTCTTTTTGAAAACGATTACTTTATCACCTTTTAAGTGTTTTAACACTTGCGCTTCTACTGAAGCACCTTCTACAGCTGGGGCGCCTAAAGTTACGTTTCCGTTGTCATCTAATAAAAGAACTTTGTCAAAAGTAACTTTAGTTCCTTCTTCAGAAGCCAAACGGTGAACATAAACCTTTTGGTCTTTGCTTACTTTGAATTGTTGCCCTGCTATCTCTACGATTGCGTACATAACAATAATGTTTGATTAATTTTTTAAGTCTGCAAATATACAACTAATTCTTTATGAAACAACCATATACCTGTAATTTTGGTGTATACACAAATATTAATCAAAAAAAAGCACATATTTTCCAGAAAACAAAACGGTTACCTGTAACTTTTTACCGAAATTGCACACCTATATCGTTATCAAAAATAAATTACTAATTTTTATGAAAAAATCTTTAATGGCTTTGAGTTCACTTCTGATGCTTGGCGGCGTAGCTTCAGCGCAGAAAGTAGCGTTTGAAGAATACAATTTAGACAACGGACTTCATGTGATTTTACACAAGGATCCATCGGCTCCGGTAGTCGTTACATCCGTAATGTACCATGTGGGTGCCAAAGACGAAAACCCAAACAGAACGGGATTCGCACACTTTTTTGAACACCTTTTATTCGAAGGAACCAAAAACATCGCCCGTGGCGAATGGTTTAAAATCGTAACCGCCAACGGAGGAAACAACAATGCCAACACGTCGGACGACAGAACCTATTACTACGAAGTTTTCCCGTCGAACAATCTGGAACTGGCTTTATGGATGGAATCCGAAAGACTAATGCACCCGGTTATCAACCAGATCGGTGTAGACACTCAAAACGAAGTTGTTAAAGAAGAAAAAAGATTACGTGTAGACAATCAGCCTTACGGTAATTTATTTACTGAAGTTAAAAAGAACATCTTTACCAAACACCCATACCGTTGGGCTCCAATCGGTTCAATGGAACATTTGGATGCAGCTACTTTACAGGAATTCCAGGCTTTCAACAAAAAATTCTACATTCCTAACAATGCGGTATTAGTTGTTGCCGGAGATTTTGATTCGGCTCAGGCGAAAGAATGGGTACAAAAATATTTCGGACCAATCCAGAAAGGAACGCCGATTACCCGTGAGAAATTCGAAGAGGCTCCCATCACACAAACATTACACGCGACTTACGAAGATCCAAACATTCAGATTCCAATGGCGGTTACTGCCTACAGAACGCCATCAATGAAAACACGTGATGCGAGAGTATTGGATATGATCTCTTCGATCTTATCGGACGGAAAAAGCTCAAGACTATACAAAAAGATGGTTGACGAGAAAAAAATGGCTTTACAAATCGGAGCTTTCAACTACAGTCAGGAAGACTACGGTGTGTATTTTATCTATGGTTTACCATTAAGCCCGAACACTCCTGCTGACTTAATCAAAGGAATGGATGAGGAAATCGTAAAATTACAAACGGAATTAATTTCTGAAAAAGACTTCCAAAAATTACAAAACCAATACGAAAACCAAAACGTAAACAGCAATTCCAATCTGGAAGGTGTTGCCGAAAATCTGGCATCGTACTATTTATTATATGGTGACGTAAACCTGATCAATACTGAAATTGACATTTACCGTTCTATTACGCGTGAAGAAATCAGAGACGTGGCAAAGAAATACTTAAACCCGAACCAACGTTTGATTTTAGATTACACTCCAGCAAAAGACAAAGCACAAAACTAAGCAGCCATTCATCATGAAAAAATTTATATATATAGCAGCGAGCTTGTTTTTATCGATTACTATGCAAGCACAAGACAGACCTCAACCGAAACCGGGACCAGCACCAACTATCAATGTTAAAAAACCGGAAACCTTTACTTTAAAAAACGGTTTAAAAGTAATGGTTGTTGAAAACCATAAATTACCACGTGTTTCCTACACCCTTACTTTAGACAACCCTCCGTATGCGGAAGGTGATAAAAAAGGTGTTGCCGATTTAACGAGCAGCATGATCGGAAAAGGAAGCAAAAAAATATCCAAAGACACTTTTAACGAAGAAGTTGACTTTTTAGGAGCCAACATCAGTTTTTCTTCTAACGGAGCGAATGCCAGTGGACTATCCAAATATTCGGGAAGAATCCTTGAATTAATGGCCGAAGGTGCTTTACACCCGGTATTCACTCAGGAAGAATTCGACAAAGAAAAAGCTAAATTATTAGAAGGAATCAAATCGCAGGAGAAAAGCGTTACTGCTGTAGCATCTCGCGTTGAAAACGTTTTAGCTTTTGGAAAATCACACCCTAGCGGAGAATACTTAAGCGAAGAAAGCATCAACAAAGTAAGCTTAAACGACGTTGTATTAAACTACAACACCTATTTCGTTCCAGGTAACGCCTACCTTGTTGTAATTGGTGATGTAAACACAAAAGAAGTTAAAAAAACGGTTGAAAAACTTTTCGGTTCCTGGAAAAAAGCCATCGCGCCGCAATTAACCTATTCTGACCCTAAAAACGTTCAGTATTCGCAAATCAACTTTGTAGATATGCCAAACGCGGTACAATCGGAAATTGCCTTGGTAAACACGGTGAATTTAAAAATGACCGACAAAGATTACTTCGCTACTTTATTAGCCAACCAAATCTTAGGTGGTGGTGGTGAAGGACGTTTATTCTTAAACCTACGTGAAAAACACGGATGGACTTATGGCGCGTACTCTTCTATCGGATCCGGAAAATATGTAACGAAATTCCGTTCTTCCGCTTCTGTTAGAAACGCTGTTACCGACAGTGCCGTTGTCGAATTCTTTAACGAACTAAAACGTATCAAAACGGATTTAGTTTCTGCTGAAGATCTTAAAAATGCAAAAGCCAAATACATCGGAAACTTCGTAATGCAAATCGAAAAACCGGCTACTATTGCCCGTTACGCTTTAAACACAGCCACTCAAAACTTACCGGAAGATTTCTACGAAAACTATATTAAAAACATCAGTGCTGTTACTCCGGAGGATATCCGTAACGCAGCCAACAAATATTTCCTTTCTGACAACACTCGTATTGTTGTAGTTGGAAAAGCGGCTGATGTATTACCAGGATTACAGTCGTTAAAAACACCTATTTTCTATTTTGACAAATACGGAAACCCAACTGAAAAACCAGCGGTAAACAAACCAATTCCTGCCGGAGTTACTGCCAAAACAGTATTCGACAACTACATCAAAGCCATTGGTGGTGAAAAAGCCGTAGCCGGAGTAAAATCATTGGCTACTGTTTCGACAGCTTCTATCCAAGGACAAGCTTTGGAATTGATCAGCAAACACACTTCCGACAGCAAATCGCTAATGGAAATGAAAGTAGCTGGTATGACCATGTCAAAACAAGTTGTAAGCGACAAAGCAGCTTATGCGGTACAACAAGGACAACGTAAAGACTATACTGCTGAAGAATTCAAAGAGAAAAAAGAAAACGCTGCTGCTTTCCCGGAATTAGCTTACGCAAAAAGAGCCGACCTTAAAATCAAAGGAATTGAGACGATTAACGGAGCTGACGCTTACGCTATCGAAAACGGAAAAACAACGTTATACTATGACGTAAAAACAGGTTTAAAAGTTGGAGAAGCCAAAACCATGGAAAGAGGTGGTCAGAAAATGACACAAATGGTTACTTACGGTGATTATAAAGAAGTAAAAGGTATCAAAGTTCCTTACAAAACGATCATGAATGTAGGTATGGACCTTGATTTCACTACATCGGATGTAAAAATCAACGAAGGTGTTACTGCTGCTGACTTTCAGTAATCAATAACCCGATTCAAAATAAAAGGCCGCTTTCGAGCGGCCTTTTTTATTTTCGAGCGGAGAAATACACGCCTATCAGAATGATCAGCGCTCCTACAATCTGAAACAATTCCATTTTTTCATTATCCAGTATTCCCCAAACAAAAGCAACCACCGGAATCAGATACGTCACGGAAGACGCAAAAATAGGCGATGACATTTGAATCAGTCTAAAGAAAACAATATTCGCGATACCGGTTCCTAAAATTCCTAAAATTGCAACATACATAGCCGATTCCTGTACTTGCGCCTCACCCATTACCTGAAAGAAATCGGTACAGGATAATACGATAATCGCCGGAATCATCAACACTACGAAATTCCCGGTTGTAATACTCAAAGAATTCACATCCGACAGATATTTTTTGATCAAATTTACATTCATCGCATAGCAAACTGCTGCAATCACCACCAGAATCGCAAAATAATAATTCTGATTGGGATTACTTTTCGCTCCGGAATAAATCAGCACCACACATCCGATAAGCCCTATAATCACCCCGAAAAACTGTCGGCGCTGAAATTCCAATCCAAATAAAAAAGCACCCAGCAATAACGTATTTAAAGGTGTTAATGAATTTAGGATCGCGCTGGTCGCACTACTGACTTCCGTTTGCGCAAAGGAAAACAAAAACACCGGCATAAACGTTCCGACAAAAGCGGTCAAGGCAATGTATTTCCATTTATGCGACGGAATTTTAGTAAGACTTCGGAATCCGACAATCAATAAAAAAGCGGCCGCAAACAACATCCGCAAAGCGCCCAGCTGAAAAGGAGTTAATCCAACAAGACCTCTTTTAATCAGGATAAAAGAACTTCCCCAGATTAAAGAAAGTCCAATCAGCAATATCCATTTGATCTGTTTTGTCATTTTAGTATTTTTTTAAGACGTAAAAGTCCAACAATAAAACGGGAAAACGCTCCTTTTTTTATAATTTTGTAACGCGCTCCAAAAGAGCTTTTTAATCTTAAAATAGTCCTTATGAATATCACTAAAAAAATAGCCGTATTTGCATTTGCCGCATTTGCATTGGTTAGCTGCAAAAAAGAAGAGAAAAACACTACAGCAGGAACGGTAGCGACCGAGAACGCTAAAGATGTTGCTGCCAAAATGGAAACAGCAAGCTTTAACATCGAAGGAATGACTTGTGCAATGGGTTGTGCCGCTACGATCGAAAACAAATTAGGCCGTTTGGACGGTGTAACTTCTGCAAAAGTTGATTTTGAAACCAAAACCGCTACGGTTGAATTCGACGCCAACAAACAATCTACTGCTTCTTTAACACAAACGGTTGAAGGCGTTGCCGATGGAAAGACCTATAAAGTGTCGAACATGAAAGAAGAATTGAAAAAAGCCTAATCAAAAGCTTTGCGACATAAAAAAAGCGAACCGTTTGGTTCGCTTTTTTTATGTCTTTTATTTTTATTTCCAGCGTAAGCTTTCCATAATCTTACGCATGTCATTTTTAATATAACTTGCCGCCGGCATAATGGAATCAAAATTGGGTTTGGTATAAAAATATACCGATCCTACTATAAAATGTCTGGTGCTATCCGTCACATAAAACTGCGCGTTGGTTGCCGCATTTCCACCAACCTGATAAAACATCCCGTATACTTTCTCCCTTCCGTTGATAAACGGCTGTTCTTGTATGTCATCGGCTTTAATTACGTGCTCGTAGGTCAGTTTCTGCGCATCCCGCAACAAGACATCAATATTATTATTAACCGGTTTATAATCGATATAAATGGTTCCTTTCATATTTGGATAACTGATATCAAACCCGCACGCTCCTTTTTTAGTGATCTTCGTCCGGTTGTTTACATCGAAGGTAAACGCACATCCATCGTTAAAAGGTGTGTATTCCGGTTTTGGATATTCCAGACTCAGGTACGCTTTTGGCTTTGGCACCACATCGCCTTTACAAGCCGTAAGCAGCAATCCTGCAGTCATCAACAATGCAAAAGCGGTATTTTTAAGTATTCTATTCATCGAGCAAGGTAACTTTAATTTGTTTGACCCGGCGTTTGTCTACCGATTCGACGGTAAATATACAATCTGCAAAATTTATTTTCTGATGCTTTTTCGGAAAATTTCCCGAAATCTCCAAAATAAATCCGGCCAGTGTTTCCGATTCCCCCTTACTGGTTTCAAAAACCTCTTCGTTTACCGGTACAATCCGATAAAAATCCTTCAGGCTGATTTTCCCTTCAAACAAAAAGTTTTTGGTATCGATCTGTGAAAAGACAATATTTTCATCGTCAAATTCATCACTGATATCCCCAACGATTTCTTCCAGAATATCTTCCAGCGAAATCACTCCTGAAGTTCCGCCATATTCATCAACGACAATCGCCAGGTGATTTTTCATACCCTGAAATTCCTTTAAGAGGTTGTCCAGTTTTTTATTTTCCGGGACAAAAAACGGCTCCCGAAGCAACTTTTGCCATTCAAAATCCGTTTTATCGATATGAGGAAGCAGGTCTTTTACAAACAAAACACCCTCTATATGGTCGATATCTTCTTTAAAAACCGGTATTCGGGAATAGCCTTTTTCTACGATCTGCGCGACAATTTCCGGGAAGGAATCTTCCATATCCAAAGCAAACACATCAATACGGGGACTCATCACCTGTCGGGCTTCGGTATTTCCGAAGCTCACAATTCCTTCCAGTATTTTTTGTTCTTCTTTAGTAGCATCCCCATAATCGGTCATTTCCAATGCCTGCGACAACTGGTCGACCGAGAAATTTTCTTTTTCCCGTCCTATTTTTTTATACAGATAGATAATAATCTTTCGCAGCGGAATACTAACCGGCGTAAGCAGTTTATCGAGCAAAACCACCAAACCACTAACACCCTGTGCAAATTTGACATTATTACGGGTCGCATACATTTTGGGCAGTACCTCTCCAAAGAAAAGAATCAGCACCGCTACCAATGCGATTTCCAGCAGAATTTTAGTCCCGATCGCCATCAATTCCGAAAAAACCCGATCGCCCAGATAGGAAAACAAGACCACGATCGCAATATTCGAAAAGTTATTGGCCACCAAAAACGTCATCGACAACTTTTTAGGCGCTTCCAACAATCTGCCGATTTGCTTTCCACGGATTCCATCGCCAGCTCTCAAGGCTTCGATTTCTTTTTTATTAAGTGAGAAAAGTGCGGTTTCGGCACCGGATATCAGTGCAGAACAGCACAACAGGAACACTATTCCTGCAATTAGAAGTATCAGGTTAAAATCTATAGTACTGAGTAAACTGACGGGGTCTGAGTCCAAATCAAACAGAATTAGTTACACAATTAAAACGGCATATCATCATTTTGCATCGGCGTGCCCGGTGCCTCAAATGATGGTTTAGCGGTATCACCCGAAGTCGGAAAACCTGGTTTATTGTTTTCGATTTCCTTTTTCGTTGTTAAAAAGGTAAACTCGGTCACCTGGATTTCGGTAGTGTACTTCGTAGTACCGTCTTCGGCTTGCCATTGTCTGGATTTGATACGACCTTCCACATAAATTTTATCTCCTTTCGAAAGATATTTTTCGCATATTTCAGCCGCTTTATTGCGCACCACAAGATTATGCCATTCTGTGGAAGTGATTCTTTCGTTTGTTGTCTTATTAATATACACCTCATTGGTTGCTAGAGGAAAACGTCCAATACAATTACCTCCTTCGAAATAATGCATTTTCACATCATCTCCCAAATGTCCAATTAACATGACTTTATTTACCGTTCCGTTCATGGCTCGTACCTATTTATTAACTCAAATATACTAATTCTATTTATTTTTTACATACTCTGTGATAAAATTATATATCACAATAGGAAATGGAAGCTTTTGAACGTCACTCCATGACAAACTGCCCGACATAATATCAGCAGTCTTTAATTCCCAAAAATAAATATGCAAATGTTGATGCGAAAGCTTGTGAAGAATTTGTTTTTCATTTAAAAGGCGGAATTCCTGCAAACGACCTCCATCCGGAATTGTAACACTTTTCACAAGCTGTTCCGGCATAGCATCGCGATGTATATCGGTCATAGTTTCGACCAACGGAAATTCATACAATCCGAACCAGATTCCTTTATCCTGTCGTTTTTGCACAATTGTATTTCCGGAGGGATCTACAAACAAAATATAATTCAGATAGCGATTGGTAATTTTTGTTTTTTTTAATTTTACCGGCAACCGATCCACTTTCTTTTTTTGCAAGGCCGCACAACTGTCATTAAACACACAGGAAGCACAATCGGGATTTTTAGGTACACACTGCAAAGCACCAAATTCCATCATCGCCTGATTAAACAGCGATGCTTTATCTACCGGCAACAATTCGGCCGCCAATGCTTTAAATTCTTTTTTAGCCGCCGGAGCAGCAATATCCGTTTCCACATCAAAATACCGCGCCAATACACGAAACACATTCCCATCGACCACCGGAACCGGCTCTCCATAAGAAATAGATGCAATTGCCGCTGCGGTATATTCCCCTACTCCTTTTAACTTTAAAAGACCTTCGTAATTTTCGGGAAATACGCCATTTCGTTCCTGGGCGATATATTGTGCCGTAGCGTGCAGATTTCGCGCCCTCGAATAGTAGCCCAAACCCTGCCAGAGTTTTAGCACTTTTTCCTCATCGGCATTTGCCAGATCAAAAACAGTTGGAAAAGCGTCAACAAACGCTAAAAAATACGGCAAACCCTGCGCAACCCGCGTTTGTTGCAACATGATTTCTGACAGCCATATACGATAGGGATCCGCCGTTTTTCGCCATGGCAAATCGCGCTTAGACCGCAAATACCACTGGATTAACGAGTTAGAAAAATCCATTATAAAAAATTAGGATACAAAAATAAAACTTTATGTAATTAAATTTTAATCGATTAAGGTTGAAATATTGTATTTTTAATTCCTATATTTGCAAACTCAAAAAATTACACATCAATATAAATACGAAAGAAAATGACGAAAGCAGACATCGTAGCGAAAATTTCCGAGAAATTGGGTCTAGAAAAAGGAGATGTACAAGCAACAGTTGAGTCTTTTATGGACGAAGTAAAAAACTCATTAGAAACTGGTGACAACGTATACTTAAGAGGTTTTGGTAGCTTTATCATCAAAACAAGAGCTGAGAAAACCGGTAGAAACATCTCTAAAAACACTACAATTAAGATTCCTGCCCACAACATCCCGGCTTTCAAACCAGCAAAAGTTTTTGTTGATGGCGTGAAAACGAATACTGAAGTAAAAGTTAACTAATTTATTAATCACTCTAAACACTACAATTTATGCCAAGTGGTAAAAAAAGAAAAAGACATAAGGTAGCAACTCACAAACGTAAAAAGAGAGCGAGAGCTAACCGTCATAAGAAGAAAAAGTAGTTTAAAACTACTTTTTTCTTTTTAAAGTCTAAAGTTCATTGAAATTGAAATCATAAAAAACGGAACAAATCAGTAAGTTTTTAACTACAAATCTATGATTTATAGTTTTTTATTTACTATTCCAATTATGGTTTCCCGGGTAAAACCTGTAAATTTAATGTTAAATCCATCTGTACGTTGGTAGCACTATTACGATAGCGGCTATTATTGTATGGATAAAAATGTACCAAGTGAACAAGGAATTAATTATCCGATCCAGTTCAGAAGCGGTAGATTTTGCCTTATTAAAAGATGGAAAACTAATTGAATTACACAGAGAAGAAGGCGAAAAAAACGGCTTTCAGGTAGGTGATATTTTTATTGCCAAGATCCGAAAACCGGTAGCAGGATTGAATGCGGCCTTTGTAAATGTAGGCTTCGAAAAAGATGCCTTTTTACATTATCATGATTTAGGTCCAAACCTATCTTCTCTAATGAAATTCATTAAACTTGTAAGCGCAGGTAAAATAAAAGATTTCTCCCTAAAAAACTTTCCTTTTGAACCTGAAATCGACAAGGATGGCGCAATATCCGACGTGTTAAGTGCCAATCAGTCAATTTTAGTTCAAGTAGTTAAAGAACCGATATCTACCAAAGGGCCACGAATAAGTTCCGAACTTTCACTGGCCGGGCGATATGTTGTTTTAGTTCCTTTTTCGGATCGCATCTCGATTTCACAAAAAATCGAATCGAAAGAAGAAAAAGACCGATTAAAACGTTTGGTTCAATCTATCAAACCAAAAGGATTTGGTGTTATTGTCAGAACAGTAGCAGAAGGCAAAAAAGTAGCTGAACTCGACAAAGACTTACAGAATTTGCTGGACAAATGGACCACAATGTGTAAGCGAATCCCTACAGCGCATCATCCTTCAAAAGTATTAGGCGAACTCAACCGAGCGTCCTCAATACTACGCGATGTCTTTAATGATACCTTTACCGGTATTCATATTGATGATGAGGATCTGTATTATCAAACGAAGGAGTATTTGCAAGAAATAGCTCCTGCTAAAGTATCTATTGTTAAGCATTATCAATCGAAAGAGTTACCTCTTTTTGAGAAATACAACATAGAGCGACAAATTAAGACGTCATTTGGAAGAACGGTATCTATGAGCAAAGGAGCTTACTTAATCATAGAACACACCGAGGCTTTACATGTAATCGACGTCAACAGCGGTAACCGCTCCAACAAAGCGCAAAACCAGGAAGACACTGCCTTAGAAGTAAATCTGATTGCTGCGGCCGAAATAGCCCGACAATTACGATTACGCGACATGGGTGGTATTATTGTAATCGATTTTATCGACATGTCAAATCCTGACAACCGTAAAGTGCTCTACGATTTCTTACGAGAGGAAATGAGCGATGACAAAGCAAAACATAAAATCTTGCCTCCTAGCAAATTTGGATTAATTCAAATTACTAGACAAAGAGTCAGACCCGAAGTTAATATCAAAACAAGAGAAGAAAACCCGAATAATGAAAACGGGGAAATTGAAGCTCCTATCCTGATTATTGATAAAATATCGGCTGATCTAGAACGAATTTTTAAGGATCACAAAAAAGTGGTTCTGAATGCGCATCCCTTTGTGGCTGCGTATATAACTAAAGGTTTTCCATCATTACGTTCAAAATGGTTTTTTGAACATAAAAAATGGGTGAAAGTTATACCTCGTGACGCTTACACGTACTTAGAATATCACTTCTTCGACAAAGATGGAAGTGAAATTAAATAAATCCAAAACCGCTCGTTGTGAAACGGAGCGGTTTTTTTTATACCTGTAATCAGCGTCTTTTCTGAAAGAAAGCCTTCATTAAAGCCCCGCACTCCTGTTCCATAACACCGGTTACCACTGTTGTTTTCGGATGCAATTGCGCTCCCATTTTACGATAGCCACGATGCGCGTCGTAAGCACCGTAAACGACTTTCGAAATCTGACTCCAATATAAGGCTCCGGCACACATCTGACACGGCTCCAGTGTTACGTAAAGCGTACAATCTTTCAGGTATTTTCCACCCAAAAAATTAGCCGCCGCCGTAATCGATTGCATTTCGGCATGCGCCGTAACATCGTTTAACAACTCCGTCAGATTGTGACTTCTGGCAATGACCCGATTGTCGACAACCACAATGGCACCAACCGGAATTTCTCCTTTTTCGAAAGCAATCTCCGCTTCCTGGAGTGCCTTTTTCATAAAATAATCGTCCGTGAAAATGTTTTCCATAAAAACAAAAATACAATTTCAAATTGTACCTTTGCACCATGGCAGCAAAACTATTACCAAACATACTATCTCCCACCGATTTACGCAAGCTCCCTGTTGAGCAACTTCCGGTTCTGGCACAAGAACTACGGGAGTTTATCATCGATATCGTATCGACAAAGGAAGGCCATTTGGGTGCGAGTTTAGGCGTTGTAGAGCTGACCATAGCCCTACATTATGTTTTTAACACTCCGGATGATCAACTGGTATGGGACGTCGGACATCAGGCCTACGGTCATAAAATCCTGACCGAGCGTGCCGCGGTATTCCACACCAACCGCCAATTGGGTGGTATTTCCGGTTTCCCGAATCGCAATGAGAGTATTTACGATACTTTTGGCGTAGGACATTCCTCCACGGCTATTTCGGCCGCTTTGGGAATGGCAATTGCTTCCCAACTAAAAGGCAAAACCGAAAAACAACATATCGCTGTAGTTGGCGATGCTTCGATTGCCTCGGGAATGGCTTTTGAAGGTTTAAACCACGCCGGTGTGACCGATGCCAATTTACTGGTAATTTTAAACGATAACGCTATTGGGATTGACCCAAGCGTTGGTGCTTTAAAAGCATACCTGACATCCGTAAAAGACGGTAGCAATCCAAGGGATAACAACATGATCCGTTCCTTAAACTTTGATTATTCCGGACCAATCGACGGTCACGATATCCCATTGTTAATTAAAGAACTGATCCGATTAAAAGATAAAAAGGGACCCAAATTCCTGCATATTACCACCACAAAAGGAAAAGGACTCGAACAGGCCGAAAAAGACCAGGTTCGTTATCACGCTCCAGGTAAATTCGACAAAACTACCGGAGAGATTATTCCTCGTCCGGAGGAAAATCTACCACCAAAATTCCAGGATGTCTTCGGTTTGACCTTAGTGGAACTGGCGCGTCAAAACGAACGTATTATCGGGATTACGCCGGCTATGCCCACCGGTTCGTCTCTTAAATTTATGATGGACGAAATTCCGGATCGCGCCTTCGATGTAGGGATCGCCGAACAACATGCCGTAACACTGGCTGCCGGAATGACCACTCAGGGAATGGTTGTCTTTTGTAATATCTATTCCACTTTTCTGCAACGTGCCTACGATCAGGTCATTCACGATGTAGCTTTACAGAATTTACCCGTTATATTCTGTCTGGACCGAGCCGGCCTGGTTGGAGAAGATGGCGCCACACATCAGGGTGTATTTGATATTACTTACCTAAACTGTATACCCAATCTGATTTTATTTGCCCCTATAAATGAAATCGAACTCCGAAACGGTATGTATACCGCACAATTAGGACTGGATCATCCGATAGCGATACGTTATCCGAGAGGAAGAGGTTATATTCAGAACTGGCAACTTCCGTTCGAAAAAATCGAAATCGGAAAAGCCCGAAGACTTTCGAAAGGCCGTAAAATTGCCATTCTATCGACCGGAACTATTGGAAACAATGTACTACAGGCTTTGGAACAAACCGAAAACCGGGATTTGTTTTCCCACTATCATTTTCCGTTTATAAAACCACTGGACATTGATACACTAAAAGAAATCTGTAACAGTCATGAACAACTGATCACGATAGAAGACGGATCGGTACTCGGTGGTTTTGGAAGTACTATAGCTACTTTTATGAGTATTCATTACACCGGGTTAAGTGTTAAAATACTGGGCATTCCGGACGAATTTATCGAGCACGGCACAGTTATTGAGCAGCAAAGAAAATGCAAAATTGATATTAACAGTCTGATAACTATTTTTTCAAGTTACTGATTGTAATACTTTTGCCAAACTAAAGAAAATTAAAAACTAAATTTACCATGAAGATTACTCCGTATCTAATCGGATTACTTTTTATTTTAGCCATTCCAAAAAGTAATGCACAAGACGTAGTAAGAACTACAATTCCCGACACCACCTCCTATTGGCACAAAAAAAACAGCATCGGACTTGATTTTAGCCAAATCGCATTTATCAACTGGAGTGTTGGAGGAAACAACTCTATTTCAGGCCTTTTAAAGGGTGCTTTTTTACGAAACTATGTCAAAGGCAATGTGAAGTGGAAAAACGAACTAATCGTACGCTATGGCGTTAATAAGCAGGAAGAACGCGAACTCCGCAAGACCGATGACGCGATTCAGCTGAATTCGACTTTTGGTTACCGTCACGACAGTATTTCAAACTGGTACCACAGTGCCAAACTAAATTTCAACACGCAATTTACCAGCGGATATGCCTATCCGAATACTGATCTGGCGATTTCCAAAGCCTTTGCTCCCGCCTATTTATTTCTGGGTGTCGGAGCCGAGTATTCTAATAAAGAACAAAAGCTAAATGCTTATTTCTCCCCTTTAACCCAGAAAACTACTTTAGTATTGGATCAGCGTTTAGCCGATCAGGGTGCTTTTGGGGTCGACAAAGCGGTATATGACGAAGCCGGAAACCTGATTACTCACGGTAAACGATCGCGAACCGAAGTCGGTATTTTAGTTACCAACCAATGGAAAAGTGAGATTTACAAGAATATCTTCCTCGACCATCGTTTAAGTCTTTATACCGATTATATAAACAGATTCGGCAATATTGATGTCGACTGGCAATTACAACTGGACCTTGTCGTTAACGAATATGTCAAAGCCAATATCGGGACCAATCTCGTTTATGACGATGATATCAAATCGAAAAAAGAGATCGACGGCGTACAGGTTACCCAAGGGCCTAAAATTCAGTTTAAACAACTGTTAGGAATCGGTTTGAGTTACACCTTTTAAGATATAAAAAATGCCCCCAAATAGTGTCTAACTTTTTGGGGGCAGTTCATTTCGGAACCTTTTTTATTTTAGAATTAATTCAATATAACCTTTTGGGTATGATTTAAATTATCTCCTTCTACTTTAAGAATATACATTCCTGATTGCAATCCTTTCAGGTTGATTGTTTTTTCAACATTGAAGTCTTCAACTTTCTGACTGTATACATTTCTTCCGTTTATATCAAACACCTGTAATGATACTTTACCGGTATAGTTTCCGATAAACACATTAAAGGTTCCGTTAGATGGGTTTGGATATACTTTGATCATATCTTTATTCTCAAAATAATCCACAGCCATCGTACAGTTAGGTCCTTGCGGAGGCGTTGTAAAATCTTCCACCTGATCGTTGATTGCGGCCACACCGCTATTCATACCTGCAGATGCATTAACCCCTAAACCTCTTCTGGCAAAAACATCCCAGATCATACAGTAATTCTGTCCGCCGGTTGTAGCCTGATCGGCTGCGATAATCGCATCTCTTCCGGAAACAAATGAAGGATTACACGGTTGTAATTTTAACGCGTCGATGATCAAACGTAAAACTTTATTATTACCGCCGGTTCCGGTATAGATATTCGGATCATAACCATATTTATTGATATAGGCCCATGTTAAATCCCATAACATAGAAGCCCAAACGGTTCCTACCGCGTGTACATCAACACGCAATGTACCATTCTGATCGGTATAAGACAAACCGTTGGTATCGCCATATGTAAGTGGATTGATTCCCATATCGGTTGAATATTTATATTGACGGATTCCTATACCATTTGTAGGCTGATTGGCAAGGAAAGTTGCAATTCCTTTCCCGGTAACCGGCGAATCACCCGCCTTGATCTGTAATAAATACGCGAAGAAATCCGACCAACCTTCACCCATTTGCTCCGTACTGGTCAAACAGTTTGCAGCAGCAGGTCCACCAGTTAAACGGGAAGAAATACCATGACCATATTCGTGTGAAATCACCCCATTATCAAAATCCCCATCCGAATTCACGAAGTTAACCGTTTCATAAGATAAGGTCGTATTAACCGCTCCGGATTGCATACCGGCAATTATTGCATTTCCTACCGACTGACTTACCAAAATAGCCGGGATCGTGATGCCTGCATTTGCACCACCCATAACCATATATTCATCCAGATTATTCACGACGATAACCGCCACGGCACCGGCATTTTGAGCGAACATTACCTTATTTACGAAATCACAAGATCCTCTGCGAACCAAAACGATTTTACCCGCTAACTGCGCTCCGTTGATGGCTGCAGTACAAGCATCGGCATTATCCGGAACACCATCGTCAAAAAGAGCTAAATCGGCTGTAATTCCTGCTGGTGCCGCTGGCACTGCTACGTGACCGCTTGTAAAGTTATTATCTACTGCAAAATAGGCTCCAGCCAAAGACGCTGGTGAATTGATACGGAAAAAGTTAGGTCTTGGCCCTACATTCCACAAATACATTTGCATACGTGGCGACTGACCGTCAACCGGAGTTGAAAAATTCGCATTATTTGTACCACTTCCATCCTGAGCATCTGCTAAAACCGGATCTCCGTTAAAAGTCACGGTTCCACCGCGACCATAGTTATTTTGCTGGAAATTACCATTAGCCTCATTAAACCCGTACTGATACATAATATCGTGCATGATATTATTCATATAGAACAGGTTTGTTGTCGCTGCGTTGGTATAGGTCGAGGCCGCTACTCCGGTTCCACCGTAAGGGAAGTCAAAAGTCAAACTTAAACCGCCGTTCGGGCTGGCTCCTGTAGTCGCATTATTTCCGGCAATATCTTCTTTTGCCCAAACATTATTACCTCTGGTCGTGGTAAACTCCGGACCGGCAACACCATTGGTATCATGCCATTCGTAAGGAGAAGCCAACGCATTATGCGGTGACACTAATAATTCGCGGTTTCCGTGATTCGGACTTTCTACATTATACGGATAAACGCGATACGATCCTCCCTGTACCTGAGCCAATGCAGTTGCCTCTTTAAATGCCTGACTACTGAAGTTTATCGTATGGTTATGTTCTCTATGATTGGCATCACCGAAGTTACAGCTTAATACCAGATCAAAATTTTCCAGCATCGCACCGTTTACCGCATCAATCCGAACACTCCACAAATGTTTATAATCGGACGTATAGAACGTATAATCCCAGGCCAGTCGCAGGGAAGCATCTTCCATTTGTTGAAAAACAAGCTCTGCACTAACCGGATCATCCGTTAACGTTCCGTTGGTTAATTTATATTCTTTATCACTGATTTTAGTAGCAATCTGCGAACTGAAAGCCGGCACTTTTAAATGGGTTTGTGCCTTTAACAATCCATCCGTTACCGATAAAACCGGTGTCTGGGTATTGATTTTTGCTGCTACATCTGCTATAAAACGGTTTCCAACATTAACCACTTCTCCGTTTTTAACCGAAAAGTTGGTTACCGCATTAAAAATTTCAATTCCCTTATAACGCTGTTTTACGTAGTAGTTATTGATATTCGTTGTTGAAGAACTCGCTTCACTTTCCACAAACCAATCCGCGATATCTTGTCGGGATAAGCCTAACTTTTGATGGTTATTGGTTAGATAGCGTTGGATTTGCTCATTTTGAGATTGTGCAAACCCTGCGCTACCAGCCAATAGCAGCATCATTAGGGTAGTTTTTTTCATAATTTTTTTAGTTAGCTTTTTAATTCAAGTTTCACAAAATTATAATTTTATTCAACTTAACAAAAAAATATTGCTAACTTATCAATAATATCACACTTATCCTTTAATTATGTTAAAAATTTGTAAGGCTTTACCGTCAGTTAACATAGATATAAAATGACAGATATGCATAAGTCGTTCGTACAGGCTCATTTTTTCGGTTACAAATTTCTCCGGAAGTAATTTCAACAACAATTGATCATAATTCGTAGCCGTTCCTTCAAACTTATTGTTATAAGCCGTACAAAACTTATCCAGCAACGTATTGATCACCTGATACCCCATAATTTCTTTTTCGATCACATCGTTACTCTGGTAAATATTTTTTACGCTGATTTTAATGATATCATCCATCTGCGCTTTATACTGACTTTTATCCATCAATGCCATGTGAAATTTCCCTTGCAGAATCGCTTCTTCATTTTCGAGAAACACACGAACCGCATCGCTGATCAAACTACTAATAGCCAATGCCCTCAAATAACTGATCCGATCTTCTTTCGTAATCAGGCTATTGTATTTCTTTCGATCCATAATATGACCGACCAGCTTCACCAGGTATTCCAATGCAAAATCCTCCTCGACTAATCCGAGGTTAATTCCATCTTCAAAATCGATAATGGTATAGCAGATATCGTCGGCCGCTTCGACCAAAAACGCCAGCGGATGTCTTTCGAAACCGATAGCATCACCTTTTTTGTTGGAAAGAAGCCCTAACTCAGCCGCCACATCATTAAAAAACACTTTATCCGTCTGAAAAAAGCCAAATTTTTTATCCGCTATATTGGACGTTGGTTTTTTCGGCAGACTTTCTTTCGGGTATTTCATAAAAGCACCCAGGGTCGCATATGAAATCCGCAAACCACCTTCGTTACCCGGACGCGAACCTGTGAGCACCGAAAAACCATTGGCATTTCCTTCAAAATCGATCAGATCCTGCCATTCTTTATCTGCTAATTGTTCTTTATACTTTATTCCTTTTCCGGTTTTAAAGTATTCACCAATTGCTTTTTCACCCGAATGTCCAAAAGGTGGATTACCGATATCGTGCGCCAATGCCGCGGCTGCGACTATGGTTCCGAAATCGTTCATATGAAAACCGTGCACTTCTTTCAGATAGGGATATTTTTCGAGGATTTTTTTTCCCACCAAACGTCCCAGCGAACGCCCTACGACCGAAACCTCCAAACTATGCGTAAGTCGGGTATGTACGAAATCGGTTTTTGACAAGGGTATAACCTGCGTTTTATCCTGTAAACTCCGGAAAGCCGATGAAAAGATGATTCGATCGTAATCTACTTCAAAACCCAAACGGGTATCATCCTGTTCCTTACGCAAACGTTTGCTTGTATCGCCCTGTCTTTTTAGCGACAGTAATTGTTCCCAATGCATCATAGGAGTATATTTTTAATTCCCAAACGGGATCTGGTTATTATGTTGTTTTTCGATTTCAGCCTGAATAATATTATTTTTCACCGCTGTAAACACCTGATTTTTCGCTTCGGCAAACGACACCTCGTAAATCCGTTCCAACGTACAGAATTCGGCCGGATATTTCGACAACAGTTTGTCATAATACATATCGAGTACTTCGCGCGACGGAAGTGTAAACTCCAGTTTTAGCTCAAACCGTCGTATCAAAGCCTCATCAATCATCTGAATCTGGTTGGTTGCCGCGATCAATATCGATTTTTTCGGAAAATTATCGATCAGCTGTAAGATTGCATTTACCACACGTTTCATTTCGCTACTATCTTTATTATCATAATCCCGTATTTGTCCCAACGAATCGAATTCGTCGAAAAACAATACGGCACTTTCATACAGCACTTCTTTAAACAGACCTTCGATATTTTTGGCGGTTTCGCCCAGTTTGGATGAAACGATACTCGCCAGATTGACGATAATAATCTTTTTATCGAGCTTTTTGGCAATTGCTTTGGCCGTCATCGTTTTTCCGCAACCCGTTTTTCCGTATAACAGCATTTTATTCACCACCGGCAATTCATAGCGTTCCAATACTTCGCGGAAATGATATTCTTTTAAAAACTGGTTGATCTGTCCTGAAACAGCTTCATTAAAAACAACCTCTTCCAGATTAACATTACTTCTGTCGGTAAAATATAAAGTACTCAAGTGATACGGTTTTAGTTAAGTTATGAACAAATGTACAAATACAATTTATCTTAAAAAGGAAACAGCCATCTTAAAAGACAGCTGTTTTGTATATTGTTTTTTTCAGATTATGAACCACACATTTCACAATCGTCCGGCTCTGCATTTCGGGAACGTTCCAACATCGCGCGGAATTCATCTACAGCGATTTCTTCCTGTTTTGCCGGTGTTTCCTGCTTCACCTCGTTGTTTAATGTAAACTTAATGGCATCGACAGCACTCTTCGTTCTCAGGTAGTACATTCCGGTTTTTAAACCGGACTGCCATGCGTAGAAATGCATTGATGTTAATTTTGCAAAAGTAGCACCTTCCATAAACAGGTTTAACGATTGCGACTGATCGATAAAGTAACCACGCTGACGGGACATATCAATAATATCCTTCATACTCATTTCCCAAACCGTTTTGTACAGTTCTTTAATATCCTGAGGAATGTTATCGATATTCTGAATCGATCCGTTGGCACGCATGATTTCCTGTTTCAGGTTTTCGTTCCACAAGCCCAGATTTACCAAATCCTGCAACAAGTGTTTGTTTACCACGATAAACTCACCCGATAATACACGACGGGTATAAATATTGGAGGTATACGGTTCGAAAGCTTCGTTGTTTCCTAAGATTTGTGATGTCGAAGCTGTTGGCATCGGTGCCATCAACAAAGAGTTACGTACTCCGTTTTGCATCACTTCTTTTCGCAGGCTTGTCCAATCCCAACGACCGCTTAAATCGTCATCATTCAATCCCCAAAGATTGTACTGGAATTCTCCTTTTGAAATTGGAGAGCCCTCGAAAGTTGAATATGGACCTTCTTCTTTTGCCATTTCCATCGATGCGGTAAGAGCAGCAAAATACATGGTTTCGAAAATTTCCTGATTCAGCTTTTTAGCGGCATCACTCGTAAACGGCATACGCAATAAGATAAAAGCATCGGCCAGACCTTGTACGCCCAATCCAACCGGACGGTGACGCATATTAGAATTTTCGGCTTCTTTAACAGGATAGTAATTCCTGTCGATTACTTTATTCAGGTTACGAGTTACGCGTTTGGTAACATCGTAAAGTAGTGTATGATTGAATTCTCCGTTTTCCACAAACATCGGAAGTGATATGGAAGCCAGATTACAAACCGCAATTTCGTCGGCTGAAGTATATTCCAGAATCTCCGTACACAGATTCGAAGAACGGATCGTTCCCAGATTTTTCTGGTTTGATTTACGGTTGGCCGCATCCTTATAAAGCATGTATGGCGTACCGGTTTCGATTTGTGATTCCAGGATTTTCTCCCAAAGCTCACGGGCTTTTATGGTTTTTCTACCTTTTCCGGCATTTTCATAAGCGATATACATCGCGTCGAATTCATCACCATATACATCGTATAATCCGGGACATTCGTTCGGACACATTAAGGTCCATTGCCCGTCTTCCTGAACGCGTTTCATAAACAAATCGTTCATCCACATCGCATAGAAAAGATCACGTGCACGCATTTCTTCTTTTCCGTGGTTTTTACGTAAATCCAGGAAATCGAAGATATCGGCATGCCATGGCTCTACATAAATCGCAAAACTACCTTTACGTTTTCCACCACCCTGATCCACATAACGTGCCGTATCGTTAAACACACGCAACATCGGTACAATACCGTTGGATGTTCCGTTTGTTCCTCTGATATACGAACCGGTAGCCCGAACATTGTGGATTGACAAACCGATTCCTCCGGCCGATTGCGAGATCTTAGCCGTATGTTTTAGGGTATCGTAAATTCCGTCGATACTATCATCCTGCATCGTCAACAGGAAACAAGACGACATTTGTGGTTTTGGTGTTCCGGCATTAAACAATGTTGGGGTTGCATGCGTAAAGAACTTTTTCGACATCAATTCGTAGGTCTCGATAGCCGATTCGATATCGTTAAGGTGAATCCCTACGGAAACACGCATTAACATATGTTGCGGACGTTCTACGATTTGCCCGTTGATACGCAACAAATAGGAACGCTCCAAAGTTTTAAATCCGAAATAATCGTAGTTAAAATCCCGGTTATAGATAATTGTAGAATCCAATCGTTCGGCATTGGCCATTATCACTTCATAAACCTCATCCGAAATCAACGGTGATTCCTGATTGGTTCTCGGATTTACGTACTGATACATATCCGTCATCGTTTCCGAGAATGATTTTTTGGTATTTTTGTGCAGGTTCGACACGGCAATTCGCGCGGCCAACTGTGCAAAATCCGGGTGTGAAACCGTCATTGACGCTGCTGTTTCGGCAGCCAGGTTATCCAGTTCTGATGTGGTTACACCATCGTATAAACCTTCAATAACTCGCATAGCTACTTTTACAGGATCAACCAAATCGTTTAATCCATAGCATAGAATTCTAACTCTGTCTGTAATCTTATCAAACATTACAGGCTCACGTCGTCCGTCTCTTTTTACTACATACATCGTATTGAAAATTTATGAATTGATACAAATAATTTTATAGAAAACACATTGGTTTTCGTTCCAATCGCCATTTAGCATGGTCGATTACAGTTCTTTAAAAATCAGCGTCGAAGCTAATTTTTTGCGAGTCGGTATCTTTGTTTAATACACCCGCTTTCTGGTATTCGGATACCCTTTTTTCGAAGAAATTGGTTTTCCCCTGTAACGAGATCATATCCATAAAGTCAAAAGGATTGCTCGCGTTATATACTTTTTCACAACCCAGTTCCACCAACAATCTGTCGGCTACAAACTCCAGGTATTGTGTCATTAGTATTGCATTCATTCCGATCAAACTTACCGGTAATGATTCGGTAATAAATTCTCTTTCGATATTTAAGGCATCAGTAATGATCTCCTTAATTCTGTCTTTCGACACTTTGTTCACCAAATGGTGGTTGTGTAAATGAACCGCAAAATCACAATGCACTCCTTCGTCTCTTGAGATCAACTCATTCGAGAACGTAAGCCCCGGCATCAGACCGCGTTTTTTCAACCAGAAAATCGAACAGAATGCTCCGGAGAAGAAAATTCCCTCTACAGCAGCAAACGCAATTAATCTTTCGGCAAACGAATCGGATTCAATCCAACGTAACGCCCAATCTGCTTTTTTACGGATGGCAGGAAAGACATCTAAAGCATGGAACAATTCATTTTTTTCAGCCTCGTCTTTCACATAGGTATCAATCAAAAGAGAATACGTTTCACTATGAATGTTTTCCATCATAATCTGGAATCCGTAGAAAAACTTCGCTTCCGGATATTGCACTTCGTTTACAAAGTTTTCCGCAAGGTTTTCATTTACGATACCGTCGGAAGCCGCGAAGAACGCCAAAATATGTTTGATAAAATATTTTTCGTCGTCGTTCAATTTTGTATTCCAGTCGGTCAAATCCTGATGCAAGTCAATTTCTTCTGCCGTCCAAAAGCTAGCCTCCATTTTTTTATACCAATCCCAGATATCGTGGTGTTTGATTGGAAAAATAACAAAACGGTCTTTATTCTCTTGCAAAATTGGTTCTATCACCGACATAGTACATTGACTTTTAAAAGATTAATTTTATGTTTTTCTAAAGAAAAACACATTACAAAGATTGGTATTTGAAACGGAAAAAGAAAGACAAATCGAGTCAAACTTATTCACAATTAGGACGAGTTTTTAACAAGCGAAGAAAATTCTTTCAAGCTGTGTTTAAAAACCTATATTTTTGAAAAACAACACATTACAAAATAACGTAATGTTAAAAAAAAGAAGCCGCATCAGTGTCTACACACCAGATTAAAGCCTTTCCAGAAGAAAACAGTCAACCTACTTTTTAAGTTCTTCGGCCACCTTTTCAAGTTCGCTATACCATTCCGGCCCGAACTTACGAACCAGTGCTTCTTTTACGAATTTATACACCGGAACTTCCAGCTCTTTTCCAAGCGAACAAGCATCGTCGCAGATATGCCATTTATGGTAATTCACCGCGGCAAAATCGGAAAAGTCTTTAACCCGTATCGGGTACAAATGACAGGAAACCGGTTTTTTCCAATCGACCAGACCTTGATTGTACGCCTGCTCAATACCACAAAGCGCCGTTGGCCCGTCAAAAATAACATACGCGCAATCCGCTCCGTCAATCAGTGGTGTTTCCAGTTCGCCATCCGAACCTACGATCGAGGTTCCCTGCGCTTCGATTGCAGCAACACCTTCGGGACGTAAAAACGGTTTTACGATGGGATAAATTTTTTCCAGAACCGCCACTTCATTTTGATCAAGTGGCGCACCGGCATCACCATCCACACAACAAGCTCCTTTACAAGCCGACAGATTACACACAAATTCTTTTTCAAGAATTTCCTCAGACACGATGGTTTTCCCTAACTGAAACATTATACTCGAAATTCATTAATTAGCCGACAAAGGTACAAATTAATACCGACTTTAAAACGGGGTAAAACACCCTCTTTCGTTGCGAAATAAACAACAAACCAAGACATTTCGAAGTCAATTTTATTTTTATGTTAAAAATTAACCTTGTTTTTAGATTTTTTGTTATAAATTTATATAATTTTGCAGTCTTAAAAAAATAATAGGTATGGGATTCGATTGGAAAGAATTTTTTACGGTAGGAATGGTTTTATTTGCGGTGATCGATATTTTCGGAAGTATCCCGATTATTGTTGATTTACGCAACAAAGTAGGCCATATACAATCTGAAAAAGCCTCTATAGTCGCGGCTGTGATCATGATTTCCTTTCTTTTTGTAGGAGATGAAATTTTAAAACTTATCGGAATCGATGTCAACTCGTTTGCCGTTGCCGGTTCGTTTGTATTATTTTTTCTGGCACTGGAAATGATCTTAGGCATCACACTCTATAAAGATGATGCGCCCAATACAGCATCCATAGTACCGATTGCCTTCCCGCTGATAGCCGGAGCCGGTACCATGACCACTTTACTATCCTTGCGCTCGGAATATCAGACGATCAACATTATCTTTGGTATTCTGGCCAACATTCTGATTGTATACCTGGTTTTAAAATCATCATCCCGAATCGAAAAAACATTGGGTAAAAACGGACTAGGTGTTATCCGCAAGGTATTTGGCGTGGTTCTTTTAGCGATCGCTGTTAAATTATTCGCAGCTAATGTTAAAGGTCTGTTTGTTTAAGCAGATTTTTACTAATTTCACCGCCATAATTTAACTACTCGTAGTTCTTTTTTTATTTACAATGAAAATTTTCTCATACATACTAATCGCTGCCGCGTTGGGGTTAATACTTTTTAACCTAACCTTACTGGATTTTTCGAATCTTTTTGAAGGCAACAGTTTAGTGGCGTTAATCGGCATTGTGGCTTCGTTATGCGCTGTTTGTATTTTATTAATCTTCAAGATGTCGAAAGCCATCGAAGAAAAAACAAAAGGAAACTAAGACATGTTTGATGTTTTGCTAATTGGTGGCGGTGTAGCCGGGGTTTCGTGTGCCCTTATATTAGGGTCGGCTCAAAAAAAGAGTTTTGTAACCGATAAAAAAATAGGCATTATCACCCACCAGAAAGCGTCGTCGTTACAAGACGCGCTATTCAATAACGCCTATGGTATTCCGGCAGGAAAACCGGGTTCGGAAATTCTAACCGAAAGCACCGATCATCTGGCACAAACCTACCCGCATATCATACAAATTCCGGACGAAAAAGTTATCAAAGTCGAAGGAGCATCCGGCAACTTTACCGTAACGACAAACAAAGCCTCTTATAAAACCCGTGCGATTGTAGTCGCCATCGGTTCATCCAACCTTTTCGGAATAGAAGGCCTGGAACACTATATTGAACCACACCGCAAAGCATTACCGGAGAAAAACCGTATCCAGCTTAAAAACAATGATCATCTTGTTGCCGACGGTATTTATGTAGCCGGGACGCTGGCCGGATGGAGAAGTCAGCTTGCGATAGCCGCCGGAAGTGGCGCATCGGTAGCAACCGACCTCCTAACGTTATGGAACAACGGAATTGAAACCCACTCTCACGACAGTATACGAAAATAAAAAAAGGAGCCTAGGCTCCTTTTTTGTGTTATTTTTTAGCGGCTTCAAACACCGCTTTAATCATCGGATCTTCTTTTAAAACCAACTGATAATAATGTTGCTCATCAAATAACTGACGTACAAATTCGGCAGCCAGATATTGTTTGACCTTATCTTTGTTTTTATCCAGATTAAAAATAAGCCCGCTTTTCGACAAATGTTTACGGAAACCATCGTAATAAAAATCGGTACTTTTCACCTTACTTTCCACTTGTGGAATCATTAACTTCTGAAATTGCATTCTTTCGCGATCCAATTCTTCAAAAACAAAATAGCTCACAATTCCAGATTGCATGATCATGTTTAAGGCTTCATCCCCGTGTTTTCCTTCCATCGGGACAAAAATATCCGGAATGATACCGCCACCACCATAAACCGTTTTTCCTTTTTTGGTTTTAAACTTCAGGCTATCCGCAACTTTGATACTATCGAATGCGTATAATTCGCCGTTCTCGAAACGCTTTTCAAAATCGCCGTAATACGCTTCCAGACCTTTATTATACGGTTTTTGGATCGATCGTCCCGAAGGCGTATAATAACGCGCCACCGTTAAACGAACAGCAGAACCATCTCCTAATGGCATTTCCCGTTGCACCAAACCTTTTCCAAACGATCGTCTTCCCACAATCAGTCCGCGGTCGTTATCCTGAATCGCTCCGGCTAAAATTTCACTTGCCGACGCACTGTTTTCATCGATCAGAATATATAGTTTTCCGTTTTCAAAACTACCTTTCGAAGTAGCATTACTCACGTCCTCCACTCCTTTTCGGTTTTTGATTTTAACGATCTGCTCTTTATCTTTCAGGAACTCATCGGCAATTTCCACCGCGCGTTCCATATAGCCACCACCATTATTACGTACATCGACAATAAGTTCTTGCACACCGGCTGCTTTTAGCTTTGACAGTCCCTGATGAAACTCTTTAAAAGTAGTCTCAGCAAAACGGTTAATTTTAATATATCCGATTTTATTATTGAGCATTAAAGCCACATCCACACTTTTGATTGGCACCAAATCGCGGGTTACATTGACTTTAAACTTTTTGTTTTCCGTTTTTCTAAAAATGGTTAGCTCTACTTTGGATCCTCTCTCCCCTTTTAATTTTGAAAAAAGCGTATCGTTGGATATTTTCTTTCCGAATAATTTACTATTGCCTGCAAACAAAATACGGTCACCCGCACGAATTCCGGCTCTTTCGGAAGGCCCATCTGCGATGGGTTTGATAACCGCCACCGAATCTTTATAGGTATAGAAATTCACGCCAATTCCCACAAAGTCACCTTTCATACTTTGCGCTACGGATTCGAACTCGTTTTTAGCAATATAAACCGAATGTGGATCGAGTTTTTCGAGAATACCGTTTACGGTAATATCCACAATCGAATCGGTATTGACCTCATCGACATATTCGTTATTGATAAAATCCAGTAGCTTATTGAGTTTATTTTTACTCGCGTTTGAAGAAAAATTCGCCGTTGGAGCCGAAAAGTTAAGATAGCCCCCAATAAGCACACCCACAGCGAGTGCCGTAGTGATGATTACCGGCAAATATATTTTTTTAATTTTCATACCAATCCAAATCAGCAATATGCTCTACCTCTACACCTGCTTTTGTCAAAAAATCAAGTCCTTCTTCATCTTTATATCCCTGATAATAAACAACCCGTTTAATTCCGGACTGATGAATCAGTTTACTACAATCCTTACAAGGCGATAAGGTAATATATAAGGTTGCTCCTTCGCAGGATTGTGTGGATCGGGCCACTTTCGAGATTGCATTCGCTTCGGCATGCAATACATACCATTTGGTATACCCTTCATCGTCTTCGCAGCAATTCTCAAATCCGGATGGTGTTCCGTTATAACCGTCGGAAATAATCATACGGTCTTTTACAATGATGGCACCAACCTGTTTTCTTTTACAATACGACAACAGGCTCCATTCTTTAGCAATTCTCAAGTAGGCCTTATCGTATTTATTCCGTTTTTGTTCTTTCATTCAATGTATTAGTTACTTGTAAACCATCACAAAAGGTAATGACCTATCGTTATAGCCCTGATGGAAGCGACATCCTTGTTGCACCAACACGATATAGCGGACAGCAGGAATACGGAATACAAAAATACGCAAACGTTTCGCTACTGATACTGAAAAGATAAGCATTTTTTTTAGCGGTTCCAAATTTCACTACTGATGATCATCGGTAATACCACACCGATCACAAAAGCCGACATAACCAGTGTCCAGTCGCGTTTGGAAAAGCGGAAAAAAGTCTGAATAATATAAGAAAGGATTAACACCACCAGTACCACAATAATTTGGGCTGTTTCGATACCCAATGCGAATTCGAGCAACGGTAGTAATTTATCGGATGCAGCGCCCGGTAATATGGTTTTAAAGTAATTGGAAAAACCCAATCCATGAATAATTCCAAAGAAAAGCGTTACGAAAGCCACAAAACTGACACTTTCGTTTTTGGATGACTTTCCGGCGGTAAACAAATGAAATAATGCCGTCACCAAAATGGTAATCGGGATCAGAAACTCGACCAGATTGGCCTTAATATATACGATTCCATACACCGATAACATAAGCGACAAGGTATGTCCCAAGGTAAAAAGCGTCACGAGTAACAACACCCGCTTCCAGTCTTTAAACGCATAGGGAACCACCAAAGCGATCAGAAACAAAACATGATCATAAGCATTGATATCGAGCACATGACGTAATCCGATGTTAAAGTATATCCAAAATTCTGACATAGTATTTCTTTTAATTTGACTTGGGAATCCAAACTTACAATTATTTTTGATATTTCTATACTCCGCCAACAAAAGCTGCCATTTTGTTTTAACAGGATAGGAAATAAAGTATATTTGTACCTGTACAACACCATTTAATTGTAAAAATATGTCATTTTCAGATTTATTTGATAGCGAATTTAAGTCCCGTAACAAAGGGCACTTTTCAGCTATCGTACGAGTTGCTCTTGCAGACGGCGACCTGACTCAGGAAGAAAGAAACTTCTTAGACAAGTTGGCTATTCAGTTGGAGATTTCGAAAGAGGAGTATGAAGAAATTCTGGAGAATCCTTTAAAATATCCGATTAACCCTCCTTATTTATACACACAACGTTTAGAGCGTTTGTATGATTTATCCCGTATGGTTTATGCAGATCATATTCTGGGCCCGAAACAAAAAGAAATCCTGATGCGTTTCGTTTTGGCATTAGGCTTTACACCAAGTAACGCTTCTTATATTGTAGACAAAGCGTTTTCGTTATTAGTTTTAAATGTAGATCTGGATACGTTTATATACGAAATGCAAAACATGAACAAATAATCCGGTTTTACCGAATAAAAAAGTCCTGAAAATTCAGGACTTTTTACTTTATAGACCTGACAGGTCTTATCTTATTGCATCGCGTTGGCCATAAATTCTTCCGCTTTTTCCACCATGTTTCGACTTCCGCAGAAAAACGGTACGCGTTGATGCAATTCCGTCGGCTTAATTTCCAGGATACGATCAAAACCATCGGATGCTTTTCCTCCGGCCTGTTCGGCGATAAAAGCCATCGGATTGCATTCGTATAACAAACGCAATTTTCCATTGGGTGCCTTGGAACTCGTCGGATAAATATAAACCCCACCTTTGATCATGTTTCTATGAAAATCGGACACCAAACTTCCGATATAACGAGACGTATACGGACGATCGCCTTCTTCCAGCTGACAATATTTGATATAATCTTTAACCCCTTGTGGGAAATGAATATAATTTCCTTCGTTAATCGAATAGATTTTTCCGTCCGGTGCATATTTCATATTCGGGTGCGACAGGTAAAATGTACCGATAGCCGGGTTTAACGTAAAACCATTTACCCCGTGACCGGTCGTATACACCAACATGGTCGACGTACCATAGATTACATAACCTGCTGCTACCTGATTTACGCCCGGTTGTAAAAAATCTTCCAGTGTTACCGGTGTTCCCATTGGCGTAATTCTACGATACACCGAGAAAATCGTTCCTACCGATACGTTCACATCAATATTGGACGATCCATCTAACGGATCCATTAACACTACATATTTGTTATTATGACTGGCATCTTTCCCTTGAACGGTAATAAAATCGTCATTTTCTTCGGACGCGATTCCGCAGACAATCTCACGATTGATCAACGTTTGAATAAAAACCTCATTGGCATAGACATCCAGTTTTTGCTGATCTTCGCCCTGAATATTCTGTTCCCCGGCCGCTCCAACGATATCGACCAATCCGGCTTTATTTACTTTGTGGCTCACCACTTTTGCCGCCAGACGAATGGAATTGATAATTCGGGACAATTCCCCGGATGAGTACTTGAATTCTTCCTGTTTTTCAATGATAAACTCACCTAACGTTTTATTGCGATCTTTCATTATTTATTAGAGTTGTTGTTGTGTTTTCGAGTACAAATATCGCTATTTTTGTGCAATGCCAATATATTTTATTCCGGCAATCACAAAACACTTAATTTCCGTAAAATGAACATTCGAAAAGGACAAAAAGAAGATATGCCAGCCGTACTCGGGCTGATCCGCGAACTGGCGTTATTTGAAAAAGAACCGGATGCCGTAGTGGTTACCGCCGACGAACTGGTGCGCGACGGTTTTGGTGAAAACCCACTTTTTAAAACCTTTATCGCCGAAGTCGACCATGAGATAGTTGGTATGGCTTTATTCTACTATCGCTATTCAACCTGGAAAGGCAAAACGATTCATCTGGAAGATCTGATTGTAAATGAAAAAATGCGCGGTACCGGATTGGGACATGCTTTGTATGCCGAAGTGATCAAACAAGGCGAAAAAGACAAGGTGCGTCGTATCGAATGGGCTGTACTGGATTGGAACCAAAATGCGATTGACTTTTACGAAAAATCGGGTGCCAAAGTTTTAAAAGACTGGTATGTCGTACAAATGGACGAAGCCGGAATCAGTAATTTCACAAATAGCTTACAGCCGCGTTAAAGCGACTGTAATCACACTATTATACAGGTCTAATTTTTAAACAATGAGAGTATTCAAATTTGGTGGCGCCTCTGTAAAAGATGCCAGTAGTATTAAAAACGTATACGACGTTTTGCAAAAAGTAGGTTTTGACGATGTTCTTCTGGTTGTTTCGGCAATGGGAAAAACCACAAACGCTTTGGAAGTGGTTATAAAGAACTATTTTGATAAATCGGCGGAGCTCAAGGCTTCCATTCAGGAAGTCAAGAAATACCACAACCAGATTTTACTGGATTTGTTTGAAGACGAGAAACACGATGTATTTACAGCGGTAAACCGCCATTTTACGGATATGGAGTATTTTCTCGGTACCAACAAATCGCCCAACTACAACTTTGTATACGATCAGATTGTAGGGTATGGCGAAATTGTATCGACTACCATTCTGAGTTATTATTTTAACCATAGTGGCATTAAAAACCAATGGGTGGACGTACGTAATTTGATCAAAACAGACAACACTTATCGTGATGCGATTGTCGATTGGGAATTAACGCAAAAAACCATTTCTAAAAACATCAAAAAGAATGTTTTAAACATTACTCAGGGATTTTTAGGATCGGATGAAAACAATTTCACCACCACATTAGGTCGTGAAGGCTCCGATTATACAGCTGCTATTTTTGCGTATTGTTTGAATGCCGAAAGTGTGACGATCTGGAAAGACGTACCGGGTGTTTTAAATGCCGATCCGCGGTATTTTGAGAATGCAGTCCTGCTCAATCAGATTTCCTACCGCGAGGCGATTGAATTGGCTTTTTACGGTGCTTCGGTAATTCACCCAAAAACCTTACAACCGCTACAGAAAAAGGAAATTCCGTTATATGTAAAATCGTTTATCAATCCGTTGTTACCGGGAACCAGCGTTTCCAAAGGTGCCGATCTGGAACCGCAAACTTCGTGTTTTATCGTTAAGAAAAACCAGTTGCTACTTTCCCTTTCCTCGATTGATTTTTCCTTTATCATGGAAGAAAACATCAGTGCGATATTCGGATTATTCCACCAGTACAAAATAAAAGTGAGCTTGATCCAAAATACAGCGATTAGTTTTTCGGTTTGTCTGGAAGACAAATTCAATCATTTTAACGAACTGAAAGCCACTTTGTCAAAGAAATTCAAAGTGACCTATAACGAAAATGTCTCCTTGTACACGATTCGTCATTTTACAGACAAAGCCGTACAAATGGTTGAAAAAGACAAAACGGTACTAGTAAAACAAATGAGCCGTGAGACGATGCAGATCATCACTATTGAATAGAACTGCAATTAAATAAAAACGGTATAATATTTAATTAAATATTATACCGTTTAAAGCTAAGCCAAACTAACTCCTATTTAAAATTGAGTGTTCTATATATGCAATACCATTATGATTTTCGATTATTTTAACACACTGTGTATTTGAAAAAGTATGCATAAATGCATGATGTGTAGTAAGAACAGCATCCTGTAATTCTTGATCTTCTTCAAGAGATGTAATATTTAAACCTATAGCAACACATTCCTCCTTTGAAATATGCCTTGAATGTGATTTTTGTTCTGTGTGATCCGCGAATGTTTTAATTACATTATTAACTTTATCAGGGTCAGAAGCAAACATGTTTTCAGAAAGCCATTTTGCAACCATTTTTTCAGACCAATCAATAGCTTGCTGACATGCCCCAAGCAGTGTTGGATGATATTTTGATATAATCACTTGCCATAACGCTGCAGAAGAAGGGTTTTTCATTATATCATCTTTAGCCCTTTCAAATTCTTTCAATATTGCTTGGCATGCAACACCCCCAATTTGCGGATCTATTGGTCCCAAATTTGAATGCTTCCCTAAAATAATTTCAGAAGAGGAAAAAGCAATCATAGTACCAGCAGACATACATATTTGAGGGACAATAACTCTTATATTTTTATCAAATATTGCATATAAATAATCCACCAATGATTCCGTCGCTGCTATATCCCCTCCAGGAGTATGCAGGATCAAATCAAGTCCTTTATCTTTATCTAGCTTATGAATTGCTAACATAAAACCAGATTTATCTTTATCATTCACAGCAGTATCCGAAGATGTTGGTTTTTGCAACCAACCAGAATAATATGCAATAACATTTCTACCTGTAATCTCTGATATTTTTTTCAAATATTTCCTTCTAATTACATCTAAAGGATTAGAACTGGAATTTTTAAGCTGCTCTTGTTTAATCTCTTCTATTACTTCATTCCAGTTTGGCATAGCAACTCACATGTTAAAGATGTTGAATTTGAAACAATTACAGGAGAATAATTATCATCATACAATGAAAACATTTTGAAATTATTCCCTTCTCCATTCCATTCAGTAACAACCACTACTGAGTTAGGTATATCTCCTTGAGAAATTATATTATTATACTCCTCAAAAAAAATATCCTCTTTAATTTGAGGTATTTGCTTCTTATTTTCCATGACAATACGTTTTAAAATTACAAATAACACATACAAATGTAACTACAATTACACATCTTTTCTAAATATACAACTTTTATCCAAAACAAAAAAACACAAACAACATTTTCAAACAAGTCATAACCAACTCTCAGCGCCTTTAGTTTCCTCCAAATCTTCATAATTCTAAAAACATAAATCATTAAAAAATTTAGCCCTTTTTAATGATTTTCCCTTCTAACACTTCCTTCTTTTTAAAATTTCTATTGAAATTACACTACTTTTGACATTTTGGAGTTATATCTGTATGCTGAAAAAATGGATTTTGATTCTGGTATTGTTTTGTATTTCCGGCCTTTATGCCCAGGAAATTGAAACGCCCTATAAATCCAAAAAAATCCGGGTTACCCAAGATACCCTTACGATTGACAATGTTAGCATCAACAAAGCCTTTTTTAAAATATTAGACAAAGCCGGAAATGAGATTGACAGCACCTATTATACCGTCGATTATCAGAAAGGCAAATTGCATTTTAGAAACAATTTTCAAAGTAGCGACACACTAACCGTTCGTTATTTAAAATTCCCGGAATACCTGACCAAAAAATATACAATTTACGATCCGTCGCGCGTAGTGAGCAACGGAAACGGTCAGCAATTATACACCATCAAACGGGAACCGGTGAACAACTTTAAACCGTTCGACGGATTGAATACGTCCGGAAGCATCACCCGTGGTATCACGATCGGAAACAACCAAAACACCGTTTTAAACTCCAATCTTGACTTACAAATCACCGGAAAAATTTCCGACAAAGTAAGCCTTCGCGCTTCCATTCAGGACAGTAATATTCCGTTACAGGAAGGCGGTTATTCGCAGAAACTGGACGAATTCGATCAGATTTTTATCGAATTGTTTTCCGACAAATGGAATGTCCGTGCCGGAGACTTATTTTTAGAAAACCGACAATCCCGTTTTCTGAATTTCAACAAAAAAGTACAGGGATTATCCACCCATTTCACCTTTGGTGACACAGGAGGCAAAACCGATGTTTTCGCTGCGGGAGCTTTGGTTCGCGGACAATATACCCGAAGTACCTTCGTCGGACAGGAAGGCAATCAGGGACCTTATAAATTAAAAGGCCCGAATGGCGAATTATACGTATTGGTTATCTCCGGATCCGAACGGGTTTATGTGAATGGAATCCTGTTGAAACGCGGCGAAAGCAACGATTATATTATCGACTATAATGCCGGTGAGATCCGTTTTACGTCGTTATTTCCGATCACTTCTGAAATGCGGATCAACATCGAATACCAATATACCGATCGAAATTACACCCGGTATGTAGCATACGGAGGCGTAACCCACGAACGCGACACCTGGAGCGTAGGTGGATTTTTGTATTCCGAAAGCGACATTAAAAGTCAGCCGTTACAACAAAACCTATCGGCCGAACAAATTCAGATTTTGAGCGAAGCCGGGAACGATCCCAACCTGATGAACGCGCCTTCGGCTTACCCGGACAGCTATTCCGAAAACAAAATTCTGTATAAAAAAGTCATCGCTAACGGCGTAACGACCTATGTCTATTCCAACAACCCACAAGACGAATTGTTCAACGTTCGCTTTACGTTAGTTGGCAACAATCAGGGGAACTATATTCTGGCCAACAACCAAGCCGTTGGGCGCATCTATGAATACATCGCGCCGGCAAACGGTATTCCGCAAGGAAACTACGAACCCATCGTCCGACTGGTTGCACCGACAAGTATTCAGATTGCAACCTTCCTCGGAAAATTTAATCCCAGTGAAAAAACACTCGTTGACTTTGAAATCGGTTTAAGCAACAACGACAAAAACTTATTCTCAAATATCGATGATCAGGACAATCAAGGATTAGCCGGACGCTTTAACGTCAAACAACGGCTATGGTCCAAACGTTGGGAAATAGACGGTTTTGCGAACTATCAGTTTGTACAGCAGAAATTCAAAACCATCGAACGTCTTTTCAGTATCGAATTTGACCGCGACTGGAACCTGACGAATCCACTTGGTGATCAAAGCCTATTGGTTTCGGGATTAAATTTTCGCTTGCCACAAACACCCCAATCCCGCAACAACGGTTTTGCCCGCTATCAATTGGAGAAACTCGATTTTTCCGAAAGCTTTTCCGGAACCCGTCATGTAGTCGAAGGTCAATTTCAACTGGACAAATGGGCGTTTCGAAACAACAGCAGTTTTCTAAATAGTAGCAGTACGTATTCCACTTCCAAATTTATCCGAAGCAATACTCAGGCCAAATATCATATTGGCAAAAACTGGGTTGGCGGTAGTGTACGCATGGAAAATAACGAAGAAAAAATAAAAGAAACCAATCAATTCACCGCCTTAAGTCAGCGGTTTAAAGAATTTGGGGCTTTTGTAGGTCGTGGTGACAGCACCAAGGTTTATATGGAATTCGGCTATTTACAACGGACGAACGACAGTTTGCAAAATGGCCTACTGACGAAAGTCAACACCTCCCGTTCGTATTACCTGAAATCGCGTTTGCTACAAACCGAAAAAAGTGATTTATCGGTATTTGTGAACTATCGGAATTTAAAATACGAAGATCCGGCGCGTGGTAGCGAACCTTCTTTAAACTCCCGTTTATTGTATAATGATCGTTATTTCAATCAACTGATTCAGGTAACAACCGCCTACGAAACCACTTCCGGACGCATTGCCCAGCAGGAATTTACTTACTTACAGGTCGAACCTGGACAAGGGATTTATATGTGGAACGATTATAACGGCAACGGTATTCAGGAGTTGGAAGAATTTGAGATCGCTCAGTTTCCGGATCAGGCGAAATATGTCCGCGTATTTTTACCGAACCAGATTTTTATCAAAACCCATCAAAACAAATTTTCGCAATCGGTAACTTTAAATCCGAACCAATGGCAAAACGAAACCGGATTTCGAAAACTATTGTCGTATTTTTACAACCAGACGTCTTTTATTATCGATCGGAAAATCATCCGCAAAAGCGATAACTTCGACCTGAATCCGTTTTTTGGAAACGACGATGATTTACTCGGACTGAATTCCAGTTTCCGAAACAGTTTGTTTTACAACCGCGGGAAACAAGATCATTCCGTGACCTATACCTTTTTAACCAACCGATCGAAAAATTTGTTATCGGTTGGATCACAAGAAAACACCAATTCGTCTCATCAGATTCAGTATGCGCATTTGGTTCAGAAGATCTGGTTGTTTGGATTTAACGGAAAAACCATCCAATCCAATACTTATTCCGAAAACTATGCGAGTCGGAATTTTGAATTAAAAGGGTATCAATTGGCGCCTAAAGTATCCTATTTATTTTCTAAAAATGCCAGTTGGGATATCTTCTACGAATACCAGTTAAAAGAGAATAAAATATCCGATTTTGAAACGCTTAATCAACAACGGATCGGAACTTCGTTTAGCTATGCATCCGACAAGCGTTTTACGATAAACGGCGAACTATCGTACTATCAAAACAAATTCACCGGAAACGAGTTATCGCCAGTGGCCTATCAGATGTTGGAAGGATTACAAGCCGGCGAAAATCTAACCTGGCGACTGCTTTTACAAAAAAACCTGACGCAATATCTAGACGTTAATCTGAACTACCAGGGACGTAAAAGCGAAACGAGTCAGACGATTCATACCGGGAATATCCAATTGCGGGCTTATTTTTAGAAATCTACTGTTAGTCGAAACAATAACTTTACCTGTTGAAAAAACTGCTTTCGACTTGGCTCATACTCTCTAACTCTCCTAGCCACAAAACTTTTTCATTCCATATCAAAACACGCCATACTACTTTAGAGTACTGATACACAATGAATAACATATACCAATTTTAATACATCTATATTTACTAATTTTAATACATTTGTATTTACTAGTAGAAGCACATGCATATTCACTAGTAGAAGCACATGCATATTCACTAGTAGAAGCACATGCATATTCACTAGTAGAAGCACATACGTATTCACTAGTTTAAGCACCGTTATTATTAATAATTAAAAACTTATTTAATTATGGCAACACCTCAAGAACGTTTAATAGAAGCACTCACTTTTTTAAAGGACATACAAGACAAAGGCATTACTGGCATTCACACCGATGATATTCCCAACATAAAATACCGTAAACTACTCTTAAAAAAAGGTTTTATGAAAGAAGTCTCTAAAGGGTGGTATATCGCTACTGATCCAAACGAAAGAGACGGCGAGACAACTTCCTGGTATAGTTCTTACTGGGATTTCATTGTACAGTTCCTTAATCGTAAATATGGCGATAATTGGAATCTATCAGCCGATCAGTCATTACTTATTCACGCTGGCAACTGGACTGTTCCGCAACAATTAATCATCCGCACTTCACAAGGTAATAACAACCCTACTCCGTTACCTCATAACACATCAATATTAAACCTAAAAACAGAAACACAGCCTTCTGAACAAATCGAAGTTCAAAAAGGTGTTCGCTTATACAATTTACAATCTGCATTAATTTACTGCTCTGCTCCCATATACAGTCACAACCCTATTGAGACTCGTACAGTACTTTCTTTGATAAGCGACGCATCAGAATTGCTACCTATATTATTAGAGAACGGACACACTACTTTAGCCGGGCGTCTTGCTGGCGCATTTAGGAATATCGGAAGAAAAAAAATAGCCGACCAGATTGTAGAGACGTTCAAAGATGCCGACTATGATATCCGTGAAGAAGACCCGTTTACAAGCAAACTTACTATTCAATTACCCACTCGCGAACGTTCTCCATATGCTAACCGTATCCGCCTAATGTGGATGGAAATGCGTGAAGCGGTTATTGCTAATTTCCCTGTTTCTCCAGGTCTAATCACAGATTACAAATCATACCTAAACAACATTGACCATATTTTCGTTACAGACGCCTATCATTCTCTTTCGATCGAACGATATAAGGTAACGCCCGAACTAATTGCAGAAATAAGCAGTGGTGAGTGGAATATTAAAGAAAATGAAGAAGACCGAAGACACAGAGATGCCATGGCTGCAAGGGGATATTTCCAAGCATTCAATGAAGTTAAAAACACAATCGAAAATATATTAAAAGGAGCTAACTCAGGAATACAGGTAGAACTTGACCTCGCCAAATGGCATCGTCAATTATTCGACCCAAGCGTGAGTGCAGGAATACTTCAAACATCCGACCTGGCCGGATATCGCAATCATCAGGTTTATATTAGTAATTCCAAACACGTTCCACTTAACGTAGATGCTATGCGTGATACTATGCCCATACTATTCGAGTTACTCGAAGAAGAATCTGAGGCCTCAGTAAGAGCCGTGTTAGGACATTTTATTTTTGTCTTTATTCACCCTTATATGGATGGCAACGGAAGAATCGGTAGATTCTTAATGAATGCTATGTTAGCTTCGGGCGGTTATCCTTGGACCGTTATTCCGGTGGAAAGACGAGAAGAATATATGCAGGCTCTTGAAAGCGCAAGTGTCTATCAAGATATCGTTCCTTTTTCCAGATTTCTTGGCTATTTGGTTGAAGAAGGGCTAAAAGGTAAAGCCGTAGCGGAACTACCTAAATAAAAAAACCTGCACTTTTCAGTACAGGTTTTTAGTTTCAAGTGGAGAAGATGGGGCTCGAACCCACGACCTTTTGGCTGCCAGCCAAACGCTCTAGCCATCTGAGCTACATCCCCGTTTGAATTCGTGTACAAATATAGCTTTTTCGGAGAACCTACCAATACTTTGTGGCAAAAAGTGTAATTTTAAGGCAAATTATTTTTACGCATGACAACAGACAGACAAAACGGTTCTTTATATACCCGAATTGAAAACAAAATCGCCTTTGTGGAATTCGGTCACCCGGCCAGTAACTCTTTTCCCGGCGAACTTTTACAACGCCTTACCGACGAATTGAACATCTTAAGTACGAATTCCGAAGTTTCGGTAATTGTATTACAAAGCGAAGGCGACGGTGCTTTTTGTGCCGGTGCTTCATTTGACGAACTACTCGCCGTATCCAATCTGGAAGAAGGCGCGAAATTCTTTTCGGGCTTTGCCAATGTGATCAATGCGATGCGCAACTGTTCCAAATTAATCATTGGACGAATCCATGGAAAAGCCGTTGGTGGCGGTGTTGGATTAGCCGCAGCCTGCGATTATGCCCTGGCTACGGAACAAAGCGCCATCAAACTTTCGGAATTAGCAATCGGAATCGGACCTTTTGTGATCGAACCGGCCGTTTCCCGTAAAATCGGAAAAGCCGCATTGGCCGAAATGACTTTAGCCGCACACGAATGGAAAAATGCCTATTGGGCACAAGAAAAAGGATTGTATGCCAAAGTACTCGAAAACGTTTCCGATCTGGACAAGGAATTGGATTTATTTGTCTCGAAATTGGCCAGCTATAATCCGGAAGCCTTATCCGAAATGAAAAAAGTGTTATGGGAAGGAACCGAAAACTGGGACACTTTATTATACGAACGCGCCGGAATTTCCGGAAAACTGGTTTTATCCGATTTTACCGTAAACGCACTGAATCAATTTAAAAAGAAATAAAATGAGGGCTTTATTCCTACTGCTACAAGTTAATATTGAAGAGAAAATCCAGAATGCACCTGATAAAAATTATGAAATCGGCGTATTTATTGGCTCTCTGATTCCGTTTGTAGTGCTCGCCTGTATTGCGTATCTAATGTACTACCGCGCGAAAAAAAGGAATAAGAGCAACTCCTAACATCCAACACCTGACAGGTTTTAAAAACCTGTCAGGTGTACTATATAGGTGTGATTTATTATCGGGTTCGCAACCAGCCGGTGATACTTAACCGCGGTTGTTTTACGGGTTTTACTTCGTGTTCCAACACCTGACTTTCGAAAATAACCATCCGCCCTTTTACCGGGTAAACATTTTCAGTTACTTCTGTACCATCCTTATTGATGTAAATCGCCAATTCGCCACCATACTCCGGTTGCCAGTCCTGATCGTTCAGATAGCATACAATTGACAACTTTCGTCGGTCGTCATTCTGAAACGTATCCAGATGTCTTTTATAAAAAGTACCTTCCGGGTAATAGGCATAATGAAACTCCTTATCACGGATTCCCATAAAACACGTCCGGTTCAGGTATTCAATAAAATCGTTGATCCTATCGAAATAGGCTTTTTCGGCCGGACTACTTTCGGCTTCATTCAGCCAGAAAATAAAATCCCCACGAACGGCTGTTACGATTTGTTCGTTGGTTTGATTTCCGATAGCGGATTTTTTAAACTGGTCTTCTTCGTATTTGTGGAGTAAACTTTCTCGTAAGGCCATTACCTCGTCGTCCGAGAAAAAGTGATCAGCAATGCTGAATTGTTGGTTTAACAAATCGTCGATGATTTGTTCGTATAGTGGATTCAATTGGAAATCGCTCATACCTTGTTATAAAGTGGCAACAAATATATGACAAAAGTGAAATTCGATCGCTTAAATTTATTTACTAAATTTGCAATCTAATTTCTACAGGATGAGTAACATCAGAATCACCAAACAATTTACTTTTGAAACCGGTCATGCCCTATATGGCTACGACGGCAAATGCAAAAACGTACACGGACACAGTTATAAGTTATCGGTAACGGTAATTGGCACTCCGATAACGGACAGTTCGAATGTAAAGTTTGGCATGGTCATCGATTTTGGCGATTTAAAGCATATTGTAAAAGAAGAGATTGTAGATGTTTTTGATCATGCTACGGTTTTCAACCAAAATACGCCGCATCTTGAACTGGCGAACGAATTAAAAAATCGTGGTCACCATGTAATTTTGGTCGATTATCAACCAACGAGCGAAAATATGGTCATCGATTTTGCTTCAAAAATCAAAAACCGACTTCCGAAAGGCATTCAATTGCATTCCCTACGCTTACAGGAAACGGAAACTTCATTTGCAGAATGGTATCAATCGGATAATCTGTAGGCTTATGAACATTCCGTTAAACAAAAAAATATATTTTGCCTCCGACCAGCATTTTGGTGCGCCAACTCCGGAAAAAAGTTTTCCCCGGGAACAGAAATTCGTGGCCTGGCTGGACCTGATCAAAAAAGATGCAGAAGTCCTTTTCCTACTGGGAGATCTTTTCGATTTTTGGTTTGAATACAAAACGGTAGTTCCGAAAGGTTTTATCCGGGTTTTGGGTAAACTGGCCGAATTGCGCGATAGCGGTATTCAGATTTATTTTTTTGTGGGTAACCACGACTTGTGGATGTACGATTATTTTGAACGGGAATTAAACATTCCGGTCTATCATACGCCACAGGAATTCACCTTTAACAATAAGCTGTTCCTGATTGGTCACGGTGATGGTTTAGGTCCCGGCGATAAGGGTTACAAAAGGATGAAAAAAGTCTTTACCAATCCGTTTTCGAAATGGCTATTCCGTTGGTTACATCCGGATTTGGGCGTACGTCTGGCACAATACCTTTCGGTAAAAAACAAACTGATTTCGGGCGCCGAAGATGTAAAATACCTGGGCGAAGAAAACGAATGGCTGGTACAGTATTCCAAAATGAAACTGCAAACGAAGCGTTACGATTATTTCGTTTTTGGGCATAGGCATTTACCGCTCGAAATTACGCTTTCCGAAACGGCCAAATATTTCAATCTTGGTGACTGGATTCATTATTTTACCTACGGTATTTTTGACGGCGCCACTTTCGAACTAAAAAAATTCACCGATCAGTGATGATGCGGTCGTGGTTTTACCACTTTACCATGCCAATATTGCATTAATAAGATACATCCCACTACGGAAGACGCTATACCTTCAAATAGTAGTCCGATACAATATTCATTTACTTTTGGTTTTCCACCCACAAACAGGAAGCCATCCGAAAGACGCGCCAGATACGGTTCGCCGCCTCGTATATGCACATAAACAATAAGCGCGGCCACACTAACCACGATACCGATTACACAGGTCTTAAAACTTGAAAGCATATTGTTCAGGTATTCGGTATTGCCATCTCTGAAGTTTTCTTTGATGGTTCTGTTGGCACCATAGAGCACAATTACCGCATTAAACAATCGCAAATACAATTTATCGGTTAAGCCCAATACTTCCATGATTAGGAAATACAATGCAATTCCGATAAAAATAACCATCCCGTTTTTAAATTCTCTTGACTTCAACATAATCGTAAATTTTAAAGTGAGACATGGATTTTGTCTTCGGAGCTAAAAAACGAATGGTTTCAGCCTCAAACACTTATCAAATTTACAAAATTTTAAGCCTGATTCTTTTAATTTAGCAGATTAATCGTTAAAGTGATTTATTTTCTCTTTCTAAAAAATAGTTTTTGGCTGTTTGCTTATCCAGTGCCAATTGTTTTTTCAGTTCGTCAAGAGAAGGGAATTTTTGTTCGTCCCTGATTTTTTCATAAATGGAAACACTTAGTTTTTGTCCGTATAAATCACCGTCAAAGTCCAGGTAATTCACTTCTACGGTTAACGCTACACCCTCTACCGTTGGCCGTACTCCGATATTCATCATGCCGGGCACAACCTGATCATTAATTACAGACGACACGATGTAGACCCCATTTTGCGGAATCAGCTTGTAGTCTTCTTCGATTTTAAAATTGGCAGTCGGAAAATTGATGGTTCTTCCTAATTGGTTTCCTTTTACCACTGTTCCGGTAAAAAAGTAATGATATCCGAGGTACGAATTGGCCAGCGCCACATTTCCTTCGGCCAATGCATTTCGTATTTTGGTCGAACTGATCGACACATCGTCAATTTCCTGAGCCGAGATTTGTTCCACTTCAAAACCATATTCCTCCCCAAACCGAATCAGGTCATCAATGGTTGCCGTTCTGTTTCGTCCAAATCGATGATCATGACCGATAATTATTTTACAGATATTAAACTGATCGACCAGTATGTTTTTCACGAACTCTTCCGCTGTTAGCCTTGAGAACGACTGATCAAACGGATGAATAATCAGATTTTCGATTCCGAATTCGCGAAGTAAAATAATTTTCTCATCAATTGTATTCAGTAATTTAATATCCGAATCCTGTTGCAACACCATCCTTGGATGCGGAAAAAAGGTCAGCAATAAACTTTCGGCCTGCATTTTTTTACTACTGGCCATTACTTTTTCCAATATACTTCTGTGTCCCAAGTGGACACCATCGAACGTTCCCAGCGTAACTACCGTTCTGGTATTCGTTTTAAATTCCTGAATTGATGAAAATACTTTCAATGGATTGATTTTGATTCGCAAATTTACGTGTTCCCGTTTATATAAAAAAAGAGGATGGCAATAAAACGATCCTCATTGAAACAATAATTAGAGTATTACTTTTAATTTTTTACAAATTTTATTATTTTCAAACGCCCTGATTTGTTCAGTTCAACAAAATAAATACCGGCACTCAACCCGGACACATCCATTTTTAAGTCGTTATTCGTTCGAACATCAACCCGCGACAATTCCTGCCCCAATCCATTAAACAAACGGATGTACTCCGGTAATCCGATTGCGACAGGAAGTAAAATGGTTATTTTTTCGTTCGATGGATTCGGGTAAAGACTAATTGCTCCTGCCTGATCGGAATCATCAAACCTGGCATTCAACTTGTTGATTTTAAAATTATGCTCGTCTTTCGTTTCAAAAACGCCCCCTTTAACTATAGGGATATGATTTGCCGTTTCTATAGTATAATAGCCCGCCCCGCCTGTTCTGTTGTTAATTCCGTCATCACCGAGATCATACATTGTAAAGGTATAACAATCGCTTTCCTGCAGTTTCCAGTTTTCTACAATTGGAGGATCAAGTGGATTTGGTTTAAAGCCAATCCATCTAGGCGTATTCCTGTAAGGCCCACCCGAATACAATACGGTTCCAGCACTATCGGTCAATGCCCAGGTTGTATCCGCTCCAAAATAATCTCTTTGGAGTGTAAATATCAGTTCATCGGCAGTATAACTGGTTGCAAACGTTTTCCCTATATCATTATTTCCGCTATATTCATCAGCTTTGTCATTTACAGTTTTCAGGCTCGCATAAAACGTATGTATACCCGGGGTGCTATTTTGTTCCGGAAGATTTATGGTAACCGAAGCATTACTATCCAATGTTCCGGTCCAGTTAAAAACCTGTCTATCCGATTCGTCTATTCCAAAGGCTATGGTTGCACTTATGATTGTTTCACTCCCATTATTTTTCAAAACAACAGAAGGCACAACGGTATTTTCACATTCTAGCATCGCCAACTCTTTCATGCTAATGGCCGCTTCTGTTTTCAGATGTAAGGGTACCCCGGCATTTGAAAAGCGCAATGCCGAACGCCGGGGCGCATGGTACAAAACAGCCTGCATTCTGTATTTCTGATCCTGAGTAAACACATTCATACAAACATCTTTTGTATAATCCATATAATTTTCGATCATGTCTTTACCCGGAGAATCCGGACAGGAATCCACGCTCTGATCTTTACAATACGACTCGTTAGGTCCCGCCGCTAAGGGAGTATCGGCACAAAAATCGTCTACATCACAACCGCCATCACCCCATATATGGCGCAATCCCAACCAATGCCCAATTTCATGGGTGGCTGTTCGACCACGATCATATAGCAATTGATATGTGCCATCCGGATAAATACTTCTGGAACCAAAAGCGCTATAATTTATTACGACACCATCTGTATTCGCTATTCCATTATGCTCTTTGAGTCCGGTTAATTTCGAAGCTGAAGGAGGCTGTGCATACCCCAACCGTTTCGACCATTCTCCTGTTCCCTCAATATTGATCACCCAAATATTAAGATAGCGTTCCGGATCCCATATTGTAGCTGGTTTTAACACATCCTCCACTTGTTGTCGCGATGTATAGCCGGACACACCTGTATTTACCCTGTCGATTCCATTAGTCGGACCACCATCTGGTGTTCGTTGCGCCAGGCAGAATTCAATTTCGGTATCGGCTCCAACCGGATTCTCATTATACCCAGATGTATTAACTTTTCGTCTAAAATCCTGATTGAGTACTTTAATTTGTGACAAAACCTGTTCGTCGGCAACATTGAAACCTACTCCAACCTCTTGTCCGTTATGAATTACATGAATCACCACCGGTATTCTGATCACACTACTTCTCCTACTGTTTACCCCCTTATCCGCATGCTGTTTTACCTGTTCTACCAATGGAGACAACCATGCTTCAAATTCGTTGGTTGAGGCTCGCCCCTTATTTTTAAGCTGTAAAAAAAGTTCATTTTCTATTGTGTAACATCTCGCATATCCTTCTTTGTTTTGCTGTATTATATCCTGCGCCCTCTCTTCGAAAGGCAGTAACAACAAAATCAAAAAGAATAGCTTTCCTCCTATTCTCTTCATTTTAATCGTTTTAATTCACAAACCAATTGTTGTAAATATAACAAATAATCACTTTATTTTGATATGTAGAACTTTTGATCAGGTTTGAGAAATCCTGCTTTCACAAAAAAAAGCTGCGGGTACACCTCACAGCTCTGCTATAAAATAGTCGATTCCCTTTTAGTTTTAAATCAACCTGATTGTTTTGACACGACCTACTTTACTAAACAAAATATACACCATTACCTCCATTAGCATTAATCGCCAGATCCGCGATAGTACGGGTTTTTACCGCAAGGGGATTTATCCAATATCTTTACAAACAGGATCGCTATCCAGCAAACCGACACCTTCCGGCATAACGGCTATTTAAAATTTCTTTTTCCGGATTTGGATAATCCGACAGCACTTCGAGCATGGTAAAATCGTTTGCTTCTATAGTATTTAGATGCAAATCATTTATTTCTGACACACCAAATTGTCCACTTAAAGCCGTAATTGTTCCTATTTATGCTTGAATAGGGCAATATCCATTACCCTCTCACAACAAAAACACCGCTATAACCATTATTCCGCGCTATTTTTCGGGTTTTCAACTTGTTTCGCCCCCATTTATCCAATTTCAAATTACAATTTAAACACAAACGGATTAATCCTCCGACATAGATAACCCAATCGCACCTACTGCCAAATTGTTCGAACTTCTCTGGCGGACACACCGGTTTCCAAAAAAATCAGGCTTATTATCCGTTAACCATCCAAAGCCAACATAATAACAAAATACATTCCGGTTAAAACGAAATACTCGTAAAGTTCCTAATAAAGTAGTTTTTATATAATATTCTGGTAAGAATTATTTAACCCCTAAATTCTGGTATTGCTTTTTTCATATAAAACAGGATAAACCTGTAAAAAGCAACATTAAAAACAATTAAATCACACAAAATACCATTTAGTGGCTATTTTTTAACATTATAAAGTTTAATTTTCACATTTCAAAACATCAAAAAAGTAGCTCCAACAATTGCCAAATTTGACTATAATATACAATATCAATGCTTTTAGTTTGCCGTTTTTTGTTAAAAAAAGGAAAAATCTTTTTTTTTTATATAAATGGTGTACTTTTACAAAACTTAACTGTTTAACAACCTAAAATCCCTCAGATGAAAAGAAAAATACTTTTGTCTTTCGCATCAGTATTTGCTATGTCCGTTGGCTATGCCCAAAATGGCCGACTATGGACACCCGCAAAGCAAGAAAGAGTAGTTATTTCACAAAAAGCACAGAGAGAATCTTTCCCTACTAACTATTCTCTTTATAATTTAGACTTCAGCAGCTTAAAAGCAGAGCTTTCGAAAGCACCAAGTCGTTTTTCCAACAATTCGGATGTAATTATTTCCATCCCGAATGCAGACGGAAAAATTGAGAAATTCAGAATTTACGAAGCGTCAAACTTTGCTCCGGAATTGCAATTACAATTCCCGGATATTCGTTCTTATATCGGGATCGGAATTGACGATCAATATGCGCAATTACGTATAAGTATTTCACCGGAAGGTATTCAGACTATGGTATTCCGAGCTGGTAAAAAAGCGGAATTCATGGAGCCATATTCAGCAGATTCTAAAACATATGCGCTTTACACTTCGGCAAGAGAGAAAGGAAAACTTCCTTTTAACTGTTCTACACCGCACGAAGAAGCAGTAAACAATGAATTACTAAACAAAATCAACCCATCACAACAACTTTCTAACACAGGACAGTTAAAAACGATGCGTTTGGCACTATCCTGTACAGGAGAATACACCACTTTCCACGGTGGTACGGTTGCCGGAGCTTTAGCAGCTATGAATGCAACTATGACACGTGTAAACGGTGTATTTGAAAAAGACCTTGCTATACATTTAAACATTATTGCCAACAACTCGTTAGTAATTTACACCAATGCAGCAACAGATCCTTATTCTGATGCAGCTGCCGGTGCCGGTGGTGCATGGAATGCCGAATTACAAAACAACTTAACTGCCGTTCTTGGTAATGCTGCCTACGATATCGGACACTTATTTGGTGCTTCCGGAGGTGGAGGTAACGCCGGATGTATCGGTTGTGTTTGCGTAGACAACAGCAAAGGTAGCGGATATACATCCCCATCTGACGATGTACCAATGGGAGACACTTTTGATATTGACTATGTGGCACACGAACTAGGCCACCAATTAGGAGCTAACCACACGTTTTCACACAATATTGAAGGAACAGGTGTAAATGTTGAGCCGGGTTCAGGATCATCCATTATGGGATATGCCGGAATTACCGACTATAACGTTCAGGCACACTCTGACGACTACTTCACTTACAGAAGTATCCTACAGATCCAAAACAACATGGCTGGTAAATCTTGTCCGGTAACCACTCCAACAGGAAACCAGGCACCGGTTATCAGTGCAGGAGCAAACTATACCATTCCAAAAGGAACAGCTTTCGTACTGAGAGGTACCGGAACGGATCCGGACGGAAACCCATTGACGTATAACTGGGAACAAAACGACACTGCTGTTTCGGGTAACACAGGAGCAAACAGTGTAGCATCGCCAACAAAAGCGACTGGTCCAACTTTCCGTTCTGTAGCACCGTCTGCAACACCGGTACGTTATATGCCTGATTTCGCTACGGTATTACAAAACAAATTAACGACAACATGGGAATCGGTATCTGATGTAGCGCGAACCCTTAACTTTACGCTTACAGGAAGAGATAACGTAGCCAACGTAGGACAAACCAACACGTCTTCAATGGCAGTAACCGTTAATGCTTCTGCAGGTCCGTTTAAAGTAACATCTCCGGCAAACGACAACGTATCCTGGACACAAGGATCTACACAAACCATTACCTGGGATGTTGCCGGTACAACCGCAAACAACATCAACACGGCTAATGTTAACATTTTATTCTCAAGCGACAATGGAGCAACATTTACTACTTTAGTAGCCAATACACCAAACGACGGATCTCAGGCAATCACCGTTCCTAACGTAGCCGCTCCATACTGTAGAATTAAAGTAGAAGCTGTAGGAAACATTTTCTACGCTTTATCGAAAAACATCTCTGTAGGATATACTGTAACGGTACAAAAAACATGTACAGATTACACCAGAACATTTGCAGCAGTTGAATTACCAACAAGCTATACCGGATACGGCATTCCAGTTCCGGACAACTATACAATTTCTGATTTCAACATCAAAGTAGACATCAACAGTCAAAGAACAAGTGATTTGAGCTTAGGTGTCGCCCTTCCAAACACTTCAACCATTAACTCTTTATTCTTTACAGGAGGAAACTGTTTAGCATCGATCGGTAACTTAAAAGCTACTTTCGACGATGACGGAGCCAACTTCAGTTGTGCTGCAACAGCAACCAACCAGACGTACAAACCAAGTTCACCATTAAGCGTATACGAAGGAATGAACTCTGGCGGACAATGGATGTTTGCTGCTAAAAAAGCCAATGCATCAAGATCGGCAACCTTAAACAGCATCACGTTCCAATTCTGTAAAACAGAAACATCGGTAACCCTTGGATCTGATAGCTTCAATTTACAAGATTTCAACATCTACCCGAACCCGAACACCGGAAACTTCAATGTGGAATTCAAATCGAATTCCAACAACGAAATCAAAGTGGTTGTTCACGACATCAGAGGTCGAGAAATCTTCAACAAATCGTACCAGAACGCAGGCTTATTTAACCAGAACCTTCAGTTAAATAATGTACAATCCGGAATTTATCTGGTAACTGTTCAGGATGGCGACAGAAAAGAAGTTAGAAAGATTGTCATAGAATAATCGGACTTAAAAAAGCCTCAGAAAACACTCTGGGGCTTTTCCATTTATAGTATGCCTACTGAAAAATAGCGCATTTCAACCCTAACCTTATAATTATTAACTATAAATCAAATAACTAATGAAAAGAAGATTACTATTCGTAGTATCGGCCTTATGCCTTGCAGCATCGGGCTATGCACAGGGTTCTCTCTGGACGAAAGTCAAGGAAGAGCGAATCCAGATGTACGAAAAGATGGAACGCGCTTCTCAGCCGCTGAAATTTGAAGTATTTTCACTTGACCTTCCAGCGATGAAAGCCAAGTTACAAAATGCTCCGTTACGCGATGTTTCCAATGGCAATTCCGATGTTGTGGTTGCCTTCCCTAACCCACAAGGAAAATTGGAAAACTACCGTATTTTCGAATCTCCGGTAATGGAAGCCGAACTAGCTGCGAAATACCCTGGTATTAAGACCTATATTGGTCAGGGTATTGACGATCCAAGTGCGACGATTAACTTTAGTGTTACCCTTTTTGGTCTTCACACAATGACTTTATCAGGCACTAACGGTACTTCATATATCGACACTTACACCAAAGACCTTAACAACTACATCGTTTACTCCAGAAGCGAACTAACTACAAACCGTTCTTTTAGCTGTATGACTGAAGACGATGCTGAAGAAGTAGCCGGACGTGTAATGAACGATAACGCAACTGCAATGGCAACCGATGGAAAATACAGAGTATACCGTTTGGCTATGGCATGTACAATCGAATACGCTGCTTTCCACGTAAATGCAGCCGGATTAGGCAGTGGTACAACCGCTCAGAAAAAAGCAGCTGTATTGGCCGCGATGAACGTTACGATGGCACGTGTTAACGGTCTTTACGAAAGAGACATGGCCATTCACATGAACCTTGTAGCGAATAACGACGTAATTATCTTTATCGATTCGGATAACTTTACCAACGACGTTGCTAATACATTAATCAACGAAAGCCAGACTGTAATTGACGCGAACATTGGTGCATCAAATTACGATATCGGACACACTGTAAGTACAGGTGGTGGAGGTTTAGCACAGTTAAACTCACCATGTACAAGCAACAAAGCAAGAGGAATCACCGGTTCTCCTTCGCCAGTTGGAGATCCATATGATATCGATTTCGTAGCACACGAAATGGGTCACCAGTTTGGAGCAACGCACACTTTTAACGGAATTGGTGGTAACTGTACTACTTCAACACGTAGTGCCGGAACAGCTGTAGAACCAGGTAGTGGTAACACCATCATGGGATACGCTGGTATCTGTCCTGGAGTTGACGTTCAGAACAACTCTGACGCACATTTCCACGCGGTAAGTATCGCTCAGATGCAAACATTTGTAACCACAACAGGAACCTGTTCTGTTACCACAAACAATGGAAACACTGCACCGGTAGTAAATGCTGGAGCAAACTATACAATTCCTTACGGAACTGCCTTTATTCTTAAAGGAAGTGCAACCGATACAGCAGGACAAACTCTAACGTACTGCTGGGAACAAACCGATACTCAGATTTCAACACAACCACCGGTAGCAACATCTACAACAGGACCGAACTTCCGTTCCTTCCCTCCAACAACGTCACCAAACCGTTATATGCCTCGATTCCAAGATGTATTAGCCGGCAACCTTACCCCAACATGGGAAGTAGTGCCAAATGCAGCCAGAACGATGAATTTCGCTTTAACGGTACGTGATAATGCAGCACCAAACGGCGGACAAACCAACCGTGGCAACATGGTAGTAACATTTGCCAACACCGGACCATTTAAAGTAACTTCTCCTGCTACAGCAGACGTTACCTGGACGCAAGGTTCTTCTCAGACCATTACATGGAACGTAGCCGGAACCACAGCAAACGGAATCAATACTGCTAACGTAAACATTTTATTCTCCAGCGACAACGGAGCTACATTTACTACTTTAGTAGCCAACACTCCAAACGACGGTTCAGAAGCGATTACCGTTCCAAACGTAGCTTCTCCAAACTGTAGAATTATGATCGAAGCCGTAGGAAACATTTTCTATGCTTTATCTCCAAATATCGCAGTTGGTTATACTGTAACTACAACTTGTAACACCTATACTGCTAACCCTAACACTACTATTGCAGGTTCCGCGCAACCGGCATGGGCAATTCAGGGTACCGTTAACGTTCCGGACAACGTAACGATTTCTGATCTTAACTTAAACGTGAACATTACACACCCAAGAATTAACGACTTATATATCGGTTTATTAAAACCAGGCGCTACAACAGTAGGTGAAATCCGTATCGTATACCAACAAGGATGTTCTACATTGTTTAGCAACATGAACACTACTTTTGATGATTCAGGAGTAAACTTAAACTGTTCTGGTCTTAACACAGCTGGAAATGCCTACAAACCACTTAACACATTAGACATCTATAACGGACAAAGTTCTTTAGGAGGATGGAGACTTGTTATTGCTGATTTAACTGTAGCAAACAGCGGAACTTTAAACAGCTTTGGTGTTAACATCTGTTCCAGAACAGTAACATTAGGTAGCGAAAGCTTCGGATTACAAGATTTCAACATCTACCCTAACCCGAACAACGGAAACTTCAAAGTTTCATTTAACTCGAATTCAAGCAATGAGATTAAAGTTGTATTACATGACATCAGAGGTCGTGAAATCTTCAACCAATCGTATCAAAATGCAGGTTTATTCAACCAAGACATTCAGTTAAACAATGTTCAGTCTGGTATCTATATCGTATCTGTTCTTGATGGAGATCGTAAAGAAGTAAGAAAGATTGTTATCGAATAAGACAACAACCCAATACAAACAAAAAAGAGTCCCAAATGGGACTCTTTTTATTTTAACCTTATTTTATTTTACGACCGTAGCATTTACTTTCGTATACAACTGCGGCACTTCGTCTACTTTAAAATCGAGATCAAAGGTTACATGACTTTCCTTTTGCGACAAATTCAATGTTCCTTTACTAACCGCAAAGAACCCCGCCTGTCCGCGACAAAAACAATGTCTTCCGAACAACATCTTTACATTCTCCAATTGCGCATCTTTCAATTTAAGATCAAAAACGCCATTATCGATCTCAAACACAATTTCTTCCTTATGTTGTCCGTCCTGTAATCCTTCTTCCGTATTGCGATTGTACTCATAAATAACAACAGATTTTTTATCGTTATCGGCCAACTGATAATACAACTTCCCAATACCATCAATTTTTTTATCCATACTCTTATTTTTAAGCAATTGGATGGTACACTTACCATCACTTGGACATTCGGAGGCGATTACTGTTGTCATATTACTTTTATTTGGATTAGCGGTATCGCAAAACGACATGGTTAACAATACCGGGATAAGCAATAATTTTCTCATACGTTAAATATTTAGTGATCAAACAAATATACTAAAAGTATTACTTCCCATTAAAAGTATTCATGGTGATGTCCAAACCTGATAAGGCAAAAGAGCGGATTGACTCCACGGCAACATCCAGTCGCTCCGGAAGTTTACTCTTTTCTTCTTCACTCCATTCGCCCAAGACATAATCGACCTGCTGCCCTTTTTTAAACTGATCACTAATTCCAAAACGGAAACGCGGGTATTCGACTGAATTCAGCAACAATTGAATATTTTTAAGTCCGTTATGACCGCCATCACTTCCCTTCGCTTTGATACGGATTGTTCCGAACGGCAGGTTAAGATCATCGGTGATCACAAATATATTTTCTTTCGCAATTTTCTCTTTATCCATCCAGTACTGAACCGCTTTTCCACTCAGGTTCATATACGTATTGGGCTTTAGCAAAAACAACGTACGTCCTTTAACTTTATACTCGGCCATAGTTCCCAGTTTAACGGTTTCGAACGAAAGACCTTCTTTTTTCGCCAGGTGATCCAAAACCTTAAACCCAATATTATGACGCGTATTGACATATTCTGCTCCTATATTTCCCAGGCCTACAATTAAAAACTTTTTCATCGGATCTGTATTTTCTTCTATTTCTTTTTTCCGGAATAACCAGTCAAATATTTTCATGTTGCAAAAGTAAGCTATTTCCAAACGCGATCAAATCGTTAGCATTGGGCTATAGTCATAAAAAAAGCACCGGGATTCCGGTGCTTTTCAGGTATATAAAAAATAAAATTATTTTTTCTTTCCTTTTGCTGGTGCTTTTGCAGCTTTTGCAGCTTCCTGAGCAGCTTTCATAGCAGCACGTGAAATTCTCACCTGACATACTACTGTATTGTCCGGGTGTAATAAACGGAAGTTATTTGTAGGCAATTTCGTTACATACAATTTGTTACCCATTTCTAAATCCGTGATATCTGCTTCAACGAAATCAGGTAAGTTAGCTGGTAAAGCTCTTACTTTAAGTTTACGTTGGTTTAAACGTAAAACACCTCCGGCCATAACACCTTTAGAGTTACCAACGATTTTCACAGGAACTTCCATAGTGATTTCTCTATCTTCGTGTAACTGGTAGAAATCGATGTGTAAAATTTTGTCAGATACCGGGTGCACCTGAATATCTTGTAAAATAGCGTTGAAAGTTTTACCATTTTCCAATTCAACTACAACAGTGTGTACGTTTGGAGTGTAAACTAAACTTTTAAACGCTTTTTCTTCAGCGTTAAAATGTACTGGTTGTTCTCCTCCGTATAACACGCAAGGAACCATTCCAGCATTACGTGCCGCTTTCGTTGCCGACTTGCCCACGCTTTCTCTTTCAGATCCTTTGATCGTAATTGATTTCATTTTGAAATATAATTAAATTAATAAAAAATTCTTAAACAATAAACTTGCTGCTGATCGAATTATTATTGTGTACCATGTGCATCACATCGGCAAATAATTCGGCACAGCTCACCACTCTGATTTTCGGGCTTGATTTTTTCAACGGAATAGAATCCGTAACAATCAACTCCAGAATTTTCGAGTCCTCAATTTTCTGGTAAGCATCCCCTGATAAAATAGCATGCGTACAAATAGCACGTACACTCAAGGCACCTCTTTCCATCATCATATCAGCTGCTTTTGCAAGCGTTCCTCCGGTATCGATCATATCGTCTACCAGAATCACATTTCGTCCGGTAACATCACCGATCAACTCCATGGTATCGATCACGTTAGCCTGTTTTCTTTGTTTGTAACAAATTACCACATCCGACTCCAGGAATTTCGAATAGGCATAAGCCCGTTTCGATCCACCCATATCCGGCGAAGCAATTGTCAATTTATCCAGGTTCAAACTTCTTACGTACGGCAAGAAAATAGTCGACGCAAACAAATGATCAACCGGCTTTTCAAAAAAGCCCTGAATCTGGTCAGCATGTAAATCCATCGTCATAATTCGGGTAGCACCCGCGGCTTCGATCAGTTTCGCCACCAATTTAGCTCCTATTGGCACCCTTGGTTTATCTTTTCGATCCTGACGCGCCCATCCGAAATATGGAATTACAGCTGTAATGTGTCGTGCCGAAGCTCTTTTAGCCGCATCGATCATCAACAAAAGCTCCATCAGATTGTCGGAACTCGGAAATGTCGAACACACTAAAAACACGCGTAATCCGCGTATTGACTCTTCAAAAGACGGCTGGAATTCACCATCGCTGTATTTTGAAATTGTAACTTTACCAAGTGCTACACCGTAGTGCTTGGCTATCTGTTCAGCCAGATATTCACTTTGAGAACATGCAAATATCTTTGCTTCCGGTTCTATATGTGACATTTTAATTCGTTGTTTAGTAGTTAGTTAGTGTTGTCGTGTTTAAACGAGGTGCAAATTTAGAAATTAAATTCCACACTTAAAGAATATTTTCCTTTATTTTTTTGATTATTTCTAATTTTTTTATTTACATTTGCACCCACAATTGACAACCAGTTGTCCACAAGCCTAGGTGGCGGAATTGGTAGACGCGCACGACTCAAACTCGTGTACTTCGGTGTGTGGGTTCGATTCCCACCCTAGGTACAAAGCTCCAAACAATGTTTGGAGCTTTTTTTTATGCACCACATCTATCAAATACAATATCACATCAGCCGCCACGCTTTCAGCACCTTACCCGAAAATTTCATTTAACAATTAAAGTATTACTTAAACTAAAGAATTGTTAAAATATTAATTATATTTGATAGACTTATTATACCTTCCTGATTTTCTGATTTAAAAAGGACTTCTATTGATCAATAATAAGACATTCCAGGCTTAATTTATTTTTTTTCCGAATCTAAATTAGAGTACATGTATGAAATCCTTTATCATTAACAGTTTTACTGTAATTTCGATTTGTCATACGTTTTATATTCAGGCACAGAATATAGAAAAAGAGCCACTTCCTACGGTATGGAATCTGGAACAATGCATTTCCTATTCCCAAAAAAACAACATTCAGATCAACACGCTGCGACTCACCGAAAAATCCACGGAACAGGATTTATTATTGTCCAAAGCCGCGAAATTCCCGAGTCTTTCCGGTAGCGCCTCACAAAGCTATACCAACGCCAAAAATGCCGACTTAGTTGTGGGCGGTTTTCAAACGCAGGCCACTTTTGCCGGAAATTATTCCCTTGGCTCATCGGTAACCCTATATAATGGCGGCTACCTTAACAATGATGTCAAACAAAAAAAATTACTGATCGAAACCGCCAAATACAATGCCGCCGCCGCCGAAAACGACATTACCCTGCAAATCACTCAGGCTTATCTCACCATTTTACTCACCAAGGAAAACAGCGTTTATCTGAATGAAATTGCAGAAACCGCAAAAGCACAGTTAAAACTCGGCGAATTACAATACAACGCCGGCAGCATTGCCAAAAAAGATATGGTTCAATTAAAAGCCCAATTGGCCACCGACAACTATAACCTCATCAATTCACAAAACACCGAGAGGCAAAACACACTCACCTTAAAACAATTATTACAGCTTCCTTCCGGATATAATTTAACCATTCAGAAACCCGACACACTGGCCCCTGTTTTACCCGTTATCAATCTCGAAGAAGCTCAAAAAGCAGCGGTCGAACAACGCCCGGAAGTTAAAAGCAGTGAACTCGCCACGGAAACCGCCAAATTAGACCTGTTAAAATCGAAAGCCGGCTATCAACCCACATTGAGCGCCAGCGGAACCCTGGCATCCGGATATTCGGACAATCAAAATATCGCTTACGCCACGCAGTTGGACAATAATTTTTACCAACGACTCGGCCTTTCGCTATCGATTCCCATTTTTAACAACCGGATCGCCCGAACCAATGTCGAAAAGTCAAAAATTGCCGTCGATCAGTCCGATCTGAATCTTACCAACACCAAAACCATACTCGCCCAACAGGTAGAGCAAGCCTATATTAATGTACTCAACGCTCAATCCCAATATACTGCAGCCAAAGAACAAATGGACGCCAACAAAGAAAACTATCGCATTGCCAACGAACAATTGCGATTGGGCGGCATTAGCACGGTCGATTATTTATTACAAAAGAATCTCTATGTTCAGGCATTTCAGAATTTTATTCAGGCAAAATTCAATGCCGTGATAAGTTTAAAAATATACGACTTCTATAAAGGGGAGCCGATCAAACTCTAAAAAAAGTACCATGAAAAAAAGCAGATTGATAATTGGCGTCATAATTGGATTACTACTTATAGGAGGTATCGCATATTTTATATTTCATAAAGAAGAAAATGCAGTACAACTAATAACCGAAAAACCGCATTATGGCACTATCGCCACCAGCGTATCGGCCACCGGAAAAATACAACCCGTAGATACTGTAGCGGTAGGAACCCAGGTATCGGGTACGATACAAAAAGTATTTGTCGACTTTAACTCGGTGGTTAAAAAAGGACAATTACTGGCGCAGATAGATCCTTCGTTATTAACCGCTCAGGTACAACAAATCACCGCCAATTTACAACAGGCAAAAAGCACCTATAGCTACCAGCAATCCAACTTTAACCGACAAACCCAATTATACAATGCCGGCGGTATCAGCCGGGCCGATTTCGAAACGGCAAAAAACCAATATGAAGTCGCACGCGACAACGTCAACAGCGTCGCAGCACAATTGCGATCCATACAGAAAAGCCTTTCTTATACCAATATCTTTTCACCGATAGACGGCACCGTTTTATCCCGAAAAGTCAGCGAAGGACAAACCGTTGCTGCCAGCTTAAACACGCCTACCCTTTTTAGTATCGCCAAAGACCTTACCAAAATGCAGGTTCAGGCATCGGTAGACGAAGCGGATGTTGGAAATGTAAAAGTTGGCGAACGCGCTACGTTTACCGTAGATGCCTTTCCCGACGACGTATTTACCGGTACCGTGATAGAAGTACGCCTGCAACCGGCCATTTCGTCCAATGTGGTTACTTACACCACCATTATAAACGCACCAAACGACGACCTCAAACTCAAACCGGGTATGACCGCCAACATCGTTATTTACACCAAAGAAATAAAGAACGCCTTGTTGATTTCGACCAAAGCGATTGCCTTTCAGCCGGATTCCACTTTGGTAAAACAATTTAAAATCGGAAAAATACCGGCACATCATCGAAAAGACAGGAAACCCTCACAAACCGGCACTTCTCACAACGACAGCATCATCCCCAAAAAGGCCACGGTATGGATAAAACAAGGCCAGTCATTAATTCCAAAACAGATCCAAACCGGATTGGACAACGATATCGACGTACAGATAGTTAAAGGTATAACCGATAAAGACGAAATTGTAACTGGTATAAACGCGCCCAAACAAGCTAAAAGCGGCAAAGCAAACAATTCAAGTCCGTTTATTCCCAAACGTCCGGGCGGCGGTGGCGGTGGAAGAAATTAACGCTTTAGTCTAAAACAATCGTCATGGGTAAAAAAATTCTGGAGATACAAGACCTGAAAAGAGAATTCGTAATGGGTTCCGAAACCGTACGGGCTTTAAAAGGCGTTTCTTTCGACATTATGGAAGGCGAATTTCTGACCATCATGGGAAGCAGCGGTTCGGGAAAAACCACCTTGCTCAATATTTTGGGATGCCTGGACAAACCTTCCGACGGAAATTATCTGCTGGATAATGTCAATGTAAAATCCTTATCCAAAAACGAACTCGCCGCCTTACGGAACTCTAAGATTGGTTTTATATTCCAATCGTACAACCTATTGGCGCGCACCTCAGCTATCGAAAATGTAGAACTACCTTTATTATATAATCCAAAAATATCCACAAAAGAGCGAAAAGAAAGAGCCATCAAAGCTCTTGAAGCGGTAAAATTGGCCGATCGGTTGGACCACTTCCCAAATCAATTATCGGGCGGACAACAACAAAGAGTCGCCATAGCCCGCGCCTTAGTGAACGACCCGGTGATGATTCTTGCCGACGAAGCCACCGGAAATCTCGACACCCGGACATCGTATGAAATCATGGCTTTGATTCAGGAATTAAATGCACAGGGAAAAACCATTGTTTTTGTAACCCACGAACCGGATATCGCCGCTTTTAGCAGTCGGACGATTACCCTTCGCGACGGCAAAATCATAAAAGATTTTTACAACCAAAACATAAAATCAGCCAAGCAGATGCTTGCCGATTTTCATGTGGATGAAGATTATAAATATGAAAATAGCTAACCTTTTTCTAATCGCCCTAAAAGCTTTGCGCCGCAACAAACTCCGCGCATTATTAACCATGCTCGGGATTATTATTGGTGTGGCATCGGTTATTGCCATGGTCGCCATCGGACAAGGCTCCAAACAAAGCATACAGGATCAGTTATCCAGTATGGGATCGAACATGATCACAATACGCCCTAACAGCAATGTTAGCGCCGGCGCCCGTTTGGACATCTCCAGCGTCCAGACCTTAACCCTCGCCGATGTGGACGCCCTCAAAAAAGAAGCCACCTATCTCAATGCCGTTTCCCCCGCCGTTTCTTCAAAAGGCCAGGCCATTAACGGCTCTTTAAACTGGCCCACCACCATGCAGGGTGTTGCGGTCGATTATTTAAAGATTCGCAACTGGCCACTAAAAGAAGGCATCGCTTTTCGGGAATCGGATATTCATATCGCGAACAAAGTATGTCTTTTAGGACAAACAGTTGTCGACAATATATTTCCTCCGGGAGTCGATCCGATTGGTCAGACCATTCGTTTTAATAAAATTCCCTTCCGTATTATCGGGATTTTGGAAACCAAAGGTGAAAATGCCTTTGGTCAGGATCAGGATGATGTGATCATCGCACCGTACAGCACCGTACAGAAAAGAATTACCAACTCGATTTACCTGCAAAACATATATGCTTCCACGGCCGATGAAAGTCAGACCACAATGGCGACAGCCGAAATCGAACAAATCATGCGGACGTCCCACCGATTAAAAGTCAAAGATGACGATGATTTTTCGGTACGCACCCAAGCCGAGCTGATCAGCACCTTTAGCTCCACCAGTCAGTTGCTAACCGTTCTACTCACGGCGATCTCCGGCATCTCCTTATTAATAGGCGGTATTGGTATTATGAATATCATGTACGTTTCGGTAACCGAACGCACCAAAGAAATCGGCCTGCGCATGTCGATCGGGGCCAATGGCAACAATATTCTACTCCAATTCCTGGTAGAAGCGATATTGATCAGTTTAACCGGCGGACTTATCGGAATCATATTGGGCATTATCGCCTCAAAACTGATTCAGTACTTTTTACAATGGCCCACCCTGATTTCGGAATCCTCCGTTATTCTTTCGTTTTTGGTTTGCGCGATAACCGGTATCTTTTTTGGCTATTATCCGGCACTAAAAGCGTCAAAACTCGACCCAATTGAAGCCTTACATTATGAATAATCATTTATATCACAACCACATTCATCTACAAAATTCCAATCATCACACCGATAAAAAGAAAAACAAACCACAATTCCGATTTAAGATTAACGCATTCTATATTTAAATATTTTTCACAAACATGTGAAAATAAATATCTTAAGAAAATTCGCTCCTATAGACGAGCAAAAAAGACATTACGAATACGCATTTTTTAAATCCGCAATTATTGCGCCAAAAGTTAATTTTATCTTCACAAACAGGCGAACTACTATAACTACAAAACAACCAATTCGCACCTACAAAAATTAAATGTAATTACCACATAATCAACAAACAAACTACTGAAAAGACCGCAATCTAAATATCACATTTCCCCCTTCAAATGTTATTTCTTAAAAAGGCGTAAAATCCGCATAATGTAATCCTAATTTTACACACGTGCATTTTATCGATTTTTTACGTCTGTTTAAAGATTTATTAACGCAATCATAATAAACAGGTATATATTCGTGACACTATCAGAATAATACAGTATAAACTTTGACAATATAACAAAAATGAAATCTCCCAATCTTTTTGTTTTTTCACTGCTTTTTTCCTTTCAATTATTTGCACAAGGACAAAGCAGTATTACTAAAAACATTAAAATACCGCAGAGTAACGGTTTTAGTTTCACCACCTATGATGCAGGTGTAAATAGCGAACTTTCGGAAATTGGCACCGCCTTCTTTATGAATAAGTACCTCATCTTATCCAATAAGAAAAGGGGCTTTTCCACTGTTTCTATCGATCCGAAAACAAATACGCCAAACCACAACCTGTTTTGCGTTGAATTCGACAAGAACGGCAACCTGTCACGCCCGGTAATTTTCTCCAAACTTTTGGACAGCGACGGTAATGAAGGTAGTGTTACCTTTTCGACAGATGAGAAAACCATCTACCTAACCCGTTCCAAAGAAGACAACAGCAAACAGTTTTCACTTTATAAAGCTACCCTTGATTTGGAGGCAAAAGGATTCTGGAAAGACATACAACCATTGGCAATTAACGGAAACTATTCTATCGAAACACCATTTATGGGACCAAAAGGCCAGAAAATATACTTTTCGTCCGACATGAAAGGTGGTTTTGGTGGTTACGATTTATATAGTGCCGAGGTCATGACTGACGGTACTCTAACCAATGTTACCAATCTTGGACCAACGGTTAACTCGGCCAAAGATGAAAAATACCCGTATGTAACCGGCGATAACCGTTATCTATATTATTCGTCAAACGGACACGAAACGTTTGGTGGTTATGACATTTTCCGTGTTTCATCGGTAAACAATGAATTCATCAACCGTTCCAACCTGGGCGAAACGATCAACACCAACAACGATGAGATCGCTTTTACATTTAGCTACCAAAACAAAGGTTATATTTCATCCAACCGAAAAGCTGACAAATCCGATTTTGACATTTACAAATTCGAATTAGTTGTATTGGAACAGAATTTCAACGCCGTGGTGGAAGAAAACAAAACCAAAACAGTATTACCAAATGCCACGGTTGTGGTTAAAAACGAATTTGGTGACATCATCAAAACCCTTAAATCCGACAACAATGGAAAATTCGGACTTAAGATGGATCCATTAGTGGATTACACTATCGAAACCACCAAAGAAGGGTACGAACCGAACACCCATTATTTCAAACCAAACGGCAATAGCCTGGACTATACAGGCAAAATCGACTTAAGCCAGTTAAAAGCAAAAGTAACCGATAGCGCGATCGAAATTGAAAACATTTATTTCGATTTCAACAAAGTGACACTTAAAAAAGAATCGGAATTATCCTTAAATAAGATCCTTGGCGTATTACGCGACAACCCGGAGATGAAAATCAGCATTAATGCACACTCCGATTCTAAAGGTAAATCGGATTACAATATGGTTTTATCCGAAAAGCGTGCCCAATCGACTTACAATTATTTAATCAACAACGGCATTTCCAAAGACCGTCTGGCTTACAAAGGTTACGGAAAATCACAACTTAAGTTTAAATGCAACGGCAATTGTACGGAAGAACAGGAAAGCCAAAACCGCCGCGTTGAATTTATCATAAAAAAATAAACCACTATAATTACTTAAACAAACCCCATGAAAAAATTATTCATTGCAGGTATTATTACGGTATCTGTTTTATCCGCATCATGCTCAAGCGGTTGGAATTGCAAATCAAGTTATGTAAAAAATGACGTAACAAAAAAGAAAGAAATGCAGAAAGAAGCATAGCAAAAAGTCCCTTATTAGGGACTTTTTTGTTAGTTTTGCCGTCCTTAAAAAAACAGCATAAATCGAGATGGGCGCATTTGTAATCACCAAAAGAGAAAACGGACAATACCGCTTTAATTATACTTCCCGCAAAGGAAAGATCATCCTGACCGGCGCCAGTCATAATCAGAAAGTAGGTTGCGTACGCGATATTCAGATGCTAAAGCTCTACCACGCCGACACGTTGTTTTTAAAGTTTAAAACGCCGGGCGGAAAGTATTTTTTCCGCGTAGTGATTCAGGATCATATTTATGCCACCAGTCGGAAGTTTACCACCGAATTGCGGATTGCCAAAGGGATTGAAGAGATCCAACGCAATGTCGAAATAGCCGAAGTACTGGATTTTAGCGTCGAAATTTTCTTTTAAAAATACTTTTTCACATTTTTTGAATCGCTAATAGTACTTATTTTCAGCATCATTCAAAAAACCCTGTAATTTAAAGGCATTCTATCACAAATAAAGCTTGCAGAATTAAAATATAATACTACCTTTGCAGCCGATACCAAGAAATGCTCGAGTGGTGGAATTGGTAGACACGCTGGACTTAAAATCCAGTGAACAGTAATGTTCGTGCGGGTTCAAGTCCCGCCTTGAGTACAAATCGGAAAGATATTTAATTGAATATTTTTCCGATTTTTTATTTTATAAAATTTTGGATATCAATTATTTACAAAATAAACTAGATTTCAAATTCTCGTTTTCTTCAAAATTACATTTTTACCCTATTGAACCAACCCAATAAAACACAAACATCTAAACATCAGCACATTACAACCTGAAAATCAGGTTTTTCAATCAATTATACATTGGTTTCCCAGCATGTTGGTTGACAGGACATGAACCACTACAACAAACTGATTTACAAGCAAAAATAAATTCAAAAAAATCATTTTTACCCTCTAATGATCAACAAGGTTATTTTCTTTAGGAAAACGACGATATTTTTAAGATTTTCAGGTTGAAGCATTTTCTTTTCCTTAAAATAGTCCATTTTATTTAATATCAAACATCACAAAAACAAGAACTCTATGTATTTTACACAGTGTTCCTGTTTCAATTTTGTGTAATACTTTAATTATCCCATTTCTGCATTTCTTTTATTTTAACTGTGTCCACAATTTTTGCGTAAACTTGTGTCGTTCGGATACTTGTATGTCCTAAAAGTTTACTCACTACTTCTATCGGAATACCCAGTGATATTGATGCAGTAGCAAATGTATGTCTAGCTACATGACAAGTAAGCTTTTTTTTGAGTCCCAGATCTGCACCTATTTTTTTTAGTTCTTTATTAGTCACCTTATTACAATACACCCTAAATACACTACTTCCTTCAAAAGTTATATTAGGAAGAAACATTTTTGCTTTTTTACTTAGAGGAATATTTACCAAACATCCTGTTTTATGCATACGAAGGCGTATAGAATTATCAACTATTAAATCAGTTGAGAAGGTTTTTAAATCAGAATACCGAAGTCCGGTATAACAAGCAAATAAAAAATATCCAAGAATATCTTTCTCTATCAATTTTGCAAAATTATCTTTTGAATAATAATCAGTAAGTTTATTTAACTCTTCAATTGAGAGAAAATCCCTTTTTCCATCGACTTTTTTTATCGAAATATATTGAAATGGGTTCGTCTTTATATAACCAAATCGCATAGAAATATTGACAAAAGTTCGGAGGACTCGCAGACTTTTACTTGCTGTATTTTCATTATTGCTTAAAGTATTTAACATATATTGTCTGTAATCATTTATAAATCTTTCATTAATATCTGAAAAAAGTATTTCTTTCTTGAATTTAAGCATCTTGGAAATCTGAGATTTGTACCCGAACCAGGTTTCTGTCTTGAATTTTGTTTTATTTTCTTCTAAATAACCAAGAATATAATCTGTAAAACTTTGTTCTACTGAATAATGATTTAAGGCTAGTAAACGGTCTTTGAACTGCACTAATGACAGAGGGTATTCTTCATTTAAAAAATTATTCACCAATAACTTGATGGATTTTTTATCTATTGCATCCAGTATCATGTTGTATCTTTCATGGTAATTATTTTGAGATTTCACCCGTTGATTTCTCAATGACCAATCACGCAAAGGAATCGTTACCGGTGTGGCGGTTTCTATTTTCTTTCCTTTTAAAAATGCTCTCAAATAAATTGGATATAATCCCTGTTTGTTCTTTTCTTTTTTTATTACAAAGCGATAGCTTATTTGTATGCTCATAGTTACTGAAGTATTTGTGAAGTGAATTTATTCATAATCTGTAAAGTGACAGATTTAAAGCAGTAAAAACCAGTATCTATATTCAAAATTTGGAGAGATAGGAAAACCTATGCCTTTGTTGTCGAATAAAGGAAAGAGTTTTCAAGGGAGTATTGTGTTGGGGAAAGGTTTTATATTAACTCCAGAAGAAGCTTTATCTTTGATTGATAAGGATCCTCGAAATAAAGAAGTTTTGTTTCCTTACTTAAATGGAGATGACCTTAATAACAGCCCCACTCAAGAACCTTCACGTTGGGTAATTAACTTTTTCGATTGGTCAGAAGAAAAAGCTCGAAGCTATCCAGACTGTTTTGATATAGTTGAACGTTTAGTAAAACCAGAACGTCTAATTCAGAAAGATAAAGGAGGTAAGGAAAAATGGTGGCAATTTTTAAGACCAAGAAAAGAACTCTACGCTACTATATCTGAGTTAGACCAGGTAATGGTTATTACTAGAGTTTCAAAATATGTTGTAACTACTTTTGTTGACTCTTCATATATATTTATGGATAAGATCGTAGTATTATCTTATGAACAGAAAGATGTTTTTTCTGTTTTACAATCAACAATATTTGATAGTTGGGCTTGGAAGTATAGTTCTACACTAGGAGCAAATACTATTAATTTTTCACCTAATGATTGTTTCGAAAATTTCCCATTTCCATTATCAACTGAAAGTTTAGAAAAAATTGGTGCATTATACTATAACTCCCGAAAAGAATTGATGAAGAAATCTCAATTAGGGCTCACCAAGATATATAATCTTTTCCATTCTGAGAATATCAGTCAAAACGCAAATATTTCTAAGTTAACTTTTTTACAAAAACATTTAGAAAAAGCTAATTGTTGCTTGAAGATTGAAGAAATAGTCTCCAATATACAGAATCTAAGAAATCTACATATTCAGCTTGATCAAACAATAATTAATTCATATGGCTGGAAAGACATAGTACTTACCCATGATTTCTATGAAATAGATTATCTGCCCAAGAATGATCGGGTGAGATTTACAATGCATCCAACTGCGAGAAAAGAAATCCTTAAGCGATTACTTATATTAAATCTTCACCGATATAATGAGGAATCAAAATCCGATACCTTTGATAAAAATATTAGTAAAAAGAGATCGAAATCGACTCACAAAGCTTCAAATATTATGTTATTTCCCGAAGATTAAAATAACTTCGGGAAATTATTTTTATTAATTCTCTTTTTAGACTTGAACATAATGTTAGAACTTTTAGATTCTTCCTCATTGTACAGCTGATGATTCAGTAGAAGTAAGCGTTTTAATACTTCTCTACGAGCCTCGGGATGAATAGTGAAACGTGTGTTATCATTTCCTGGTAAATGTTCAAGATTATAAAAATCGTGCTGTAAATTAAGATCGCTCCATCCATAAGCTAATAATACAAAATTATCCAAACGAGCCTGTAAACTTCTCATTTGATTAATAATATCATTTATTTCGGAATAATCTATCTCATTATATTTTTGGAGGTGTTTTTTTAGCCATGCATTTGTACCATCATGCAAATTTCTATCATGAAAAAGGTTGTATGTTTTTGTTAATCCAATTTTAATACGCTCCATCACCTCTTTTCGTTTTGAAAAATATGATTTAGCTAATATTTCTAAATTGCCTTTTTCATTATCCATGATTTTTGGTAGTGGAAAAGTTTCGAATACATCCGATGGGGTATAACGAGTATCTGATTTTAAAGCTGATGCATATTTCTGTACCCAAGATTGATGTATCGAGTTCTGCAATAAACCAAAATGTAAATAATCATCAAATCTAAGTGCAATACACATCATAGAGATAACTTGATTTGTAGGCACAAAAGTAAATGCCAAAGTTTTGCTTACTTGGGCAATAACCATTACCTGGTCTAACTCAGATATGGCATTATACAGACTTTTAGCATCAGAGCCGTATTTCCACCAATTTTTTTTTCTGTTTTTATTAGTTGCACTTTTCGTCTCATCTAATTTCATCCTTTCGTGTTTAACGAGATTTTCAATAATCTCATAACAGTCTGGATAGCTTCGAGCTTTTTCTTCTGACCAATCGAAAAAGTTAATTACCCAACGTGAAGGTTCTTGAGTGGGGCTGTTATTAAGGTCATCTCCATTCAAGTAAGGAAACAAAACTTCTTTATTTCGAGGATCCTTATCAATCAAAGATAAAGCTTCTTCTGGAGTTAATATAAAACCTTTCCCCAACACAATACTCCCTTGAAAACTCTTTCCTTTATTCGACAACAAAGGCATAGGTTTTCCTATCACTTCGGAATCATCCAAATAAGATGTAATTCTATCTACCGATTTATTGTCTAAAATAAACTTATTTTTCCATTCGCCTTTATGGATAGTAATTAAAGAAACCTCAACAGCAGCTTGTCCCGGCCATTTCATCGAACGAATAGCATGATTAATAACTCCCTCATTTGAACATATAACATCTAAGCCTCCTTCACGCGCAGAACCTTGAGCAATAGTATTTGTAGAAATTAAAGCCTGAAATCCATTTATTTTAATTACATCAAAAATTCTTCTGAAAAAATAGGTTACTAAATCTACTGCTCCAATCGGTCTATATGTATACTTTATATATTCAAGAAAATTAGTCCCGTAATTTCCACTTAACTTTTGTCCTCCTAAAAATGGGGGATTACCTAATATGCAATCAAAACCTCCTTGTTGAAAAACCTCCGGAAATTCCAGAAACCAATGGAAGAATTTTTTATTTTCTGCAATTGTCATACTTGCACCACGATCTAAGATCTGAGTGCCAGAATTCAAATAAGTCTTATATTTGCTATTTGTAGTTAGCTTGTCTATGTTTTCTGTTGTTTTAGGAATGAAGAACTGTGCTACTTGTAAGTCTGCCAGTTGTTTGAGTCTGAACCATTTTTTGCCATTGGTTAAATCGTGATAAACTTTAGCTTTCTTTTCAATTTGCTCAGAAGTTTTCTCTGGCATTTGGCTAAACTGATCTACTGACTTTTGTACATCTACAAAATCACTATCAACTGCCTCCAGATCAAAAAGCTCACTCATTTGCAATTTATGCTCTTCATCGTTACGTTTCTTAAAAGCAGAAGCTATTGTTTTTTCATCGCCAGACAAGAACTTAAAAGCTTCACTAGCAATACCATTTTTCAGTTCTTCATAATGTGCCAATCCTACAATGGCATTACCATTTTTAATATGATGGTCTAGAAAATTTAAAGGTTCACCTGGATCATGAGCTTCTAGCCATAAAGCTACTTTACATAGCTCTACAGCTAAGGGATTTAAGTCGACTCCGTATATGCAGTTTTTAATTACATCACGAATTGCCATACGCAAAACAGATGGTGTAGGCTGATCTTCATTACTTCTTATTCTTGCGAGTTCAAATCCAATTCTTCGGGCAGCGGAAAGTAAGATATGACCACTTCCACAAGCCACATCACATACTGTAATACTCAACAATGCCTTTTCGGGATCGGCTTCTTTTAATTTGTCAGCAATCACATAATCTAAAGAATGGATAATCAATGGCTTTACCAACTCTTCAGGAGTATAGTGCGAACCAGATGAAGATCGGTCATCACCCCGTTTAAATCTAAATTCGACGTTTTCTACTACTGGCTCAAACTCTAATAATCCTTCATACACCGAACCAAATTCTTCTACATCTAAATCTGCATAGTTCACCCGAATGGTCTGTTTGTTTTCATTTTCAAATGTAACTAAAGATTTAAACACATTCAATATATCTACATTACTCAATCTAGTAGATTCTATACTTACAATAGCGTTCCGATTAAAAATCCCAGAGCTTAGTGCTTCAATTCCCAATTCTTTGCCATAATGTCTATCTTCAAAGAGCCTGAATGTTGTCATTAATGATTGCCAAAGATCAGTTTTATTAGGATCAATATAAACCGATTTGTTCACTAGAAAAGTAAGACGTTGAATGCTGTAATACTGGTAGTAAATATCTTTAAGCTTCTTTTCTTCTTCTGTTAAATTTTCTTTGTATATCAGATTACGCTCTTCGATTACCAACAGAAACAATATCCGATATACAGATCTTAGGATATGTAAGTAGTAATCTTTTACGGAAAGCGTTCCTTCTTCAAAAGCACTTCTTAATTCAGTATTTTCCTGTTGTGAAAGTAGTCCATTAGCTAACGCTAGGATTGAATGCTCAACAGCCAAACTTAATCGCTCACGAATACGTGATCCTGAAGCTAAAGCTTCGTTATGATAATATTCAAGAACAGCATCTTTCCCTTCTTCCTTTTTATCGTTGATGCGGGAAGCGTGTAATAAACGGTAGAAAATGGCAAATTCGGCATAGTGTCCCTCTTCCATCATTTGCTCAAGATTGAACTCCAGATAGCTTAGTCTTGAAAGTCGTGTCGCATCACGCAATACACGGAAATGATTTCCATTGGTTACAAAGCCATAAATATATTCTGTAGAATTAATATATTCCTGCACCAATGAATGAGGAGACAGTCTTGGTCCGCTCTCTGCCTTTTTATCCATTGACTGCTCGCTACCCACAATGTGTATAGGAAAATTATCTTTATTGGAAACTCTGTGGGAAATAGCATAAGATTTTCCATTAACAATTTCAGCATTGGAAAGAGCAACCTGATAGCCTAAAATATTGAGAAGCGGAACAATCCAATATTTGCGAGTTTCCGAAATTCCTTTATCAATTTCTGAAAAAGAGCTTCGTTTCTGTTTAAAGATTTGCCAATGTGTATTGAGCAGGCTCCAGGCGTTACTTATCTCATCTCGAACTTGTTCACTAGGTTTTAATCCAAAGTCTTGCGGTTTTTGAAAACTAATATCATCCTGACGAATTTTTTCAAGAATTTCGCTGGTAAAAATATTCCCCTGTATATTTATAGTTGTTAATTTCATGGTCTAAAAAAGGTCTTTAGGTTTTGGCAATAAGATATAAACCCCCATTACATCTGGCGGAAGCACTGGCGTTGATTTCTCATAACTACGCCCCCCAATTAACGTTTTAAATCGTCCGTGAGCCTCAACTAATCTATCGGCACGCTCTGTCGCAATTTCTATAAAAGCATCTTTTTTATTTCCAAACGAATTTAGTTCTATTCTCAAAAGTTGCTGCTGCTGTTCAAGTGGCATATTGCTCAAAGGAATAGCTTCATTCATGAGTTTCTGTGCCTGTTCAAAATCAATAGGTTGTAAACCATTTGTATTTTCTGTGTACCCCCATAAATACATTTCTTCTGCTACAGATTCATTTCGAGAACGTACTTCTTTAACTACATTTCTAACTCTAAACATTACCAAAGTTGTCTTATTTTGAACACTTTTTGTTTGCATCACACTAGTTCTTGCTAAACCATAGGAATTACCTTTTTCTTCAAACGCATTACTCACTATGTAATGACAAAGCTGCTCCACAAAGCGATGATTTCTTCCAATATATTGGTACCCTTTAGGTGTAGGTGAAATGAAAGCAATTTTAGTTTCTGTTTTTCCTTTTAGTTGTTCTGTTTTTGAAAGCAACGCAACTTGTAAATGTTTAGGAAGATTCGTTGTCTGGATTTTATACCCTTCAAAATCAGGTGTAACTGAGGCTCCTAAAGATTGTAAAGCAAATACAGTAAAACTTTCCACAACTTTCGGATCACCAATTGCTTCATCTACTTCTTGTAGATCTTTTTTAATTGTTTCGGCATCTACAGATTCCTGAGCAAAAATAGAGCGCAAGTTTTCTCCTTTTTTACGAGCCATTTCCAATTCATTATCAATTTTTATTTTGTCTTCGGCAAAAAGAGTCAATTGTTCTGTTTCTGATACAGTTTTCAAAATCTTTTGTGTAAGTTCTGCCATCAGCGATTTATTATTTTCACCTATAGGAATCGTAACTCCGATACTTTTTTGAATTTCACGTACTTTACGAATCAGTACCTCCAGAATAAACTTATCCATCGGATTATTTTCTCCATAAAGCATATATGTTTTAATATCCTTTGAAGCTTGCCCGAAACGATCAACCCTACCTTCTCGTTGTTCTATTCTGTTCGGATTCCAAGGAAGGTCATAATGCAAAACTGCATTAAAGTGATCCTGTAAATTGATTCCTTCACTTAAACAGTCTGTAGCCACAAGAACTCTTTTTTCCTGTTCTCCCATTCTTTCAATTTCTTCTTTACGCTGCTCATCCGCCAGTTCAGAAGTAATAGCCTGTACTAATACGTTTTTAGGAAGAGCTTCTTTTAGCTTCTCTTCCACATATTTTGCTGTAGCAATGTAGTGACAGAAAATGATCGGCTGAAAGCCTTCTTTTATCCATTTTCGAATCAAATCAATGGTATGTTTTATCTTAAGATCTGTTTCTTCATTTTCATTTAGAAACTCCGCTCGTTTTAATAATTTGGTAAGTCCCTCCAATTCTGCTGTTTTATAATCAACAGCATTTAACAGATCAGATCTCGAAAAATCCACACCAAAATCATTTTCTTCAAACAATGTATCTCCTACAGCGTCTGTACCAATTTCGGTCAGTTTTTCTTCTACAGTCAATTTTGCCTGGCGTTTTTCCAACATTTCTTTTGCCATAGCAGGACTTGACATGGTTCCTTTAATCAAAGCAATTGCGGCCCAGGAACGCAAAAGTCTTGTATTTTCATTGTCTGTCTCAACATCTGAAATTCCTCGTGCAAATGTCACTAGTTCATTATAAAAGACTTTAGTTTCTTCTGACAATGTGAAACCTACTTCCTTAGAATCCCTTTCAGGAAACAACGTATCTTCATTTAACCATCTACGGATATTTTCACGCTTACGCTGGATAAAATACTGTGCAATTTTTCGTCTGTCAGCCTGTTCAAGTCTCTCAAAATTTAATCGCTCGAAAACTGGGTTTAATAAGCCTAAAAGGGAAAGAAACTCTTCATCCTTACCACTGTGCGGTGTTGCGGTAAGTAATATCAAGTGTCTATTTTTATTTAAAGCAATATCGTGAACTAGGTTATATCGCTGTTGTTGATTTTTTGAAGATGCTCCTTTTGGCAAGGTACAAGTATGCGCTTCGTCTACAACAACTAATTCAGGACAATCATTTAGGAAAATACCTCTACGTTTATCTGTTTTTATATAATCAACTGAAATTACCTGATAAGGAATATGATAAAATACAGAGTGATCATCAGACACTATACGATCTAAACGGGATGCTGTACTGGAGCGAATAATTTCCGCATCAATATCTAATTTGTCTTTTAATTCCTGCTGCCATTGTTCGCACAAATGAGGTGGACAAATCACTGCAAATCTTTTGATCTCGCCTCTTTCAATCAGCTCCTTGATAATGAGTAAAGCCTCTATCGTTTTTCCAATACCAACATCGTCAGCAACCAAGAGTCTGGCAACATCCTGCTTCAGTGCCATTACTAATGGAACAACCTGATATGATCTGGGTCTGAAGGAAAGTTTTCCCATACTTCTAAATGGACCCGCGGCATTTCTTAAAGAAAGACGGGAGGCATTATACAAAAGTTTCGCTGTTTCAAAGTTTCCGATTTGAGTTGGTGTTGGTTCTTTAAAGGTCGCTTTCTCTATGGCTTCGATATCTTTGGCTAAAGGCATAAAAACACCGGTAGTTTCCTCATCGGAACCACCCAGTGGTTTTACCAAAATAACTTGATCTTCATTAGATGGGAGTACCATCCAATCTCGATTTCTATATCGTATTAAGTTTCCCGGAGTATATTTATTGTTCATTATTTATACTTACTTTTTTATTAACCCATGAATTTACTGACAGGTTATCGTATTTTTCTAAAAATGTCTTTTCGTCTTGCCATTAATTCCTCCAAAGGCTCCATATAATGCCAGCGTATAACATCATAAGCTCCTTCTTTTAATATTTGATCAATCATTTGATCGCGTTTTTTAACTTCCTCTAAGTCATGTACCGAACCATCGCAGAAGATTAATGTAAAGCCAGAATTGTTTTTATAAACAAAGTCTACATTAATATAATAGCCCTCCATATTAAATTGAGCTTTATCAGGAAGTGCATATCCGTTTTCATATAGGTGTTTTATCAGCATCAGCTCTGTACTACTTTTTTTATCATACGCATCTAGTAAATAACGATATTGTTCTTCCCTATCATTTTTACCTTGTACAGGATCGATCTCACAGTCCATCAGACTTTCAAGAACACCATAAATCTTACCCCTATCTAATTGTTTATGATGTATTTGATTATAATAGCTTAATAAGTCCTGATAGGTGGCTTTTGGCAATGATTTTCCCAATTCCGTTTCTGTTCTAGTTTCCGGATCATAATGTATGACCTCATAGGAAGTTTTAAACCATTCTCTCATTTTGACAGGATCAGAAATTAATTGTGAGAGTATACCAAGAGAACCTTCTGATGCTTCATAAATAAGAATATTAGGCTTTTCTTTATCTCCAATTACACTTACCGCCATTTCACTTTCTTCTACAAGTAATAATTTTTCTATCCCCCTTTTTAAAGCATAGCTTAATGAAATAACCTGATCAGGTGTGGTTCCGATATTGCCTAATGGCTGAATATACAAAACATCTGCGGTATCTTTGGTGTAAAGCGTAACATCTCTTGTATTTTGCTGTAATTCTACATTATTCGCTAAGTTTCGTTGCTGCACCCAAACACCATTCCTTTGGTCAATCTTGAAACCGTCATTTGGTGATCTTTTTGCTTTTTTATTAACTTTTATCAGATTAGCAGCTTTGCTAAAATATAATTGAAGTAATTTTTCACCACCTTTTTTTAAAACAACAGACTCTGTATTCTCAATTCCATGAGGAAAATTAAAATACGAAAAAATGTCATAACCAGATCGACTTCTTTCCTCTTCAATACAGGAGATTTTTTGTAAAGGAATACCTTCACACTCCGAAAATTCTAAAACTTTAGAATAATTAGTCGTGCCACTATTTAAAAGTGGACTTTTAGTAATAGGATCAATATTAGCTATTTTAATTTCATCATTTAGAAAGGCATAGCCTGTTTTATTGGATATAAGTATCTCTTCTGTAACATTTTCAAGATCTGAAACCATCATTCGGTTGATTCTGAATTTACTTCCTGAATGATAAACAGTATTTGCCGGTCCAAATTCAGATAAAGCCAAAGCACGAGGTCGTGAAAGAACTTCTACATCATCGCGATAACTTTTACCTAATACAGCCCGAACCGGAAGACGTGTAAAATTATAGCCTGGTAAAAATCCTTCTGCTGCCAGATAACGGAATACATAAAACTCAGAATTACTAGAACTCTGTTGCTCTTCATTTTTCAACAAAGCTATTTGCTTTCTAGCAAATCGTTCTTGTTTAGCAGCTTCTTTTCTTTCCACACTATCCGCTTTGTAAGTATGATTATCCAAAATTGCTTGAGCTTTATTTCTAAGCATACAAGCATTTTGAAACATCCGGATCCAACGCTTAAATGATAAAGCAAAATGGATTGGAAATTTCTGAATCTTGTCTAAGATCCATGATTGAGTAAACCAATTGGTTTTATTAAGCTCAGGTAATAAGGAATAAGCTATCTTTTCAAATTCAATAAACAAATCATTTTTTGAGATAGAGACCAGATGCTGTATTCTCCCCAATATATCATTTTTTATGAAGACGTTTTTTTCATCAGATAAATCTAATACATCTGCTACCGAGGTTTTTAGTTCACTAATCTCCAATCTCATCAATAGAAAGGCATTCAGATGAGTTGTTATAAGCTCTTCATTTATCAGATCAATTCTAGGTGGCTGTACAACACCTGCAACCATTTCCGTGGAATTTTTAAAATAATTGACATCATGAGGAGACATAGTAGAACAGTAGGTAAAAACTAAAGCTGTCTGTCCTCCTCTTCCTGCACGTCCACTTCTCTGAGCATAATTCGCCGCATTGGGAGGAACATTCCGCATATGTACAATGTTAAGATTAGCTATGTCGATACCTAATTCCATTGTAGGCGAACAATACAGAGTGGAAATATCTCCTTTTCGGAATTGATCCTCTCTTTCGATTCTTTGTGTTGCACTAATTTGTCCTGTATGCTCTTTTGCTATTAGTTCTTTTTTAAATTTATTAAAATCTGTCTTATACAAATTTTGGAAATAAAGATTAGGAATTAATTCAGGTAGTTCTGCTTGAAAATTGAAACGTGTATGATCTAACTTTAATCTTTTCCCATCTCCTTTTATCCATAATAACTGATCCGATCTTAATTTATAATACTGTAAATCAGTATTTTTCTTATCTTGTTCGATTGTGATAAGATTTGCCTTTTCAAGTTGAGTAAGTAGTTCTTGAATAAACTCGTTGTAAGCATCTCTATTCATTTTTTGATCACCAGCTTCAACCACACAACGATTGATGTACTTACCTAAATTAGATCTAAGTCCCATTGACACTACATATTTTCCTTTTGGCCTTGGAGAAGGAATGGTTATAACCATTTCAGCAGGTTTATCCAACTTTTCATTATAATCAAGAGACCATAAAGATTCAGGATGTAGTCGGTCTCTCATCAACTCTTCAATATTGGCTATATCTTTAAAAAATTTATGATCAAGGGCAAAGTTGGTTCTAAAATAATCCAAAACATTGCTTAAAAATTCTTTCCTGATCTCTTTAGCAGCATTTTTTAAAAAGCCAAGATTTTTAAACCGATCGTCTAATTCCGAAAGTCTGTTCAGATTTTTATAATCAATATCTAAAAGCGCTACTTGTTCCAAGTTAGGCAATGTATATCGCCAACCTCTTTTCAAATCTTGAAATATTCTATACTTCAGATAATCCTTAAGTGCTTCAATATTTCTTTCATCAGGAAAATCCTCATCTCGTGATGGATATAACGCATAATCTTTTTCTTTTAATCCCAGACTACGGAATAGGGACTCTGCTATTTCGTGTATTTCAAGAGGTTTTTTATTTTCTTTTAAAGCTTTATAGAGTGCTGATCTCAAACGAACTGTTGTATAGAAGTCATTAAAGTGCCCCGATTGCAAAGAAGCATCTTGTCTATTATCTGTAAAACTTAATAGTTTTTGATCCTGCAATTTTTCTCCTTGCTCTGCAAGGCTGTTAATCACAGCATAAGAAATTACGGAAGTTGCAGTACTTCTACCTTCTGAACCTAATCTGGAAAGCTTTGTAAAATCACTGGTTTTACTATCTTCATAAATAATTTGTGCCGTTGGGTCAATTCTCAATTTCGCAGGAATGAAATAACCTTTTATAGGGAACTTAGGTTCGAAAGAAAACTGTCCGTCACTATTAAAATATATTTCATGTGGCATCAGCATTTGATAATAAGGAAGAAGTTCACTTCCTCGCTTGTTAAACCATTCTGCAGGCACTAAATCACGAAAATCTGTATTCCAAAAATCTTCTCCCTCATCTAATACGATATATCCAAACTTAAAATCCTCTATATCTGGACTTTTCTGATTAACTTCAGCTTTCTTTTTATTTACAAATTCTTTATTTGGTATAACCGGTACAAGTTCATTGTTATGAATATCTAATTCAACGCAAAGAAATTCGTAACCGGAATATCTGGAAAAAAGTAACGGGTAAAGTTTTCTTTCCTTTCCTTCAATTTTAATGAAAGGCTCATCAGATGAGGTTATATATCGTGTATTTCTTGGTTCGAGTGTTACTGAAATCGATCCTGTCTGAGAAATGAATTGATGAAAGCGAAAAGGAAGGAAGGATTTACGAGTTCCTTTTAATCTATTACTCTCATTAATGCGTTCTGCCCATTTTAAAAGATCATAAAGAATGCCTCGTATCTCATCTTTCGACAAAGACGTTTCATTATGTATTTTTTCTGCAATTTGGTCGATACTTAGCGGCTTTCCCCTTTCTAATACATTGTGATTAGTCTTTAACGCGATATTCGTCTCCAACCAATTAGCCAAATCATTCTTAATAAAATCTTCTTCTGTTCCCTCAGGATCAATACCATTCCGTATTGCATTAGTTAATTGGAAAGGGTTTACCTCTTTAGCGATAGTACAAGGCTCAAGATATTCATTAACAATATACTCCGACGGAAATTCTTTACCAAATATCTGTGTTGCAACCTCAGCTATTTTTTGCTTTTTTTCTTCAGGAGAACCTTGTGAAGCCATAGTAGCCGAAGTACCTATAAAAATTAAATCATTTTTCGTAAAAGCCTGAATTCTTCGGTTCAATAAACTTACATCGGCTCCTTGCCTACCTCTATAGGTGTGGAGTTCGTCATAAACTATATATTTGAGGTTTTTAGCCATTGAATCTCTTAACCATTTTTCAGATTGTCTAGTCATTATTAGTTCCAGCATCATATAATTAGTTAAAAGAATATCAGGTTCTTCATTCTTTATTTGATCTCTGACATTTCCAGACTCTTGTCCAGTATATTGGGCAAATGTGATAGGAAAACCATCACCATAGGTATCAGCATATTTTTTAATTTCTTCATATTGGGAATTGATTAAAGCATTCATAGGATAAACCAATATAGCTTTCACTCCTTTTTCTTTTCCTACTTCCCTCTTAAAAATATCATTAAAAATAGTAGCTAAGAACGTTAAAGACTTACCCGAACCTGTACCAGAGGTCACTACAAACCCTTTATCTTGGATACCAATTTGAATTGCTTCAACTTGATGTTTGTATAGCCTATACGAACCTAAAGTTTTTGATAGATTTGAATGAATTGTATTTTTCTTAATTAATTCATCGAAAGATTCTCCTTTTTCAAAAGAAGGATTAAACTGTATCAATGGTTTAGGTAGAATATTGTTGATCAAAGTAGAATCATTAACAAAATCAGAGATTCTTTCATCTTTAATATTAATAAAAGATTGCAAATATGATTTGTAATCTTTTATAACTTTTTCGTGAGTTTTAAAGGCATCCATTGTTAATCGCGTTTGTAGTAAATATAGTAAATTGTAATAAACAGAAAATAATTATCCATCTACAAGTTCTTATACATAGCAAGACACAAATTTTATTATGTAGAATCTTATTTAGAAATTTCATCAATATTCTCCCTATCTAACAACTTCTTTTCAATCGTTTAACCCCTATCTAGATTAATCTATTCTTTAGTATTTTAGATTCTAATTTATCCATTAAAAATGGTCTAAATTGATTTACTATCAGATAAAAAGTATTCTGTTATATCCAAACAATTTCATTTGAAATATGATGGTTTTAGCACTGTAAATTTTAAAATTAAAATCAAGACAACAATATGGTTTTCCATAAAAACAATCCAAAATAAGTATTAACAAGTAACTTGATTAAGTAAAAACACTACAAGTATATGTTTCAACAACTCAATAAAAAAAATCCGGAATAAGTTTATCCCGGACTCTATTTTAAAAACCAATTTCTCTAATAAATATTAGTGATTTTTTACTTCATCACCTCGGAACTTGACAGTACATCGAACACCTCCTCTCCTCCTTCATCCTGAATATTGACCCAAAGTGACTCCATTTGTCCAAGATCGGCTTCGAATCGGTTCGAGATTTGTACCACAGTGGGTACAAAAGCTCCAAACGATGTTTGGAGCTTTTTTGTTTTACAATGATTTGAATATCAATTATTTACAAAATAAATCCAATTTCAAATCCTCGCTTTTTTCAAAATTGCGTTTGTAGTCTATTGAACCAATTCAACAAAACACAAACGATTAAAAATCAATATATTACAATATAAAAATCAGATTTTTCAATCCACTTTTAGGGGGTTTCCCAGCATGTTGGTTGACAGGACATGAACCATTACAACAAACTGATTTACAGGTAAAAATAAAATCAAAAAATTCATTTTTACCCTCTAATGATCAACAGGGTTATTTTCTTTAGGAAAGTGACGATATTTTTAAGATTTTCAGGATTAGATATTTTCTTTTCTGCAAAATAGTCCTCAAGAAAGATTAAATACTTTTCATCCATTACCTGGAAAGAACCTGATTCATTATAGCTGTGATTTCTCTCAGCGATATGCCGGATAAGTAGTACTTGAAAATTTGTTGAACGATTTCTGCTTCCTGATGATTTACAACAAGAAGATCTCTACTATTGCTATAACCATAGGGGGCTTTATTTACAAACCGTCCTTCCAGATGTGCTCTCTTTACCCCCCGGATGGTTCTGGCACGGATATTTAAAAGTTCAGCATTTGCAGTGGCATATCGGAATGCACGGCTAATGAATACCGTTGGATCTGTCGGATCAATATCAAGTGGTTCGTCCACAGAAACCACTTTAACGCCATACTGACTCTCAAATTTCTTTATCTTTAAAAGAGCCTCGGAAAGATCTCTACTAAAACGATCGTGCTCCATAACGATCATATATTACACCAATCCTTTATTCTGCTTTATAAACATTTCGAGTACCTGAAAATCCAACCGGCTAAAAGAAGAGCTACACTGACCATTGTCTTTGAAAAGCGCGATGAGTTCCAGTCCGTATTTAGCGCAATAGGCATTTATGGCAGCTTCCTGCACATCTAAGGAGTATCCCGACTGATCCTTCGAACTTAAACGTAATCTATTATTTTCACAATCAAACATCCTACTCTTACAATGTAGTGATATAATGATTTATCACGCAACTATATCGCATTGTTTATTATTAGAACATGTTTCACTCTTTTATATTCCAACCACATTTTTAATCATAATACTCTATTATACCAGCAATTCCATATAACACATCATTAAAATAGTTACTATACTAATCTAATTCATCATTATTCAAATACTTAATTCGTTTTAAATCACTAACTTTACAATATCACTTTTAAATTCTCTTCACCTATGAAGCTATTGTAAAAAGTGATCATTTTAAATGAATAGTAAAATTATCGGTGTAGGAAATTATATTCCTTCACAAACCATTACCAATGTATTTTTTGATAAACATCACTTTTTAGACCAAGCAGGATACGTATTAAAACAAGATAATGCTACAATAGCTAGTAAGCTTAAAGAAATTACTGGTATTGAAGAAAGGCGTTACGCGAATTCTAATCAGGTTACTTCTGATTTGGGTTTTTTAGCGGCTCAATCCGCTATAACAGATTCCGGAATTGATCCGGAAACTTTAGACTACATTATTTTTGCGCATAATTTTGGAGATGTTCAGGCGGGTACAATACAATCTGATATGGTGCCGAGTCTTGCCTCTAGGGTTAAACATCTTTTAAAAATCAAAAACAATTTTTGTGTAGCTTATGATGTTTTGTTTGGATGTCCTGGATGGGTTGAAGGCATGATACAGGCTAATGCCTTTATAAAATCCGGAATAGCCAAACGATGTCTCGTTATAGGCGCGGAAACACTTTCCCGTGTGGTTGACATTCACGATAGAGACAGTATGATTTATGCTGATGGAGCCGGTGCTGCAATTCTGGAAATATCGGATGATGAATCCGGAATAAAATCGCATATATCCGGTTCATTTACCTTACATGAAAAGGATTATTTACATTTTGGGAAATCGTACAACAACGACAATTGCCCGAGTGTACGTTATCTAAAAATGGATGGCAAAAAGATTTATGAGTTTGCCCTTTTAAATGTACCGGGAGCCATGCAAAAATGTCTGGACGAAAGTGGTTATTCGATTAATGATCTTACTAAAATAATCATCCATCAGGCAAACGAAAAAATGGATGAGGCAATCGTTAAGCGATTTTATAAAATCTATAAGACAGAAGTGCCCGAAAATATAATGCCAATGGTAATTCATAAGCTTGGAAACAGTAGTGTAGCTACTATTCCATCGCTGTTGAAAATGATCATGAAAGGCGAGCTGCCTGAGCATTCCATAAAAAAAAATGATATCGTTCTTTTTGCCTCTGTAGGAGCGGGAATGAATATTAATGCATTTGTATATCGGTTTTGAAATAAAAAAAGGCGTGTATAAAACTTATACACACCTTTTTACAAACAGAACAGGCATTTATTTTCTTTTGACGTTGATTGCCGTTAGTCCTTTTCTACCTTTTTCAATGTCAAATACAACTTTGTCATTTTCTTTAATATTATCTAATAGTCCGGTACTGTGGACGAAAATATCTGAATTATTACTTTCCTGAAAAATAAATCCAAAACCTTTGGATTCATTGAAAAATTTTACGGTGCCTTCTTGCATCTCTTGTTTATTTAATTTATTACTATATTACTTTTTTTTAATAGTTGTGGCCTGATATCCTTTTGGTGTTTGCTCCTTTTTAAAGTGAACCAAATCGCCCTTACTGACAGGCTCGTTTAATTGGCCGTAGTGAAAAAACACGTTTTCGCTGGTGTTATCTTCCGTGATAAACCCATATCCTTTCTCACTCATATAAGACACTATACCTGAAAAATCAGAGTCGAGCATATCTGCCTGAGCCTTTTTAGCCCGTTTTGCTTTTGCAAAGTCCTCTTCCTTATTCTGAAGATGAGGAGGTAATGAGGTAAAGTTTCCATTGACATCGATATAAATGATCATATCGTCAAGGCTTTTTCCTTTATTGTTGTTTGTTTTCCGTTCTTCCCTGCGGGATGTTTTATCTTGTTGCTTTTTTTGCTTCTTTTTATTGTTCTCTTTTTTTGAAAACGAATCTGCCATATTTACTGATTTCTTTTAAATTAAACGGGAATGGAGTAGCTTTTTTTGGGATGTAGGACCATTATGCTAGGACCAATTAGTTTCTGAATGCTTTTCAATTCTTTTTTCTCTTCATCATCACAAAATGAAATAGCAATACCTTTCATTCCGGCACGTCCTGTTCTTCCGATTCGGTGAACGTAAGTTTCCGGTACATTGGGCAATTCGTAATTGACAACATGTGGTAATTCATCTATGTCAATTCCTCTTGCTGCAATGTCGGTTGCAATTAAAACGCGAATACGATTGTTTTTAAAATCATTTAATGCTTTTTGTCGGGCATTTTGGGACTTATTGCCATGTATTGCGGCGGCATAGATTCCTGTTTTAGCCAGCCTTTTCGCTAACTTGTCGGCTCCATATTTTGTACGGGCGAAAACCAAGGATCTTTCGATCGAAGAATCATCCAGAATATTCATAAGTAAGTCAAACTTTTCATTTTTATCTACAAAATACACCGACTGTTTTACAGTTTGTGCGGTAGATGAAACAGGAGTCACATTGATTTCTATAGGGTTGTATACCATAGTATGTGCCAGTTTCCGTATTTCAGGAGGCATTGTTGCCGAAAAAAACAGGGTTTGTCTTTTTGAGGGAAGCTTTGCCACTATTTTTTTGACATCCTTTACAAATCCCATATCTAACATGCGATCGGCTTCATCCAATACCAGTATTTCGATAGCGGATAGGTTGACATGGCCACTTGCCATAAGGTCTAATAATCTACCCGGGGTGGCAATCAGAATCTCGATGTTTTTTTTAAGAGCCTTTATTTGGTGCTCTTGCGATACACCTCCAAAAATTACCAAATGATTTGATGCGAGTTTTTGGCTATACATTTTGAAATTTTCATCAATTTGTATTGCCAATTCTCTTGTGGGAGCCAATACTAAAGTTCGGATACCTTTTTTAGCAGTAGGATTCTGGTGTAATAATTGCAAAACAGGTATCGCAAATGAGGCCGTTTTTCCGGTTCCCGTTTGCGCACAACCGATTACGTCCTTACCATTTAAAATTGGAGGAATCGCTTGATGCTGAATTTCAGTTGCTTCTTTATAACCGGCCTGATTTATAGCTTCTATAATAGGCGGTATTATATTTAAGTTTTTAAAGTTCATTATATGTGTGTCGGAATACCGATATTTTTAGTGGGTAAAATAGATTGACAAGACCATCAAAAAAGATATCTTTTGAAATGGCCGTTATTTTTCTTTTAAGATTTTAAATGGTGAAGGATTTTTTAAATCTTAAAGAATATTTAGAAAGGGAATTATTAATTCTAATTGTATTTTTTCTTAAAAGGATTGTTGTTTTCCTGAGGAAGCGCTTCTTTAACGACCATCATACGGGAATCCAGCTCGGAATTGTTCAAATTGGTTATGGCGTTCTCGGCTTCTTCTAATGTTGCCATTTCTACAAAAGCAAATCCCCTAGAGTGTCCGGAGAACTTGTCAGTAATAATTTTAACTGAAGTTACTTTTCCAAACACCGCAAATAGGTTTAACAATTGTGCTTCTGAGGTTTTAAAATTAAGGTTGCCAACAAAAATATTCATACGTAAATAAATTTAAGATTAAAAAATGGCACCTGAAAAAAGCAAAAACTGAGAGAGAAAAAAAGAATGCTTTAAACTATTCCAGAGAAGGCAACAGAAACCTGTTATATATTTGATTGGTACAAATGTAGTTAAAAATAATTGATAATCAGTAAAATATGTTTTATATTTTGAAATAGGGCTATTGTTTTTAATTAATACCGCGATAAAAAGTTTCTTTTTATGTGTTGTTTTTTTACTTTGCGGGATAAGAAGACCAGTCGGCAATATGCAAAAGAACAGCACAATCGCCAGTGTTATTCCATATATTGTATTCTAGTTCCCAATAGAAGAAATGACTATAGGTGTTATCTTCGTTTAATCGGGTTTTGTTCTCTCCTCGTTTTGTATATAATACAACAGTATCTCCTTTTTTGACAATTTTATCAGGGAACCAATAGGGATGTCGCACTTTGTTTGATGCTCTTCCTCGGGCTGTAAAAGTTGAATCCAAGATTAAAAAATCACCAATATCGGTGTCCGTATTCACATCCAGTATTATTCTTTCATCGTTATTGCCGTGATCATAGATACCTCTTATATGTATTTTCATAATGTAAATATTTAATTGTTCTTTTTATTTGCTTTTGATTAAGATACTTTAAAGTTACAATAGTAAATCAAAAAGATGGATCTTATTTAGAATAATTATTGAATAAATACACTCTTAAATTTAAAAGAGAGCTAATGCAAACAGGCAAAATCGATATCCTATCATGACAGAGAAAAAAAATTTAGTACAAATCCAACACACAAGTGGATTAAATTGGCTTAACACGTTGCATTATAAAAAACTTTCAACAACTAAAAAAAGACTGGAAAAACACAGACAATAGTTATAGAATTTATAAACATAATGAAGCTATTTATTTTTTCTCAACTTCTTAATTTGTGAAGCTTTCCTATTTTTAGGATATAAATTTAGTTTTATATAAATTTTAAAAAGCAAATATTTTATGACAAGCACGATTAACGCTGAGATAAAAAATGAGCTTTTCGGATTGTATTCTAATATAAAACGTTTTGTAAATACCAAAAACTGACAATCGATAATGAGTAGCATAAACATACAAGGAACTATTGATACTATAAGAAGTAAATCAAACATTTACACGCCAATTATCGAAGCGATTGTTAATCCAATCAATTGTTTTAAAACAAATTGACAATGGTAAAATAGAAATAATTCTACACCGGGAAAAGATTTTAGATATAGAGAATGCAATACCAAGCGTAAAAAGCATTGAAATTAGGGATAATGATCAATCCTTAAAATCTCGTTACTTCCGCTTTGAAAGAAAAGCAAGTGAAATTTCAAAAGAAGCATTTGGAGAAGATGTTCAAGTTCGTGTCCAGAAAAAAGCGAACAAATACGAAATTACGTAAATGAATCAGCTCCTTGGCACAAATCATATTTAAATGGATTAGATCTATCCACGATCCCATATAATTTAAAAGATGAAAACATTGAACTTGCTTTACAGGAAGTAAAATTCAGAAAAGAGCAAAAAACCAGAGCTGAACTAAAAAACCTTTTGGATAATCCAGAGGTTTCTCACAATGGACAAATGGCGGAAGCCATTTCTAAGATTTCAGAAATTGGAAAAAGTGATCTGGCACATTATGTATTCAATAGAAAAATTGTTTTAGAAGCATTTCGCCACCTACTGAAGAGAAAAGAAGATGGGAAAGGAGAATTAGAAAAAGATATACAATAATTTAATTTTTCCTATGGGCAAAACCTCTGAAAACTACGATTATCAAGAACATAATTTATGGTTATTGGATGAGCGATTAATTTTCTCGGAGTTTGTTGCATCCGACAAGAAAATATCAACAAAGAAAGATGCTTTGGGTGAACCTGATTTAGTGGTATTTGACAAAAAGCAGTCCTTTAGAAGCGGTGACAATAATTATAGCAACCCTCTTACTATCTTTGAATTTAAACATCCTAAAAGAGAGGCATATAAAACAGATGATGATCCGATAATGCAAATTGGAAAATATGTAAAGGATATTCGAGCTGGTAAATATGAAATGCCAGAAGGTTTAGAAAAGATTAAAGTCAATGATTCAACACCCGTTTATGCTTATGTCGTATGTGATTTAACTCCTAAAATAAGAGAGTTTGCGGAGGAATTACATTCTCTTACTAAAAGTCCCGATGATGAAGGTTATTTCGGTTTTTTAAGAGGATACAATATGTATGTTGAAGTAATAAACTTCAAAAAAATGATGGATGATGCGACACTCAGAAATAAAATATTTTTCAAAAAACTGCATCTTGAATAAGCCATTAAATGCGACATCCACAAATATTCTTATCCATTTTTTTTGTAGTCTTACAATAGATTTCTTACTCTAGATACATTGAACAAAATTCCATAATCGCTCGTTATAAAATTGGGTTATTAAATACACTTTAAAATTTAGACTAAGGCACAAAACCTGCTCGCAAAAGCAGGCTTATTGATTTATTGACAAACGAACGATCCATTATCTTACTCAAAACCTTCAAAAATGCCAATAAAAGTTCAAAAGTACTCCCATCCTTGATACAAAAGCTCCAAACGATGTTTGGCGCTTTTTTGTTTTATAAACCTGACTTCAAAATTCACATTTTCTTCAGAATAGGAAAAATTTAAAGTCTGTAGATTTTTTCTTACCAATGTTGTCCATGCTGGTATTTTTATTATTTTAGTCAACGGGCTGGCTGCATTGTAACGTTTCCACGAAATGGAACTTTCCGTCCAATTTACCCCTGCTTCACCAAGCTGCCGAACCATTAGCTACAATTAAAAACAATATGGCAAAAAGAAAAACATTACCGAAAGACTTTGAGGAACTTCTAAAAAAAGGAGACATTCAGGAACTTATTCAATTATTTGACAAATGCGAGATAGAAGCTCGTGGCGGATACAGCAAAGGAACAGCCTTGTCGTTTGCAGAATGTCCACACGAATTAGCCAAATGGCTGATGGAACAGGGCGCCGATATAGAAGCGCTTAATGACTATAGCTACACGCCACTTCAGGAGCGTTCCGGCAGACGTTTTTCGAGCAACATCAAGAGTTTATTAGAATTAGGAGCCAACGTAAACACAAACACCCGTCAGGGAACAGCGTTACATTGTGCTGCAAAAAACCATAACACCGAAAACATAAAAATACTGCTTGAACACGGAGCCGACATTAAGGCTTTGGTTTCGGAAGGTTATGGCGAAAAAGGAGGTGAGTATACAGCGTTGGAACTGGCTTTGAGGAGTTGTAATAATATCGACATAGAAGATACCCTTGAAATTTCCAAAATATTATTGAACGCCGGTACTCCGAAAACAGAAAAAATGAAAACGTTCGTTACTGAAATCGGAAAAAGGTTTGAACAACACAGACCGGATTTTTATGATGAAGAAACGGAACAAACAAGCAATGCTTTAGATGAACTTTACAACATCTTCGGGGTTGATCCTGTTCCAAGACGGATCGTATATGATAGCAAATCGCCTATTACCGTCACAGCTACAACCTGGCAGAAGCAACACGAAGAATTATGGGAGCTTTTGGTTCCCGGACGTGGCGCAGCCCAAACCGTACAGGGAGAAGTCATCCGTATCACCGGAAAAGTAGCCCGGGAACTATTAGACAATGGAGGCAGTAACTGGGACATTGAATATAAAAAAATGGTGGACGGTTATTTCAACTATATCCAGCAGGAAAATCAACTTTCGAAAGGAGAAATAGAAGAACTAGCCATTATTACAAATGAAGTAAAAGCCAGAAACACTGAAAACATCTATGTAATGAGTGAATTAGGCGTAAAATGGGTACTTAACAATCCAATTCCAATACATCTTACTGCTACAGATTATAACCGTTAAGAACAAAAGCAAACAAGGGTTTTACCGGATTAAATTCATTTTATACAAGAAAGCTAATCTCTTTAAGCTTGCACCATTTTTAGCAGGATATTCCGTATCACTCAGGTGCTTTAACGAAGGGGTATACTTTCATAAAAGAAACATAAAATGCCCTGACAAACAGGGCATTTTTTTATTTTATCCTTTTCGGACGATTTTACTTTCTTTATTAAAACGTACCTCAACGGAATCTTTAAAAACTTTATTCAGCATCAAACCTTCCACTTCCTGACCTTTATGAAGGCGATGAATCTTATTTCCGATTTTAAGCATGACCAATTCGTTTTTATCACCACTTTTGATATAACCGTAATACGACACTATTGGCCAGTATTTTACCACTTTAGGCTTATCATCAACCGTTTTTACCGGCACAACCTTTCTCGTTCCGGAAATTGCCGCTCTTGACACGACAGCAGGATTACTTTCGGCGCGTAATAAGGCTTTGTTCAAAAAAGGATCGCGGTTTATTTTTTCCAGTGTAAACGTATCCCTTTCGATCTTTCTGGCTTTGAAATTATAATCGGATGCAATGGCTGCCGTTTTTACTTCCTCCGAAAAAAAATATTGAGATACAGCTTTATAGGCCACGGTTCCCCATAACCCTAAAACAGCCAGGATCAATACAATATTTATTTTCTTTTTTGCCATAGTATTTTAGTTTAAAACAATTTTAAAGCCTGCGCTATACGTTCCTTCATTACCCGCTTTATCCTTAGCTTTTACACGCCAGTAATACGTTCCTGCCGTCGTAAATGTTTGTTGGAAAGAGGTTGACGTTACATCAAATTGCTGGGTGATATTCGAGAAGCTCTGATTATCTGAAAACTGTAAAACATAGCTTATTGGCGATTGTACCGTTCCGGAATCCTGCGAAATCGTCCAGGAAAAAGTGATTTGCTGGTTGATACTCAATGTAGCATTATTGGCCGGTGTCGTATTTTGCGGCTGATTCGGATTTACACGATCAATATTAAACTTACGGGTACTGAATTGCGTTTGTGTGCTATTGTTGCTGTTCATCGCCTGAACTTTCCACTGGTAAACACCATCTGACGTCAAGGCCACATTATCCAACGAAATAGAAGTCGCCGTTAGGTTGGTGTTGGAATATACCGACTGACCCGTACTGGTATTCACTACTTCGGCACTATAATTTGTCGCCGCCTGCAGACTTTGCCAGCTTAATGTCATCGTAGCCAGATTGGTATAAATATCCGAATCCGGACTGGACAACACCACCAACTGATTGGTTAGATCTTCGGTGATTTGTGTGGAAAACGAAATCGGGAACGTATATTGCGACTGATACGCAAAATTTTCCCCGCGTACACGCCATTGGTACTGACCCGATGGCAATTCCTGTTCCAAATGCAAATCTTCCGTTTCTTTTTCGGCGATCAGCGACTGATGCACATCATAAACCTGAACTCTGTAGGTTTTAGCCCCGTCCATTTTATTCCACTGGAAATTCACCACATTGCTCTGAACAACTGCCGCATTTAACGGATAAGTCGCCTGAACCGTACTATTGGAAATATCCTTTTCCAAAATATCTTCACAGGAAGACATAAAAACCGCTACCAGAAAAAGGGCAATCTTACTTATTGTTCTCATAGTTTTGAAATATCATTTTTAAATGTAAAACTTCTTCTTTATTATTCTTTTTTGCTGTAAACAATTTGATTCCGACCATTCGTGAATAATCGTATTGTTTTTCGAAATCATAGGCCATTTTAAGCAACTGATTCGTATTTCCGACCACATCCAATTGGTTGGTAAAAACCGTATAATTCTCGTCCGTAAAACTGTGAATTGGCGCCAGTTCGTGGATTGATACTCCGGGTTGCGACCGCGTAGCAAAATCGACCATTCCCTGCTGCACCATTTCTTTTGTTACGCCTTCTTTGCCCAACATGGCATCGAGATAGGCAATCTCTTTTCGCAATTCGTCGGCATTTTTGGCTTTCTTATTAATATCCTCCACGCGCGATGAAAGCTCCCGGTATTCTTTTATCACCTGAAACAGGGACGAAAAAGACCTTTTATAAGCGGTAACCGACAGCATGATAAAAACCACCACCAGCGCCCCGCATTTCTGTTTATAGGAATAATTCTCAAACATCTTTAATCGTGATTTTTACTTCAAACTGGGTTTTATTCTTTTTATCCTTTTTTAGCTGCGTAATCTCAAACTTTCGGATCCATTTGTTGTTCTTCAGATTGCCCATCCAGTTATTAAAAGACGCTTCGTTATAGGTTTCTCCTTTTAGCACAATCGTTCCCGGATCAAGCAATACCCTTTCGGTCGCTTTAACCTCTTTGGCCAGCGGTACAACGTTTAATTCATTCAGTACGATATCGCCCGGTGTCATTTTGATCAATTCGTAGGAATAAAACGAAAGGAAACGCGACGATCCAAAGCCCGATTCTTTAAGGATATTTTCTTTTTTCTCTTTTTGTTTTTCCATATCCAGCACCAATTGATACGACTGATTGGAATACACATTCTGAAGATTGAGTTCGGCATTTTTACTCCCGTAATAGTGGATCAGCAGATAGCTCGTTAGCAAACTCAGTAAGAAACCAACCAACATCACCGTTCCGAGCAGCGTAAATGCTTTTTTATAAATGATCTCCTCTACGTTGAGCATACCACTTTCCGTTTTAGTAACGGCTTTTGGTTGTAAAAAGAAATGTACCAACACCCCATAAAGCGGGATAAAATCGCTGTTGATTATATCCTCGTTGATTTTGTATTTCAGCTTCATCGGAATTTCGGCGAATTGTTTTTCAAAACCCGAAAGTCCGGTATCGTCAAACTCCAACATCAGATCGCTTGCCAGAATTTTCGGTTCCGCGATAGCCGGTTGTAATAAAGCCGCCAGAAAAGCACCGACATACACATCGATTACCTGAAATTTTTCGGCGGTAAATTTCTGCAATACTTCCGTAACGGCATTTTTCCGGCAAAAACTCATATAATTGGCCGTTCCCGCTTTATAGGCCGTAAAGTAAATCGAATTATAATCGACATTCTTTTGCCAGTTTACATCGGCTTCATTATTAAAATCGATCTTTTTATTTAGTACGCCTTTACCTTCGAGCGCAATAATGACCGGCAATTTGAGATCGATCTTTTTCTTTAGACTTTCGAACGAATTGTAGGTCGCCGTTTCGACAATATCAATTTTATTCCCCTTGCGTTTTACCGTAAGCAGATTATAGGTTTCCGTATTTTCATCTCTGGAAACCCCGACGATATTGACCGTGTTGATCTTTATTATTTTAGACAGAAAAGTCAGCATTAGTAAACAACGGTAGGTTTAATAAAAATGTGCAATTTCGAGTCGTTTTTCGCTTTTTTACGACTACTGAAAAACCACTTAATAATCGGAATACGGGAAATTAACGGAACCCCCGAACCGGAGTTTTCCTTTTTCAATTCATCCAATCCGCCCAATAAAATCATTTCGTTGTTTTTTACCCGTACCAACGATTCAAACTTCTGTGTTGCTTTCCCCGGAGGTGCGGTATCTCCTGCTCTTCCCAGGAAGGAACTTTTTTCCACAGCGATATTCAACGTTACGGTTTCATCTGCCGACACGTACGGTTTGATCGACACGCTCAGATTCGCATCGGTTGACTTCCAGGTACCGGATTGTAAAATATCGTTACCAATACTATTCGTTAATAATCGGTTGTTTTGTTCGAAATAATAACTGGTTTCCCCGATTGCCAGTTTGGCTTCGTGACCGCTAATCGTTGCGATTTTAGGAGTCGATTCGATTTTTACGATCGAATTATTTTCCAGCAATTTCAGATTCAGGTAAAACGCCTCGGTTACTTTCCCGAGTTTAAACAATCCGAAACCGTTAAACGCGTTGATCAAACTATTTACAGACGAACCGTTTAACGTCATATCCGCTGACGGGAATAAACCGCCACTTGTTTTCGGGATATTACTCTTATCAATACCGGCTTTAATTCCCGACTGGATATCGTAGGATTTATTGTATTGTGCGATGATCACTTCAATCTGTACCAAAGGCACCACTTTATCAATTTGCTTCATATACACCCGAAGCTCCTCGATGGTCAGTTTAGACCCCGACACCACCAATCCGTTAAGTTCGACAAACTCCTTGATTTCCAATTTTTCGGAAAACACTTTTGGCAAAGACGACAACACCGATTCAATCGAACGATTTTCCAGAGCGATCAATTCGGTTGCCCGTAATCCTTCCGTAGCGTGTTCACCAATCAGATACAGATTATCCTGTTTTCTAAAAATATATTTTTTCCCTTTAAAAACGTGTTCCAGCAAGTCGTCGAATGTAATATTATCGGCTGCCAAAGTCGTTTTCTCATTTTCAGGTTTGTTGTATAAGAAATAGTTGATGTGTAATTTTTCGGCGGCTTCGGTAATCAAATCCGACACATCGGCCACATAGGCTTTTACCGATAAATAACCCGCTTTATTCAAATCGACTTCATAATAACCCGGAACGCCTACCGATGCTTTCGCCTGTTTACTACGGTTACCACCACCGGACGACATACTTGTGCTTCCGGTATTCGTATTGGTATTGTTATTTTTCTCCAGATAAAAGAACCCGTTTTCGTCTTTGGTCGCAATCAAATCGTTGGATTTTGCCATCATATCGATAACCTGATCAAATGGTCTGTTCAAGATATACGAAGACACCTTCATTCCTTTAATATCCGGTGCCAGAATTAAATTCTTACTGGATTTATCGATAATCGCTTTGGCTACGGCCGGAAGGGAATCGTTTTCCAACTTTACCGATAAGAAATCGTTTTGCGGATTATAACTGACATCAACGAATTTAGGCTGTTTCTTTTCGATAATTTTCACCTCTTTTCGTTTTTTAAAGGTGATGATATTGCTCACAAAACCAATTTCCAGATCGTATTTTTGCGCCAGGAATACAAACACATCCTTCACTGTAACATCAAAAAAGTTATTCACCACCGATTGTGTCAAATCGGCATCCGGGCTTACATTTAACTGGTGTTCTTCGGCAATGGAAAGGATAAAGTCGTGTAATGTCAATCCGGAGACATCAATTTTGATCACTTCATTCAGTCCTTTTTTCTGTTTGGCAAATTCATCCAGTTTTTGCTGCAGATCCGCATCCTGTGCTGCTGCCAGACCAGTAATCAGAAGACTTATAATTAAAAAAACGGTTTGTTTCAACATTATTTATGCGTTAATTAAAATAGAGTATATTTCTTCCAGTGAGGTTTCTCCTTCGGCCAGAATAGCAAAGGCTTTTTCGGACAACGACTGGTGTTTTTTATCATTCTCCATCGTTTGTGCGATGGTATTATTTTTTATGGATTCCGAAACCGTATGATTGATGTTTAGCACTTCATAAATGGCACGTCGTCCCTTGTAACCGCTATGGTAGCATTTATTACACCCAACCGGTTTAAAATAGGTTTCGATTTCAAACGGGAAATCAAAATGCGACGGAAAGTCCTCTTTATTGCAAACGGTTTCTTTTTTACAATCGTTACACAGCTTTCGTACCAATCGTTGCGCTACGGAAAGATTGAGTGTTTCCGCAATCAGATAGGAAGGCACCCCCATATCCACCAATCTGGAAATGGTTCCGATGGCCGAATTGGTGTGGATGGTCGACAGCACCAGGTGACCCGTTAAAGATGCCCGAATCGCCATTAAAGCCGTTTCGGAATCCCGAATCTCCCCCAACATGATCACGTCCGGATCCTGTCGCAGGAACGATTTTAAAGCCGACGCAAACGTAAGTCCGATATCTTCTTTTAATTGTACCTGATTGATCCCTTTAAGCGTATACTCAATTGGATCCTCCACGGTTACAATATTCCGTTTGGAATCATTCAGCAAGCGTAGCGTCGCATATAACGTCGTGGTTTTACCCGAGCCTGTCGGACCACTGATCAATATAATTCCGTTTGGTTTTTTTACCGCCTCCAGGTAACTTCTCAGCTCCTCTTTTTCCAATCCGAGCGTATTCAGATCGATATTGGACGCATCCTGACCGAGTAAACGCATTACGATTTTTTCCCCGAACAAGGTTGGCAAAATCGAAACCCGGATATCGAATGTCTCGTTGGTAATCCGGCCGTCTTGTGGCAATCGTTTTTCGGTAATATTCAGTTTGGAGCGAATCTTAACCTTATTGACCAACTCCAGGTAATTCTCCTTTTCGATTTTATACCGCTCGATCAACTGACCGTCGATTCGGAAACGGATACGCGCCGATTCTTCGTACACTTCAAAATGGATATCACTGCTTTTAAGTGACTTCGCCTCTTCCAGCAGGTTTTCCAGGAAATCCCCTTTTTCGATATTCAGCGATTTCTTACTTCCGGTTTCCCGTTCTTTCCGGTAATGGATGGAGAGTGCTTTTTCGATTTCCACCGCATCACACAATTCAAACACCACCTGCTTTCCAAGCAACAACTCCAATTCGTCCTTCAAATCGTTCCGATCGCCGGAGCTATCGCTATACAACTCGATCGTCGTTTCGGTGACTGCTTTTGGCAAAACCCGGTAATGGTTGGCCATATCACTGGAAATAATATGCTGTATATCCTGATTGATCGCTATCGTCATATTTTATTGATCAATGTAATTTTATAAACATTTAAAAAGAGATCCTTCAGTATCAGCACCACTAATAAAAGCGATGCAAATCCCGCCAAGGGTACGGTTTCGTGCTTCATACGCTTTTTTAACCCCAACTGCAACAGTATGGAAAAAAGCATCGACCCGATAAAGTAAATCACATAGTTTTTAAGCAAAAACAATGGTGTTATCGCCAGATAGAACATCAGATCGCCCAATCCGAAATAATGCTCAAACGGATTTAGAAAGCCTTTGTTTTTCCAGCTCATATATCCGATAAGCCCTACAAATGTTATCCCGAAAAAGGCAACATTACAGGCCGTTATCGACCAAACTATTGCGTTATAATCCTGCTTTATCTGCAACAGGGAAAGCACAAACACCACCACGGGCAACGCCACATGGATCATTCTGCTTTTCCAGTCCTGAAAAACCATTAGTAGTAAACAAAAAAGGAGTACTGCGAGTAGCATATTATTCTTTCGTAACTTCCGTCAGTACTTTTTTATTATCGATTTCCCAGGTGTTGAAATTCCCATCGCCGTCCAAATCGGACACCGAAGTCGCCCGCGCCATAAAGGAATCGTTTGACGCTTCGATGATTTCCACTTTATAAACCGCTTGTCCGCCTTCCTGAACCGTTTTTTCCTGTTCAAATCCCAATTCTTCCAAACTGTTGGAATATTTGGAATGGCGGTAAAAATAACTTTTCTGCAAACCGTACACCTGATTCAGCATCGCCTGCGCTTCGATGGCTTTGGCCTGACTGATGACCGACGTCTGATTCGGCAATACCATCAGCAACAGAATTCCGATGATACATAAAACGATCAGAATCTCCGTTAAGGAATAGGCCTTAACAGCGGCTTTCTTTATTTTTTGAAGATATTTTTTAGTAGTGGTAAACATCTTTATCCTATTTTATTTATTAAAAAAGTGTTAATTATTAACGGGCGCAAAAATACAAACATTAATGACATCCGTATTAGTTCCTTATTATTTTACTTAAATCGAACATCGGTGCATACATCGAAACCATGATAACACCAACAATAACCCCGATCACAATGATGATCATTGGTTCTAAAACGACACCAATCATTTTCGTTTGGTGACTGATTTCTTCATTGTATTGTTCCGAAAGCCTTTCGAACATGGTATCCAATTGGTTCACCTGTTCGGCCACTTCGACCATCGAGACCATTTTATTTTCAAAAACAGTATGCTTTTTTAAGCTATCGCTTAATGAAACACCCCGGGTAATATCGTCTTTAATGGCTTCGATGGCGACTTCAATCGGATAAAAACCGATCATCTTAGACGTCAACGTAAGCGCATTGATCAAAGTTGTTTTTGATGTGATCAATAAATTCATCGCCTGACAAAACCGGGAGATATAAATCTTGCGAACCAGGTTTCCGAAATACGGAATCCGAAGCAGCAAACCGGTTGTAAAAGCCCGATAACTGTTTTTTCCTTTTAACAGAAAATGAACCGCAATCAAGCCAAAAATCACAATAGCAACCATCGTAAAAATGGTTCCCGAATGATTGGATATTTTTAGGATCACCTGCGTACTTTTGGGTAGTTCACTTCCGAATTGTTTAAAAACAGAACTAAACATCGGCACCACTTTATTCAACATAAAATACAGTACCAATATCGTTACCAACATGACAATCGTCGGATAGGTTAACACCGAAACAATTTGTCGTTGCATCTGGATTTTACGGTTAAAATATTTTTGCAACTCCGTTAGCACTTCTTCCAACTTTCGGGTTTCTTCCCCAATCTGAATACTGTAATATTCGTAGGGCGAGAACTGATTGGTTTCGCGCATCGATTCGTAAATACTTCTTCCTTCGACCACCCGTTCTTTAATTCGGAGGATGATTTCTTTTTCCAGTTTATTCGCCGACTGGTTGCTTAATATTTCCAGCGCTTTTTTAAAATCCACGCCCGATTTTAGCAGCATTCCCAATTCGCGGTAAAAAACCTCCTTCTTTTTATCGGATAGTTTTTTCGAGAACTGAAACTGCCCGGTATTGCGTTTCAACTCTTTTTTTTCCGGAGCTTCCTTTTTATAGGTACTTAAATCAAAACTCATGGTTTCTGTATTGCCTGTATTAATTCACTGGCATAAATCTGTTTATAAAAATGCAATCCCATTTCTTTTTCATTCACATCCAACTTGACATTCAGTTTCCGGAAAGCCAGTTGTTTGGAACGACTGTAAACCGAATCCAGTTGTATTTCTTTAATCTGAATTCGAAACGTGTCGACAAAATCCCCTTTTGTTCGCAACAGATACTCGTTCCCGATACTATATAAAACCTGTTCGCCGGCATATCCGGTAAACAGGAGTACTTCTTCCTGAAGCTTTATTTTTTCATTTTCAAAAATGTCTTTATTGACCGAATAGGTAAACCGATTCAGATCGTTCACCGGCTGATTCTGGTTTTTAAAATCCAGTAATCTTTCGCTTACAATCGAAAACACCACAAAAATCAGACTCATGATGATGGCCGTAATCGCCATGCTCACAATTGCCTCAATCATTGAAAAGGCTTTTAGCTGCGTTTTATTCGCCGTTACCTTGTATGTAAAAATTCTTTTCAAACTTGAAATTGGTACTATCTTTATAGTGTACGGATATTTTTTTCACTCCGGGATTTACGGTTTCCTCTTCTATTTCCAGGTTTGGATCTTCACCCTCATATTGCAACGAATCGCCTTGCAATTGCATCAGGTAAAATATTTCATTGACTTTATTCTGCGTATTGTAAAACTTCGCTGATGTACGCGGTGTAAATACGGCCGCATAAACCGAAATCGCGATATAGAGACAAATCGAAATGATCGTCAGTGCGATTACGGATTCCAAAATGGAATTTGCCGGGATTTTACAATACTTTTTTAATAATGCCATATTTATTTTTTTTCGCCTCAAATAGCGGAATCGCCATAAAAAAATCCGGTCGTTTTTGCGGATCGATCTCGATATCCACAATCATATTATCATTGACGGAAGATCCGTTTTTATGAAAAAAATAATTGGTATAAACCGAACCTTGTACATCGCTTTTTAAATCCAGTTTTCCGGTACAATAGATATCCCCCATGATCCTACTCTTTTCGTCCACCACCATAAGGTTCTTATTGACGGTGAGAATTGAACTTCCAAACAACACTATGGCGCCTTCAATTTTACATTCCTTTTTGATTCTAAGCTTACTTTCCTCATTGGTATCGTTATACACACAAACGACTGACGGATATTTTAGCGTCACCTTTTCTTGTAATTCGATTCCTTTGGTGGCAAAAGCCTGAACCGTTCCTTTGAATCCCTCCTCAAATGTTATCTTCGGTGCGATCAGGATCACATCTTCCAGAATGGCATTTTTACTCACCACGATGGAATCTTTGGCCCGCAACACAAAATTCCCTTTTACATTGAGGCCGGAAAGCGTATTCACGCCCACTTCAATTTCCTTGGTTTCCTTTAGAAACGAATTAAAATAGGGCATCCCTTTTTCTTTTTCAAAATCAGACAAGGCCACCTTTTCCGTTTTGATTCCTTCAAAGATCTTTTTAAAACTGGCATTGATCTCCGGAAGTTTAATCTCGGATACCGTATTTTGTCCGGTAACCGTAAGCTTACTTGCTTTATTGGTCAGATAGGATGTTTCTATAAATGTTGACGGCAATTGATTATCGCCATTTAACCGAACCGTTCCCGAATACCGAAGCGACTTCGTCAGATTTGCCAAATGAATGGCGGTTTTATCTTTGGAATAACTTCCTATAATATGTGCCGACGTTACCGTATCATTTCGCAACATCGTTTTAGCTAGCAACACGTGCAATAAGCCATACGGTTTTGCTTCATAACTTCCTTCCACACCGGATTCTTCGTCAACCGGAAGCTCCTCTCCTGCCAATTTATTCCCCAGCGCATAATTCACCACCGACTGATTGTGAATGTATAATTCCTCCTGCAAATTGTAATATAAATTCAGCTGATTGTACAACCCGGAGAAATACAACAACGCTCCGCAAATAATGGACACAATCAAACAGATATAAACTGCATATAAAAGACTATGCGCCTTTACCATTGGTAGTTACTTTGGGTTCTTTTTTGCGGAATAGTCGCTTAAAGAAACTTTCCTTTTCCTGCGGCTGTTGCTGCTGTTTCAGGTTTTGCTGTTCTTTCTCGCGTTCCTTTTGTTGCTTTTTATTTTCTTTATCGCGCGCCTTTTTCTCTTTATCCAGTTTCTCCTGTGCTTTTTTAGCAGCTTTTGCCGCTTTTTGCTCTTCTTTTAGTTTGGCTTTTTCTTCTTTTGTAAGCTTTGGTTTGGCGACAAAAACAACTCCGTTTTTATAGACTACCGTATCTTTTTTAGCCAGATCGATCCATTTACCATGTCTTTGATCCTTTTTAAAATAACCTTTTTCGATCAGCTCACCTTTATCGTTAAAGCGGTTAAACGCTCCGGTTTTTAAACCGTTGTTCCAGTATTGGGTTGTTTCCAAAGTTCCGTTGGTATACCAGGTTTTCCACCAGCCGGTTTTTAGTCCTTCGTCAAATTTCCCTTGTTCCGCGAGTTGGTTACTGTGGTACATTTTGGTATAACCGTCGTGTAGCAACTGACCGGCAACGCCACCCTGCGCGTTATGAATCGCACCCCCTTTAAACCAATAATAGGTTTTTCCGGATTTTGGGTTTACACTTTTATCGGTTGTGTAAAACTCGTAACGAAAGTTGCTATCTGAAATCCGTTTTATCAGGTACGGATCCGTAAAAGAAAGGAATAGTACTACTAATGGTATGTAAAAAAAACGAAATAAAGTCTTTGTTTTCAAGGGGTTCAATTATTATTTTAATCGTCGCAAGATAATATTTTTTCCTTAACCTGAGAAAAAACCTTTTTATGCCGATATTATTTCTAAAAGCACGTTAATTTGAGTTGTTAAATCCTACTTTTTTAGTTAAAAAAAGAGGCTTTTTTTGCGGGAATTCGTATTTTTATCGAGTTACAATCACAACTCAAATCATTATAAATATGATAGTTACATAAATATAATTACTATCCGTTTGGGATGCTAGTGCCTAACCGCCATGAGTCCTCAGAATCATATCGTTATGGGTTTAATGGAAAGGAAAAAGATGATGAGATAAAAGGTGAAGGTGATAGTTACGATTTTGGCGCAAGGATGTATGATCCGAGAACAGGAAGATGGTTTGCGGTTGATAAAATGAGAATGAAAGCTCCTGATTGGTCTCCATACAGATTTGGTTTTGACAACCCTATGAGATATAAAGATAGCGATGGTAATTGGGAAGAAGATGGGCACTTTTGGACTGTATACGCAATGGGGATTGCAATGGGACTGAATAAGGCTACAGCAAGGTCTTTGGCTATCCATGCGGAGTATTATGATCATCATGTGGCAGGAGCAAATAATACGATGCCATTACATCTTTCACATGATAATGGTGAAGGTTTTAGTCGCCTATTTGGAATCGGAACATGGGCTGACAAATCATTGCAAAAATCGTGGCATGGTTTAACAGGAGGCAAACAAAGTGATGTATTGAAGAAAGCTCAAGAAAATGTCTTAAGTGGGGATTTGAATCAATTGCATACAGTAGGTGATTCTTGGGCACACAGTTATGTAGATGATAATAAGAATAGAACAATGTGGGGGAAAACGAATATTTGGCTACCTGTTCTTGGACGTATAACCCTCGAACACGCTTTCTGGGGAGGTAATGGTAATTTTCATGCTGACGATATTGCAGATAGACCTTATGAATACAAAATGTATCAATACACTTTAATACAGTTATTTAATAATAAAAAATTCAAGTACAATAATCAAATTACGAACTCAAAGCCAGATTTAGCAATTTTTGACTTAGTACAAAAAAATGGAGGAAATAAGAATTCGAACATATTCTTGCTTGAATCTTATATAGGGTTAAAGACCGGGGTTAAAAGTTTTAGCTCAACATCAAAACACAATATCGATAATTTAAAAATATACTTAAATCAAAAAGGAATAAAATACACCGAGAGTTCATCAGCAGAACAAGTTTCAGGAGGGAGTTCAACTGTAGGAACGCCAATATATACTACGATAACTACATATAAAATAAAAATTAAAAAATAATCCGTTAAAATGAAAAACATTGGGTTTCTTTATTTCTTGTCGGAATTACTAATTCTGTTGATTGGCATAATTGATCACAATTTCATCCATAAAGGAAATTCTTTTATGATTCCATATTTAGGAATATTGATTACTTCTTTTTCTTGTATAGGTGTATTTATTGCTATAGCTTTGGTTCTTCTGCTTTTAAAAAAAAGAATGCTAAAAAAAGAATTTTCAAAACAAATTGGATTTGCTTTGTTTGGAATTATACTTCCCTTCTTAATCATGTTTATGATATTGTCGCAATTACATTAATCATATCATAAGGGAGTTTTTATCATCCTAAAAACAAAACCTAGCTTTTAAGAGCTAGGTTTTGTTTTTTAGATATAAAGTTTATTTAATTGCGAAAAAGCTTTTTTAGTTTGGTTCTATTTTGCAATTTGTAGGAAGAGTTGATAAACAATGCTTATGAATTATTAATTCTTCGTTAGTTAATGAATATGTACTCATTTCTTTAACAATATCATCAATGCAAACGTTATCTTTATAAATGTTTAAATAATCTTGAAAACTCACATTATCATCAAATTTTATATTAGAAATAACATTAACAGCAAAATGAATATACTTTTCATCTCCTCCCCAATTTGAAACATTATAAATATAAAACAGATTCTTGGATGTATTGTGGTCAACAAGAAATGAATATTTTTTTTCCAATAAAACTATTAAGGCTTTTCTAAAAATGGTATCATTAATTATTTCATTTTTATTTAAAGTTGAGAACAAACTGTCTAATTTGTCACCTATAGGATAGGTAACATTTCGTTTCATCGCTATTTCCTGTAAATAAGGATCATATAAACGAACCAGCTCATTACATTTTGATCTTTTCAAATTAGTTTTACTCTTAATACAAGCGACCTGTATTAAGAGTAAAACTACTAACAAAATTTTAGCGAATTTTTGTATCCTGATCATTATGTTCTTTCATTAGTTCAGTTGGGTTGATTTTTTTTCCTAAGTCTGTAGTCTTAGTTTGAATTATAGTTGTTTTGTCAATATATTTCCTTGTTTTAAAAGGCCACCAACCTGATTCCTGCACTGTCCGTTCAATTTTATACACTTTCTCTGTTTTAAAGAATCTTCCATCTGTTTTAACAGTTCCATCTTTTAATAAATTAGATAAATCCGTAGCGCCAATAGTTGTTATCTTATAAAATCCTGTATAGTCTCTGGCAGGTAGACTATAATTCTTATTAACATAGTCACCAATGGTTGCAGAAAAAGAAGCATTATCATATGCTGCTTTGCCGCCTCCTACATTATGACCGCCCCAGCCATTTCCTGCTGTCCCGCAACTAGCAAAAATAAACAATGTATGTTTTGAGAATGTAATGTTTCCTGTTTTAGTTTCTCTTAAAAGGCCTTTGAAATTATCTGCTCCTGCTCCAGGAGCAGTATTGTTAGCTCTATAGAATCCATTATCATTTGTTAAGAATAATCCTCTATTCCAGCTATGACCGTAATTTACCCATGCAGAAATAGTTTCATTACTTCCAGAAGATTCATCCTTTAAAACTCTTAAAAGATTTTTACCCGTACTTACCCCTTTTGGCTCAAGACCTAATTTACTAGCACAAGCATCACTACAATCTTTAACATAATTGTCATCATAAGTGTTTTTGACTCCATAAGTCACCACTTTTGCTTCCATTCCATCTAAATCAATAGCCATAATAGGGGTGTTTGATGCAAATTGATATGGTGTAAGTGCAGGGTAGGATTTAGTCAAAGGATCAACACTAAAAAATCTTCCTGATCTTGGATCATTATTTCTCATTCCATAATCATAATGATTTCCTTCACCCTTAATTTCGTCATCTTTTTCCTTTCCATTAAAGCTGTATCGGTACTCATTACTGGCTTCGTGGCGGTTAGGCACTAGCATCCCAAACGGATAGTGATAAAACATAAAACAAATTGAATGCTATCACTTACAAAAATCTGTAATTTTTAACATCATAGCTTTTCATCTTTCATTCTGAACTGATATTTTTGGAGAAATATTACAATGAAAAAGACTACCCCTATACCCTCACTGTTTAAGCAATTCATAAAAGATACCGAAACCGGAAAACGTCTGAAAAAGAATGGCGAACGTATCAAACCGGATTCTATACAAAATTATCATTATGTTTTACAAAACCTGATTCAGTTTTCAAGTGATACCAGTTTTGAATTACGGATTTGTGATGCTTCAAAACTGAATAAAAGAGAATTACAATCGGAAAAAAACTATTGGAAAAAATTCTACCAAAAATTCACGGATTATTTATACAAAAAAGGCTGTCATGACAATTATGTTGGCTCCAACATTAAAGTAATCCGGGTGTTTTTTAACTATCTGAAAAACGACAAAGATTTCTTTACCGGAGATTTTCAACGGTTGTTTTATGTTCGCAAGGAAGAAATCGAAATCCTGGTTTTATCACCGGAACAATTAAAATTTCTGATCCATGATAAAGAATTTGAAAATAGTTTATCCGTGAGTAATCGTCGGATTAAAGATATTTTTGTTTTTGGCTGTACAACAGGATTACGTTACTCCGATATTTTTCTACTGACGAATAAGAATTTTGAACAAGTAGAAAACGACTGGTATTTAAAATTAAAATCCAAAAAGACCAAAACCTTCAGTCATATAAAACTTCCGGCTTATGCAGTGGCAATTTATCAAAAGTACAAGACTAAAAATGTCAAAAATCCGGTATTTGGAAGTACAAGCCTGTTTAACTTTAACAAAAGCCTCAAACAAATAGGTGAATTAGCCAATTTTACGGCTTCTGTTGAAGTTTCACGGGAAAAACAAGGGAAACGTTTACTAAAACAAAACAACAAGGCTCCGAATCGTTTTTGCGATAAAATGAGTTCGCATATGATGCGACGAACCGCAATTACGACATTACTTATTTTGGGTATGCCGGAACATCTGGTTCGAAAAATAAGCGGCCATAGTCATGCGAGTGGTTCGTTTAATCGCTATGTACACTATGCTCAGGTATATATTGACAAGGAAATTGAAAAAGTACATCTGAAATTGGAAAATAGTATGCAGTAGAGTTATACTATGTTTCCAGAATGCTTTAGTAAACAATAAAGAAATCCTAAAAGGGTAATCTAAATAAGCCTATTGATTACCCTCGTATTTTTTATTAATATAGATGATCAATTCGTTAGTGATGTCTACAGTTTCTTTAGCAAAGAGAACAGATCGTTTGTTTTCGGATCCTAAGATAAAGTCGTAGTTTTTTTCTTTTGAAAAATCCGAAGTATAACCATTTATTCTAGACCATATTTTAGCGGATTCTTCAGTCGCAAATTGCTGATTAAATGCTTCGAACTCCTGCTTTTTGGCTATCAATTCTCTGGTGATGGCTTCTTTTTGTATTTCGGAAGCACCTTCCTGTTGTAAGACAGCATACAAACTATCTAAAACTTTTTTTCGGGAATTAAATTCCTGTTCGCCTCTCTTTTTTAGTTCTTTAGTCATATTAAAGCCATCAAAAAGCTTAACATTATCTACAAAAACAATTTTAGGGCTATTATTAGCTATAAAGAAAGTGGCAGCTCCAACGGCGATCAACAAAAACAAAGCAATGTTTGTTATGATTAAAATACGGAATTTATTTTCGAACACGGTTTTACTTGTTATTTTTTTCAAAAGTAAAACTATTTCCGCAATAAAAAATCTTATATTCAAATTAAATTTTAACCAATAATAACGTTCAATTTCAATCTGTAATTTCATTCAAAAACACGGCGATTTTTAAGGCTTTTTTGACTTCTGGATGTCATTTTTTGAGCATATGATTAAGTTCAAACCCTTTATAATTACTACCTATTTCAGCAATTATAGTACTATCCGTTTGGGATGCTGGTGCCAAACCGTCACGAGTCCTCAGAATCATATCGTTATGGGTTTAATGGAAAAGAAAAAGACGATGAGTTAAAAGGTGAAGGAAATAGCTTTGACTTTGGTGATAGAATGTATGATCCGAGAACAGGAAGATGGTTTACTAGGGATCCTTTAGAAGGAAAATATCCACAATGGTCATCTTATTCATCCATGGGAAATAATCCAATGTTTTTTATTGATGCTGATGGTAAAGAACCTGTCCCGTCATATTTAGGATTCGTGATGTCATATCGTCTGCTTAAACTAAGACCAACACAATGGTATCAGACAGGTGGGATCTACCATAAAAAATCGTTTAATGATGCAGCACTTTATAGTACGGAACATTTAAGATACGATGCTTATAGAACGGTTCGTCAAAGAAATGCCTATTATGCATGGGTTCAAAAAGAAGCTGATAAAAAAGGAATTAATTCTCAATGGTTCGGAGCAGCAGAAATTGTTACTGGATATAGAGCAGTGGGAGGTACAGAGATACCAGATAGAGGATATTTTTCAAGTGATGAAGTAGACCGATTCCTTCAAGAAGGAAATCAATTTTTGTTCGAGCGTAATATGAGAAATGCAAAGGACCTATTGGATGACGGAAAACTTACCAAAAGTTTTACTGACGCAAATGGAGTAAGACAATCATTCGAAGGATTAGTTGGAATTGATCTGGATTATAAAATGGTAGAATATGAACAGTCAAAAGTTCAAGAGTTTATTAAAAATTATCGTGGTGATTTAAAAAAAATAATTGCAGGTGTTAATAAATTAATGAGCAGTCCTATTGGTGCATCAGAAGTTAAAAAGGTAATGAAAGAACATTTCGAAGGTGGAAAAACGTTTGATTTTAAGCGTTATAGAGATCGAGTAAAACTAGGTAAAGAATTAATAAAAATGGCACATGATGACAAGTAAGATTGCACGTTTTATTTTGTTTTATACTTCTTTGTTTTTAATAGAAATAGTATTGAGCTTTTTAATGCTTGTCTTGATTGACACTTTTGAATTTGGTTTTGATTCCTTTTATGTCAGTAAAGCATATTATGGAGCAGGAGTATGGAGTTTTTGGAGGTTACTATTTCATGGTTTACCTTTAATCATTATTTTCTCCTTGTGCTTTAAGTATATTTCTATTGTTAAAATAAGATATAAACCTTTATTGTTCTCTTTTTTTAACTTAGGAGTTTATGTCATACTATCTTTATTGTCAGAATTTCTATGGGATAACACTCCGTTGCCAGCAGAAGGATCGATGTTTGTAATAACTTGTATATCCATATTTCTAGCCCCGATTTTTTTGGCACAAATACCTTATTTTAAAAAGCAAATGGAAAATTGGTAAAATAAAACAAGAGGTAGGCTCTATATTGAGACTGCCTCTTGTTTATATAGTATTTGAGATAATCATATACAATAATGTGTTCAAGTTTCATAAAATCAAGAAAACATTAGGAGGAGCTTGCTTTTTACATTAGATAGCCATTTTCTAGGAACAATTTTATTTGTAAAATTCTTGTAATTATTGAAGTTTTGAATTAATTTATTTCTATCCGTTTGGGATGCTAGTACCTAACCGTCACGAAGCTTCAGAATCATATCGTTATGGGTTTAATGGAAAGGAAAAAGATGATGAGATAAAAGGTGAAGGTGATAGTTACGATTTTGGCGCAAGGATGTATGATCCGAGAACAGGAAGATGGTTTGCGGTTGATAAAATGAGAATGAAAGCTCCTGATTGGTCTCCATACAGATTTGGTTTTGACAACCCTATGAGATATAAAGATAGCGATGGTAATTGGGAAGAAGATGGGCACTTTTGGACTGTATACGCAATGGGGATTGCAATGGGACTGAATAAGGCTACAGCAAGGTCTTTGGCTATCCATGCGGAGTATTATGATCATCATGTGGCAGGAGCAAATAATACGATGCCATTACATCTTTCACATGATAATGGTGAAGGTTTTAGTCGCCTATTTGGAATCGGAACATGGGCTGACAAATCATTGCAAAAATCGTGGCATGGTTTAACAGGAGGCAAACAAAGTGATGTATTGAAGAAAGCTCAAGAAAATGTCTTAAGTGGGGATTTGAATCAATTGCATACAGTAGGTGATTCTTGGGCACACAGTTATGTAGATGATAATAAGAATAGAACAATGTGGGGGAAAACGAATATTTGGCTACCTGTTCTTGGACGTATAACCCTCGAACACGCTTTCTGGGGAGGTAATGGTAATTTTCATGCTGACGATATTGCAGATAGACCTTATGAATACAAAATGTATCAATACACTTTAATACAGTTATTTAATAATAAAAAATTCAAGTACAATAATCAAATTACGAACTCAAAGCCAGATTTAGCAATTTTTGACTTAGTACAAAAAAATGGAGGAAATAAGAATTCGAACATATTCTTGCTTGAATCTTATATAGGGTTAAAGACCGGGGTTAAAAGTTTTAGCTCAACATCAAAACACAATATCGATAATTTAAAAATATACTTAAATCAAAAAGGAATAAAATACACCGAGAGTTCATCAGCAGAACAAGTTTCAGGAGGGAGTTCAACTGTAGGAACGCCAATATATACTACGATAACTACATATAAAATAAAAATTAAAAAATAATCCGTTAAAATGAAAAACATTGGGTTTCTTTATTTCTTGTCGGAATTACTAATTCTGTTGATTGGCATAATTGATCACAATTTCATCCATAAAGGAAATTCTTTTATGATTCCATATTTAGGAATATTGATTACTTCTTTTTCTTGTATAGGTGTATTTATTGCTATAGCTTTGGTTCTTCTGCTTTTAAAAAAAAGAATGCTAAAAAAAGAATTTTCAAAACAAATTGGATTTGCTTTGTTTGGAATTATACTTCCCTTCTTAATCATGTTTATGATATTGTCGCAATTACATTAATCATATCATAAGGGAGTTTTTATCATCCTAAAAACAAAACCTAGCTTTTAAGAGCTAGGTTTTGTTTTTTAGATATAAAGTTTATTTAATTGCGAAAAAGCTTTTTTAGTTTGGTTCTATTTTGCAATTTGTAGGAAGAGTTGATAAACAATGCTTATGAATTATTAATTCTTCGTTAGTTAATGAATATGTACTCATTTCTTTAACAATATCATCAATGCAAACGTTATCTTTATAAATGTTTAAATAATCTTGAAAACTCACATTATCATCAAATTTTATATTAGAAATAACATTAACAGCAAAATGAATATACTTTTCATCTCCTCCCCAATTTGAAACATTATAAATATAAAACAGATTCTTGGATGTATTGTGGTCAACAAGAAATGAATATTTTTTTTCCAATAAAACTATTAAGGCTTTTCTAAAAATGGTATCATTAATTATTTCATTTTTATTTAAAGTTGAGAACAAACTGTCTAATTTGTCACCTATAGGATAGGTAACATTTCGTTTCATCGCTATTTCCTGTAAATAAGGATCATATAAACGAACCAGCTCATTACATTTTGATCTTTTCAAATTAGTTTTACTCTTAATACAAGCGACCTGTATTAAGAGTAAAACTACTAACAAAATTTTAGCGAATTTTTGTATCCTGATCATTATGTTCTTTCATTAGTTCAGTTGGGTTGATTTTTTTTCCTAAGTCTGTAGTCTTAGTTTGAATTATAGTTGTTTTGTCAATATATTTCCTTGTTTTAAAAGGCCACCAACCTGATTCCTGCACTGTCCGTTCAATTTTATACACTTTCTCTGTTTTAAAGAATCTTCCATCTGTTTTAACAGTTCCATCTTTTAATAAATTAGATAAATCCGTAGCGCCAATAGTTGTTATCTTATAAAATCCTGTATAGTCTCTGGCAGGTAGACTATAATTCTTATTAACATAGTCACCAATGGTTGCAGAAAAAGAAGCATTATCATATGCTGCTTTGCCGCCTCCTACATTATGACCGCCCCAGCCATTTCCTGCTGTCCCGCAACTAGCAAAAATAAACAATGTATGTTTTGAGAATGTAATGTTTCCTGTTTTAGTTTCTCTTAAAAGGCCTTTGAAATTATCTGCTCCTGCTCCAGGAGCAGTATTGTTAGCTCTATAGAATCCATTATCATTTGTTAAGAATAATCCTCTATTCCAGCTATGACCGTAATTTACCCATGCAGAAATAGTTTCATTACTTCCAGAAGATTCATCCTTTAAAACTCTTAAAAGATTTTTACCCGTACTTACCCCTTTTGGCTCAAGACCTAATTTACTAGCACAAGCATCACTACAATCTTTAACATAATTGTCATCATAAGTGTTTTTGACTCCATAAGTCACCACTTTTGCTTCCATTCCATCTAAATCAATAGCCATAATAGGGGTGTTTGATGCAAATTGATATGGTGTAAGTGCAGGGTAGGATTTAGTCAAAGGATCAACACTAAAAAATCTTCCTGATCTTGGATCATTATTTCTCATTCCATAATCATAATGATTTCCTTCACCCTTAATTTCGTCATCTTTTTCCTTTCCATTAAAGCTGTATCGGTACTCATTACTGGCTTCGTGGCGGTTAGGCACTAGCATCCCAAACGGATAGTAATCATTGTATGAAATTACATCTGGTAAAAACAGATAATTCGTACCATAACGTCCTAATAGTTTACGATCGGTAACTACGGAAAGAACGTTCCCTAAATGGTTCGATAATTCATAGTTTTTATCCCCTACAAAACGATAGGCTGTAACCGGCGTTCCAATTGCTGCAGATGTACCCTGTCCTTGATCCAATCCTTCACAAACATCTCCAATACCATCACCGTCAGCATCCTCCTGACCTGGGTTGTAAATCGTTCTACAGTTGTCACAAGCATCACCTCTTCCGTCACCATCCGTGTCAATCTGATTGTAGTTTGGATTGTTGATACAGTTGTCACAAACATCTCCTCTACCATCACCATCAGCATCGGCCTGGTTTGGATTATACGTGTACATACAGTTGTCACAAACATCTCCAACACCATCACCATCCACATCACTCTGATTCGGGTTAAATTTATTCGGACAGTTATCCACTGCATCCGGAATTCCATCACCATCAGAATCTAATGCTGTTGGTCCACAATACGATTGTGAATACGGAACACCATTATTCGTCATTGTTAACAAGTTGTTTGTTGACGATGGATTTCCAAAGCCTTCATCAAACGGGAAGACATATACCGGGGTATTATCCGATCCCTGACCATTATTTACAGTATAGGTGAAATCACACATTTCAACAGGTGCTCCCTGGAACGAATTCCCAAAATAGTTCCCGTCTACATTCCCATATGTTTTTGAGGTTTTACCTAAAGTATTCCAAACAGGATCTGGCTCCGGGAATTCTCTTGTATCACCGGATTCCGGTCCGTTTAACTCTTGATTTACATTCGCTATAAAATCTCTCGATGTATAAACATTTCCGTTAATCGTAAACTGTGGGCTAAAATTATCACCATTCACCGATACCTTCGCATGGAAATTCCATTCTGTTTCCGGTATCGCATTTCTTAATTCATATGTCCAAACGGTTTTATAGTTTCTATAATTCCAACGTCTGTGGAAAACAAAGAACGGTTTATAACGGTGGAACCTTTTGGTATATTTTTCAACTTCTAATGCCGGCACATAGGCGCCATTGGCATTTCTCTTAATCACAATACGCGCAATACTATTATCCCATTGTTTATATTCCGGTCTTCGGGCACCATCCAAAGTTACTAACGCATGATTTTGATTGACAGTCATCGCTGAGCCTCCAACAATTTTGAAATTCGTTCTGATTTCAAATTCCTGCGTTTTCCCTCCCGATTGATCAAAGAAATTGATACTCTTGTCGCCATCGCCCCAAGTAACATTGTTATTTCCGCTAAACGATAATCCCCAGATAGAAGACGGATTTGTTAATAACGCCTGCGAAACATTATCTGCAATTTGTGCCGTAGCTACAAGCGCATCCATTCGTAAAGCGATTCCTCTTCCGGTATCTGCATTAAGCTCTTTTCTACCTTTTTCAACTCCAAGACGGCTATTTCCGTAAATCTCCTGTTCAACCAGGTAGTATTTGGCCGGTTGCCCCCATGTTTTAACCATCTCATAGGTACTCAATGTATTTCCTTGAGCATCGCGTTGGTAGAACGTAGTGGTCACATCGTTTCCATTGGTAACGATTTTAGCAATTCTTTTTCCTAAACCATCGTATTCAAAATCAATTACCGTTCCGTTTGCTTTGGTTACCGTTTTCACTTTACCATCCACTCTCCAGCTAATATTCAAGCCTTCTTTTTCATCACGGGTTAACTGACCAATCTCATCATACTGGTAGTTGTTTTTATCCTGATCATCGATATCCAAGGTGGTATCATTCGGATTCGACGGATCATTAGTAAACGCTCCGTTAGGAACGGCATCATCAATATGCATCAGCTTATTCGTTCCATCCTGATAATGATATCGCAATTCATCCATTATTTCAGTGTATGCGCTATTTTTATCTCTCGGGGCGGTACGATTTAATGTGAGTATGTTACCATTTCTGTCATACGAATACTCCGATTGATAGGAAGTTTCATTAAAGAAATCACTAACTCTTAAGGAATTCATTGCCTTAATTCTATTTAACTGATCATATCTGTAATAATTATACTGTGAGAATAAATTTCCTTGCGATAAATCCATTAAAGAAGTAACCATCGCTTTTATGTTTCCATTATACAAATCGTTATTACCTCCTAAATTTACTGTATTGGTATAATACAGAAGTGAATTATCAACACTATTTACAATATGATGTCTGGAAGCATAATCGCCATTATAATAATGAAGTGCAAATGCAAATGCATCTTTAGCGGTACCACTCTGAGCAATTCCATCTTGGCCAATATCACTGGTTGAATAGAAACTTTTCCTCACGGCGCCTAATTTTTCCGAGTTTACCCCTTTAAGCCATCCCTGAAGCGTATAGAAATAATCCAATCCCTGAACTTGCTTATCTCCAACTACAAGTCGCGCTAAAGGTCCATGTTCATAATAGTCGTATTTCGCTTCTTTTTCCCATACGATTTTATCCTTACTGGTATACACCTGCGTAATTCGGTTATCGGCATCATACTCATAACGATGAATAAACTGATCCGCTTTTTTAGGCTGGTACGTAACACTATTTACGTTTCCGCTAATCAAATCGTAATCGTAGATCACTTTTTTGACATCCTGGTTTAAACTTTTTAAGACCTCTTTATTCGTATGATAAATAAGTTCTTTTACGTTTCCATGGATATCATAATCGTACAAAATCGCATTATCATATAGCTCATTCGCGATAATTTTTTGTTCATCAAAGTTTACGCCATCTTCCAGGATGCTATACGTTAGTATAGCTGTAACTCTTTTGTGGTTATTATTATCGGAATACGATTCAAACCAGCCGGTACTATTTTCAACCGGGGTATCATAAACCGTTCGCGTTACTTCATAACGTCTATAATTATACGTTTCCAGATCGCCTACAGGAGAACCTCCTATGATAACATTTCCTTCCTCGTTAATATAAGCTTGCTGAGGCTCGTATTCTCCAGCTTCCACAACACGTCCAAGACCATCATAAAGTGTATAACTAAATCTTGGTTTCGGCATCGCGGCCTGTTTTGCATTTTGTGAGGCAATAATACGTCCCAACTGATCGTAAGCAAATCGCGTTTCGCCACCATCCGGTGTTTTTTGCCATACCAACTGATTCAGGGAGTTATAACGGTATACCGTTTTCATCGTGTGACTAGGATCTACCACAATACCGTTTACAACTTGTTGCTCTTCTTCTGGCGTCGTGTTTCGAACAGCATTAATAGTACTGTCGGCTCCAGGTGCTAATCGGGATACCCCTTGCGGTGGAACCGTTTGCACTAAGTTTCCTGCCTGATCATAATAGTATAATGTATATTGGTATTCTTTATCATAAGACACTTTCGTCATCGACTCCTGTAATCCGTTGATAGCGGCCTGAATATATTTTTGTTTAAATTCTTCTCGTTTTGTAGCAAAATATTGCTCCATTAATTCCTGTAAATAAGTCTGTTGTACCGAGTGAACAAAAATCTCACAAGGGGTAGGAATATCATCTACTTGCAGATTAATGGTTGGAACCATAGGTGCTGGTGGACAAATTTTATTTTCCGTCACATATTGATTTACGAATTCACTCCACTCAATAAACGGATGCGACATCAAATACGTACCATAGGCATTAATAACCATTTGGGTACCATTATAACCATAATTCAAATTGGTTGCTCCGAATTCACTTATCGATATAAAGGCCGGCATACTAACATCGTAAGCTCCCGTTATATTCAAATAATGTATATAATCTGTAACCAGATAACCTAAGTTGGCTTCACAGAAATATTTCGCATCTTGAGCCAAATGATCCGGCATTTGATACCCTTGTACGATATCCATTATATCGCGGAACTGGAACCATTTATCCACACAAGCCATCGGAGGAACGGTAGACGGTATACAAGATGTACAAGGCACCTGAATTACGGAATTACATTTTCGTGCAGTAATACATTTACTGGTACCGTTGGCAACAATTTGTGCTCCGGTATTCGTTGTAACCGTAGCTGTAAAATTACCCGATTGTGTATTGGTAAATGACAATCCCGAAATATTCGTAACATTTGCAAACGAAACACCTGGTACTGTAAACACTACTTCACATTCCGATTCTTTGGCAAACGTAAATCCAATTTGAGAACTGGCACTATTTTCTACTTTATAGAAGTTATTGATAGTGGCTGACGGAGCCGCTCCAGATAACTGAACGTACGTATTTAAAGCCGGTAATCCGTTAGCAGTAGAACCATCGGCCACTGTTTGTTGTTGTATAAGATCCTTTAACACGGCTGTCAATGCATTTGTCACTCCGAATTCCTCTTCGCAGAACGCTTGCTGAAGGCAGCTTATCGTACCATAAGCTTCCTGAATTCCGGCCGGAAGAGTCGCTCCAAATCGGTCACCATCCGAAAACGGACCATGATGAACAAAAACACTAAAAGCATACGTATTATTGCCTAAATCCTGAAGTATCTTAAAGTTGGAAAAATGCGTAATACTCTGGACATAAGTATTAAAAGCCCCCCCTCTCTTTGGATGAGTATAAAGCGGAAGCTCAAATTGACATGCCGATGAACCAGCAAAGAAATTAAACTTAATTCCACTTTGGGTTGATAATCCGTTAGACCAGCTGGTTGTATACTGGTTCACCGTTGGATTGTTACCAATTATATACGGTGCTACCGCCTGCATTTGTACCGGGTTATATCCATCTGCTATAATACTTGGTAAAAATGGTCCGGAATTACCTCCTACACTCCAAAGATGATTCGTCAGATTTAAGAAGTTAGCTGCAGCAACTTGCATCGGAGAAACTTCTTCCGTACAGATACAACTATAGTTTAATGGTGTGATACGTCCATTTAAGGTAAACACCTGATCTTTTAGATCCAGATAGCTGATTGCAATTTTGTCATCACCACTTGCAACACCATTCACCATATTTTTTTCAATCTTTATTCCCGTTACTCTATAAAAAGAGCCCGGAAGGAAAGATGGGTTTCCGGATTCGTTCACCAGATTATAAATTGTAAACGGAGTTGGACCGTTAACTGTAAAACTGGTACTCGGACTACACGACCAGGTCGAATTTAATGCTAAGTCGCTTAATATCTCCGGCATAACACTGCTGCCATAGGTATATTTATCATTGGGAGCACCATTTAAGGCTACACCAGATGTAAACAATTGTCCCGGAATATTTGGATTTGTTCCTTTTAAAGCATTCATAACGCGTACCAATGCTTTTTCAAAACGCACTCGTTTGTCGCAATTTTCACCTGTTTCTCCAGCTGAATCGCCAAAACTACATTGTCCGATAGCTGCTTTAACAGTTCCTTCAAGTACGATCTCTTCAAGAGCCGGGCAACTTGTTCCCGTAAGTCTTTTTAGAACCGCAACAATCTGGAATTTATAGGTATTATTGGCCGCATTAAATGATCCCGGCACATAATAAATGTTCTTGAAATCAACAATCTTAAAGTTTGTATTATAAGCCGTCCATGTAGGAGCCGGTAACGTTTCGTTACAGCCATTCATATAGGAACCTATAGATAAAGTCTGTGTTAAAATCTTAAGTTCGATTGGTTGTGAAATAACACCGCTCGCGGTATTAAAAGTAAGATTCAAGCTCGCTCCACCATTAACAATATTTCCATTAATGGTAACATTTTGTGGGTTTGCCGCATAAGCAGCCGGGTCTAACAATACCGAATTAAATAAATCCGGAGTTAACATCGGCATGCTATAGGCATTAAAGCCGTAAAGTAATAATCCCTGGCTCTGGAAAGAAGGATTGATCAATCCTTTTAATAAACTTTCCGTATCCACTAATAAGGGACATTTTCCGGTTTGCTGATAGGTATGTGCATCCGCATCGGCAGTCGCATCGGCGATAGCCTGTGAACCCGGAACACCGGAGTTAAAGCCGTAATCAGCTGATATAAATCGTTTTTCTTTATTTTTATAGTAGGCTACTGTAGTTGTAGAACAAGCCAGTATTGTACCGGCAGGCGTTGTTGGAACCGGAGTTGCAAAAGCCTGGTTGATTCGTTGTAATAGGTTACTATAATTACCTGTTGTATTATATTTTTCAAATAGTGTTACAAAAGTATCAACGTTCTGTACGTCGCCAATACAACCGTTATAACCACTATTTCTCAAAGCAAACATATGGGAATATACCGTTCTCGTTTTTTGTTTAAACGCGATATAGTTATTCACAAAGCTCTTCCAAACACGCTCTTTTTCACTTGGATTCAGCGCATTAAGAATTGGAAGCAACTGGTTAAGCGGAGAGGTAACCAAACTCTGATAGGTAGAAGCTGGCGCAATTCCATTACCGAAAACAGTTGTATAATACGCCATCTGAAGCATATTCAATCGGGCATTATTAGCCAATTTAATACCTTCATAATTGGTATTCATCGCTTCCACCAACAAATTCCTTCTCAGGGTAAAATCAGCAGCCGTTTCTACCTCATACGTAATACCCTGCGCAGGCATTGTTGTAATCTGACTGTCATAGAAAGGGTCATTAGCCGTAATATTGACTAAATTTTGTGCCATTCCATTTGTTGTAAAGACATTGGTATAATCCAAGGCTTTAAGTTTCTCATCAAAGCTATCCGAATTATCTCCGGCTGAATTTGTTTTAGCACAAATTGCTTTATTATATTTCAGATACTGGTATTCCGGGTGGTATGGTAATAACGATTCTGCCCAGCTTGTTTTCCAGTTATTGACAAAATCCGTTACATTTCTTAAATATTGCGGACGTACATATTTATTATTTGAAGTAGGGTCCAGTGGATCATCTTCGACACTAGCCGAAGGCATAATTTCCGGAATATAGGTATTGTAATTGATTCTTTCTACTTTAACCTTTGCAAAGTCACCGTTATCGTCCATATATGGCGTTGCCGGTCTTCTCCAGTTATAGTTCGATACATTTTGTGTAACGGTTAATCCGGTATCCAAATCGACATACGTCTGTGTTGAAGAACCTCCATATAACAATTGGTTGTCTTCATTAAACAAACTCAAGGTATCATCTACACTGGTTGCAGGTGTTGTTGTTCCACCCGGTTGTGCCGTTGGGAAATCGATTCCTGAAATTGATCCGTATTGTCCGTGCGGACTAACATCCGATAACAATATACTGGTATTGATATTACAGGTATCTCCCGGTTGTATACACAATTCTCTACAACCATCTAACATTGCTCTAAGTTCCTTTTTGAAACGAGTCACATATATATTGATGGTATACTGTGAAACAAGTCCATTCTGATCTACATATATTGATCCATTATATGCAAATGAACTTCCTGCGAAATTGGTATTCAAATTGTCGATTACATATTTTCGTTCGGCAAGTAAGACATAATATTCTCTTACATTGATGTCACCCAATACACTTTCGTCTGTACCAGCAGGGAACGTTGTTCTATATGCTGCACATTCCTGTGGTGTCAAATAGGTACAGATCAGCGCTTCTTCACAACTTCTACACGTCACGTGACAGTCTTCTTCGCTAATATCGACCGTAAAGGCTCCTAAATCCGGATAACACACATTGGTCTCTTGTTTTAGTAATGTGATATAATCATCCGCATATTGCTCTAAAGCTGCTTGATTCACCCGGATATCTTTATTCAAAGTATACGACCCGATTTTTAGCACACCCGTCCCAGCGGCATAATTTAACGCAATCGGTGGTGCGTAGGGTGTAAACGAATTTAGATTTACCGATCCTAATTGTATATAGTTAACAGATCCGTCGCCTCGTCTAAGTAATAAATCGTTCCCACAATCGTCCTTAAGTCGGATGACCCAATCAAAGACAAAAGGATAGTGTTTTCCGCCCATACAATAGTCGGTATAACTATTCGTAGTATGCGTTAGTCCATAATTAAATGTTAACGATTCATCCTTAACAACACCTATCTGTTTATTTGATCGTACTCCATCCAACAGGATTCCGTTTAGTCCGGTAGCATAGGCATCGTTATTCGACAACACATTAGCCGTTGTCATCTGGTGTAATGCGTTATTGGTTTCATCTTCCAATGACACCATAGGCTCTTTCTGATTGTCTCCGGCCAATGCGGTAGCAACAGTTCTTCCCTGAGGATCCAGATAACTGATACTAATCTGTTTGTTCGGATCGACAACTACATTCTTTTTATAGCGTTTGAAATCCCCTACTTTATATCCGAAAAGTCGGTTTAATTCTTCCTGATCCGGTTGCAAATAAAAATAACTCATTTCATGACCGGTACCCAATTGAAGATCTTGCCCTACACTTCCTTTTCTTCGGATTCTTCCGGTATTATCTGGTGTATATTCAATCTGAGAAAAAGGATATTTATTGGCATTCGGCACATAATCCTGGTAGTTTCCTACTATTGTATTTTGTTCCGAATAATATTTACTGGCACCCGAGTTTTTTGACATTCCCGGTGGCACTATAGGTTCGCAGATTAATCCATTGAGTCGGTCCCAATCGAAATCATGATGGGTAAAAACTTTCCCGGCATCATTTTTATTTAAGTCCCGGTAATAACGAATACCGGAAGCTTCGATAGGCGTTGGCAATACTTCTACAGCTACACGTCCCTGGTTATCATATACTGATTCCCCAACAATGGTTTTATTATTGGTATTGGTTTTTGTAACCGTTTGACGGTTACGCAAAGTACCGTCGAAATAACTTACAACCTCTTTTTTCTTACCGTCTTCAGCAAAAGAGGCCTGATATTGCCAGTTCTTTTTACCTACTTCGTGATCGGCATCAATTTCGAGGAAAGTACCCCAGTTCCCTACATTCTGAAAAGTACCGGCAAGCCCTGAAGACCAGGTTCCGTAATAACTCTTTTTTGTATCGTCCAGGAAGCGTCCAACCGGTCTTACACGATATACCAGATATCCTTTGGAAAACACCAACGGAATTCTGTACTTTAACTCTTTGGTTTGTACTCTTGTACTATTCAGTTTAAAATCCTGCTCTGTTAAGGCAATCTGGTTGGGCAACAATTTCACACCATTTGGTCCAAAGTTATCTACCCAGGTCCATTCCAGTTCGTATTCTGTTGCTGGTGCTTCATTATAGCGTGTCCAGTTGATTTCTAATTCTTCGGCACCATCACTTACATTGTTAACCACCGTTTCCGACATTCCATTGTACTTAATGAGTCTTTTCGTAACCGGATTAACCGTTGTATTTTTAATATTATAATAGCGATCCGTTTTAAACGTTAGCCTTAAATAAGCCGCAGAATTACTAACCAAAGGGATAGCCTGATCCATTTCGTCCATATAACGTATTTCCTCTACTGCAACATTGGCTTTATGAATACCTGGTAATTTATACACCACATAATCATTCATTTTTACCGTTTCGGTTACATTATCACGTTTGATCTTTAGCGTAATAGTATAGGCATTCAAAGAACCATTCGAATTATTAAATGGCATAATTTTTAGTCGTACCTCACAAGAGTATATGGCTAAATTTGCCCCCATATTAATTAAATCGTCCTGAAACCCAAAATGGACATATACCGCGGGATCTACAGATGTAAAAACATTCTGCTGACTTAAAGAAGCATATTTTGGATCGACGACCTGAAGCATGGGTAAACTATGCAACTGGCTACCAGAGCTATACCCTCCCATAGTTGTTTCCTGTTGTCCAAAAACAAATGCTGTAAATAATGTAAATACTAAAATAAATAAACGCTTAGGGATATACATATATCTGATTTTTATTTTATGTTATTAGAAATAATTCGTTGATCAATTATTTCGTACTTTTTAAACCGTTGAGCTAAAACAATACTATTCTTACCAGAGAAGGAAAGGTAGTTTTGCGTATTAAAAACCGAAGGAGGAATTGCTTTTCTGCTATAATCGCTATGAACCACTTCCAATCTCGGATAATTAATATCTGTTCCTTTATACTCTTTGGAAAAATTAATTCCCGTGTTATAGTAAAAGATCTGTTTTTGTATAAAATAGGTTTTCGATACATTTAAAACGATCTTGGAATAGGTCAATCCGGAATAAGTTTTCGGTTCCAGAACAATTTCCCAATGGGTCTTAAAATCTTTAAACGAAATCAGTTTACACAATTCGAATACTTTATTAAAATCGGCTTCACCGAAATAATTGTCGACTGGATTTGAAACCACAATAGCATTTTCGGGATGGCTGACTTTTATATTGGTTTTCTTCGTATTAATAATCTCCGTATCGTTGATTTTAATATACACTTCGTTCGCCGCATTTTTGTAAAAGACTCCTTTATAATTTTCTTCTACCTTAGTCGACTTATGATCTTTAAACAGCTTATAATCGGTTTTATACTGCAGCGGTTGTGCGATACTATATCCGGCTGTAATTTTTTTCAAAACCTCTCCTACGGTTTGTGCCTGAACGAGACACCCCATAAAAAGGATGGAAACGGATGTGATGATTTTATTTACCATGACTATCCTTTAGTTTTTAATTACACTTCCGGAACGGGTTTCCTGAATCGTTTTCACACCTCTTTCCGTTTCTTTTTTAATACGCACCAGTCCGCCTTCATTGTCATACTCATAAAAAGTAGCGTAGTTGTTGTCGTCTAATTCCGACATCAGTTTAAAGGTTTCCGGATCGTATACAAATGATTTCATACTACCTTTTAAAGGATGCACGCGTATATCATCAAAATAAACCGGAATGCTCGGGCTGTTATTCGTTAGCTCAACTCCAATTGAAATGGTATTATTGATAGCACTTGTTGTCGAATACGGAATCTTAAACTTGGTAAAGATGCGTTGCCATCCGTCGATAATTTCACCGGAAGGTATTGCTGTGATTCTTGATATTTCGTGTTGTGGCAATGCTTGTTTATTGTGATAGAAAATCAGTGTAATTGCAGGATTCACAAATGTTTTAAACTGCTCGTTCGTTTCTTCTTTTGCCCAGGCACTTAAGATATATTCTTTTCCGGGTTCCGGTTGGAACGAATAACAATCCTCACAAAAATCTTTTGTAATGGAGATACCACAAGAAATCTGACTGTCTACCAATTTTTCCGAAAGGTAACGATCGTCCGAACCCAGGATATTAAAGTTATCATGACCATAATAATCGGCCGGTTTAAAATAATCGATACTCGCTACCGGGAATTGATCTGCCGGATAACCCAATAAGAATTTTAATGATTTTCTAAGACGTGATTCGGCTTGTGTTTGAATTACATCGGTATGTTCCACCGGAGCAATTCGGGCGAAATCGTTAGTTCCCAAAGCAGGAGCTACCAAAGCTGGATTTAGATTAGGATCCTGGTTTTGCGCCATTCGCTGACTTACTACCGTTTCCGAATCCACATAGAAACCATTTTCGATTCCCAGTACATATAAATGCGGAGCATTTGGGTTTAATGAAGTTGTTGGATTCGCTGGATTTCTATAATTATCAAATAATTTCATCGTGTTAACCAAATTCGTAACATTGGACGTCTGACAACCATCGGTGATCATAATAACCCCTTTAGGTTTCATCGAGGTGCTTAATGCTTTGTCCAAAGCACTTTTCCAGTAATCGGAACCATGACTGATACCTGTTTGACCGTATCGGGCACCAAAACTGTTAATCCAGTTATTAAATTGATTTAAAGTCGAACCGTTTGTAATTTTAACCTGCATGATGGCATCGGCTCTGTTGTAGGTATCACTGTCGGACATACCGATCAGGGAAATATAGATATTGGTTCCTAAATTATCATTCGTATCGGCTTGTTGCTGTACAAATGCTTTTAGTTGTTTTCTGATTTTTCGGATTTCAGTATCATCAAGCGATCCGGATTCGTCCACTACGATTGCCACGTGCGACACACAGTACAGTTCGTCCGGACATAAATTGATATGCTTAACCTTTCCAACCGTATTATTTACGGAACCGTTACTGAAAGTCGTTTTAAATGTCGCCTGCATATCCGGAGCAACGAAATTATTGAACTCCACATTCGTAATACTCAGGTTACTTAAAAGAGGTACTATCACATCAAATTGTGATCCGTGTGGATTGAAGGAGAATGACATCGATCCTCCCGAATTCATAAAGTTGTAAATTTTAGGATTTGCATCCGAAATATAGGGTGCCAAAGCCGTTAACTCGGTACAGGTATATCCATTAGGCACCCCTCCGATAGGTTGTGTTCTTAATTTATTGATCAAATTAAGAAACAAGGTTTTAATTACCGGAGCATTTGGATTTGTTGTCGTACAATATACTGGTGTTGCCGGACAAAAATCAATATGTTTCACCGTATGATTCGGCTCCATCGCATTTGAATTTAAGAGTACCGGAATCGTCGAGACTAAATTGGGTGATGAATATCCGGACAAATCGATACCGATTACAGTGGTATTTGGCGTGAATCGTAGCGAAACATCATAATCGGATCCATGATTTGCAAATGAAAAACGGAAATACTCGCCGTGATTTGCAAAATGTGCGTTGTAAATTTTCGGATTCGGATCGGAGATATACGGTGCTAATGCACTCAATTGCGGTGGAAAATATCCATCCGGGATCATACCGTCGGTCACCATTTTGGTAACCAAATGGTTTATTAAATTAAGATATAAATATTTTACAATTACGGTATTGGGATTATTGGAAGCACAGAAGCTAGCACAATTTTGAACCGTAAAATTTTGTTCCTCCGAAAAGGTACAGCCACTGTCATAATTCATAACATCCATATACAATGTATAAGAACCTGCTTCCAGCGCATTGATATACACATTGTTGGCCCCACTAAACGTACCGGTATATACAGTAGCACCCGTTGCTGAATTTACAACCGTAAAATTATAATCGGCACTAGCCATAGCAGGATAAAAGGTAGCCATAACAAATTGTCCGGCACATATTGTCGGTAGTCCGGAAGGTCCAGACAGTACCATTCGGTTTTTATCGCCACACACAGGCAATCTATCCGGGCAGAAATTGACGTGCATGATATCAAATCGCTTTAAATGGATTTTATACCCCGGATAAATATCCGAATACTCCCCTTGCAAATCCATATAATGATCGTAATCAGTATAGCTACTTAAATCAATATCAAAGTTAACGTTGGCGATATCCGAAAAAATACCGGAAAGCCACACATCGTGTTCCCCGTGATCCCCGGTAAAAGAGAAACGCATTTCCCTCAGAGTATTATTCGAAGGATCAATATCGGTAACAAAGTGCGTAATCTTAGGATTCGGGTCGGTGATAAACGGTTTTAATGCATTAAACTCCGGCGGGTTACTTCCTTCAATCTGATAATCCGGCACACCACTATTCTTGGCGTTAACCAGGTATTTTATAAACTTCAGGAATATATTTTTCACTATCGGTGAATTGGGATTATCTCTGGTACACGATTCCCAACGTTTTCTTTCGGTTGTTACAGCCGTTGCATTATCTGCAACCACTACTTTTTCCACCTTTGCATCAGCAACACGCTTAACCGCTGTTTCTTTTGCCACCTTTGGAGCTTCGTCCATATATTTAGGCAGCTCTCCCAATGGTTCCAATAGATCCTCGGCTAGTTCGCCGGTTACGTTATTCCCATTGATCAAAAAACGAGTCAACGCCTGAAATGCGTCCGGATCGGCTTTTAATTCTCCAACAAGATTATTATCGCTTAAAACAATATCGGTAACATGGCCGTCTTTAACGGTAATACCATACCACCCTGTTTTCTTTGCAGCATCCCAGGAAGTCACAACGGCTTTAGGATTGGTAACATCCCAGCCTTTATTGTTTTTCCATTGCTTACCATTAGTACTGTTATAGATATCAATCAGTGCCTGTTTTTCTTCCGGAGAAACCTGAGCCAAAACAGTCATGCCAGACAATAGTAAAAACACTATTAAAACTAAATTTTTCAATTTTATACGAATCATCTCTACTATTATTTTTTAATGTCTTTAGCTAATACTTTTACTACTGGTTTCACTTTCGTCACTGTATTACTTGGCACCTCAATACAGGAAACGACTTGTTTTTTAAGCAGGGCACTTTTTCCAGCCTCCACTTTTAAACTCTTTCTACCGGTATGCGATTGTTTCGACGAAACGGTTATCTCATTTGGTTTTAGAAGTCCCTGGAAATTAAAGTGCGCTGAAGTCAGACAGGTAGAGAAATCATAATCTTCAAAACCGTCAAACGCCATTTCTTTATATTTTGAATTGGATGCCACTGCGATTGGGAAACGGTTATTATAGCCAAAGAAGGCCGATGAATAACGGTTTAACGCATCTTTGTTTTCCACTTCCTGACCGTATGGGCTAAACTGTGTTATTTCTGATGCAAAAGTCCATTTACCAAAGTTGGAATACTGCGCATTCTTCTCCCATCTCCCGGTAAAAGCATTATAAACATAGAACGACTCAAAATTGTTAAAGAAACCTATTTTTCGTAGTGTAGGGTTCAGATCATTCGTGTTATCCGTAAAATTTCTTCCTGTTAAATACGCATACGATTTGTTGGCTCTCCAGTTTCCTAAAACATTATACACATATGGATTGTACGAGTTTGCGGCGATATCATCCGGGTCACTGGTATTATTGTCTTTTTCATATTCAAAAACCAGATTTCCGTTTTCGTAGGTCATCTTTGGCAAATCACATTCACATTGCGCTGCCCAGATATTATTGTATTCTACTGCCGATGCATTTACGATTCTGTAATCATTAAATGTTGATGAGAAAAACGGATTGTTTCCGATGTTCGACTTCATCGATACCATCTGATTGTTCCAGTTATAATTATAAAGCGGATTTTTAACAGAGGTTACAGCTGCCATAGAGGCTTCCAGCATATTTCGATATCCGGATCGGATTATCTTCATACTACCATTAATGATATTATCTCTGGTGATACGCAAACCATTACGATCAATCATCATAAATTCATTTCCGATTTCTTTATTTTTAACTACCCAGGCGAAAAATGTTTGATCTTGTTCCGATCGATTGATTCCATCAACCCACACTTCATCACCATCCATTAAATATTTGGCTGCATTATAACCACCATCCATTTTATATTTATCGGTGTTATTTATATTGGAAATCGCACATTCCAATCCGATATTTTTCGCTACCTGTCCCATTCCTTTATACGACCAGTATGCCGGGAAATTAAAGCTGTAGTAATTATCGTTATATTCATTGGTTGTTTCCGTTAGCAATACTTGTCCGGTATCGGCATCCCACGCATTATTTTTGGTGGATACTTTAGAGCCGACATCATACGCAATTTTTTCCGACAGGATACCACTACTATGAATCACTTTTGTCGTTACAGCGGTTCGGATCTGATTTTCGTGTTTCGAATAACTCGGTAGCGGAACCGGTATGATTACGAAAACCATAAACAACGGAATACCGGCAGTATTAAAGTGAATACCGGCCGTTTGTGTTACCGATTTACTTTCTCTAAAGTCGTTGATCACATCGTAATCCACTCCTACCAGTTTTGTACTGATATTTCCGGCACCGTCAATGGTTGTGACCTCATTATTTAGTTTTCCCTGACTTTTAGGGGCATTTGGATTTTCCCGGTATTTATAATCCACTCCGGAAATAAATGCCACTTGTCCTTCGGCATAAATACGTTCGCTTTTGGTTTTACCGTCCATATCATTGGTATGGATCGAGTATCCCTGTGACAGTGTTAAATGATCCCTAACATTAATTTTTAACAAACTCGCCAGAATATCCGATTTATCATATTTTGATGACATAGGCGTATAGTTAACCACAGTTGGGAAATCGTAAGTCGTATAGAATTCAGTTACCACATGTCCTGTAGCGTGTCGTTTTACCACACCCGGATCCCGTGGGCCTAATATTTTCCCTCTTTCAAGGTTTTTAACCACTACCCGACTATAGGTAATTTTCGGTGATGGGAAAAACGATTCTCCAAAAGGTTTTTCGATATAGTTTTCCGTTTCAGGCCCTAACAATAAACTTTTGCTGGTTTTATCATAAAACGGTTCTACAAACGGATTTTCTTTAGAACCAATCGGCTCATAGCTAGCTACTCCCGATGTTTTTCCCTGTTCCGTTTTATAGCTATATATCTGTCCGTAATGTTGTTTGTATAGTTCATCACTTGGGTTATCGGTCATGATCTGCCATTCGTCATGCATTTTTACTTCTTTTACACGACTACCGCCACCGATTTTTTCACGGTTCGGCTGCATTAAACGAATCCATGATTTTCCGGAGATAAATTTGCTGGCAATTCCTTTTTCTTTTAATTTTCCGTTTGGACTTTTGAAAATATCCAATAACGTCGGAAGCCAGCCAATAAGTTCCATCACAACCCCTTCAAGATTGTTGGTATCCTCTTCATTATTCATACTATAAACCACACGGTTTAGGTTTTGTCTTCCGAAATACCAACCCGCTTTTGATATCGGGTTCACTTCCGGATTACCACCGTCTCCCTGGTTTACCATTTCAATTTTAATAGACGCATAACTGTCACCGTTGCCGTCCTGAATAAAGTTATACGTTTGATTTTTGACCACGTTTAGATAACCCGTCACATAATCGTATTTGGCATTATCATTTGGCGCCATATTCACTAAAAACCTAAAATAAATCGGGTCATTTTGTATTGGCTTGATATAACGCTCATGGAAGTCTTGAAAATTAGAGTCGTCTAATTTGATGTACAAATAACGCGAAGGGTTAAATGATTCATATAGTTTTGTATTGTTTAACTGACTTAGGGATGTTAATGGCGCCTGACCGGCTCCCACCACTTTAAACATTTCCATCACATCGCGATCCTGAACATGGCCATAATCGTCGGCTTCATAATTCAACTCTATTCTACCGCCCGATGGCAAACTAACGTTGTTTAATAACCAGGCAGAAGCATATTGATCTGCAGCAGCTCTGTCTTTCTGATCCACATATCCGAATTCGGCATTCGATAAAGCATCGCTTGTTCCGCAACCTACATTCGCCGCAACCGGCTTGTAATTCCCCCATATATCATAGGCCTTCATATCGTAAGAAGGATTATACCCATAATTAAAGGTATATGGTGTGTATTTACCCATATTGGATTTCTTATAGGTGAAATACACTTTTTTAAGTGTTAGTTTTCCTTTTTGACCATCGTAAGCGCCTCCTGACATATTTGCGTTTTCGTGGTTTTCAACTCCCTGACACAAACTATAGTCGTATTCAAAATGGGCTACTTTAATAGGTGTTGCTCCTGTTGGATTGGCAAGGTATTCCGGTTTCGAATACAATGAAATCTTATCCAGTTTATACGATTTGGAATCCAGTCCGATTCCTCCGTTTTCACCTTTTACACCATAGGCGTCTTTACGTGGTGAAATCTCAAAAATTGCAACATGTGTTTTTGTTTCAATTTTTTTGATATAAAGCATTTCTTTTTCACCATACTGATAGTTTCCTTTATTATCCTTTTTACTGGAACGCAACCCTTCGTCATAGTTGGCAACATTCTCTTTAAACGGAATACGCCATTTATACGGTTGTGTATTATTATAGGTAAACTTGGTATAGGTTCCTAAATCGTCATCAGTAGGACCATCGTTATTTAAATCCTGATAATCGGATGATAAAACAGAGGTCAACAAATAGGTGTGTGCATAAGCCGGCGTCGTAATACGGTTAAAATACTGATCACCGTCTTTACTGTTATTGGCCGAGTTATCGCTTCCCGGGTTATAATTTACCAATCCTTTGGAACAGTTTACACCCGGATTACTTCCTACGTCAAACGTTGCTTCTTTTTTTATGGAGTTATACGCGGCACGTCCGAAGATATAGCGATCGCCACCTTCTTTTATAATGCGTACCTCAGAGGTATGATGATCGTGTTTTCCCGCTAATGAGTACGGACTGAATTGCGTTTGAAATCCAAATTTCTTCGCTTCTGCACGGGTTAGTTTTTGGATAACCTGATTTCTGCTCAAACGTCCATCTCTTTTCACATAGCTGGCGTTCTGTATATAACTACCGTTTCTGGAATAATTCAGAATAGTATTTCTTGAAAACTTAGTTCCTCCGATTTCCAATTTGATCGGGTCATAAGCTCCCAATTGCGTATTGAATAAGTTCAATTCTTTATCAACATGGTTTCCACCGATATTTTTGAAAAATACTTTTTCATAATCCACTTTATTACCGCTAACCTTCTCTCTAAATCGTGCCAAAGCCGGATTACTATTCACCCACAATCCTGTTACACTATTTCCTTTTGTGATCGTTGCGTCGAAACCAAAGTGAACACCTCCACCGGCTCCGAACTCAAGACCTAAACTTCCTCCGTTGGTATCGTCTTGTACATAATTATCATACACAAATCCTACCTGCGATTTATACGGACGGAACATTCCTGATACGCCTTGCCCTTGAATACTATACAAATCGTACGTATTGTTCGTTACTGGTAGTGATGTTGTATTTTTATTAAATGTTCTGTCTTTTTCTCTGTTAAAATCTAAAATATCAGTACTTCCGGCACTATAGCTATTTTCAAAACCATAGCCTCTTTCTGTTTTATATTTTTCGGAGCTTTTAATTCCCTGACTGGTTCGGTATCCGGAAAATTTCATTCCCGGTTCCACTCCCCAAAACTCCGCTTCCACATTCATCCCAAACATAAAGTTGGACGACACCATTCCAACGCGTTTTGTTGGTGTAAAAGACACATCTCCAAACGACAAAGAGCCTGACAATACATCACGCTTATCTCTTATATTTTTAAGATTGGTATTATTTTTTGTTGACTTATACGACATCATTGCCGACTCCAGTCCTTTTCGGCTGTTTAAACTTACCCCGACACTTCCGGTTAACGTATAATCCTTTTTATCTTTATCCGTTTTCTTTTTATCGAACGACACACTTGGCGATACGGAAACACCTTCGGAAGACGAAGATTCCATATTCATTCCTACAGAAAGGTTATCACTGATCTGATAACTCAAACCACCGTTGACCGAAAATCCGAATCCATCGTAGTTGTTGTACTTCACCCCAAGTCCGATACTTGGAATGGCCATTTCGCCAATACCAAATCCGGCTAAGAAAAGGTTTGCATTCGACCCGATGGTCACATTGTCTTTCATGCTATTTTCATAGAGCATTTCATCCCCTTTGAAATCATCTGGCAAACCGCGCATTTGTCGATTAATCTGTCCCACGTTCAAATCCCAGCCTAAACCAACCCATGAGGCTTCCTGATCCATGGTAACTCCGGAATTGTATGCCAGGTTTAACGGATAACCGCCAACATCCATAATCGGGATATTGTAGTTAAAATCACCGCTGGCCAGATCGACCATATCCGATGTTCCGATAGGAGTAAACGACTCAAACTCCGGTTGCGAAGGTCCAGAGGTTAAAGCATATACTGCCATTGGCTGAACCATTTCTAAAAACAACATCATTGCTAAATAAATAGCAACGACTTTTGTAACCTTACTCGTTCTGATTTTTTGGATCATAATAATATTTCTGTAAATGTGTCTTTAAACTTAAACTTCAATGTTCCTTTGCGGAATAACTGGTCTTTATAAATCAGTTGGATTTTTTCATTCGGATCAATTCCGGAAAAGAACAATACTATTTTCTGGAAAGGTGCTATTTTATAATTGCGTTCGTAGGAAACGCCATTACACGGTATTGTATCGTTTTTGGAAGTAACCACAACAAAATCTTTATCGATGGCAAACGCCATGTACTTAACCGCATCGGCATAAGGCAATCCGGTAAATTGATCAGACAAAAGATCTTTTTCCTCATCCTGACGGAACGTAAATTCAATAACCCGTTCCTGTTTGTTGGCTTCATATAGGGAATCCACTTTAAACAGATCGGTCGTTCCCTGATCTTTTAAAATGTAATATTGAATGGGCACTTCGGTAGCCGTAAAATCGATATCGTCTACTTTTTGGGAATATTCGCGCGACTTCCAGCCGATTTTCTCTAACTGAAAATAACGGGAACGGATTTCTGAGTCATCCCTACCCGTCGCTGTCTTTTCTTTTTTACAGGAGCATAATGAAAAAACAAAAAATATAAAAAGTAGTTTTCTATACACTCGCATATTTTTTGTTTAGATCAACTGGTGTTTTATTCTCAGCTCTTACCATTTCATATTTTAACGAAACAATTTGTGCTTTTAGAATAGCTTTTTTTGGTAAAATTCGGCGCATGCAATTAAAATGTTGTTCTTTTTCTTTTTTAATCTTAATCTGACAGCATCATCATGGATGAAACTTGTATTTTTTAAATAAAATTCTACTTCTTATCTATTAAACTCGATAAAAATGCACCTTTACATCTTCTCTACTAAGACATTAATTACCAAAAATTAACCCAGCAACCACGTAGTATTACGTAAGTTCAATTGTTAAATTTCACACAAATGTAAAATTTTATTTCAAAGAAAAAAGCGAATGCTGTAAAAATTATAGGACTATTTTACGTTTTCTCGTAAAAAAAATTACAAAAATTATCTTAAAACCCTTGTCAATCCTACAAAAGTTAAGGTTCTCAAAAAAAACCATAAAAAATAAAAAAATGCACCAATTGCATCAAAAACCGAAGTCAAACAAAATTTTTCTACTTAAATTCAAATTCCCTATTTTTGAAACATCAAAAAATGCTTAAGGATGAGTGCAACAAGACACAATTGGACAAAAGAAGAAATCATTGCCATATACAATAAACCGTTAATGGACCTGCTTTATGAAGCAGCCACAATACACCGAACCAATCACGACCAGAATACCGTACAAGTATCCACGTTACTGTCGATTAAAACCGGAGGATGTCCGGAAGATTGTGGATACTGCCCGCAGGCAGCGCGCTACCATACCAATATTGAAGGTAACGACCTGATGTCGGTACAACAGGTAAAAGCGCAGGCGTTACGGGCAAAGTCAAGCGGTTCCTCCCGTGTTTGTATGGGAGCGGCGTGGCGAAACGTTAAAGACGGACCAGAATTTGATCAGGTATTGGAAATGGTTCGTACCATCAACAAACTGGATATGGAAGTTTGTTGTACATTAGGAATGCTTACGGAAAATCAGGCGCAACGTTTGGCCGAAGCAGGACTTTATGCCTACAACCACAACCTTGATACTTCGGAAGAATACTACAAAGAGGTGATTTCTACAAGAGGATACGAAGACCGTTTACAAACGATCGAAAACGTACGAAAAACCAATGTAACCGTTTGTAGCGGTGGTATTATCGGAATGGGAGAAAGTATCGAAGACAGAGCCGGAATGCTGGTAGCCTTATCGACTTTAAACCCACAACCGGAATCGGTACCAATTAACGCATTGGTAGCCGTAGAAGGAACACCAATGGAAGAAGAAAAACCGGTTGAAATCTGGGAAATGATTCGTATGGTTGCCACAACCCGTATCGTTATGCCGGAAACTCAAGTGCGTTTGTCTGCCGGAAGAACTCAAATGTCCAGAGAAGGTCAGGCGATGTGTTTCTTTGCCGGAGCGAATTCGATTTTTGCCGGAGACAAGTTATTAACGACACCAAACCCGGATGTAAACGAAGACATGAAAATGTTTCAGGAACTTGGTTTAACACCACAAAAACCATTTATCAAATTAATGCAACCGGAAACAGTAGAAGCGGAAGACTCTAAATTCCAGGGCCTGGGCGAAAAACCAAAATGGACGCGACCAGGACACACTATCGACCGAAATCTGGAAGCTTCCAATAAAAACAAAAACCAGGAAATTGTTAAAAACTAAGTTGATTTTAGTTTAAAATAATTTCACAAAAAGATAAAGCTTTAGTAACTTAGCTTCTGTTTGTTAAAAACAAAACAGAAGCTTTTTTTTAAGTAATCTCACATTGTATTATGCCTTTACATTTAACCGAAATTGAACGCGTAAAAACCATATCAAAAGAAGATTTTTACAAAAACTACGTAAAAAAGCAGAAACCACTAGTCATCGAACAACTGACAACCGACTGGCCCGCCTACGAAAAATGGAAGCTAAATTATATTAAAGATATTGCCGGCGACAAAACAGTACCACTGTACGACGACAGACCCGTATCCCATAAAGACGGATTCAACGAAGCACATGCCAAGATGAAAATGGCCGATTATATCGATCTGCTACAATCCAAACCTACCAACTACCGTATTTTCCTATACAACCTGATGAAGGAAGTGCCATCCCTGCAAAAGGACTTTAGATGGCCGGATATTGGATTACGACTGGTTAAACAACTTCCGATGCTGTTTTTTGGAGGTGAAAATTCGAGAGTATTTATGCACTTTGATATTGATTATTCCAATATTTTACATTTCCATTTCCACGGAAAAAAACAGTGTATTCTTTTCGAACCAAACCAGACGCCTTATTTATACAAAATCCCACATGCTTTGATTTCGAGAGAAGACATCGATTTCGACAATCCGGATTTTGAAAAATGGCCGGCTTTAAAACAGGCAAAAGGACTTATCTGCGACCTGAATCACGGTGAAATGCTTTATATGCCGGAAGGATACTGGCACTATATGAAATATCTCACTCCAGGATTTTCAATGAGTTTACGGGCATTCCCAAGAAGCATTTCCAATCTGACAAAAGCGGCGTATAACGTATTCATCATGCGTCATTTCGACAACTTTATGCGACGCCGAAAAGGACAACAATGGATTGATCATAAAAATGAGCAAGCCATCATTCAGACACACAAAAAATTAGGCATCAATAAATAATTCCAAAGCATAGTAATTGATGCAACAAAAACACCAATACTTTTCAATTGATGACGCGACAAAAAAACTGGAATATTATTGCAGTTATCAGGAGCGTTGTCATGCGGAAGTAGTTCAGAAACTACAGCAAATGCATATGATTCCGCAAGCAATCGACAGCATAGTAGTACATCTTATCGAAAACAACTTTCTAAATGAAGAACGTTTTGCCCGCAGTTTTGCCCGGGGAAAACACCGCATCAAAAAATGGGGAAAGCTCCGGATTGTTAACGAACTTAAATTCCGGGGTATCTCCAAATACAACATCGACAGCGCGCTAAAAGAGATCACTTCCGAGGAGTATTTCGAAACATTTCACACACTGGCCGACACCAACTGGAATTCCATTAAAGAATCCAATCTGCTTAAAAAGAAAAAAAAGTTTTGTGATTTCCTGATTCGGAAAGGCTATGAATCTCGTTTGATTTTCGAAAAATGCAATGATTTAAGTGCCGAATAATTTATTTCGACAACAACACACTCACAGCATTACCACCAAACCCAACAGCATTGATCAATACTTTTCGAATAGTTGCCGGTTTCGAAACCGGATTATCCCGAAATGGGATTCCTATAAATTGCTGATGTTGCAACATCAATACCGCCAACTCCACGCTTAACATTCCGGAGGAACCAAAAGTATGTCCGATTTTCCATTTATTAGTGGTTAGCATTGGCATATGATTACCGAATACTTTTTCGACAGCATTATACTCCGACACATCGCCTTTTATCGTTCCCGGCGCATGGAGCACAATCGTATCAACTTCTGTCGGATCGATCCCATTTAAAGCCATTCGCATGGACTTCTGAAAACATTCCGCATCGGCAGATATCGAAACATTGTGCTGCAGCATTTCCGTAGCATAACCAATTCCCTCAATCCAGGCAAGCGCATTTACATTTTCGCCGGTTTCCAAACAAGCCATAGCCGCACCTTCACCAAGCACCATCGAATTGCTTTTTTTATCGAGATCAAACGCTTTACAAGGATAAGAATCTTCAAAGGTTGAATAGATTTTCATCGCTTTTAGCTGTGCCAGCGTAAAAGGCGTTAACGGCGCTTCACTTCCTCCAACAAGGAATTTATCAGCCATGCCCGATTGGAGCCAGGCGACACCATTTAAAAGCGCATGCAAAGCCGTCGAACAGGTAATCGAATGCGAAATATCCGGCCCGTCGTTATTCAGGTCATTCGCCACCCATGAAGCGATATTTCCCAACGTAGTCGTAGGGGATGCCAATGTAGCCGTTGATCCGGTTTCTAAGAACTCCCGGTGGTATTTTTCAAACAATTGCGTTGCCCCTCTGGACGAACCAATATTGATTCCAAAACGACCATCATTCCAGCCCGCCTGCGCCACCGCTTTCCGTGAAGCGGCAATAGCATATAAAACAGAATCGTCCAGATTTTTATATTTGACATCTGAAAACCGCAGACTTTCTATGCTTTGTTTCACATCGGCTGCAAGCGCAGCTACCGGAAATACGGCATCACCCACCGATAAAAACCGGATATAACTTTCCGGATTCCCGTAGGCTTCCCAAATTGAATTCGGATGATCACCCAAAGGAGAAACGGATCCCAGGCCTGTTATCGCAATCTTGTTTTTCAACGTAAAAAAGTATTTGGGTGCAAAATTAAAACATATCCAGCGCTTCCCCGACAATCTGGTACACTTTTTCAAGTTCGGCTTCCGAAATAATATACGGTGGCAATATATATACAATATTCCCAACCGGACGTAATATAATTCCTTTTTCGATAAAGAAACGATACAGGGTATTTCTAAAATCTCCGTAATAACTATCCGCTGAATCTCTCTTAAATTCCAGTGCGAAAATCACACCCAAAACCCGGGTTGTTTTAACCCGCGGATGATTTTCCACTCTCGTTTGAAAATTCAGATGTTGCTGATGAATTCTCGCAATTCCTTCCTGAATTTTTGTATCAGAAAGCAATTCCAGACTTGCTAATGCGGCCGCACATCCGGTTGGATTGGCCGTAAAAGTATGCCCGTGAAATAACGCTTTATTCACATCATCGTCGTAAAAACCATCGAATAATTCCTGTGTAAACGTAGTCAACGCCATCGGAATTGTACCACCGGTTAGTGCTTTGGAAAGACACATCATGTCCGGTTGTTGTGTCAGATAGTCACAGGCGAAATTTTTCCCGGTTTTTCCAAATCCGGTCATCACTTCGTCGGCAATGGTAAACACACCGTATTCCTTACAACTTTGAATTAATTTATCAAGTTCTTCCGGCTCGTACATCACCATACCGGCCGCACCCTGCACCAAAGGTTCAAAAATAAATCCGGCATATTCATTGGTTTGCAACAAGGTTTGCAACGCTTCGAAACTGGCCGCTTCATTACCGGGTGTTGGTACCGGAATTCGCGTCACCTGAATCATTGCCCCCTGAAAAGCCTCGGTAAAGAAAGAGATTCCACTGGCCGCCATCGCTGCAAACGTATCGCCGTGAAAAGCATTTTCGAAAGCAATGATTTTGGTTCGTTTTTCCCCTTTATTAAAATAATACTGCAATGCCACTTTTAAAGCCACTTCGACCGCAGTGGATCCGTTATCGGAAAAGAAAATCTTTTGCTGATTATCCGGTAAAATCGGAATCAACTTTTCTGCCAAAGCTACCGCCGGCTCATGGGTAAACCCACCAAACAGCACATGTTCCAATGTAGTCAACTGTTTGTAAATCGCATCGGCAATAACAGGATTCGAATGACCATAAGGATTAACCCACCAGGATGCAATGGCATCGATGTATTCCTTTCCGTTTTCATCCCATAATAAAGCTCCTTTTCCTTTCGTTATAGCAATATGCGGATACGCCGTTTTATGTTGCGTATACGGATGCCATAAATGATTGGCATCGGCTTTTTGCAGTCTGTTATATTCCACTTTATATTTCTTTTTGATACATCAATTTCGTAACACAAAGATAAAACCCCTTTCGGATAACTTTTTGGAAACAAAAAAGTTTAACATTAAACCTTTTATCATTTTATTTGTCTAAAAAAAAGAACCTTATCAGAAAAAATTATGAAAACAACTATTAAATTACTAATGTTCACTGCTTTAATGGCTATCTCCTGCAATAGTGACAGCGATAGTTCCAACAGCGGCAACACTCAGGACACCACCGTTGCAGCGGATGCCAAAGCGCAAGCTTTTGAAGAAGATGTAGAAGGAATTAAAGAGGAAGTATTAGCCGGCGACGGTTATTATGCTTCTAAAAATGCCGACACACAATTACCGCCTTCGAGTTGTCGTGTGATCACTCAGGAAACCCTAACCAACGGAGACAAAAAATTTAAAGTCGATTTTGGAACGGGTTGCGTTGACGCCAACGGGAACAACCGTAGCGGAATTATTTACATCGTAGCCCATAGAAACACGACAAACAACGAAATTACTGCCGCCATTACATTCGACAACTATTACATCAACAGCCATAAAATTGAAGGTACTATTAACGTAAGCCGAGTAGTTGTAAACAGCGTTCCGACCTTTACCCGCGAAACGAACATTACTATTATCCAACCATCCGGTGGTGGGACGATCCATCGCGAAGGAAGCTTTAACATCGAAAAAATCGGTGGTGTATCCACGCCATTGGATTTTACAGATGATGTTTTCAGTATCAGAGGTAACGCGTTAACGACCTTACCTAACGGAACCGTTTTACACATGGAAATCACCGAACCGTTAATCCGAAATATCGGCTGTCCGGTGATCGTAAAAGGTAAAAAAACAATCACTAAAAATTCGCAAACCTTTGTACTGGACTACGGTAACGGAACTTGTGATGATATGGCCACACTAACCCTCCCTGGCGGAACCGTAGTAACCATATACCTATAAAAAAAGGTCACCCGAAAAGGCAACCTTTTAATCAAAACCTGTCGCATTTATAAAACCGGCAGGTTTTGTTTTTTTATAATCCCAATAATGTTTCTGCAAACAAGTCGGCATATTCTTTAATCACGTTTTTGTCGAAATACGGTTCTTCATCGATTCGCCCTAAAAAACGAACTCCGGTACGATTCAAAATGATGGATTCCGAATCCGGGTTTTCTTTTCCGCTAAAAACAATTCCGGCAACCGCCAACCCTCTTGCTTTTAAAACCTCGATCGTCAATAGCGTATGATTGATACTTCCCAGATAATGACGTGACACGACAATCACCTTATAATCCGGCTGAATCAAATCGATAATCGAATCTGAATCGTTTAAAGGCACCAATACACCACCGGCACCTTCGATAACCAGATGATTTTTCGTTTTCGGTTCTTTAATTTTTTTCAGGTCGATCACCACACCGTCGATTTTTGCCGCCACGTGCGGACTCGCCGGTGTATTTAAGGCATACGCGTTATCGAAAATATGCGTTTTGGTATTCGACAACTTTTCTTTGATTTTATGACTATCGGAATAGTCCAGATCGCCCGCCTGAACCGGTTTCCAGTAATCGGCTTCCAAAGCCTCGGTTATAATAGTTGCGGCTACGGTTTTCCCAACATCGGTACCGATACCTGTTACAAATAGTTTCATATTTTTTTAAATTTAAACTCACAATTATCACAGACATAGATATACTTCACATAAAAGGGAAGTACTATCAGAAAAAGCCCGATAATAAAGGAAAATATGGATTTCACATCATTGATAACGGAAAGCATTTGCACTTTATTAGATCTACATCTAGGACATATAATTGGTTCTCCTTCATTCGTTAAAGAATACTTATTAATTTCCTCTAACACCTGTAGCCCTCTTTCATAATCTGTTTCTTTCACATATAATTTCACTCCCCCAATGGCCTGGCTAAACAACGGATCAGCATCAACGGTAAAGTTATCTCGCATAAAAACCGGAATTCCTTCTACCTCCAATCTTCCTTTACAAATAAAAGCTTCTGCGGAATAATTAAAAACAGCTATTTTTTTCAAATTCAAGTCACTCTTCATCTTACATCAACCGATTTAAAAGATGCAACACTTCCGATATTTCTTCTGTTGTATTATAACTATGCAGACAAAATCGCAATCGCTCCTGTCCTTCCGGAACTGTTGGTGCCATTATTGGTCGGACATCAAAACCGAATTCTTCCAGTTGACGGGCGATATTTCTTACCTTTTCATTTCCTGGAATTACAGCCGATTGTATCGCCGATTTACTTCGGATAAACAATGGTTTTAACCCCAACAGATTCTTTTCCCGATTAAAATGAACAATATTTTCTTTTAACCGAATCCGTGCTTCAGCTTCCGTTTCCAAAATCGAGTATCCCGCCAGGATGGTGGCAATCGCATGTGGCGGCAATCCTGTCGTATAAATAAAACTCCGGGCAAAATTGACCAGATACTCCTTCAGTCTTGTATCGCCTAACACCGCAGCTCCATGACACCCCAATCCTTTGCCATAAGTCATGATTCGGGCAAAAACAGCTTCGCGGAGTGCCAACGCATCGATCAAGCCTTCTCCTTTTTCTCCGAATACCCCTAAAGCATGTGCTTCATCGACTACAAAAAAACAACCATAACGTTCGGAAAGTGCTGCCATTTGTTCCAGATCGGGCGAATCGCCATCCATAGAAAAAACCGTTTCCGTAACGATATAAATAGCCCCCTGATCGTTTTGAAAACGCTTGATCTGTCGTTCGAGATCCTCCAAATCGTTATGCAGGAATTTATACGACCGTGCATTCGAAAGGCGAATTCCGTCGCGGATGGAAGCGTGGCTTAATTCATCAAACAGTACCACATCGTTCCGTTGCGGCACACTACTAAAAAAACCCAGATTCGCATCGTAACCCGAATTAAAAATCAAAGCACTTTCCGCTTGGTGAAAAGCCGCAATTTTGATTTCGGTTTCTGCATAAAAGGTATGATTTCCTGATAGTAATCGCGAACCGGTAGCGCCATTATGTGTATTATGCTGCTGCGACAACATAGCCGCTGCTTTTTGAAAAAGCAATTCGGATCGGGCAAAACCCAAATAATCGTTCGACGAAAAATCGACACCCTTTTTTTGTTCTGGCAATTGCCGTAACGCATTGACCGCTGTTCGGGATTGCAATTTAGCAGATAGTGATACTGGAAAGCGTTTCATACTGGCAAAAGTAAGTATCTTTTTTCGTTCCCAACATATCCTAATCCGGTGAATCCCAACGCAAAAAGCGCTAATACTTTAAAATTAAAAACAAAAAGAACAATAAATTTTATTATTTTTAGCAACTATTTAACACTTAACCCAAACAAAAATGAAAAAACAATTACAACTGGCGTTTTTGTTACTTTTTTCATTCTCCACAGGTTTTGCCCAAACGCAAAGACTTTGGAAGCCGATTGACGAAAGCAGCATCACGACGCAAAAGAAAGTAACCCGAAGTTCCTTTCCAAGGAATTACAATCTGTTCACACTAGATTTGAACACTTTAAAAAACAGTCTGTCGAATGCACCCGTACGCGGTCAGTTTGAAGGTAAATCCAATTTAATTATCGAACTTCCCAATGCACAAGGGCAACTGGAACACTTCCGGGTGATGGAAACGCCGATAATGGAACCAGCCTTAGCAGCCAAATACCCAATGATCAAATCGTATGCCGCACAAGGTGTGGAAAACCCGACATCAGTAGCTCGTTTTTCCGTTACCCAACTGGGCTTACACAGCATGACGCTATCGAGTGAAGAAAGCACGGTTTTTATCGATCCGTATACAGAAGACCGTCAAAATTATATTGTTTACAACAAAGCGTCTTTACACCGGGCTTTTTCAGACTTTTCCTGTCTGACAGATGATGGTATCAAATTACCGTCATTAGCAGAAGGTCGCATTGGAAGCTCAGAAACCGCTTTGAATACCGACGACAAAAAGTTACGAACCTATCGACTGGCACAATCGTGTACTGCCGAATATGGTAATATTTTTGCCGGAACCGGAACCGATGCTCAGAAACGAGCCAACATTCAGGCGCAAATGGCTGTTACCATGACCCGTGTGAACGGTGTTTACGAAAGAGACCTTTCGATTACTATGGTATTTGTTGCGAATAACGACCTGTTGATTTATTTTGGAAGTACCACAGCCGATCCGTGGAGTGGCGAATACAACGTTCGTACCGGTATTACCATTGATGCTGCAATTGGCTTTGCAAACTACGATATCGGACACAACTTTAATACTTCCGGTGGTGGAAATGCCGGATGTATCGGATGCGTATGTAGTACCAACAGCAATCCAAATGGAGGCTTCCACAAAGGTACCGGAATGACCGGAATGTCCAATCCTACCGGTGACGCCTTCGACATTGATTATGTAGCACATGAAATGGGACATCAATTTGGTGGTTACCACACGCAAAGTAGCTCGAACTGTCGTTCCGGAAGCGGACAAACCGAAGTAGAGCCCGGCTCTGGCTCATCCATTATGGGATATGCCGGAATTTGCCCTGCCAATGTACAGAACAATAGTGACGATTATTTCACCTATGTAAATATTCGTGATATTCTGGCCAATGTAAAATCCGGAGTAAGTTCCAGTTGTGCCCAGATTACCGCCATCACCAATAATCCACCAACAGCCGATGCCGGTAGGGATTATGTTATTCCAAAATCAACTGCATTTATCTTAACCGGAAGCGGAACCGATCCGGATGGAGATGCCTTAACCTATACCTGGGAACAGAACGACCCGCAAAACCCTAACTCGGCAGCAGCACCCGTAGCCACACGTGTAAACGGCCCAATGTTCCGCAGCATTCGCGGCACCACATCACCAACCCGTTATATGCCGGCGTTGGCAACGGTTTTAGCTGGCAATACAGCCAACACCTGGGAAGTATGCCCATCGGTAGCCCGAACCTTAAACTTTTCGTTAACCACACGAGACAACAAAGCCGGAGGCGGGCAAACGGCTTCCGATCTAATGAAAGTAACTGTTAGCGGAACAGCCGGGCCATTCCTGGTATCGGTTCCGAATACCAATGTAACCTGGCAAGCCGGCACCAATCAGAATGTAACCTGGGATGTGGCCGGAACAACCGCTAATGGCGTTAACACCCCATATGTAGACATCTACCTGTCGACTAATGGTGGCACTTCATTTGACACTTTATTAGCCAGCAAAGTTCCGAATGACGGTTCAGAAGTTGTAACCATTCCGAATACACCGGGAGCGCAAAACCGAATTATGGTACGCGGTTACGACAATATCTTTTACGATGTTTCCAATGCTAATTTCACCATTTCTGCACCGGCGGCAACTTTTGCTTCAGCCTTTAACGGCGTAGCCGGCGAACAGAATAAATCCATCTGCACCGGATCAAGCATCGCTTACACCATTGATTATAAAGTACACAACGGTTTTTCCGGAACCACGACTTTTAGCGCTACCGGAAATCCGGCCGGAACCACTGTTACTTTTTCACCAACAAGTATCAGTGCAAACGGTACGGTTACCATGACCGTTAGCAACACCAATGCCGCTACACCTGGTCTCTACACATTAAACGTTACAGCCACTTCCGGTTCGACGACCAAAAACGCGAATTACTACCTGGATTTACTAAACTCCAACTTCGGAACCATGTCGTTAACCACACCGGCAGATCTTGCCGTAGGTCAGAACACAAGCGTAACCCTAAGCTGGGCAGCAAACAGCAATGCCAACGCTTATGATGTACAGGTAGCCACCGATAATACCTTTACGAATATTATCAGTTCCGGTTCATCGGCGACAAACAGCTATACGGTTTCCGGATTATCACAGGCGACCAACTACTTCTGGCGTGTTCAACCTAAGAATGCCGCTTGTATCGGAACCTATAGCAATCCTTTTAAATTCACAACCGGCCAGATTAGTTGTGCTTCCAGCGCTTCTGCCAACGTTCCTATCACGATCTCCGCATCCGGAACACCAACGATCAACTCGACGTTAAATATTCCATCAGGAGGCGTTATTTCAAGCGTAGCCATCACTATGAATGTCACCCATACGTGGATTAACGATATTACCGCCATTTTAATCAGTCCATCCGGAACACAGGTACAATTATTCGCACAACCTTGTACCAGCGATGATATTCAGAATATTGTTGCTACATTCTCCGATAGCGGTATTCCTGTAATTTGCGGTACGAATCCGGGCATTTCCGGAACAGTTCTACCAACTCAGCCATTATCGGCTTTTAATGGTCAGAATTCAACCGGAAACTGGACGTTACGAATTTCGGATGCCTACAATCAGGATGGTGGTGTTTTAAATAGCTGGAGTTTGAATATCTGTACCGTTAGCGCCGCTTTGGGACTAACCGAAACCAAACTTAACAATTTTATGATCTATCCGAACCCGAACAACGGTTCGTTCCATGTTCAGTTCACACCGGACGCTTCGAATACAACCGAAATCACGGTTTTCGATATTAGCGGACGTCGTATTTACAACAGGAATTTCCAAACGACAACACTTTTCAACGAATCGATTCAGCTAGAAAATACACAATCAGGTATTTATCTGGTAACCGTTAAAAACGGCGATCGTCAGGAAACACAGAAAATTGTAATCCGATAATACAATTACACCTGACAGGTTTTCGAAAACCTGTCAGGTGTAAAAATAAAAAGCCCCACTTTTACAAGTGGGGCTTTTCTTTATGGCTATCATTGTATTAGTCAGCTAAAACAATAATTTTATTGTCATTCATTTCTACTGTTCCGGAATTAATCGGCAACCAGTAGGTTTGCTCGTTAACTTTGTTGAATTTAGATGCAAATTCTTTTGCGATCTTCACTCCAGGGCCAACGATTTTCACATTTCCTTTACCTAATAAAGAAACGATTGGCGCGTGGTTATTCAACATCTGAAACTCACCATTTACACCCGGAACGGCTACCGAAGTAACTTCTCCTTTGAATAAAGTGGCTTCCGGTGAAACTATTTCTACAATCATATTTTCTATTAATTGATATTACGCAATTGAGCTTTTCAATTGAACGAATTATGCTTCTGCCAACATTTTTTGTCCGGCTTCGATAGCATCTTCGATAGTACCTTTCAAGTTGAATGCAGCTTCCGGCAGGTGATCTAATTCACCATCAATAATCATGTTGAAACCTTTGATTGTATCTTTAATATCTACCAATACACCTGGGATACCTGTAAACTGTTCTGCCACGTGGAAAGGTTGTGACAAGAAACGTTGTACACGACGTGCTCTTGATACTGCTAATTTATCTTCTTCAGACAACTCTTCCATACCTAAGATCGCGATGATATCCTGTAATTGTTTGTATTTTTGTAAGATCTCTTTTACTCTTTGAGCACAGTTATAGTGGTCATCACCTAAGATTTGTGGCGTAAGGATACGAGAAGTAGAATCCAATGGATCTACAGCAGGATAAATACCTAACTCCGCAATTTTACGAGACAATACAGTAGTTGCATCTAAGTGGGCAAAGGTTGTAGCCGGAGCCGGATCCGTTAAGTCATCCGCAGGAACGTAAACCGCCTGTACTGAAGTAATGGAACCATTTTTAGTAGATGTAATACGCTCTTGCATCGCACCCATTTCAGTAGCCAATGTTGGTTGGTAACCTACCGCAGATGGCATACGACCTAAAAGTGCAGACACCTCAGAACCAGCCTGTGTAAAACGGAAGATATTATCTACGAAGAATAATACGTCTTTCCCCTGACCTTCACCAGCACCATCACGGAAATATTCAGCGATAGAAAGACCTGATAAAGCTACACGAGCACGAGCTCCTGGTGGCTCATTCATCTGTCCGAATACGAAAGTCGCTTTCGACTCTCTCATACCCGGTTTGTCTACTTTGGATAAATCCCATCCTCCATTTTCCATAGAGTGCATGAAATCGTCACCATATTTAATAATTCCTGACTCCAACATCTCACGAAGTAAGTCATTTCCTTCACGTGTTCTTTCTCCTACTCCAGCGAATACAGAAAGACCACCGTGACCTTTTGCAATATTGTTAATCAACTCCTGGATCAATACGGTTTTACCAACACCGGCACCACCAAACAAACCAATTTTTCCTCCTTTTGCATAAGGCTCGATCAAATCGATTACTTTGATTCCGGTAAATAAAACTTCTGATGACGTTGATAAATCTTCAAATTTTGGAGCCTGACGGTGGATCGGTAATCCGTTTTCACCTTCTTTTGGTAAATCTCCAAGACCGTCAATAGCATCTCCGATTACATTAAATAAACGACCATAAATATCTTTTCCAATTGGCATTTGAATCGGAGCTCCAGAAGCAACAACTTCTTGACCTCTGCTTAATCCATCGGTAGAATCCATGGAGATAGTACGAACAGTATCTTCACCGATGTGAGACTGTACTTCAAGTACTAATTTTGAACCATCATTTTTAGTGATTTCTAATGAATCATAAATCTTTGGAAGTTCGGCATTTTGTGTGTTGAATACTACGTCAACCACAGGTCCGATAATCTGTGCAACTTTTCCTATTCCTTTAGACATTGCTTATGTATTTATTAAACAGCTATTTACGTTTCTTGAAAAAACCTCTTTTTTCAGAGCGCAAAGATAGTTTTTTATATGCTAATTACGCAATTTAATTTTTGAATTTTTATAATAAAAAAGCGAATTCCGAAAAATCCGCTTTTATAATTTACTCTACCGTAACTGATTTTGCCAGATTCCTTGGCTGGTCGACATTACAATTGCGCAATACTGCAATATGATACGACAACAACTGCAACGGAATGGTAGCCAATAGTGGCGTTAATGCCTCAGCGGTATCCGGAACTTCGATAACATGATCGGCTAATTCCTTAACCTGCGTATCTCCTTTCGTTACCACAGCGATGATTTTCCCGCTACGCGCTTTGATTTCCTGGATATTACTCACCACTTTATCATAATGATTTTGTTTTGGTGCAATAACCACCACTGGCATCTGCTCATCGATAAGCGCGATAGGCCCGTGTTTCATTTCGGCAGCCGGATATCCTTCTGCGTGGATATACGATATCTCTTTTAACTTTAACGCACCTTCCAGGGCTACCGGGAAATTATACCCTCTTCCCAGGTACAAACAGTTTGGTGCATCTTTATAGATTTCGGCAATTGTTTTTGCCATATCATTTGTTGTCAAGGCCTCTTCCACTTTTTCCGGGATCAACTCCAACTCCAACAAATAGCGTTGGTAATCGGAATTATTCATCGTCCCTTTTGCTTTTGCCAAGCGCAATGCAATTAATGTCAGAATAGTAATCTGCGTTGTAAAAGCTTTTGTAGAAGCTACTCCGATTTCCGGTCCGGCATGCGTATAGGCTCCGGCGTGCGTTTCACGGGAAATAGACGACCCCACCACATTACACACTCCAAAAACAAAAGCACCTTTTTCTTTCGCCAGTTTGATCGCCGCCAAAGTATCGGCCGTTTCACCGGATTGCGAGATAGCAATTACCACATCGTTCGGATAGATGATTGGATTGCGGTAACGGAACTCCGAAGCATATTCTACTTCTACCGGGATTCGCGCAAACTCTTCCAACACATATTCTGCTACAAGACCGGCATGCCAAGAGGTTCCACAAGCTACGATCAGGATTCTGTTCGCGTTCAGGAATTTTTCAAGATTATCCTCAACACCAGCCATCTGGATAATCCCTTTATTTGCCAATAGACGCCCTCTGTAGGTATCTTTAATTACGCTCGGTTGCTCATAAATCTCCTTTAACATAAAGTGATCATAACCACCTTTTTCAATCTGCTCCAGGTTCATTTGCAACTCCTGAATATACGGATCCACTAATGAATCGTCTTTAATTTTACGAACCTTCATCGGTTTGTCCAGACGAATAATAGCCATTTCCTCATCTTCCAGGTAAATCGCATTACTGGTATATTCGATAAAAGGAGAGGCATCGGAAGCGATAAAATATTCATCTTCTCCAATACCAATTGCCAACGGGCTACCCAAACGGGCTACCACAATTTCATTTGGTTTTTTCTTATCAAAAACAGCAATAGCATAAGCTCCCACTACCTGGTTAAGCGCTTTTTGAACCGCTTTCCCCAATTTCAGGTTTTCCTGTTTTTGCACATCTTCAATCAGATTCACCAACACTTCCGTATCGGTATCCGATTTAAAAACATATCCTCTATTAATTAATTCTTTTTTAAGCGGCTCATAATTCTCAATGATACCATTGTGAATAATCACAAGATCCCCTGAATTAGAAACATGCGGATGCGAGTTTACATCATTCGGCACACCATGAGTCGCCCAACGGGTATGCCCCATTCCGATTGTACCAGTAGTTGTTATTTCTGCCGCTACACGCGCTTCTAAATCCGTAACCTTACCTTTGGTTTTCGACAGTTTTAAATCTTCACCATCCCACAACACCACACCGGCACTGTCATACCCTCTATATTCCAGTCTTTTAAGACCTTTTATAATCACAGGATAAGCTTCTCTGTGACCCACATAACCTACAATACCACACATAAATTATTCTTTCGGTTTAGTATAATAAATTTCTAATTTTAATCTTTTATCCACATCGGCACTATTCGTTCCGTGCAACACTGTCCCCAATGGATTAATTACCGAAGCAACAGGCAGAAACTTCACATTATAAGAAGCTCCGGCAGGCGACATCGGATCGGACATCACGAAAGGATTTTTAAAATAAGCACTTTTCACATTATTGATATCCTCTGTTACTACCAATCCTACCCGTACATTGGAAGAATCCTTCTTGATCAGATTATTAACATACTGCGTCAATCGCAGTTTGTATTTGATTGCTTTTTTATCGCCGCTTGTTTCACGCTCCACGAGCCCACCAATCACCAGTTTACTCATTTTAGGATAATAGGAATTGGTTGTCCCATCGTAGTTATAATCGGCCAACACCTTATTATTCTTCATATCATACAAATAAATACGCTGCGGTTCGTAAGTTACATTTTGCATTGTCGGTTTGTCGACATAAAAAGTAAGATTTGCCTCATTGATCAACCATTTATTCGTTGCAACCTTCGCGCGAAGATCTTCCAACTCGGTTTTATTAAACAAATCGATATACGAAAAAGCCCCCTGACCCCCTTTTAAATACAGGCGATCTTCTCCGGATTCTGTTGGTAGCGCAAAGCTATTTTCCAAAAAGTTAACCGTTGTTCCGGTAAGATTCAACACAATCGATTTTCGCACGCGCGAAGTCGATCCGGTAGACGCATCGGCTTTATAACGGATATTAATTTTTGCTTTCGAAAAATCAAGCATTGCCATACAGGTTTGATCCGAAATACCTTCCACCTGAAAATACAACCCTCTGAAATACTCTTTAAATGCATTATTATTCAACAACTTATCGGAAGAAGCATTTAAAATTTTATTTTGGAAAAATGTTTTATTTAAATCCAGCCACATACCCGGAGTATACCGTTCCAGAATCACCCGATTACCAATATCGCTATTATCAATAATCTGTCCGGCTGAATTCAAATAATTCCCGGCAGCATCCATTTTATACAGAATTGTTTCCAGATTATTCAAGTAAAACGCTTCATTCTGATTTGGTGGCCCATCATTCAACTGTAAAGTACCTCTGTTATTCTCCACCAGATTTTTCTCATCGGAAAAATACTTTTGAGCATCTCCGCCGTTAGACGGATCAAACGTTCGCAATTGGTATTTTGACTCGTAAACTTTTAATTTAAACTTATTATCCTTTCCGTAAACCGAATCCAACTCGTACAAACGCACGCCATTATCATCCGTTCCGGTTTGTGTGGCAAAATACGGCACATATACCCAAACCGAATCGATCACAGGATTATCTCCGATAGTTGGAGCTGCAGAAGCCAATTGTACTTCGGACACGAAATGCGCTTTGGTTTCTCCGAAAGTGGTATTATTCATTACCCCCAAAAGATTTACCGGCAGGTTGTTGGTCTGCACACCACCCGTAGCTTTATTATAAGCTTCCAGCGTTTGCCCCACATACTTCTCCAAAGTATAGTTTTCCTCTCCAACCAGATCGGAACCGACAGTATTAAAATCCTTATCGCAGGAGAACAACAAAACCGCTGTAAAAGACAGGAGTATTTTTTGTAATAATGAAATCCTATTCATATTTTTTATCAGATCAAAGTAATGATTATATAACTTGATTTTTATAGAAATTAGTATATGCTTCTGCAAAAGCATCTTTCGGCACGAAAGGTAAAAAAGGTTTACCCGATGTTTCTATAAATTTTGTTAAACTTGGAGACAGCTCCTCAGAGGCAATAATCACGGCATCCGAATGCAGAATACTGGCTTTCATAATATTTTCGTAGTTCGGAATTTCCAGGTCGGTAATCGACGCATCCGGAATTTCGTCAAACGCTACTTTTTTCATCATTTCCGGATCCAGTGTTCCGTCGAACGACTGCGCATAAACAGATGTTACGATCTTAGTATCGGCAAAAAGCGCCTCATCTTTATAGTAGTGCTTCATATAAACCGGAAGCATACCTGCTAACCAGCCGTGCACATGGATAATATCCGGCACCCAGTTTAATTTTTTAACGGTTTCCACTACTCCTTTTGCAAAAAAGATGGAACGTTCGTCATTATCCGGATACAACACACCATCCTCATCCGAGAAAGTTGCTTTGCGTTTAAAGTATTCATCGTTATCGATAAAATAAACCTGAATACGCTCTTTTGGTATAGAAGCGACTTTAATAATTAGCGGCATATCCATATCATTCACCACCAAATTCATCCCTGACAAGCGGATAACCTCATGCAATTGGTGCCTGCGCTCATTGATATTCCCATATCGAGGCATAAAAATTCTGATTTGTCCTCCTTGATCATTGATCATTTTTGGCACGTCGTACGACATTAAAGAAACCTCATTTTCAGCTAAATAAGGCACCACTTCAGATGATACATACAATATCCTCTTATCATTCATTGCATTAAATTTTATTTATTGGATATAAAAAACATGCAAAATTACAAAATTTTATGCAGTTGTTTGACAAAATAGTAATTTTGCACCCAATTTAAATCCAAAGCAAATGTTTGTTTTTGCCAAAAAAGCAGATTTAGCGCAACATTTAGCGCAAATCGGCATATCCAAAAAAACGATTGGGCTTGTTCCTACCATGGGTGCATTACATCAGGGCCATCTTTCCCTGCTGCAAAAATCCTGTTCCGAAAATCAGATTACGGTTATCAGCATATTTGTAAACCCAACACAATTCAACAATTCGGAAGATCTTGAAAAATACCCACGCCATGTAGACCGCGACATCGAAAAAATTCGTACGGTATCGGACGACATTATTGTTTTTGCTCCAACCGTAGACGATATTTACGAAGGGAACACCACTGCTTCCACATTTGAATATGATGGTTTGGAATTTCAGATGGAAGGCGCACACCGCCCAGGTCATTTTGACGGCGTTGGAACGATTGTAAAAAAACTGTTTGAAATTGTACAGCCAACGAATGCTTATTTTGGCGAAAAAGACTTCCAACAACTTCAGATTGTAAAGAAACTGGTCGAAAAACACCATATTCCGGTAAACGTAATCGGCTGCCCGATACACCGTGAAGCAAACGGACTGGCGATGAGTTCCCGAAATGAGCGTTTGAGTAGCGAAGCCAGAGAAGAAGCCTCCCTGATTTACAAAACGCTATTGGAAGCCAAACAAAAATTCAGCACCCAATCAACCCAGGATATTATTGATTATGTTACCCATACCTTTGCCCAATATCCTGCCTTTGAGTTGGAATATTTTGAGATTGCAGACGAAGCGACCTTATTATCGGCCACACACAAAAACAGCACTAAAAAATACCGCGGCTTTATTGCGGTTTACATAAACAATATCCGATTGATTGACAATATTGCACTAAATTAATTACCTTTGCACCATGCAAATTCAAGTTGTTAAATCCAAAATTCACCGTGTAAAGGTGACTGGAGCCGATCTAAACTACATCGGAAGCATTACGATTGACGTCGCTTTGATGGAAGCTTCCAATATTTTCGAAGGAGAAAAAGTCTCCATTGTAAACATCAACAACGGGGAACGTCTGGAAACTTACGCCATTCCCGGACCACGTAACAGTGGTGAAATAACCCTAAACGGCCCTGCAGCACGAAAGGTTCACAAAGGCGATATTATCATTATCATTTCATACGGAATTATTGACATGGAAAAAGCCAAAGACTTCAAACCGTCTATTATTTTCCCGAATGAAAATGACAATACCCTAACATAATCATCCTTTTGAAAGAGAAATTAAAAAAAACCACAGGCATTCTACTCCCACTTTTGTTGGGAGTTTTTTTAGTGTATTATGCCTATAATAAATTTACACCCGAACAGCTGGACGAAATGAAAAGCTATTTCCGGAATGCGAATTACAACTACATTCTGATTTCAACGTTTTTCTCATTGGTAAGCCTTTTAGCAAGGGGCTACCGTTGGCGCTACAGTTTGGAGCACATGGGATATTTCTCTCCTTTTAAAACCAATTTGGCCGCGGTTTGCATCGGTTACCTGATGAACCTTACCATTCCGAGATCGGGAGAAGTATCCCGCGCACTGATTGTTAAAAAATACAAAGATGTCCCTTTCGACAAGGCCTTCGGATCCATTATTGCCGAACGGGTAATCGACCTGGTTATACTGTTAGCCCTAATGTTCACGGCACTTTTATTACAATTTGACAACCTAAAAACCTTTCTGGAGCAAAAAATCCCGGTTCATAAACTAATCCTGATCGGTGCTTCCGGTGTCGGTATTCTTATTGCTTTAACACTGGTATTTTTGTATTCCAAATGGCGACCGGTTGTGCTTGTCAAACAAAAAATATCCGGATTAATCGAAGGTGTTCTAAGTGTATTCCAAATGCCGCACAAATGGGCTTTTCTATTCTATACGGCTGTGATCTGGATCGGTTACGTACTCACCTTTTACTTTGCTGTTTTTGCTATTAAAGAAACCAGCACGATCAGTTTTGGCGTAGTCGTTACCGCTTTTGTAGTAGGAAGCCTTGCTATCAGCTTTACCAATGGTGGTTTTGGTGCTTTTCCATTATTGATTTCCGAGATTTTACTACTGTATTCGGTACCCGAAACGGCCGGTACGACTTTTGGCTGGATCTTATGGACATCACAAACCGGGCTGATCATTTTGATGGGATTGCTTTCCTTTTTGTTATTACCGCTTTTACATCGAAATAAATAATTTTTGTTATCTTGCTTCTCTATTCCAAAACTACGAGAAACTACTAACAAACATGAAACAAACGCTATTCCTCCTGGCAACATTTTTGCTGAGTCACACCCTGTTTTCCCAAAGAACCGTTGAAGCTTTCAACTCCGAAAAACTGAAGGAAATCCGGGAAATTACCATTATTACACCCGACAATTACGAGAGCAATAAAGACAAAAAATACCCCTTACTACTCGTATTGGACGGCGAGTATCTAACCAACCCTTTTTACGGTGTTTTTTCCTACGGTGCTTATTGGGACGACCTACCCGAAGTAATCATTGTTGCCATTAATCAGAATAAAAACAACGAAAGAGAACACGACAGTTCTTATGATGAAGGCGGATTACCGAATGAACAAGGAGCCAAATTTTTCGAATTTATCGGTGCGGAATTACTTCCCTATGTTGAAAAAAAATACCGTGTCGCACCATTTCGGATGATTGCCGGATTGGACACAACAGCCGGTTTTTTAAACTTTTTCTTATATAAAGACAACCCGATTTTCAACGCTTATATTTCGTTAAGTCCGGAATTTGCACCGGAGATGGAAAACCGAATTCCGGAGCGTCTTGCTGCGATTCAAAAACCGCTTTTCTATTATCAGGCGACTTCCGATGGTGATCTGAAAAAAATTCAGACCAAAATGAAAGCATTAGACGAAAAAGCAAAAGCCGTTACCAACAGCAATCTAAAATACCGTTTTGATGAATTTAAAGGGCTATCCCACTATTCGCTTGTAACCTTTGCTATTCCGAATGCAGCCTATCATATTTTTGACGGCTACCAACCGATTTCGACGATTGAATTTCAGGAAAAAATCGCCAAATTACCAACCGGTCATACGCAATATTTGATTGACAAATACAACAACCTGGAAAAAAAATTAGGATACAAGCCAACAATCCGTTTAAACGATTTTAAAGCCATTGAAGCGGCGATCCTTAAAAATAAAAACTACGAAGAACTATTAACGCTTTCGGAAGTGGCCAAAAAGAACTACCCGAAAAGCATGATCAGCGAATACGAAAAAGGCTTGTATTACGAAAACACCAACGATAACAAAAAAGCCTACAAAGCCTATATGAGTGCCTTTAATCAGGAACCTATTGGCGACCTTACCAAAGACGGTATGCTGGAAAGAGCCGATGCCGTAAAATCGAGATAACAATTACAAAAAGAGCATACATCCGAAATGGCGATCAAATTAAAAACAACCTTCTTCTGTCAGAGCTGCGGCACACAATATTCTAAATGGCAAGGCCAATGTAATGCCTGTAAAGAATGGAATACCATAGTCGAAGAAGTCATCCAGAAAGAAGAAAAGGTTGCCTGGAAAGCCAGTTCCACTGAAGTTAAAAAAGCGGCTAAGCCTTTAAAAATAAATGAAATCGATTCAGCCGAGGAAATCCGAATGGACACTACCGACGGTGAACTCAACCGTGTATTGGGCGGCGGACTGGTTCCCGGTTCGCTTACCCTTTTAGGTGGTGAACCCGGCATTGGAAAGAGTACGCTATTATTACAAATTTCCCTAAAACTTCCCTACAAAACCTTATATGTTTCGGGCGAGGAAAGTCAGAAGCAGATAAAAATGCGTGCCGAACGGATTACGACCAATAGCGACAATTGTTATATCCTGACGGAAACCAAAACGCAAAACATTTTCAGGCAAATCGAAACCATCGAACCCGAAATTGTGATCATCGATTCTATTCAAACGCTTCATACCGATTATATCGAATCATCGGCCGGAAGTATTTCCCAGATCCGGGAATGCACCGCCGAATTGATCAAATATGCAAAAGAAACCAATGTTCCGGTCATCCTTATCGGACACATCACCAAAGACGGAAACATCGCCGGCCCAAAGATTTTGGAACACATGGTCGATACCGTTTTACAATTTGAAGGCGACCGAAATCACGTATACCGTATTCTGCGATCGCTAAAAAACCGTTTTGGCTCTACGGCCGAATTGGGTATTTACGAAATGCAAGGCAGCGGACTACGCGAAGTTGCGAATCCCTCGGAAATCCTGATTTCGCACAAGGAAGAAGAATTATCCGGAACTGCTATTGCCACCACACTCGAAGGAATGCGCCCGTTGATGATCGAAATCCAGGCCTTGGTCAGCACGGCCGTATACGGAACACCACAACGCAGCACGACCGGGTATAACGCCAAACGATTAAATATGATCTTAGCCGTACTGGAAAAACGTGCCGGATTCCGATTGGGCGCCAAAGACGTTTTCCTAAATGTAACCGGTGGTATTTCGGTAGACGATCCTGCGATCGATTTAGCGGTTGTAGCGGCCATATTATCTTCAAACGAAGATATTCCGGTGGGCAAAGATTATTGTTTCGCGGGAGAAGTCGGACTTTCCGGAGAAATCCGTCCCGTAAACCGTGTGGAACAACGGATACAGGAAGCCGAGAAATTAGGTTTCGGAACAATATTCGTTTCCAAATACAATAAAGTAGCGGTTAAGAACACCGTAATTAACGTTAAAATGGTCTCAAAAATTGAAGATGTGGTTAGTGAATTGTTTGGGTAAAAAGTATTATTACGGACTTATTGTCTGTCTGTTTGTGCTTGTTGGTTGTCAGAACGAAAAGCACCAAACCACCTATGGAAAAATACGGATTACAGACGCTTCCCATTTTGAAATGGCTAAAACCAGTCCGTTTTTCACCATACAGGAAAACAGCAACAACAACATCACTGGTTTTGGAAATATACTGATCCTAAAAAAAATAAATCCCAATTGCATTCAAATTGAAAACGTATTAAACGATGGCTATTCCGGGCAAAGTATCACATTTACTATTGATTCGACCCTAACGATTGTTACAGCCAAATACAGTAGTTGGACGGATACACAGGATGGCTCAAAAGAGTATTACACCATAGACCAACTTAGCACCAAACTCAGTAAAAACCCATTTCTGGAAGGCTATGAAAAACTGGAAGGCGAATTTGAAGTCAAAGTAACAGCCACGCGCTATCCATCGGAATTTTACAAATTCCCGTTGCAACACAGAAAAGTTTTTTTCGGACGTTTCCGATCCTAGTCAAGACGATTCGCACTTTTGTTTTTTCCACGAAAAAAACACGAATCGAAACATCGCAAGCGTAAAATGCTTTTTGTACCGGCAAAACCTTGCATATTAACATTTTCTTCTACTTTATTTTTAGCGATAATACCCTATTTTTGTACAAACCAGAAGAAGTATGAGAACCAGAAAGCAAAAAATCATCCGCTTTTCAATAGCGCTGCTAGTCCTGTTTGCGCTTACGTTTACCGGGCTTTTTATCTTCCGGGATTCCCTACTTCAAAAAGTGATTACCAAAGCCGAAAACCGTTTCGATGCCGATTACAACTGTACCCTTTCGATCAAAAAAGCACAATTTGACGGGCTGAATGGCGTAAGTCTGCACGATATTGTTTTGGTTCCCAAACAAGCCGACACGCTATTAGCTGTAGAAAAAATAACCACCACCGTAAACCTGTTTCAATTATTTACCGGCGATATCCAATTGCAGGAACTGGAAATGAAAAACGGCTTTATTCAACTGGTAAAAAACGAAAAAGGCCGAAACTTTGATGCTTTTCTAAAGCGGGAAAAAGAAGACAATCCCGAAAGCGAGAAAAGGAATTATGCCAAACTCGCCTATCGCCTATTAACGAAAGCTTTAAATTTGGTACCAACCAATATGACACTTCAAAACCTGTCGCTCCGAATGGACGACATGGGCCGAAAAGTCACAATGCATCTAAACGAGCTTGATCTGAAAGGAAAACAACTCCAAACCACGATTAACGTCCGCACCAATACCTTTGCTCAAAACTGGAAAATCCGGGGCATGGCCGATCCGAGGAATAAAACTGCCGATCTTCGTTTTTTTAACAGCGATACCTCCAAAATCAAAGTTCCGTATATCGACGAACGTTTTCATCTGTTGTCCAGTTTTGACAGTATACATGTGAACGTAGCCAAAATCAAAATGGAAGGCAACGAATTGCATGTTGACGGCTATACCGCTATCAGTAACTTTACGATTAACCATCCGAGGATTGCTAAAAAAGATGTGATCATCGAAAAAGCCCGTTTTGATTACCGTTTCCTTTTTGGCGAACATTTTGTAGCCATAGACAGTAGTTCCAAAGCACAGCTCAATGCTATAAAAGTACAACCCTTTGCCGAATACAACACCGAAAAAGACACTTTGTATACCCTTCGTGTTGCGATTCCTAACATGAAAGCACAGGACTTTATCACGTCGCTGCCAAAAGGATTATTCACCCATTTCGAAGGCATGGAAGCGGAAGGCACTTTCGATTATAAACTCGATTTTCAATTTAATAAAAACAACCCGAATGCCCTTATTTTTGAGAGTAAACTCCGAAAAGAAGGTCTAAGAATACTTAAATACGGGGAAGCCGATCTGGATAAACTAAACACCGCATTCACCTATCGTGCGATCGAAAACGGAGTGCCACAACGCCCGATAGTGGTGGGTCCGTCCAATCCGAATTTCACACCGTTGGATCAGATAGCGCCTTATCTGCAAAAAAGCGTTTTAACGTCGGAAGATCCGTCGTTTATGTCACACCGTGGTTTTATCAACGAAGCCTTTAAACAGTCGATCGTTAAAAACATCCGAACCAAAAAATTTGCCCGTGGTGCCAGTACAATCAGTATGCAATTGGTCAAAAATGTATTCCTGACCCGTGAAAAAACATTGTCCCGCAAACTGGAAGAAATCCTATTGGTGTATATACTCGAAAACAACCGTATCGCCAGTAAGCAACGGATGCTTGAGGTTTACTTTAACGTGATCGAATGGGGACCAAATGTATATGGAATCGGAGAAGCCGCACAATTTTATTTTCAGAAAAAACCCGCCGATCTGACGTTAAAAGAATGTCTTTTCTTAGCGACTATTGTACCAAAGCCAAAAAAATTCATGTGGCAGTTCGACAGTACCGGAAGTCTAAAAGGTTATGCCAACGAGCAACAAAACTTCCTGACAAAACTAATGTTGCGCAGAGGCGTCTTAACTCCGGAAGATACGATTGGTTATAAATTACCGTTTACAATCACCGGTCGTTCGCGATCCTTACTAAAATTAAAGGCTGTTCCGGATAGCATTGCCATCGATTCTCTTTTTATAAAAGAAATGGTGTATTAACCTATTTAAAATTCTTTAGAAACTCTTCTTTATAGGTGGGTGAAATTTCCACTTCCGAACCATCGAAAAGCGTTACATAACCTCCGGCTCCTTTATGATAGGATTTTACAAAATTCACATTGATAATATGGGATTTATGAACCCGTAAAAACGGAAACGGAAGGATTTCCGAAAAATGCTTTAAAAAACGACATACCATTTTTTTACTGCCATCCTGTAAATAGATATCCGTAAAATTACCGTTTCCACGAAGACGAACGATTTCTTCCATTTTGGCGACTTCAAAACCTTCGAGTGTTGGCAAAATAACTTTCTGACGCTCCGGATTTGGCTCCCGGAAGTTTTCCACTATGATCCGATTCCGGTTAAAAATTTCCTGATTCAACAATTGCAATTGCACTTTATTGACCGCCAAAATCAGCTCTTCAATACTGATGGGTTTCAACAAATAATAGGCCGCACTCTGATTTAAGGCTTTTAGTGAATATTCCGAAAAAGCGGTGACAAAAATGGTTTCAAACTGCAAATCCTTACAGGCTTCCAATACATCGAAAGCATTTCCAAAAGGCATTTCCACATCGAGAAAAACCAGTTGCGGTTCCAGTTCATGCAACAACGGTACGGCTTCTTTGATATGTTGCGCTTCGCCAATTACCTCAACCTGCGGACAATATTTGGAGAGGTAATTTTTAAGCACTTCTCTTGCCACCGATTCATCTTCTACAATTACACTTCTTATTTTTTGCATGGCATTTTATTTTTCAATCCGGGAAAAACGCAGGGTTACAATAGTCCCGGTTTCCGGTTCTGTTTTTTCAACAATCTGTAAGGCGATTTCCTTTTTATACAATTCATTTAACAAACCAATCCGTTCTTTCGTATTGGTAAGTCCTCTCGACTGGTGAACTTTCTGATTTTTAGTTTTCAACTCCCGACTTTTGGTTAATCCAATACCATTGTCCTCGATCACAACCACAACACTTCCATTTTCAAGGAGAAAACGCAATTGTAACAAGCCTTTTCCTTCCTTATACCGAAGTCCGTGCCAAATGGCATTTTCCAGATGAGGTTGAATGATCATATTTGGAATCTGAATGGTTTCCGTATCGAGCTTTTCATCCACCGTAATGGTATACTCAAACTGATCTTCGAAACGCATATGTTCGAGGTCGAGGTATTTCCGCAATTGTTCAATTTCACTTCCCAACGCAATAAAATCCTTATTGGAATTCTCCATCATATTCCGCATTAACTTTGAATAGGACGTCAGATACTTATTGGCTTCCAATTCGCGGTTTTGCGATATAAACTGATTGACGCTATTCAGACTGTTAAAAATAAAATGCGGATTCATTTCCCGGCGCAACGACTGTAAGGCTATTTCTTTATTCTTAGTTTTGATCGAATACAAAGCTTTTATGATCAATCCTAAAAGCAATAACAGTAATCCCATAGAACCAATCAGAAAATAATTAAAGGTATTTTTTTTGGCGATCAATTCATCTTTTAACACTTTTTCCTTTTCCAGCTGACGAATCTTTTCTTCCGTTACCTGAAAGGTCAACTGGTCGGCTTGCGCACTGTCTTTTCGGGTTAGCTGTTCGTAGTTTTGAAAGAATTGCTCATATAACTGTGTACTCTCCTTATAATTCCCGGTCTGTCGGTAAAAGTTCAGCAATCTTTCGAGGCTTTTTTTTACGGCATCGGCTTTTCCTTTTTCGGTTGCCAGTTGATAGGCTTCTTTTAAAGCATGAGTTGCTTTTTCCGGTTCTTTCTTTTTAAAATAGATGGTTGCCAACGATTGCAACTGAGCGATTTCGGTATCAAAATCCTGACGCGCCCGGGCATCGGCCAATAGTTTTTCGGAAATCCCAATCGCTTCGTCAAACTGATTATCAGCGGTATAGACTTTTGCGATTTCATTTTTGAGTTTGATCACCGCTTCCGGTTTATCTTTTACAAACGTAATAGCCTGATTATAGCTTTCAATGGCTTCGACCTTATCTCTTTTCTTCAGACTCATTTCTGCTTTTTGCACATAGGCCTCGGCTACTTCCTCCTTACGGTTTTCTTTTTCCAGCAATTTGATATTGGAATTGACATAATCATACTGTGCCGCTGGATTTTGGGGACTTTGCAAACGCTTTGCATCGTTCTGATTGACCTCTATTGCGCTTTTATCGACCGTCATGGCACTCGCAGTCTGATAATTACTGATCGCCGCTTTGTATTTATTCTGACTTTCCTGTGTTCGTGCCAAATTTCGCGTTACCCGTGCAATATCCTCTTTCCGTTTCAATCGGGTAAAACTTTCCAATGCTTTTTTAAGATATTCTTCTCCCTTAACCGGATCGTCAGCATCAATAAACTCCTGTGCGAGCTTTTCGTAACTCGCTGCGATCTTTACCTCATCGTTAGCGTCTAACGATTTGGCCAGTTCATCTGCTGCTTTACTCAGCTTACCACTAACACTTTTACTCGCTTTTTCAGTATTGATTTGTTGGGCAATCGCCTGCTGCGGAATCAAAAGTCCGACACCCAATCCGATCAAGATACATATTATATACCGCATGCTGTTTTACTTGTTTTTTCTGAATGTAAAGTACGTTAAAACCAAAATCCTTTCCTATAGCATTCACCAAGTCGGATTCGCGTTTCACCCGTTCTTCCAAAAGTACGTTTTTTCGATTAATACATTTGTTCCGAACCTTAAAACCGCTGATATGAAAAAAATACTATTCTTTACAAGCTTACTAATTGTACAATTTACCATTGCACAGGTTTCCGGAAATATCAATTACAAAAATCAGGTTGTATTTACAGACAATTCGATCAATGTGAATTTTCCTTCCAATGCCGATATCATTGCCAGTGTAAAAGGTCTGGCCAATGTGAAAGCCGATGCGTATGTCGCTATTTTCCAGGTTACCCAAACCGGTGCCACTACGGAAGAAGTGAATGAGATCATTGACAAACGCATCGGTCAGTCGTTAAAAGAAATCCGATTAAAAAAAGGCGTGGAAACCTTTGTTGACATGATCACTTTTGTTCCGATGTATGATTATACGGTCGAACGAAAACTATTTAGCCGGAAAACCTATAATGAAATCCCGGTAGGTTTTGAGCTAAAAAAGAACATTCATATTAAATATACCGATCCGAGTCTCCTGGACGATTTTATGAAGATTCTATCCGCCAATGAAATTTACGATCTCGTACGGGTAGATTACTTTTCGAATACTTTGGAAGCGGTAAAAAAAGACCTGATGAACAAAGCCCGGCTTCTGGTTTTGGAGAAAGTAAAAAATTACGAAACCCTGTTAGGCGAAACCTTTACAAATGCCGAGAAAAAAATAGCCGACGGTTACAGTATCACGCTTCCGGTTGAGATGTATAAATCGTATGAAGCCTATAGCAGTTCATCGCTTTCGCTTAAAAAATTTGCCAATGTCAATCAGGCTGTTAAATCGACAACATTGTATTACCAACCGATTACAAACAAGGATTTTGATTTTGTGGTCAATTCAACCATACTCGAGCCGGTAATTCAGGTGCAATATGAGATTAAAATTGCCATCACGCGCACCAAAAAGCCGGCACCGAAAAACGAAAAGGAATATATACTGGTAACACCATCCGGTGATCTGAAACCCTTACAACTAAGTACTTCCAAATAAGCTGCTACTATTCTTTCACCAAGTAGAAACCCACTTTCACCCATTCTGTCAAAACCGCATGTCCGAGACGACTACTTTTGAACTGTAATCTTTAAAAAACCGAGAATTATGAAAACCGAGAATCTTTTACTAGCAATAACGACTTCGGTATTGTTGACCGGAGCCATTATCAAAACCGGAAAACCGGATTTGACTGAAACAACAGCACTTCATACGCAAAAAGCACCGGAAGAGAAACCTTGTGTTTTCATGTCGGTTATGGGGGAACAACCCGTTGCAGAATATGCTCAATATAAAAATGATGCTTCTCTAAAAAGTGTTGTACAAAAAGGTGAAAAATGGTTGGTTTCCGCACAAAACAACGACGGCGGTTGGGGCGCCGGTTCCCACAGCAATCAGGGCGAAATGAACCCACATGCCGTACAATCCGATCCGGCTACAACGGCAATGGCGGCGATGGCTTTATATCGTATGGGCTATACCACAACCAAAGGTCCGTATCAAAAACAACTTTCCAATGCGTTGGACTATCTGTTACACCAGATCGAAGCCAGTAAAAACAGTGCTTATATCACGCAGGTTCGCGGCACCCAGATACAACGCAAACTGGGCGAAAATATTGATGCCGCACTAGCGCTTCAATTTTTAAATCAGGTAGCCGAAAAAAATCCGTCGCGACGCGTTGAGAACGCCATACAAATCTGCGTTAACAAAATTGAGAAATCGTACGACACCAACGGAAAAGTAAACGGTGCCGGATGGGCCGGTGTATTGCAATCATCTTTTGCCAGTTCGGGATTGGAACAGGCTAAGAAAAACAAAAACATTACCGTCAATGAAGACAAGATCACCGCTGCCCGCAATTATCAGAAAAGCAATTACAATACCGAAAGTAATACCGCTAAAACCGAAGATGGTGCCGGCATTATGCTTTATGCGGTGAGTAGTTCCGTTCGTGGAAGTGCCTCGGAAGCCAAAGAGGCCGAAGAACTGTTTACCAAAGCCAAAGCAGAAGGTAAAATCGGTAAAACAGCCGAACTCAACCGCGACAACCTGCAAAAGATTGGTATTTCGAAAGAAAAAGCCGCCTCCTATGATGTCGCATCAAAAGTGTATAAAGCCGCAAAAGTACAGGCAATGGACAATGGTGTAATGAATGGTTTCGGAAATAATGGTGGTGAAGAATTTATGAGTTTTCTGCAAACAGGCGAATCCATGTTGGTTAAAAAAGACAATGACTGGAAAAACTGGTACGACAACGTTAGCGGAAAGCTGATCAACATCCAAAACAACAATGGTAGCTGGAACGGTCACCATTGCATTACCAGCCCGGTTTTTTGCACCGCTACCTGTTTGTTAATCCTAACCATTGAAAATGACATCCACTCTTTCCAAAAATAAAAACGAAATGCCAACAGTCTTTATACTTACCGTATTTTTTGTCGGCATCGTCGCCTTTGCCAACACTACCGGTAATAAAAAAACCTAAAATAAAACGCTTTTTACACAATTTGTAAAACATTATATTTACTAAAAAAACATGAAAAAGTTTATCACAATACTCCTATTCGCCCTGTCCGGAATGGTATTCGCCCAAAAGCCCGTTTTTACGACAGCCAAAGTCAATGCGGTTACCGTATATTTCAACGCCGCGGAAATATCGCAAACAGCTCATCTGAATCTTCCGGCCGGAACACATGAAATCGTTATCAAAAATGTAGCGAATTATCTGAATGAAAACACGGTTCAAATCGGTGCACCTTCGAGCCTTACAGTACTTTCCTCGCAATTCACGAACGATTATATCAGTGAATACGACATCGATGAAAGTTCTCCAGCTATTAAAAAAGTACGCGATAGCATCAAAATTGTCCAAAAAGAACTGGATCGTTTAAACAACACGCGGACTTCGGAAATGAAAACCATCGAAATTTTGGATCGAAATCAACAGGTATATGGGGCAAATACCGGTTTGAGTGTAACGGAACTGATGAAAATGGTGGAGTATTACAAAACGAAACGCACCGAAATCAGTAATACAATAGACGTTTTAAACGAACGCGAAAAGAAACTATCCGATCTTTTAACCAAACTAAACACCAAACTGGAAATCAACAGTACTAAAGAGGAAAAAAATGCTACCGGAAAACTGGTATTACAGGTGATGAACCAAACGGCCGGAGCCGTAACACTGGATGTTTCCTATCTGACAAACAATGCACGTTGGTCACCGTTTTATGAGCTTCGTGCCGACAATATTGCCTCACCGGTAAACATGTTGTATAAAGCGCAAGTGGTTCAAAATACCGGAGTTGACTGGAGAAAAGTAAAACTAACTCTTTCCAGCGGCATCCCGAACCAGAACAATCAGGCACCTGTAATCAACCCCTGGTTTTTAGCGTACCAACAGATATATCCTGCCGTACCACAAGTCAAAGCTAACCATGATCGACTGGAAGAGGTTGCAGTCTCAGCAGTCGGGATTCGAGGAAAAGTTTCCGGATTACAAGCAAGAAGTACGGTTTCGGATTACACCATGATCAACGAAAATCAGTTAAATGTTTCGTTTGATATTGATATCCCGTATGACATCCTGTCGAATGGCAAAACCCATAGTGTTTCGTTAAAAGAGATCAAATTACCGGCTACGTATAAATATTATGCAGCACCCAAACTGGACAAAGAATCCTTTTTATTGGCCGAGATTAGTGATTATGGCAAATACAACCTGTTAAAAGGCGAAGCCAATATCATTTTCGAGGGAATGTATGTAGGCAAAACACTTGTCAATCCGGGACAAACATCCGACACGTTGAATCTTAGCATGGGACGCGACAAAAAAGTTGTGATCACGCGTGAAAAAGTTGTCGATAAATCCGGTGTTAAATTCCTGTCTACCAAAAAAGAACAAACTTTCACGTATGACATTACGATTCGTAACAACAAAAAAGAGTCTATTTTGTTAAAACTGGAGGATCAATATCCATTAAGCAGCGATAAGGAAATTGAAATCGAATTAAAACAAAAAGAGGGTGCGAAGGTTAATTCCGAAACCGGCTTATTAAGTTGGGAGTTCCATTTAAAACCGAATGAGACGAAAAAAATCCGCATCAGCTATACCGTTAAATACCCTAAAGACAAGATAATCGGAAATCTTTAGAAAATTGAACCTCTCCTCTGGAGAGGTTCTTTGTTTTTAAAAACAATTGTAACTCAGGTCATCAAAAAAGCAAGTGGCTATATCTTTAAAGAGACGTGTTTCTAATCCAACTCCAATATTTCAATACACTGTATTTCTTTTAGCTGGCATGCCCCTGCTTCGGTAAGGGATTTTCCTTTTGCAATCAGATCCACATGTCCGAAGCCCCCGTTTTCATCAACATCCGTATTTTCAACGGTATTAATCCCTGTTTTATCCCTTAAAAAATTGGCAAAGTTTGCTTTCTGTCCTTTCAGCCTGTAAGTCGGATCTTCATAAATCTTATTCATCCCGATATTAAAATCTTCCACCAAAACATCATTGGTTTCACAATCAACCCCCCATTTCTTTTTGGGTAACTTATTTATGACATTCAACTTCTGGTGTTCCGTGACACTGGTCGAATCGTAATGATTGGAATATTGTTCCTGAACATCTTTAATAACCGATCTGTCGATGCGATTATATTCTTTAGGTTTCGGAGCTACTTCTACAAAAGCATCATCGGACGGTAATTTTTTGGTCTGAAAATTCTGTATCGTTTTTTCCCAGAACCGGCTATCGCGGGTCTTTTCTCTTATTTCTTCCGGTTCTAAAAACCATTTTTCCAAATGTTCCCAGGTTATTTCCGGATTTTTACACATATAACCAACAGCCCATGACGCGAAATCATTTGCTTCCTGCGTTTCCAATCCGGTTTTGAAATCAAATTGTTCCTTTAAATAGGCTACTACAGTATCACTGGCATTTGTTCGCCACCAGATACTATTGGGACTTACGGTTGTAATTTCTTCTTTAAACCGTTTCAAAAACGATGCAAATGTCATACTCACAACCGGTGTGGTTAGAATTTGTAAAACCGGAGCAGTATTATTTCCAAAGGTTTTTTGTTGTTGTTCTTCAAATCCGTATAAATCGTCATCCTCCTGTTTTTGCAACCATTCCAAAGAGGATGTCACCTCACCACTGTCGTTCCACACTATTGGGATCCTTGCGAATATAGTCCCTTTATAAAACAGATTTTGCTCTTTGGAGGCTTTGTCTACTTTTTTTCGGATGGCAATACCCATTTTATCTTCCAAACTATGCATATTATGGAGTCCCAATACCTGAGTACGTTTCAGATCATATGTCGTCAGAAAGACATTACAATCTCCTTTTTCCGAAAAATTCAGCACAAGATTTTCAATTGCATCAACAGGGCATTCCCGTATAATTGGAAACGTATAGGATGTTATTCCTTTATCCTTAATAAAAACAGCTTCTTCCCGGTTTACTATCAAACGATTCTCGGCGTTATAGGCATCCACAACCAATGCCAGCAACACTTCATTCAATTTTTTTGCCACATGGGAAACTTTTCGTATCTCTTCATCGGACAGTCTTTTCACAGTCATTTTTTCATTTCTGGCAACCTCCTGTTTGACACCGTATTCCTGATCACATTTTTTTACCAGCGTTACATAAAACAGACTTATAATCACTGTCAAACTTTGTAGCATTTTTTTCATTCCCGAGTCAAATTAAATTTTGCGTAATACATACCAAATAATAAAGAATCGTTCAGGGCATAGACTAAATTATAATATTGATTCATACAGCATTACAGCAACGCCCACATTGTCCCACTAAAGTCCTTATTATACTAAAAATTAAACCGTTACAACTGTACTAAATATTTTTTTACTATTTTTACTACAAACCAACACCAACTATCCTATGAAAAAAATACTACTTACCCTGGCACTTATAGCGAGCAACATCGGTTTTTCACAGACCGTTGCACTAGAAAGTTTCGCAACCGGTTTTTCCAATCCGGTCGAAATAGCACATGCTAATGATTCCCGATTATTTGTCGTGGAACGCGGCGGAAACATTAAAATAGTAAATGCTAATGGAACCGTTAATGCAACACCTTTTTTAACCGTAACCAGCCTGATTAGTTCCGGAGGAGAACGCGGTTTACTCGGTCTTGCTTTCCATCCGAATTACAGTACCAATGGCTTCTTTTATGTTAACTATACCAATACAGCCGGTAATACGGTAATTGCACGGTACAGTGTGAATAGCAGCAATCCGAATCTTGCCGATGCGGGAAGTGCTTCTGTTTTACTTACTATTACCCAGCCATTTTCCAATCACAATGGCGGATCTGTAAAATTTGGCCCGGATGGCTATCTATACATCGGTATGGGTGATGGCGGTAGCGGTGGCGATCCCGGAAACCGGGCGCAAAATATCAACGAGTTGTTGGGTAAAATGCTGCGAATTGATGTGAATTCCGGATCACCTTATGGCATTCCGGCCAATAATCCGTATGTAGGTGTGGCTGGTGCCGACGAAATCTGGGCGATCGGATTGCGTAATCCGTGGAAATTTTCCTTTAACCGAAACAATGGTGACTTATGGATCGCTGATGTAGGACAGGATGCCTTCGAAGAGATTAATAAAGTGGCATCCAACCAAGCCGGACTGAACTATGGCTGGCGTTGTTATGAAGGAAACAATACGTACAATACCAGTACCGGATGTCCCGCACAATCGACGATGACTTTTCCTTTGGCGGTTACCGCTCATAGTGCCGGGAATTGTTCGATAACCGGTGGTTATGTTTATACCGGAACGCTTTATCCTAATTTCCAGAACAAATATTTCTTTACGGATTATTGTTCGCCCCGAATCGGTATGGTTGACAACAACGGAACCATAACCTACTCGACGAACTTTAGCGGTAATAGTTTTGTAACTTTTGGAGAAGACATGAATGGTGAATTGTATATCGGTGCGATTAACAACGGAACCATCTATAAGATAAAAGACAGTTCACTAAGTACTGCCGATTTTAACCGAAATACGTTTACGATTTATCCGAATCCGGCGAAAACCGAAATCAACATCAAAGCCAATGGCAACAGCTATCCGGATGCCGTTGCTATTTTCGACACGAACGGAAAACAGGTTCATATTCAGAAAACAAAAAACCTGGAGCTAGTCAACATTAAAACGTCGCACTTAGCTACAGGTTTATATATTCTTCATATTACCGACAGCGAGGGTAGCACTGCTACGCACAAATTGTCTGTAGAATAAAATTAAGGTGCCGGATTTGGAATATGCTCCTGGATACGATTGATTTCACGAATCATCTCCTCTGTTAAAACCACCGAATGGGTTTTAATATTTTCCTCCAGCTGTTCCAAATTCGTCGCTCCAATGATTGTTGCAGCAACAAAGGCTTGTTGTTGTACAAAGGCCAGAGCCATTTCGGTTAACGTCAATCCAAAGGAAGTGGCCAATTCCTGATATAATTTCACGGCTTTTTGAGATTGCTCGCCAGAGTAACGTGAAAAACGCGGAAACAGGTTAATTCGCGCTTTTGGCAATGGTTCTCCGGTAAGAAACTTTCCGGTAAGTGTACCGAATCCTAATGGCGAATAGGCCAATAACCCTACCTTTTCACGGTAGCAGGTTTCGGACAAACCCACTTCGAAAGTTCGGTTTAACAACGAATACGGATTTTGAATCGTCGCAATACGCGGTAGATTGTGTTTTTTACTTTCTTCCAGAAAACGCATCACACCCCACGGTGTTTCATTCGAAACGCCGATATGACGGATTTTTCCTTCTTTGATCAACGCATCAAAGGTTTCCAATACGGTTTTAAAATTATCTTCCCAGGCATCCTCCTGAACTGTGAAACCGCGTTGTCCGAACATATTCGACTTTCGTTCCGGCCAGTGCAACTGATACAAATCGATATAATCCGTTTGCAGCTGTTGTAAGCTTTTATCAACCGATTCGCGAATCGTTTTATCGGTATAGTGCAAATCGTCCCGTAAATATTCCATTCCGCGGTTAGGACCGGCAATTTTAGTTGCCAGTACTACTTTATCGCGGTTTCCGGTTTTATGCAACCAACTTCCGATATAGCGTTCTGTTCGTCCGGAAGTTTCCTCACGTGCCGCCACGGGATACATTTCGGCGGTATCGATAAAAGTAACGCCTTTGTCCAATGCAAAGTCCAACTGACTGTGTGCTTCCGCTTCGGTATTCTGTTCTCCAAACGTCATGGTTCCGAGACATATTGTACTTATTTTGATGTCCGTTCCCGGTATTACTGTGTATTTCATGCTAATTTCAGGCTCCAATTATAAGGTTTCAAAAATACTAAAAACAAAAGGTTCAGCCCGTACGGCTGAACCTTTTTCACTATATAACTGTTAATTAGTTAATATCGTTAAGCATTTTCGAAATTTCATCCAGTTTAGGGGTCAGAATAATTTCGATTCTTCTGTTTTTTGCTTTTCCTTCAGCGGTATCGTTGGATGCGATTGGCGCAAACTCTCCTCTACCGGCTGCTGTCAGGTTCTTTTTGTCGATTGCTTTGTTTTCAGCCAGAATATTTACGATAGCGGTAGCTCTTTTGGTCGACAAATCCCAGTTGTTTTCGATTGCACCAACGGCACCGGCATATTTATCATTATCGGTATGTCCTTCGATCAGTACCGTAATGTCCGGATTATCGCCCAATACTTTTCCAACCGCTACAACGGCTTTTCTACCTTCGGTTCCAACCGCCCAACTTCCGGTTCCAAACAACAGTTTGTTTTCCATCGAAACGTATACTTTTCCGTTTTTGTGTTCTACCGTTAATCCTTTTCCTTCAAAAGCATTTAACGCTTTGGAAAGGGTTTCTTTCAGACGCTTCATGGAAGCTTCTTTTTCGGCGATCATGTTTTCCAGTTCGTTAACACGATCCGAACGGTCTTTCAAATCATTTTTCAGTTTTTCCAAACGGTCTTTTTCAGCGGCCAATGCTTTTTCTTTAGCTTCCAACTGCGCCAATAACTCCCGGTTTTTATCCATATTGCTCTTTAAAGCATCATCGCTGTTTTTTTCCAGAGCCTTATACGACGACTGTAGCGTTTTCAGACTGTTTTGAGCGGCAGCATAATCGGATGCCAGTTTATCGCGTTCGGCTTTTAGCTTATCCAATTGTGATTGCAAATCTTTAGAAAGCAAATCCAACTGGTTTTTATCTTTAGACAGCGATGTATTTTCATCGGCCAACTGACGGTTTTCTTTTTTTAAATCGGCATATTTTGTTTCTAAATCGGTATACAATTTTTTAGAAACGCATGAAGTGGACAACGCAAGTGCCAACACTCCAATAGACATTTTTTTAATCATTTGCTATATCAGTTTTTTCGAGTTTATTCAATTTCAACTAAAATCGGACAATGGTCGGAATGTTTGGCTTCCGGCAGTATCACAGCCCGTTTCATCCGATCGCGCAACGGTTCGCTCACCAGATTATAATCGATACGCCACCCTTTGTTATTGGCTCTGGCATTAGCGCGGTAACTCCACCAACTGTAATGGTGCGGTTCTTTGTTAAAATGACGGAAACTATCCACAAATCCGCTTTTCATAAAACCGTCCAGCCAGGCGCGTTCTTCCGGCAGGAACCCCGACACTTTCGCATTTCGGATCGGATCGTGAATATCGATGGCTTCGTGACAGATATTGTAATCCCCACAGATAATCAGATTAGGAATTTCCTTTTTCAGGTTGTTGATGTAATTCTGAAAATCGGCCATATACATAAACTTATGATCCAGTCGGTCGATATTTGTCCCGGACGGCAAATACAGACTCATCACCGAAAACGTATCAAAATCCACGCGCAGGTTACGTCCTTCTTTATCCATATGCGGAATACCGGTTCCGAAAACCACATTGTTTGGTTTTACTTTCGACAAAATTGCCACACCGCTATAACCTTTCTTTTCAGCCGGAAACCAGTAATGATAGGGATATCCCGCCAGTTCGATATCCAGCAACGGAATTTGTTCCTGAGTTGCTTTAATTTCCTGAAGGCAAATCACATCCGGATCAGCACTTTTTAACCAATCCAGAAAACCTTTGGTAATAGCGGCCCGGATTCCGTTTACGTTATAAGAAATAATCTTCATTGTTTACAGTTACATTTTCCCCAAAAATAGGCAAAAACCCATAGAATTGAAACAGAAATACAGAAATAGAAACAAAACCTTCACAATCAAATACCTAAATTCCAATGCTATTAAAAATTATATAATAATAAGATAAAGCCTTTTAGCGTTTCGAGAGAATTAGTATCTTTGTTTTTCGCTCAAAACGAAATTAAATGGGTTTAGTTACCGCTAAAGAAGTTGCAAAAGCAATAAATACTGACAAATACGGTTTCTTAGGAACTTTTTCAGGCTGGTTACTGATGAAGGTGCTGAAGATTTCTACGCTTAATGCTGTATATAACAGAAATAAACATCTCAACGATGTTCCTTTTTTAAACGCCATTCTGGATGAATTCCAGATTAAGTTTGAAATTCCGGAAGAAGATTTAAAGCGCTTACCAAAAGATGGTGCTTATATTACCGTTTCCAATCATCCGCTAGGCGGAATTGATGGTATTTTACTATTAAAACTAATGTTGGAGCGCGAGCCTAACTTTAAAATTATCGCCAACTTCCTGTTACACCGCATTGAGCCTTTAAAACCGTATGTAATGCCGGTAAATCCGTTTGAGAATCACAAAGATGCCAAATCGAGCGTTGCCGGAATTAAAGAAACATTACGTCACCTTAGCGAAGGAAAACCGTTGGGAATCTTTCCGGCCGGAGAAGTTTCTACTTACAAAGACGACGAACTGGTTGTTGACAAACCCTGGGAAGAAGGCGCTATAAAGTTGATTAAAAAAGCACAGGTTCCTGTTGTTCCGATTTATTTTCACGCAAAAAACAGCAAATTATTTTACCTGCTGTCTAAAATAAGTCCGACGTTACGTACTGCAAAATTGCCATCTGAATTACTTACGCAGAAAAAACGTGTGATCAAAGTACGTATCGGAAAACCGATTCCGGTGAGCGAACAATGTGAATACGAAACTACCGAAGCCTATTCGGAGTTTTTACGCCGCAAAACGTATATGCTGGCCAACTCATTCGAAAGCACCGAAAGCAAGTTATTATCAGCGCCAAGTTTAAAATTACCGCTACCAAAAAGCAGTCCGAAGCAAATCGCACATCCTGCGAATTACGAAAAAATCCTACAGGAAGTAACCGAATTACGCAAAGGCGATTACCGTTTGCTTCAAAGTAAAAACTACGAGGTTTTTCTGGTTACTGCGGATAAGATTCCAAATGTATTGCATGAGATCGGGCGTTTACGCGAGATCACGTTCCGCGAAGTAGGCGAAGGAACCAACGAATCGTTGGATTTAGACCAATACGATAAATATTACCACCACATGTTTTTGTGGGATGAGGAAAGCAAACGAATTGCCGGTGCCTACCGTATGGGATTGGGTTCGGATATTTATAAAAAATTCGGTATTAACGGATTTTACCTACACGAATTATTCCGCTTTGAACCGGAATTGTATGATATGATGTCGAAATCCATTGAAATGGGACGTGCTTTTATCATCAAAGAATACCAGCAAAAACCAATGCCGTTGTTCCTGTTATGGAAAGGAATTGTACACACAACCCTACGTCATCCGGAACATCGTTATTTGATTGGTGGTGTCAGTATCAGTAACCAGTTTTCCGACTTCTCCAAATCGCTTATGATCGAGTTTATGAAGTCACATTACTACGATCCGTATATCGCGCAGTATATCCACCCTAAAAAGGAATATAAGGTAAAACTAAAAGATGCCGATAAGGATTTTGTATTTAACGAAACAGAAGCCGATCTCAATAAATTCGATAAGATTATCGATGAGGTAGAACCAGGAAGCCTACGTTTGCCGGTTTTGATCAAAAAATATATCAAACAAAATGCACGTGTGGTTGCGTTTAACGTCGATCCGCTATTTAACAATGCCGTAGATGGCTTGATGTACATCCGCATAGCCGATTTACCGGAAAGCACCGTAAAGCCTGTGATGGAAGAATTCCAGGCAGAACTGGAACGAAAGCTAAACGAAAAAGAATAAGAAAAAATATCGCAATAAACGAAAAGGCCTGGAAAATTTCAGGTCTTTTTTTATTTCCAGATGGATTGTCGCAAGATATCGTCGAAAGTGTTATCCGACACAAAATAAAACAACCGTATCACATGATACACCACCAATATAGTAGCCAGAAAATAGGCAACTTTTTTACTATAAAAAAGGGATCTGAAATAGCTTTTACCGGTAAAAAGCTCCACGGATAATATGAGTATTGCAGCAAGGCACAAGGCAAAGACAAATGGCCCGAATAAATGAAAATGAAGGCTTCTTGATAAATCGCCTTCATAGATATAAACCAACGATTTTGTGATTCCGCAACCCGGACAAGGGAATCCGGTGAGCATCTTAAACGGACACAGCGATTGCGCTTCATCCAGATGATTGTGCTCGTTTTGAAACGTAAGCAAAAAAGGGATTATCAGAGTCAATAATGCTCCGATAATCCCATAAATTTTGAGTTGTTTTCTATTTTTATTTGTAAAGCTTGTTGATATCACTCTGAACAATCATTGCAGCTACCATAGGGAAGAAAAACCCTAAAACCAATAATAAAACCGACTGATCTTTGTTCGGTTCTCCAATTTTTTGATATACTTTAGGCAAACCGTCTTTACCGGCAATATAATAGAAATACAAATTAACAGGCAAACAACATCCCGAAAAGATGGCTACGGGTTGGGAGATAATTTGTCTTTCGGCCACCGCGTTTAAAACATCGGCTACTTTAATATTCCAATAAATAAGGTACAATCCACAGGTAATAATTCCGAACACCAAAACCATGATCGGATCCACTTTAAATACCGGGATCTGAGGACTATTCCAATCCTCTGAATTTGTGTTTTTTACTTCCATTTTTTGTTTTTGATTAGGTTGATTATGTGGCGAATATAGTACTTTTTATGTTAAAGCAATATTATTTAGGCTCCCAAAGTTCAATTTTATTTCCCTCAGGATCCAAAACCCAGCCAAACTTACCATAATCGTACTCTTCCATCTCCCCCACAACCGTAACACCTTCTGCTTTAAGCGTCTCAAGTAATTCCACCAGGTTCTCCACTCTAAAATTCATCATAAACTGCTTTTCACTCGGCTCAAAATAACGGGTATTTGCCGCAAATGGCGACCACTGTGTCAGTCCATCGTTTCCTTCTTCGTCTTTCCAGGTAAACGACCATCCGTAATCACCAACCGGAATTCCAAGACGTTCTCTATACCATTGTTTTACCGTATTCGGGTCGTCGCATTTAAAGAAAAAACCGCCAATTCCGGTTACTCTTTTACTTTGTTTTTTGTCCATAATTTAAGTTTATTTTTGGTTAGCTATTACAGCATACAAGTATCTTATCAACGATCACCTGCGCTAGTTTTTCCTTACTTTCAAAAGTCCACCCGGCAATATGCGGTGTCAATAGTACATTTTCGGCCTGCAATAAATATTGTAATGCTTCCGGTGTTTTATCATCTGTAAATAAATTTTCAAAAGACAGCTTTTCATATTCCAGCACATCCAATCCGGCACCCAATACTTTCCCCTGAATCAGTGCAGTAACCAGATCGGTCGTAACCACACTATTTCCCCGTGCCGTATTGAGAAACCAAAACGGTTTGGAAAACGCTTCGATAAAAGCTGTATTGATCATTTTATCTGTTTCCGGTGTCCAGGGCGTGTGCAAACTCAGCACATCGGCTTTTTTCTGCAATTCCAGCAACGACACTTGTCGGGCATTGGCATCGCCCACATGATCGAGAATATCATAACACAGCACCTCGACCTCAAACCCGCGTAGTTTTTTCGCAAACGATTTCCCCATATTCCCATAACCTATAATACCAACAGTCTTTCCATCGAGTTCATAGCCCCGGTTCGCTTCACGGTTCCAATGACCACTTCGCACCTCCCGATCGGCTTTATTTAGCTTATTCAACAGCGACAAAAGCATCCCAAGCGCATGCTCTCCTACCGCATTTCGGTTTCCTTCCGGAGCGGCAATCAAATGCACCCCTTTCTGTTCCGCATACACACAATCGATACTTTCCAAACCGGCACCCACTCTGGCGATAAACTTTAGGTTGGTCGCTTTATCCAAAAAGGTCTTATCGATTTTAAACCGACTTCTAATCACAATACCGTGGTATTCGTGGATTTTGGCTTCGACGGCTTCTTTACACGATTTATAATCCTCATGATTTTCGAAACCGGCCGCGACCAATCTGTCCCATAAAACCGGGTGATTACTGTCGATATGCAGAATTTTCACAGGTTGTCTCATATCCCTTTAATATTGTTTAACGATGTTTTAATTCCTTTGATCAGCGACGAACTGAATCCCTGGTGTTCCATTTCATTTAGTCCTGCAATCGTGCAACCTTTAGGCGTTGTTACACGATCGATTAACTGTTCCGGATGTACTTTTTCCCGTAAAGCCATTTCGGCCGCACCTTTAACCGTTTGTGACGCGATAGCCAGTGCCGTTTGTGCATCGAAACCAATTTCGATACCCGCCTGCATCGCGGCACGAATATAGCGCAAAGCATAGGCTGTTCCACAAGCACCGAGAACCGTAGCCGCATCCATCATTTTTTCGTCTATAAGCACTACCGATCCCAATTGTTCCAGCACGCTTAAAAAAGACTTAACCGTAGTCTGATCTTCCTCACGAACCGTTACACAGGTTGCAGACGATCCGAACTGAATGGCGATATTGGGCATAATCCGGATGGCCAGTGCGGTTGCTCCCAACTGCTCCTGTAGCATTTCCATAGAAAGACCACTAACCGCCGAGGCGACTATTTTTCCTTTTAAAAACGGTTTTAATTCGGAAATAATTGCAGCTACCTGATAGGGTTTGACCGTTAACACGACTACATCGGCCATTTGAACCGCATTTTTATTATCGGAAGAAAGCAAAATCCCATCCGATTCCAAGAAACGGATCGCCTCCGGATTTCTCCTGGTTACGATCACCTGATTATCCGTTGTAAAACGGACAATACCCAAAGCGATGGCGGTACCTAAATTACCACCACCTATAACTACAATTTTCATAAGAACCGTTTTTTATGATTAAAAGCCTAAGATCATTTTGGCTATGGAAAAGTAAATCAGAATTCCGCAGATATCATTACTGGTTGTAATAAAAGGCCCGGTGGCCAATGCGGGGTCAATACCATATCGGTTTAACGTCATGGGAATAAAGGTTCCCAGTACAGACGCCGTGACAATCACGGAAAGCAGGGCTACCGTAACGGTAATTCCCAGCATAAAGTTCACATTTAAAAGAAAATGGCTACCGATTAACAGGATAAGTCCTAAGATCAATCCGTTTAATAAGCTCAGTGTAATCTCTTTTAACAATCGACTCCATAACGAACCGCTTAATGTATTATTGGCAAGACCCTGAACAATAATTGCCGAGGATTGCACACCGACATTTCCTGCCATTGCGGCGATTAACGGTGTAAAAAAGAACAACTCCGGATGTTTATCCATCGCTCCGTCGAAAAGACCTAATACGCGTACACTGATAAAACCACCCAACAACGCCAATACCAACCATGGCAAACGCGCACGGGTCAACTCCAGAATACTATCATCCGCCTCAACGTCTTGCGAGATACCGGCCGCCAACTGGTAATCTTTGTCGGCTTCTTCCTTGATCACGTCTACGATATCATCGATCGTAATGCGCCCCACCAATCGACCCAATTCGTCGATCACCGGAATCGCCTCCAAGTCATACTTTTGCATGATCCGAGCCACTTCCACGTCTTTGGTATCGACTTTTACATAGTCGACTTTTTTAATATATACTTCGCTAATCGGCGTTTTCGTTGATGTCGTCAACAAGTCTTTTAACGACAAACGCCCTTTTAGTCTTTCTTCATCATCCACCACATAAATCGAATGTACGCGGGAAACGTTTTCCGCCTGATGGCGCATTTCCTTTACACAAGTGAGCACGTTCCAGTTTTCGTTCACTTTCACGAGCTCTTTCGCCATTAAACCTCCGGCTGTATCTTCGTCATACCGCAACAAGTCGACAATATCCTTGGCGTGTTCGACGTCTTCCAGCTCGGAAATAACTTCTTCTTTTTTCGATTGTGGTAATTCCGCGATAATATCGGCCGCGTCGTCCGTATTCAGCTCATCCAGCTCTTCGGCGATCTCTTTTGCCGAAAGATTTCTTAAGATTTTTTCACGGACTTCCTCATCCAATTCGAGGAGGATTTCCGCTGTTTTCTCACTGTCGAGTATTTTAAAAAGATAGCTTGCCTCGTAATCATCGAGTTCCTCCATAATTTCGGCAATATCAGCATAGTGAATCTCCTGGAGCAAATTTTCAAGTTCGTTCCCTTTGTTTTCACTGATTAGTTGCTCAATCTGAGCAATAAAGTCTCTGCTGATTTTAAACTCCATCGGCGGCTATTTTTTGAGTGAGTTCGATAAATTGTTCTACGGATAATTGTTCCGGACGGAGGTCAAAGATACTATCTTCTCTTAAATTATCCGACAACTGGAAAGTTTTTAAACTATTTCTCAATGTTTTTCTACGCTGGTTAAACGCAGTCTTTACCACATTAAAAAACAATTTTTCTTCGCATGGTAATTTGTAGTTTTCTTTTCGACGCATCCGCATTACGCCCGACTTCACTTTTGGCGGTGGTGTAAATACGTGTTCCGACACGGTAAACAGGTATTCCGTATCGTAAAAAGCCTGAACCAGAACGGATAATATACCGTAGGCTTTACTTCCTTTTTTTTCACAAATCCGTTCGGCCACTTCTTTTTGGAACATTCCCGAAAACTCCGGAATACGATCCCGCATTTCCAATACGCGGAAAACGATTTGCGACGAAATATTGTACGGAAAATTCCCGATAATCGCCAACGGATCATCCCCAAACGTTTCCGAAAGGTTGTATCGCAAGAAATCTTTTGAGAGGATACGATTGGACAACTTCAGATAATGCGTTTGCAGGTATTCGACCGATTCGGTATCAATTTCGATCACGTAGGTTTCGATTGGTTTTTCCAGAAGATACTTGGTTAGCACTCCCATACCCGGACCGATTTCCAACACTTTCTGATACCCGTTTAAGGTTAGTGTATCGGCAATTTTTTGGGCAATATTTTCATCATTCAGGAAGTGTTGTCCCAAATGTTTTTTAGCTCTTACCTTATCCATACTTTGTTTTTAAGGCTATTAATGATCGCTGATCAATTCTAATTCCGTACGGAACGCCAACATTTTATCTCCAAAAAGTGCAAATCCTTCTGCTCTCAGGCGTGGCGCGTCTTCGTCGTAATACCGTTGCAACGTTTCCTTACTATCGGTCGTATACTGAATGGAATAGGTTACACCGCCCATTTCTTCCTCCACCAATACTTTTACCATCCGCGCCGTTGAAAACTTTCCGGTAGCCATTACATCGGCTATATGCTTCTCCTGCATCCATTTCATCCATTGGTCATGTACACTCTCGTGTATATTGATCGTCACATTGTAAATAATCATCTTTTAAAACTTAAGTTATCACCCTCCGAACAACTGTCGGTCAGGTTTTATAAATTGTTATCCCCTCTTAATTTTCTGTAATTATTCCGGGCGTCTACGTAGTAAATACTATCCTGATGGTTAAAAATAACCTTTTCATACAGGGCTTTTGCTTTTTCGACATCGGGTAAATCCTTTCGGTAAATTTCGGCCGAAAAAAACAGGGCTTCGTCTACATAAATCCCTTCGGCATGTTTCTCGATAATCTCCTGATAGACTTTTAACGCCTCGGCATATTCTTTTTTCTCTTCCAGAATACGTCCGATTTTCAATAGTGTTTCATCCTCAACGCTTTGTCCTTTCTGTTCTTTTAGAAGCGTACGAAACCCGTTTAACGCTTCGTCTGTTTTATTTTGATACAACAGGAAATCGGCTTTGGCAAATTTCTTTAAGGCCACTCGCGTACTGTCCTGTGCGGTATGATCATTAATCAAAAGAAATAATTCCAACGCGTCGTTGGCGATCAACTGAGAGGAAGAGGCTTTTAGCACTTTGAATTGTTGTTGCGCCCAGTCGAAATCGCCTTTAAAGTAGCTGGCTTTTGCCATTTTCAGACTGGCTTCATGTCCGACTTCATCGTTTTTTAAATCGTCTTCAATCTGCGCATAATAGATAATCGCCTGATTGAACTTTTCATCCAGCAGCAACACATCGGCAAGTTCCATTTTCACGTCGGCTTTCTGATAATTATTGAGCGGCAACTCCAATGCCTTGGTCAATATCTGGCGTGCCGTTTCAAATTGTTTCAGATAGAAGGCTTCAAAATGCGCTTTTAAAACCTGTAGTCGCAACGAATACGGTGAAATACCATATTGTTTTAGCAATAGGTTTAACTTTTCCTGAAGTAATGGATATTCTTTTGGCGTTGCCTTTTCGATATCCATCGTCAATAGCTGATAATGGGCTTCCATTTGCAAATCCAGATCCTGTGTATTGAGCAGTATAAAATCCAGTATCTCTTTTGCCGTATCGTTTTCCTGTTCCTGAACGGCCAGTTTGGCCAGGTTAATGATTGTATAAAAATTATCCGGATTTCGTTTAAAAATGGCTTTTTCCTGAATAAAGGCTTTTCCGTATTCCTTTTGCTGTACAAAAAACCAGCTCAGAAACTGGTTCCAGAAAATATCCTGTGTTTTTTGCGTACGAATCAACAATGCTTTCCGAAGATTGGCATTAAACGACTCCTGTGTATCTTCCATCATAAAACGCGCCAGCTGACTTTGTACCAACGGAGCGTTTTGCGGATTGCGATAGGCATAATCGAGCAGTTTATCCACCATGAGTTCCAGATTCCCCAATTGTCCCTGTAACAAGGCAATCTGATAATCGAAATTAAAACCTGGATTCCCGGCGATTCCGAGTTCATAGGCTTTTAAGGCTTGTTCGAGTAGCACTTTCTGTTCGAAAAGACTCGCAACACCGTAAACATTATTCGGATTTTCTTTGATAACGTCCAATGCTTTCTGATAGGCTTTATTGGCTTTATCCATATCCTTTTGCAACTGGTAGTTGTAGCCCAGTTCTACATAAAGGTTGTTTTGCTTAAAACGGTCGATCCGGATTCGGATCATTTCTTCCGCTTTGGCATATTGTTTTAGCTGTTGGTAGCAGGCAACCTGTTTTTGAAAATACTGATAATTATTCGGTTGCGCTTTCAGCAAATCTTCATAGATCACCATTGCTTTTTCAAACTCTCCCCTATCGAAATAGTTTTGCGCCAGCTGTTCGTTTTGTGCGAAAACAAACACCGAGCATAACAGAGCGATATAGGAAAAAAAGTTTTTCATGATATGGTTATCCTAAAAAAACAATGTACTAATGTAGCCATTTTTCAGCTAATTAGTACATTGTTGTAGTATAAGATTTTATTAATTAATGATATCAAATCCGGTATATGGACGCAACACTTCCGGAATTACGATTCCTTCCGGAGTCTGATAGTTTTCCAGAATTCCGGCCAGTACTCTTGGCAATGCTAATGAACTTCCGTTAAGCGTGTGTGCCAAATGATTTTTCCCGTCTTTATCTCTAAAACGCAACTTCAGACGATTTGCCTGAAAGGTTTCGAAATTCGACACAGAACTGATTTCCAACCAACGATCCTGTGCTGTTGAAAACACTTCAAAATCATAGGTTAATGCCGATGTGAATCCCATATCACCACCGCATAAACGCAGGATACGGTATGGCAATTTCAATTCCTGTAACAGGGTTTTCACGTGTTCAACCATTCCTTCCAAAGCTTCGTATGATTTTTCCGGATGTTCAATTCGTACGATTTCCACTTTATCAAACTGGTGCAAACGGTTTAATCCACGAACGTGTGCTCCGTAAGAACCCGCTTCACGACGGAAACACGGCGTATATCCGGTACACATAACCGGCAATTCGCTTTCCTGTAAAATAACATCGCGGAACATATTTGTTACCGGTACTTCGGCAGTTGGGATCAAATACAAATCGTCGATCCCCACATGATACATTTGCCCTTCTTTATCCGGCAACTGTCCGGTTCCGTAACCCGATGCTTCGTTGATTAAGTGTGGCACCTGATATTCTTTATAACCGGCATCGGTATTTTTATCCAGGAAATAGGAGATCAACGCCCGTTGCAAACGCGCTCCTTTTCCTTTATACACCGGAAAACCGGCACCGGAAATTTTGGTTCCCAGTTCGAAATCGATAATGTCGTATTTTTTAGCCAGTTCCCAATGCGGCATCGCCCCTTCGTGCAATACCGGGATCGCCCCTTCTTCAAAAACGGTTTCGTTATCATCGGCTGATTTACCTTCCGGAACCACATCGGCCGGCATATTCGGTAATTTATACAACTCGTGAATCATCTGATCCGAAACGGTATTTAAAACTTCCGTTAACTCTTTACTTTTCTCTTTTAAAGCGACTGTTTTTTCTTTCAGGATTTCTGCTTTGGCTTTTTCACCACCTTTCATCAACTCACCGATGTCTTTCGATAGCTTGTTCGATTCCGCCAAAATATTATCCAATTCCACTTGCGTTGCGCGGCGCTTTTCATCTAAAGCCACCACTTCTTCAACCATTGCTTTAGCGTCTAAATTTCGTTTTGCCAAAGCCTGGATTACTTTTTCCTGGTTTTCTCTAATAAATGCTATCTGTAACATAGTATAATGATTTTATGGTCAGCAAATTTAAGGAATTGTTTTATATAATAAGACGGGCAATTTTACAAAGCGGAGACAGAATTCGGCCATACAGAGCCAAAAACATATTATTCGAATATTTTAAGCCTATATTTTGTATTATTCCCTAAATTTGGCAAACTTTACTAAAATTTATGAAAAACTATTTCTTAATTTTTGCATTACTGGCAACCACTTTTTCGTTCGCCCAAACCGAAGAAGCCGATTTTTCCAGAATGGTCGAGGCCGAAATGAAGGCTGCATCCGGCATGATGCAATTTGTAGCAAATGCCAATACCCAGAATTACGACATCACCTACCACAAACTCGAATTCACGGTAGATCCGGCCAATTATTTTATTTCAGGCGTCGTAACAACTAACTTTACAGCCAAACAAAACATGAACACCATCACCTTTGACCTAACAAATGCGCTAACGGTGAGCAGTGTTAAACAGGGAAGCACCAGCCTAATATTTACGCAAAACGCAAACGACGAATTGGTAATTACGCTCCCAACAACCTTAACATCCGGTGCTTCGAGTTCAGTAGTCATAACCTATTCCGGCGCGCCAGGCACCGCGAACAACGCTTTTACAGCCAGTTATCACTCCGGAAACCCAATTATCTGGACACTTTCCGAGCCCTATGGCGCCAAAGACTGGTGGCCATGTAAACAGGATCTTAATGACAAAGTCAATACTATTGATGTTTATATTACGGCGCCGTCACAATATGTAAGTGTTGCCAACGGACTACAGGTTAGCAGCACCGACAATGGCAACGGAACCAAAACGACCCATTTTCACCACGGTTACCCGATTCCGGCCTATCTGATCGCCATAGCCGTAACCAACTACCAGATTTACAATCAGGTTGGCGGTGTGGCGCCCAACACTTTCCCAATAGTCAATTACATCTACCCGGAAGGTTCTTTTACCACGCAATCCAATTTAGCCCCTACACCCTCGATCATCAACCTATATGAAACCCTGATTGGCCCGTATCCGTTCCGCAACGAAAAATACGGTCATGCCCAATGTGGATTTGGTGGTGGAATGGAACACACGACTGTTTCCTTTATGGGTGGTTTTAGCAGAAGCCTTATTGCCCACGAAATGGCACACCAATGGTTTGGCGACAAAGTAACTTGCGGCAGCTGGAAAGACATCTGGCTTAACGAAGGCATCACCGAATTTATGTCCGGAATGGTTGTTAAAAACCTAACCAGTAACACCTCTTTTATCAGCTGGAAAGACTCTAAAATAAACAACATTACTTCCCAACCGGATGGCAATTTGTATTTAACCGATGCGCAACTATCCAATGTCGGTCGTATTTTCAGTAGCCGTATCACCTATGACAAAGGCTCGATGGTAACCAATATGCTACGGTTTAAAATGGGTGACACCAACTTTTTTCAGGCGCTTCGCAACTACCTGAACGATCCGGCTCTGGCCTACGGTTATGCCATCACACCGCAACTAAAAGCACATCTTGAAACCGTATCCGGACTGGATCTTACCGAGTTTTTTAACGACTGGGTATACAACCAGGGTTATCCGACCTATAACATCACCGTTCAAAATCTGGGCGCAGGACAAGCTAAAATAAAAGTAACCCAATCCCAATCCCATCCCTCAGTAAGCTATTTTGAAATGCCACTTCCGATTCGTTTAAAAAACGGCACCCTGACACAGGATGTTATTGTAGATAACACGACCAACGGACAAGAGTTTATTGTTTCGGTTCCTTTTACCGTTACCAGTTTCGAATTCGATCCGGAAAAAGATATTATTTCCAAAAACAATACTACTTCTTTGGACACCCGTTCGTTTGCTATTTCCGATACTATTCTGTTATATCCAAATCCAACAAGCGACCGTGTTACCATTCAGTTACCACCCCATATCGAACTGGAGAATATTGAAATTTACAACGCTTTGGGACAGTTAGTCAGCACTCAACCTAAGTCGGAATTTTCGGTAAGCGCTTTATCTAACGGAATCCATTTCATAAAAATCAATACTTCCGAAGGTGTCTTTCATAAAAATTTTATAAAAAAATAGGCAATCTGTAATTCCATGATAAAAAGTAAGGTGAAAACCTTACTTTTGTCGTTTACAATAAAAAAAGTCTTTAAAAAATGATACAATTAGGGCAAATCCTTTTCATACTTTCTGTATTAGTTATCCTCCATGAATTCGGGCATTATATCACCGCCAGAATGTTTAAAGTACGCGTAGAAAAATTCTATCTCTTTATGGATGCGGGATTCTCATTATTAAAAAAGAAGATCGGCGAAACAGAATGGGGAATCGGATGGTTGCCAATTGGCGGTTATGTAAAATTAGCCGGAATGGTTGATGAAAGCATGGACCTGGAACAGATGAAACAGGAACCACAACCATGGGAATTCCGTTCGAAACCGGCCTGGCAACGTCTTATCATCATGTTGGGTGGTATTATTGTAAACATCCTTTTGGCCTGGTTTATTTATACGATGGTCTATGTAACCTACGGTCAGAAATATATTGCTACGGAAGCCATTCAGAAAAACGGACTGGCTTTTGGTGAAACCGGTTTAAATGTCGGTTTTAAAAACGGTGATAAGATTTTAGCGGTAGATGGTAAATACCAGGATCGTTTTAATCGTATGACGTTAGACATCCTTTTAGGAGACAAAATAGACATCGAGCGTAACGGTGAAAAGAAAACGATTATCCTAACCGATCCGCAGAAAGCAGAAATCATCGGAAAAGAAGGTCGTGATTTTATTCAGCCGCGTCTTTCGAGCGTGGTAGTCGATTCAGTTACGCCGAAATCGGAAGCTTTTAAAGCCGGATTTAAAAAAGGAGATCATCTGGTAGCGATCGACAACAAAGAGTTTAAATTCTTTGACGAATTGCGTGATAATCTTAACGCTCATAAAAACGATTCGGTAAGCATTACCGTAATCCGTAACAACGAAAGAGTCAACTTAAAAACTTTAGTAGACAGCGACGGAAAAATTGGCTTTTTACCAACGTTTAAAGACAAAATGGACTTTGAGGTAGTAAACAAATTATCCCTTTTCCAGGCAATCCCGGAAGCCGTTAAAGAATCCTATGCTTTATTGGTTTATAACGTAAAACAATTTAAACTGATTTTACGTCCAAAAACGGAGGCGTATAAGCATGTAAAAAGCCCGGTTGGAATTGCACGCGCTTTACCGGATCAGTGGAACTGGGAGTTTATCTGGAACTTCACAGCACTATTTTCGATCGGTTTGGCGTTTATGAATTTACTACCAATCCCGGGATTAGACGGTGGTCACGCCCTATTTACGATTGCTGAGATGATAACCGGAAGAAAATTAAGCGAAAAAGCGATGGGTCACGTGCAGACTTTCGGGATGATTATCTTACTGACTCTAATGGCCTTAACCTTCGGGAAGGACATCTATCAGCTGATTGCCGATAAATTTTTCTAATTTTTTTAAGCATTTTATTTGCGAGATTAAAATTTCGACTTATATTTGCACCGCAATAAAGGTAACACACCTTCCTCCTTAGCTCAGTTGGTTAGAGCATCTGACTGTTAATCAGAGGGTCCTTGGTTCGAGCCCAAGAGGGGGAGCAAAAAAAAGCCAGTTCAACGCTGGCTTTTTATATCTAACAATAAGTTCTTTTTGACAAAAAATTACAGTTTCCTCCTTAGCTCAGTTGGTTAGAGCATCTGACTGTTAATCAGAGGGTCCTTGGTTCGAGCCCAAGAGGGGGAGCAAAAAAATCCTAATCAGAAATGGTTAGGATTTTTTTTTATTTTTGTAAATGGACAATTTCGTTTACATTCTCTACTCAAAAAAGCTAGACAAACATTATATTGGCTTTACAGAAAACCTTACTCAAAGAATAGAATTTCATTTAAACGATACTCAATCAAGAAAATTCACCTATAAAGCCGATGACTGGAAGTTGATTTTTACCATTCAGTGCGAGTCTAAAAATCAAGGCTTGTCCATTGAAAAACATATTAAATCAATGAAGAGTAAAATATATGTCCGGAATTTACTTCGATATCCGGAAATGAAATTCAAATTACTCGAAAAATACAAAGGAGCACCTGACTTTCAATCAGAGTCCCGATAGCTATCGGGATTGGTTCGAGCCCAAGAGGGGGAGCAAAAAAATCCTAATCAGAAATGGTTAGGATTTTTTTTTATTTTTGTAAATGGACAATTTCGTTTACATTCTCTACTCAAAAAAGCTAGACAAACATTATATTGGCTTTACAGAAAACCTTACTCAAAGAATAGAATTTCATTTAAACGATACTCAATCAAGAAAATTCACCTATAAAGCCGATGACTGGAAGTTGATTTTTACCATTCAGTGCGAGTCTAAAAATCAAGGCTTGTCCATTGAAAAACATATTAAATCAATGAAGAGTAAAATATATGTCCGGAATTTACTTCGATATCCGGAAATGAAATTCAAATTACTCGAAAAATACAAAGGAGCACCTGACTTTCAATCAGAGTCCCGATAGCTATCGGGATTGGTTCGAGCCCAAGAGGGGGAGCAAAACAAAAAAGCCATTCTATCGAATGGCTTTTTTGTTTTTATACACTTTCAAACATTACCTCTCCTACATTAAGTAACATTTGTTACATCCAAACTCCATTATTTTTCGTAAATTTATAAGAAACAGAATTCTTCCACTAATGAAAACCCTATTTTCAAACTGGCATTTTATGCGGTATTTCCGTTTGGCCATCGCCTTATTTATGTTTTATACCGCCTATGAAAACCGGGAATGGCTATTTGGCGTATTCGGATTATTTTTCCTGCTTCAAGCCATTTTTAATTTCGGATGCAACAATAACCAATGTTCCATTCCCAATAAAACCAGACGATAAATAAATCCCAAAATTACACAATAACAATTATGAGTACTTTTTCCGAAATCATTCAAAAAAAAGAACCCGTTCTGGTCGATTTTTTCGCCACCTGGTGTCAGCCTTGTACCGTAATAGCTCCCATTTTAAAAGAAGTAAAAGACACGTTGGGCGATTCGGTTCATATTATTAAAATCGACGTCGACAAAAACCAAGCCCTTGCCGCAAACTACCAAATTCGAAGTATACCTACCATGATGCTGTTTAAAGACGGCCAACAACTCTGGAGACATTCCGGGTTGATTTCCAAAGAGGAATTAATCACTATCATTCGTGCGCATAAAAAGTAACCTTTATCAGTTGTACTATGAGAAAAAATATGGGTAGTATCGACAAAATCATCCGCATTACCATCGCCATCATCTTGTCATTATTGGTATCTACGGAAATCATCACCGGAACAATGGGCTATATCCTATTGATCATTGGTGCTTTATTATTACTTACCGGTCTTTTTAATTTCTGTCCGGTATATTCCTTTTTTAAACACAACACCAGGATAAGGCGATTAAAATAAACACCCTCGTCGCCATTATCCGTAATGACATCTTATTTTAACAAACTATTTTTCTGAAAATAAGTATCTTTACTAGCATAGAAAAAAGTTGATGATGGCTACAAATAACATTCCCGAAAAAATAAACACAGCTGCAGTTGTTTTCCAAATCTGGAAAAAAACGGCTCTAACGGAAAAAATTCGGCATATTGAAAATCTGAAGGTAAAACTTTTAGAAAACAAACAGGAATATGCCGAATCGATCAGCAGGGAAATGGGCAAGCCGATAACACAATCGATCGCTGAGGTAGAAAAATGCGGACTTTTGTGTGACTATTATATTCATAATGCTCCGGTTTTTTTACAAGGCCGAACCATTACAACCGAAGCCACAGAAAGCTACATCACCTACGAACCGCTTGGCGTTCTTTTGGGTGTTATGCCCTGGAATTTTCCGTTTTGGCAGGTATTCCGTTTTGCAATTCCATCGATTGTCGCCGGAAATACGGTTGTGGTAAAACACGCCAGTAATGTTCCGGAAACAGCACAAATCATCGAAACACTTTGTCGCGACAGCGGTTTACCGGAAGGAATCTACCAAAACCTTCCTATTTCAAGCAAAGCAGTAGCCGATGTAATCGCCAATCCGCATATCAAAGCCGTATCCTTAACCGGAAGTGAAAATGCCGGTATTGCCGTAGCCACCGAAGCCGCCAAACACCTGAAAAAATCCGTTTTGGAACTCGGCGGAAGCAATGCTTTTATTGTTTGTGAAGATGCCGATCTGGAAAAAGCCGTGAGTACTGCTGTAAATGCCCGGATGCAAAATGCCGGTCAGAGTTGTATTGCCGGAAAACGCTTCCTGATCCAGGAAAGTATTTTCGATTCGTTTCTGGAAAAATACAAAGCCGCTTTAGGTCCGTTAAAAATGGGTGATCCGATGGATCCTACGACACAAATCGGCCCGATGGCCCGGGTGGATCTCGCTCAGGAAGTGGAAAATCAGGTACAACAATCGGTTGCCATGGGTGCCACTATCGCTTTTGGTGGAACCCGCAACGAGGCCTACTTCGATCCGACCATTATTACCAACGTCACAAAAGAGATGCCTGTTTTTAACGAAGAAGTCTTTGGTCCCGTAGCCGCGTTAGTCGCTTTTAAAAACCTGGACGAAGCCATCGCTATTAGTAACAACTCCCGTTTTGGACTTGGCGTTTCGGTTTTCACTCAAAACACCGATTATATTAAAACCCGTATTGCCGACTTTGAAGAAGGCGCCGTTTTTATCAACGAAATGGTCAAATCCGATCCGCGATTGCCTTTTGGCGGGATTAAGAAATCAGGATACGGACGGGAATTATCCGAAGAAGGCATTCACGAATTTGTAAACATAAAAACGGTACTAATACAACACTAATATGCAAAAAACAGTATTACTTTTGGCGACAGCCTCGCTTTTTGCTTCCTGCATGAAACCGAGCGAAGAAGCCATTAACGAAGAAAAACAGGAAATCAACATGATGCTGGACGAATGGCATCAGGCTGCCGCAGAAGCGGATTATAACGATTATTTTAACGATCTGACTGACGACGCCACTTATATTGGCACCGATGCCACCGAAAACTGGAATAAAAAAGCATTTGGCGAATTTGCCAAACCCTATTTCGACAAAGGACAAGCCTGGAGTTTCAAACCTTTGCAGCGAAATATTTATTTTAACGAGGATCTTTCGATGGCCTGGTTCGACGAGCTTTTGGACACGCAAATGAAAATCTGTCGTGGTTCGGGTGTCGTGATCAAAAAAGATGGCGAATGGAAAATCAAACATTATGTCCTTTCGATGACCATTCCAAACGACAAAATAAACGATGTTGTAAAAGCAAAAAACGACATTGAAAACAAACTGGCAAGCGAATTAAAAAAACAGACGCCATAGCTTTTTTATAGCTTATAACCCATTTTTAAAAACCGGATCATTGTATCCGGTTTTTTTATTTCAATTATTTTAAAACCAAAACCGCTATTTCACCGTAAATAACCCTAACAAACATTTAAAACCAAACTATGCCATGAAAATCAACAAAAAAATCAAATGGATTGCAGGTTCTATTTTAGGCATAACGGTGCTTCTTTTTGTAGTTCTCGTTGTTCATATTCTTTTAGTAACCCCTAAAAATTACGACAACAACAGCCTACAACTCAGCCGTATCGATTTTAAAGAACCTATCGATTCTGTTAAAGCAAAACGTATCAACGCGCAACTGCGAAGCATTGATGGTGTAAAAAACACTTTTTTCAACATTCAGGACGGCACTTTAGTTTATTCGCACGATTTAAATAAAGTTGACGCAGAACAGGCATTTGAAGCCCTTATGCAAAAAGGAAACTATCAAGCCGAACGCTTTGTAGTGACCGATGCAATGAAAAACACCGGATGTCCGATCATGGATCGGAATTCGTTTTCCTATCGTTTTTCAAACGGAATACACAAACTATTTAATTAACTATAAAACCAAATTATTATGAAAAACAGTTTAAAAATCACTTTCGCAGGGCTTTTACTTATTGGAGTTGCCACTTTTTACTCCTGTAGCAAAGACAACGACGACACACCGGTAGTTGTAACGCCGCCTACACTTTACCAGAAATTAGGCGGAACCACTATGGTAGCCGATCCGAACAATCCGTCGCAAATGATCGAAAAAGGACGTTTGGGATTACGCTCGGTAGTAGACAGTACTATTTTTGTTATTGCGGCCGATCCACAGTTACAACCTTATTTTTCGACCTTACTTTCGGAAGTAGGTTCCGGAAACACCACCAACCTGGCCATCTTAAGCAAAAACTTAACCGACTTCTTTTGTGTGGGTACCGGAGCAAAGAATTTTACCTATTCCGGTTTAAATATGGTGGACGCACATAATCCGGCGACAAACCCGAGAATGGCAATGAAAGCCAATAATGCCGACATGGACAAATTTATCGGCGATGTGGTAATTGGCGCACAAAAGAATAGTGTACCAAACGAGCTGATCGGAGAAGTTGGCACACTACTGGAATCCCTGCGAACGCAGGTTGTACAACAATAACTCCATTTTAATTAACCTGCATGCAACAAAAAGGGACTGCTTAAAATGAACAGTCCCTTTTGTTATTATTTTTTAGAAAGATTTTCCAACATTACCGCAGTCATCTTTTCTAAGTCGAAGTCATGTTTCCAACCCCAATCATTTCGCGCACAACTGTCATCAATACTTGCCGGCCAGCTGTCGGCAATTGCCTGACGGAAGTCCGGTTCATACCCAATTGTAAATTCCGGGATCTGTTTTTTAATTGATTCCGCAATTTCTTTTGGCGTAAAACTCATTGCGGAAAGATTATACGATGAACGAATTTTCACATCATCGGCCGGCGCCTGCATGATACTGATTGTCGCTTTAATTGCATCATCCATATACATCATTGGCAAAGCCGTTTCTTCCGAAAGGAAACAGGTATACGCTTTATTTTCCAATGCTTTATAATAAATATCCACGGCATAATCGGTTGTTCCACCACCGGGAGGTGTTGTCCAGGAAATAAGTCCCGGATAACGGATACTTCTTACATCCACACCATATTTCTGATGATAATACTCACACCATCTTTCACCGGTTTGTTTGGAAATTCCATAAACCGTAGACGGTTCCATTACGGTATATTGTGGCGTATCGATTCGCGGTGTTGTTGGTCCGAAAACAGCGATACTGGAAGGCCAGAATACTTTTTTAATTTTTTCGGCTTTCGCCAGATTTAACACGTGGAATAACGAATTCATATTGAGATCCCAGGCAAAAGCAGGATTTTTTTCAGCGGTAGCCGAAAGCAATGCCGCCATAAGATATACTTCGTCTACTTTATATTTTTCAACAACTTCTTCAATCTGGTTAAAATCCATTGCATTGACCACTTCGAAAGGACCTGTTGACACAAATTCCTGAGTTCCTTTTCTGATATCGGAAGCAATCACATTATCATTTCCGTAGATCTGGCGCAATTTAACGGTCAGTTCAGAGCCAATCTGACCACAGGCACCAATAATTAAAATTGTTGTATTCATATTTTAGTAGTAGCTATATTTTTGACAAAGATAGCGATTCGAAGCTATTTACAACTTACTTTAACTTGTGATTATTTAGGGCGTACGATTAATTTTAGTTAACAAATTCCCATAAAAAAAGAAGTTTTCAATAACATTTGTAAATTTGTTGCTTCATACTAACGACTTTATTAAAAATGAAATATATCGTACCTGTTTTAGCGGTTTTATCCCTTTTTCTTTTTTCATGCAATAACAAAGAAGAACGCGAAACAGCCTATATAAAATCCTTACAACGACGGGATTCCGTTTTTGCCGTAATCAACGCCAACTGGAAGTTCGATATTCCGGCTGTAAATCCGAAAGTACAAAGCAAAATTCAGAATTGGCAGGAATGGCACCAGTTCAAACAGGAATTGGAACAAAAACCCAAAAGCACCCTTAACGCATTCAAACTAAAAACGATAAATCTGGTTAAAAAATCCGATTCGTTAACGAATAATATTCCGTTTATTTTTGACACACCAGCCGTTAGAAGCCGGCTTTCGACGCTTAACACAAAAATAAAATCGCTGGAAACCTTTATCTCGCTGGATTATATACCGACACAAAAAGTGATCCCGTTGATTCGTGAAGTTTCGGAAGAAACAATTTCCATACAGGATCAAATGGCCGAGATCATTTATAAAATGGAAATTCCAAGAGAGGTCGGCGAAACCGAAATGCTTCAGGCATTAGACACTGTTCGTCGTGCACGAGCCGGTTTTACAGAACCGAAACAATAGTTTCCATTAATCAAAAGTAGTATTCCTTGAAAAACGATATTGTAACCTTATACGAAAAATCGCCCAAGATTAACCAATTGGCGGAACAACTTCAAAAAAGAGAAGAAAAGATCCATCTAAAAGGATTGATCGGATCGTCGCTTTCGTTTGTTGTTCAATTGCTTTTTCAGAAGAGCGATTTACCTTTTTTACTGCTTTTCCAGGACAAGGAAGAAGCGGCCTATTATCTGAATGATCTTGAAAATCTGATCAACGATCAGGATGTTTTATTTTATCCCGGTTCCTACCGTCGTCCGTATCAGATTGAAGAAACCGACAACGCCAATGTTTTACTTCGCGCCGAAGTACTCAACCGAATTAACTCGCGCAAAAAGCCCTCGATTATCGTTTCGTATGCCGATGCGATTTTCGAAAAAGTCGTAACCCGTAAGGAACTCGACAAAAACACCTTAAAAGTCACCACCGGTGACAACATCTCGATCGACTTTATCAACGAGGTGCTTTTTGAATACAACTTCAAACGCGTGGATTTCGTATCGGAACCAGGCGAATTTTCGGTTCGCGGTGGTATTGTTGACGTTTTTTCATTTTCGAACGACAATCCATACCGAATCGAGTTTTTCGGAAACGAAGTCGACAGTATTCGTACGTTTGATGTCGAAACCCAGTTATCGGTCGAAAAACAAAAAAAGATCACGATTATTCCGAATGTCGAGAATAAATTTCTAAAAGAAAATCGCGAAAGCTTCCTGGACTATATAAGTCCGCAAACGGTAATTTTTATCCAGAACACCGATTTATTGTTAAGCCGACTGGACAAATTATTCGAAAAAGCCAACGAAGCCTTTCAAAAATTGTCATCGGAAATTCAGCATGTATCGCCCGAAAACATGTTCCTGAACCAACAATCCTTTGTAAAAAGATCATTGGATTTTACGATTGTGGAACTGGCTTCGAAACCGATCTACCGAACCCAGAAAACGGTCGAATTCCACACACAACCACAACCGTCGTTTAACAAGCAGTTTGATTTGTTATTAAACAACCTGAACGACAATCATTTCAACGGTTATAAAAACTACCTTTTCTGTTCCAACGAAGGTCAGGCAAAGCGTTTTCACGACATTTTCGAATCGCTGGACGAAACGAATCACGAAGACATCCGCAAACAATACAAAACCATCGTTTCGCCTTTATACCAGGGATTTATCGACGATGAAAACCGGATTGCCTGTTATACCGACCATCAGATTTTTGAACGGTACCATAAGTTTAATCTGAAAAACGGTTATTCAAAAAAACAGACCATCACCTTAAAAGAACTGACCACCTTATCCGTTGGCGATTATGTTACCCATATTGACCACGGCATTGGAAAATTTGGCGGTTTACAAAAAATTCAGGTCGAAGGCAAAACCCAGGAAGCCATTAAACTGGTGTATGCCGATAACGACATTGTGTATGTGAGCATTCATTCCTTACATAAAATATCCAAATACAACGGAAAAGACGGTGCGCCACCCAAAATATACAAACTGGGATCGAGCGCCTGGAAAACCTTAAAACAAAAAACCAAAGCCCGGGTTAAGCACATTGCGTTTAACCTGATTCAATTATACGCCAAACGCCGACTGGATAAAGGTTTTGCCTTTGCACCCGACAGCTATCTACAGGCCGAACTGGAAAGTTCTTTTATTTATGAGGACACCCCGGATCAGTTAAAAGCCACTCAGGATGTAAAAGCCGATATGGAAAACGACCGTCCGATGGATCGTCTGGTCTGTGGTGACGTAGGTTTCGGAAAAACGGAAGTTGCGATCCGTGCCGCCTTTAAAGCTGTAGACAACGGTAAACAGGTTGCGATTCTGGTACCGACAACTATTTTGGCCTTTCAGCATTATAAAACCTTCCGCGACCGGTTAAAAGATATGCCGGTTAATGTGAATTATATTAACCGATTCCGTACTGCCAAGCAAAAAACCGAGATCCTGAAAGAACTCGAAGACGGTAAACTGGACATTATTATCGGAACCCACCAGTTGGTGAACAAAAATGTGGTATTTAAAAACCTTGGTTTATTAATTATCGACGAAGAACAAAAATTCGGCGTAGCGGTAAAAGACAAACTCAAGACGATCGCCCAGAATGTTGATACGCTTACCTTAACGGCGACACCGATTCCGAGGACTTTACAATTTTCGTTAATGGCGGCACGAGACTTATCGGTTATTACCACGCCACCACCCAATCGTTATCCGATCGAAACCCATGTGGTTGGCTTTAACGAAGAAGTGATCCGTGATGCGGTTTCGTATGAAATCGAACGTGGCGGTCAGGTTTATTTTATCAACAACCGAATCGAAAATATCAAGGAAGTAGCCGGAATGATTCAGCGACTTGTTCCCGGTGCCAGAGTTGGCGTAGGCCACGGTCAGATGGATGGAAAAAAACTCGAAGAACTGATGCTTGCTTTTATGGATGGTGAATTTGACGTATTGGTCGCTACCACCATCATCGAAAGCGGATTGGACGTTCCGAATGCGAATACGATCTTTATCAACAATGCCAATAATTTCGGACTATCGGATCTACACCAGATGCGTGGTCGTGTAGGACGAAGCAATAAAAAAGCGTTTTGTTACTTTATCTGTCCGCCGTATTCGGCAATGACGGAAGAAGCCCGCAAACGTATCCAGGCGCTGGAACAATTTAGCGAACTGGGAAGTGGTTTTAATATCGCGATGAAAGACCTTGAAATTCGTGGTGCCGGTGATTTATTAGGTGGTGAACAAAGCGGGTTTATCAACGAGATCGGTTTTGACACCTATCAGAAGATCATGAACGAGGCGATCGAGGAACTAAAAGAAAACGAATTCAAGGATTTATATCCGGAAGACAACGATATCGAAACCAAGGAATACGTAAAAGACATCCAGATCGACACCGATTTTGAGCTTTTATTCCCGGACGAATACATCAACAATATTTCGGAACGTCTGAATTTGTATAACGAGCTGAGTGTTATCAAAACCGACGCCGATTTACAGGTTTACGAACAAAAACTGATCGACCGTTTCGGCCCTTTACCGAGACAAGCAGTCGCTTTACTGAACAGCATCCGTATCAAGTGGATTGCAACCAGTATTGGTATTGAAAAACTGGTTTTAAAACAAGGTAAGATGGTGGGTTATTTTGTAGCCGATCAACAATCGGATTTTTACCAGTCAAATCGTTTTCATAAAGTACTACGTTTTGTACAACAACAGGGTAATTTATGTAAGATGAAAGAAAAAGAAACCAAAAATGGCCTTCGCCTGTTACTGACGTTCGAGAATGTAAAATCGATCAAACGGGCTTTGGAATTAATGGAAATGATGCATCAAAATTAAAAGAGATATGAAAATAGAAATATGGAGTGACATTCGCTGTCCGTTTTGTTATATCGGAAAAACAAAATTCGAAAAAGCCTTAGCGCAATTTGAACACCGCGACCAGGTGGAAATCAGCTGGCGTGCGTTTCAGCTGGATCCGGAAGCGGTGACCGACACCATGATATCGGCGGCACAAAGCATGGCCAACCGTAAAGGCATTAGTTTGGCAGAATCGGAAGAAATGCACGAGAATGCTACCGAAATCGCCCGAGAAGTTGGATTGGATTTTCATTTTGAAAAAGCTGTTCCGGCCAATAGTATGAAAGCACATCAATTATCGGCATTGGCCAAAACCAAAGGCGTGCAGAATGAAATTGAAGACGCTTTGTTCCGCGCCTACTTTACTGAAGGCAAAAACATTGATGATATCCCGACACTAATTGCAATTGGAGCAAGCTATGGATTATTGGAAACCGACATCCGCGCGGTATATGAAAACGATTTATTTGCCGAGGAAGTAAAAGCCGATCAGCAACTGGCATATCAATATGGCATTAATTCGGTTCCTTTCTTCGTTTTAAACAACAAATACGCGGTTAAGGGCGCTCAACCTGTTGATCATTTTTTAGCGACCTTAAATGGCGTTTTTCAGGAAATGAATCCATCGTCCGAGTCTTAATATAAAACACAGCCAAAACCACATAAAAAAACCTCCCTTTCATCAAGATCGGGAGGTTTTCTTATTATAACGGATATAGTAATTAAAAGTCGTAACGGATTGATACGTTCCAGGTTCTTCCAAATCCGAAGTATACACGGTTTGCATCAGCAATACCTTTGTATGTTCTTCCGGCATCCAAATACGTTGGCGCAGTTGCCGCAGTACCTGTTTTATCGCTAGCATGGATATTGGTTCTAGATTCAGCGATATAGATTTTATCCAATAAGTTGTCAACGTTTACACGGAAATTAACTGCATTCGATTTATTTTTACCTACTAACATTTTATAAGACATCCCTACGTCCACTAAGTTATAAGAAGGCAATTGTAACGAACCTTTATTGTTTTCTTCTTTGAAAACTACCGGATCGATCGCTGCATATAATTTGTCGATGTAACGGAAGTTTCCGTCTAATTTCAAACGTTCAACCACTTCGAAAGTAGCACCTGCACTAGCAGTTAACTGAGCTGCATCACCCACTTTAACTTTATCCAGGTAAAGTGTCTGATTACTTGTTCCTACAGGATTATTTCCAGAATCGTAGTTGTTGCTGGTAACATTTCCTTTGTAGAACCAGTCACCATAAGAGAACATACCGTTAAAACGTAGTCTGTCGGTTGCTTTTACAGTCACATCCAATTCACCTCCCATGTGAACTTCGGTCATACCCGAGTAATCAAGGTAACCTCCCGGGTTGCTTGGATTTGCATCATTTGCTCTTTGGAAACGATCTTTCCATGTAGTATGGTATACGTTTACGTTGGCATTTACAATAGACGAACGGAAACCGTAACCCGCTTCGAAACCAGTGATTTTCTCGTTAGTCAAAAGTGGATTTACGATACTCGCATTGTTTGGATATACTGCGTTAAAGAACGGCTGTTTTGAATAATATCCTGCATTTACGAATACATTGTGGTGTTCGTTGATGTTATAGTTGGCTCCAGCTTTAACGTTACCTCCTAAAATGTTTTCATATGGTGTAGCCGAAAGTGGATCAGAACTTAAATATTTAAAGTAATCTACTCTTTTGAACCCTTGGTTAGAGATCGCCCCTTGAACGAAAGCAGAGAAATTCTCTACGTTATATTCAACCTGAGCAAAAGCACCATACCAGTTTACATCACCATCATTGTTATAGTTAATTGTATTTTGATAGCTTGTATTCAAGAATGGATTTCCGTTTGGTTTCGTGTTGTACAAACTTGTCACGATAGCATTCGGGTTGTTTACATCACTTGTTCTGTTGTTAAAAACAGTACCTCCTAATAAGTCGTTTAATACCTGGTAGTGAATTCCTTTGTAGGTTCTTAAATCTACTCCGAAATCTACCGATAACTCATTCGTAAACTTCGTGTTCAATTTAATGATACTTCCATACCAGTTATGAGAGTTGATCGAAGAAATTTTCGAAATACCATTACTAGCAATGTTACCTGTAGCCGAAGTATTTTCGTATCGACCATTAGCCATCGCTCTTGTATAAGGCACGGTAGAACCGTTCATATAGATCGTCTGACCGGAGTTGTAGGCATAAATTCTATTTACATCGATAGATCCATCCGCGTTACGTAGACGGGCATCGTTATAGTTAACCCCCTGGATAGATCCAACAGTTGTAGATCCTCCTCCACGTCCCCAAGAACCGTAGAATACCGATGATAATTTCATTTTATCTGAAATTTTCCAATCCCAGTTTAACATCGCTACCGGTTTGTGGTAGTAGTTTGTTCTGAATGAATATTCTTTACCGTTTAAAGTACCCCAATCCGAGTTGTATTTAACATTTGGTTCACCATCACCATACCGAATATATTCAGCAACTGTTGGAGCTGTACTACGTTGATCGTGCCATTGTGGCGCTCCTGTAAACGTGAATTGAAAATCATGTTTATCGTTTAGTTCGTATCCGAAACCGATAAAATAGTTATATCCTTCGTATTTCGTTCCATCTACATAACCATTACCTGTATTTCTGCTGAATAATACGGAAGAGGAAAATCCGTTTTTCATTTTTCCAGTCGAATACGACGCCATTAATTTCAGGTTATTGTTGTTTCCAACCATGGTTGAAACCGAACCACCTTCTTTCATATCTGCTGGTCTGGTAAGGATATTAATCGTACCTCCTACAGAAGAGATTGCCAGTTTGGAAGAACCCAAACCTCTTTGTACCTGCATTGTTGAGGTTACATCGGCAATACCTGCCCAGTTTGACCAGTATACGGCGCTGTTTTCCATATCGTTAATCGGTGTACCGTTAACCATTACAGCGATATTTTTTTGATCAAATCCACGGATTGTAATTCTGGAATCACCAAATCCACCTCCTGATTTTGTTGCGTAAACAGATGGTGTATTGTTTAACATCTCCGGAAACTCTCTATTTCCTAGTTTTTCCTGGATTTCAGCAGCTTTAATTGTAGAAACAGCCACTGGTGTTTTTCTATCTTTAGCGATATCGGCAACCCCTACTTTAACGACTACATCTTCTAAAGTATTGGAATCAGACTGAAGGATAACATTTCCAATCGTGATTGTTTTTCCGGCTTCCCCTTTAAAAGAAACCGTTTTTGAAATATAACCAACAAAAGAGATTACTAAATCTCCTGATGTAGCATTGGTTGTTAGTGTGAATTTTCCATCGAAATCGGTAGTTACGCCTTCGCTGGTTCCTTTAACAATAACACTGGCACCCGGAAGCGATCCTTTCAGTTCACCATCGGTAACAGTTCCTGTAATCTTAGTTTGTGAAAAAGCTACTGTTGATACTAAGGAAAATAGCATTAACAACAGCCAATTTTTCAAATTTTTCATGTTGCAGTTGTGTTTTAAAATTTTACCGCAAAGTTTGGTCATTTATTTTCACACCGTGTTAATTTAATATTAACAAACGTTAATAATTTAAACAATTATCACATTTCAATCCTCCGAAAGAGAAATATTTATTTTTTAACCATTATTTAACACGAAGAATAGAGAATTCAAAAAAAATACCTCGTAAAAGCAATGATTGTTATTTTTAAAATACCTAAAAACAGGAACAAAAAGACCATTTATTGTGTTTTTTTGTCAATTAAGAATTATAAAACACTAACAAACAAGCAATAAGACCATTTTATTTTCACATCGCGACATCGAAAAGAAGATTTAGTAAAAAACTAATAAAGTTTAATAATGCATGTAGTACCATAATCGCAACTATCGCAAATCCTGTAGTGTATTTTTTAAAAAGCAGGTAATAAAAAGCCAGAGCCACCCCCATAATTGTAGCAAAAACAATATAGATTGTATTGTAACCATGCTCTATCCCAAATACTAATGCCGATACAATAAGTGCCATTTCTTTAGTGTACCTTGACCGAACCTTCAGACTAAGCTCAATTATACCATACTGAAAAATGAGGGTTTCAACGACAGGCGCCAGAATAACTGTCAGCACAAAGATCCAAACCGGATCTTTCCCTTCTAAAAATTCTATGGTCAAAGCATCCTCCTGTAGACAGTTTCCTATAACGGAAAGGAGGATCGTTAGCAAATACAGCACAAAAAAAGCGGTTACAAACAATCTTGTTTTACTCAATGTGTTGTGAAAACGGTATATTCTTTTTAGGATTTTAAAATTTAAAAAAACACTCATACTTACTCTCTTTTGCAATATAAACAAAATGGCATGTCTCTAATAGAAGAGGAAAAAAGTACGATTTAAAAGACATCCAATAGTGGGGAAGTAACGAGCTGTTTTTTAATTTCAATCCATAATGAATTAAAAAAACAGCTACTTAAAGATACAAAAAATTCTGCCGTAGCAGAATCTTATTTTTATTTTTTAGAAGTCTCTTATTTTAAATAATTCCGCAAAAGGAAAGCCGTGGAACTGTCATGCGATCCGACTTCGTGATCATTAATTTCTTTTAAAATCGTATTGGCAAGTGATTTACCGTATTCCACACCAAACTGATCATAACTAAAGATATTCCAGATCACGCCTTGAACGAAAATTTTATGTTCGTACATCGCAATCAGGCCACCTAATGTTTCTGGTGTTAACTTATCGATAAGTAATGTATTCGTAGGGCGGTTACCGTCGAACGATTTAAAAGGAATCAGATAGTCATTCCCAATTAGTTCTTTGGCCACTTCGGCTTCGGTTTTCCCTTTTAGCAAGGCTTCCGTTTGCGCAAAGAAATTCGACATCAACTTATCGTGGTGCTCGGTATTTCCGTGTAAAGATTCCTTAAATCCGATAAAATCGGCTGGAATCAATTTGGTACCCTGATGAATCAATTGAAAAAAAGCATGCTGTGAATTACTTCCCGGTTCTCCCCAAACGATTGTTCCGGTTTGATAATTCACCGGATATCCGTCACGGTTTACCTGTTTGCCGTTACTCTCCATAAAAGCTTGCTGCAAATACGGAACGAACTTTTTCAGGTACTGCGAATAAGGTATTATCGCTTCGGTTTCGGCTTCAAAAAAGTTATTGTACCAAATACTGATAAACGCCAGGATGGCCGGCATATTCTGTTCGAAAGCGGCCGTTCTGAAATGGGTATCCATTTCGTTAGCACCTTTTAAAAGACGTTCGAAATTTTCATTTCCAATTGCCAGGCTAATCGAAAGTCCGACAGCACTCCACAGCGAAAATCGTCCGCCAACCCAATTCCACATCGGAAAAACATTGTCTTCTGAAATTCCAAATTCGGCCACCTTTTCCAAATTCGTCGAAACGGCAACAAAATGATCAGCAATAGCTTCCCGAGGAGCTGTTTTCAGAAACCATTTTTTAATTGTTTCGGCATTGGTTAGGGTCTCCTGAGTTGTAAAGGTTTTGGAAACAATAATAAACAGCGTGGTTTCCGGATTGAGGTGCTTTAATTTTTCAGTCACATGATCGCCATCGATATTTGAAATAAAATGTGCATTCAGATGATTACTGTAAAATTGCAGCGCTTCCACTACCATATTTGGCCCAAGATCCGAGCCACCAATACCGATATTTACGATATCGGTAAAATCTTTACCGGTATATCCTTTTTTAACGCCGTTAATAACGGCCTCCGAAAACGATCGGATATGCGCTTTAACGGATTGGATTTCCGGAATTATATTGGTACCATCAATCCATATTGCCGCTTCTTCAGACCGCAAGGCCGTATGAAGTACACTCCGGTATTCGGTATGATTGATTTTATCTCCTGAGAAATATTTTTCGATTGCTGATTTAAGATCAACCTCTTCGGCCAGTTCGACAAAAAGATCCAGCGTTTTTTTTTCAATGCGATTTTTGGAATAGTCCAGCAAAAAATCGTTCCAAAGCAGGTGCAACTTTTCTGTCCGTTGTGTATCGGCTGCAAAAAGATCCTGCATTTTCACATACTGCATTTCGTTAAAATGCGCACGTAACTTTTGCCAGGCAGCGGTTCCTGTAGGATTTGTATTCTCTAACATCTATTCTCCAAACTTAGCAATTGAAACACTGTCTAATTCTTTTTTTAGCGGTTTGATATACTCCATATATCGCGCTTTGTATTTTGCATTCATAGGTTCCGAATTCGGAAGTTTTTGGCGTAAGGGATCCACCTGAATACCGTTTTTCCAAAAACGATAACACACGTGAGGTCCTGTTGCCAGTCCGGTACTTCCCACTCTTCCGATCACATCGCCCTGTTGTACACGCTGTCCCTGACGAACGAGTATTTTGGACATATGCAGGTATTGCGTAGCATAGGCACCATTGTGTTTTACCTTTACAAAGTTACCATTTCCTGCGGTATATCCGGTGCGTTCCACGACTCCGGACGCAGTTGTCATAATCGGGGTTCCAGTTGGCGCAGCATAATCCGTTCCGTTATGGGCTTTCCACTTTAACTGAACGGGATGGAACCGGCTTTTGGTAAATCGGGAGGTAATATTTACGAATTTGAGTGGTGCTTTTAAAAACATATTTTTCAGCACTTTTCCTTCCTCATCAAAGTAATCAACTCTTTTGGAATTCGGATCCTGTTTAAACGGAAAAGCGTATATTTTTTTGCCTTTATATTCGAAATAGGAAGCATCAATACTTTCAATTCCGGCATAAATGGTATCACTAATATACTTTTCGTTAATGGTTACCGCAAACTTATCCCCTTTTTGAATTTTAAAGAAGTCGATCGACCAGGCATAAATACGGGACAATTCCGGAGCCAGTGCAGCGGATACCCCTGCATTTTTTAAGGTTTCCGACACCGATCCGTCGATAGCCGCAGCAATCGTTCTTCTTTTAATCGTAACGGGGCGTTGTTTTTTATGAACTACAATCGAATCCCTAAGATCCACCACATAATAGGTCATCCGATCCGGCTGGTAGATAAACACCTTCAGATCGTGTGGTGCCGTTTTGTTTTGCAGCAAGGTATAGGGTTTGCCAATCCTGATATCGCGAACATTAAAGCTGTCTTTTATTTTTTCGTTAATTTCATGAATCCGGGCAGCGTCAAAGTTTTGCGACCCAAGAATCTTCCCGAAGCTATCACCAGATTTCACGGTATCGTTAACCACTTTAAAATCGTTAAGCGTAAATCCGTATTCGACCAGGATTTTTTCTTTTTTTACCGCGGGTGCTTTAACTTCCTTTTCTTCTTTTTTATTACAGGCAAATAATGTTGTTAATACTAATATGATGGCAAAATATTTCAATTCAAGTAGGTTTAGTGGTTATTCTTTTATTCTCCCCATTTTTCCAGTTCTTCGTCCGACCAAAGTTCCGGGAAAAATATCCTTCTTTGGTATTTGGGTAACATATATTTTTTCCAATCACTTCCTCCGGTTGCTTCCTGTGTGCCGGGCACACTTTCGATATATTTCACCGCTGCATTATAATGGCCCATCACCCAGGTAATGTTCACCGTTTTATCGTAATGACGCATGGCCTGAACCAAGGCTTCATTTTTTTGATCGGCTTCCGGCAGTTGTTTGAATTTACGCCACAGGTTTAGGGTATTAAATTCTTCCATATGCGCCAGGAAGGATTTTTTATATTTCTTTTCAAATTCTTTGATCAGGTAAGATTTTTCACCGGTTTTATAATCTTTTCCGGCAGCCTGCCAATACAAATGCTCGAAAGCGTGCTCATACGGTGTATTCCTGTCGATTGTTGCCCGGAAACGGTGGTCGATCAGATTGATCAAATCGGTAGAAGCAAACTCAATGAGACGGTATTGGGCACTTTGAAAACCACTGGCCAGTGTTAATGTATTTCGGAATTTCAGATACTGATCAACCGCCATTCCTTCTTTCATAATATCAAAAGAAGTGGTTAACATATCGAAATAACGACTGATACGCATTAGCTTATCGGTAAAAAGCACGGTAGTCAGTTCGTTACAATGAGCTACCTGATTGATCTCCCAAAGTATCATTTTAAAAAGCAATTCGTTTACCTGATGGTACATAATAAAGACCATTTCATCGGGTAACGTGGTTCTTTGCACCTGCAGGCTCAAAAGCGGATCCGTTTGAATATAGTCCCAATAGGTAATTGGTTTTGACCAAAGCATCCCTTCTAAATGGGTTTCTGTCTTTTGGTTTATCGCTTTATATTTTGCATCAATTTCATCAATCTTACTCTGGATCTCTGAGGTTATTTTCATTATGGTTTTACTTTAATTTTGAAAGAATTTTTCAGTCCCTTGAATTCATCCAAATCGGCTTTCAACGAACCTACAGCCAAACTTGCCTTTATACGTACCGGCAAACGATTCTCATCATCTGATATCCAAACGGTTAGACTCTCCTGTTCTTTAAAAACACGGCCAGCCTGCACATACGGACGGAATATCATCGTGGAAATGGTCCCAAATTTAGTTTTTAAATCTTCTCTACCGAGAAACTTTAGCTTAAATTTAAAGGTTTCATCATCAAAAAACATATCAATGACAATCGACTCACCTTCTTTTAACTTGTCGATTTGGGGATGGTTTCGCAAATAATAGAATGAAGATACGATATCCTGAACATTTTCGGGTACAGAAAACGTGTTTTCGGTGTTCTTTTCATAATCTTTCACAAAAACTGTTTTTTTTGTTTGATTAAAGAACCCCTCCTGATTTTTCTTATACCCTCCTTCGTTTATTTTTCTTACAAACTGGTACGGGCGCCCGGTTTGCTTGTCGATATAGCTTTGATAATCGTCTTCCACTTTGAAGAAAAATTTGGTCATCCCGGTCGTATAACCGTTACCCATTATGTGGAATACTTTTTTATTGTTTTTGACTGCCTCCTTAACTTCCAGAGTAGCATAACCCGCATTTACGATTCCATAGTGAATCCGGAATTTAAACCATTCACCGGTTGTAAAAGCAGAATCCTTCTGAGCAAAGGATGTAACTGTTATCAGGAGAAGAAATAATAGGGCCGCTTTTTTCATGGTCTCATTTTTAAACATTCGTTATAACAAGTTACAATTTCTGTTCCAAAAATAAGAAACAAAAAAACTCAGCCAAAAGAATGACTGAGTTTTTATGCTATTAACCAACCAAAAAACTATAAATTATGAAAATTTACTTTACAAATATGAGGCTTATGAGTACCTCATTTTTGCGAGTGCAAATGTAGCTAGTTTTTTTGTTGATTTACAAATGAAATTTCAACTTTAACACAATATTAGCAAAAACAAGGCTATTTTCGACCCTGTTTTTAAACTATTATCAGTAAAAATCGATTTTTACAAAGTTCCTCTTAATTCCTGCTCTCTTTCGATCGATTCGAAAAGCGCTTTAAAGTTACCGGCACCAAATCCACGAGCTCCCATACGTTGGATAATTTCGTAAAACAAGGTTGGACGGTCTTCAACCGGCTTCGTAAAAATCTGCAACAAATACCCTTCTTCATCGGCATCGATCATGATGGCCAGTTTTTCCAATTCGGAAATATCTTCTTTCATCATGGCCATATGTTCGCCCAAACGTTCCGGAATCGCTTCATAATAGGCTTTTGGCGGCGCGGATAAAAACTCCACTCCACGCGCCTTTAACTGAGAAACTGTTGAGATAATATCGTCTGTTGCAATCGCGATATGCTGCACACCTGGTCCGTTATAGAAATCCAAATACTCTTCGATCTGCGAACGTTTTGCCCCTTCGGCCGGTTCGTTGATCGGGAATTTGATACGTCCGTTACCGTTAGACATTACTTTACTCATCAAAGCCGAGTATTCTGTATGGATCTGTTTGTCGTCGAAAGAAAGGAAATTCACAAATCCCATCACATCTTCATACCATTTCACCCACGTATTCATTTCGTTCCATCCTACGTTTCCAACCATGTGGTCGATATATTTCAATCCAACCGGTTCCGGGTTGTAATCGGATTTCCACTCTTTATAACCTGGCAAGAATACACCGTTGTAGTTTTTACGTTCCACAAAAATGTGAACCGTTTCGCCATACGTATAAATACCGGAACGCACTACTTCACCAAACTCATCTTTTTCAACGGTTGGTTCCATAAATGGACGCGCTCCTCTTTTTGTCGTTTCTTCGAACGATTTTGTCGCATCTTCTACCCATAAGGCCACCACTTTAACACCATCACCGTGTTTTACGATATGCTCGTTGATAGGCGAATCGGCATTTAAAGGCGTTGTTAACACCAAACGGATTTTATCCTGTTTTAACACATATGACGCTCTGTCCCGCACTCCTGTTTCCAATCCGGCGTAAGCCAACGACTGATAACCGAAAGCGGTTTTGTAGTAATGTGCTGCTTGTTTTGCATTTCCTACATAAAATTCAACATAGTCCGTTCCCATTAGCGGAAGGAAATCCTGCGCGCCTTCAAATATTTTTTCTAATCCGTATTCAACTGATTTTACTTCTTTACTCATTGTAGTATTATTTTAGTCAGCCGGAAACATACTCTGATGTCCTGCTTCAATGTTTGTTATTGTTTGTTTGTTTTTTTTATGGTATTAATGCTCCAACCAGGATTGGTAGTATTTCTCATCGGCAATTTTCATAGCCTCTTCGGTAAGCATTAACGGTTTAAAGGTATCGACCATTACAGCCAATTCCTGTGTTTCCGTTTTACCGATACTTCTTTCAACAGCTCCAGGGTGTGGTCCGTGTGGAATTCCGGCCGGGTGTAATGAGATGTGTCCGGCTTCGATATCATTCCGACTCATAAAGTCACCGTCTACATAGTACAATACCTCATCACTGTCGATATTACTATGGTTATACGGTGCCGGAATAGCCTGCGGATGATAGTCGTAAAGTCTCGGAACAAACGAACACACTACAAAGGCATCCGTTTCGAACGTCTGGTGTACCGGTGGCGGTTGGTGAATACGTCCGGTTATCGGTTCAAAGTCGTGAATCGATAAGGCATACGGATAATTGAATCCGTCGTAACCCACTACGTCAAACGGGTGTGTTGCATATACCATTTCAAAAATTTCGTCTTTTTTCTTTACTTTAATTACGAAATCTCCTTTTTCATTATTCGTTTCCAGTTCTTCCGGGCGTCGGATATCGCGTTCACAGAAAGGTGAATGCTCCAAAAGTTGTCCAAACCAGTTTCGGTACCGTTTTGGAGTGTAGATTGGTCGTCTGGATTCTACAATAAACAAACGATTGTCATCGGTATCAAAATCGATTTTATAGATCATCCCTCTCGGTACGATCAGGTAGTCCCCATATTTAAAATCCAGATTACCCAACATGGTTCTTAATTTACCGGTTCCTCTGTGGATAAAAATCATTTCATCCGCATCGGTGTTTTTGTAAAAATAATCGCGTGTGGATTCTTTTGGTGCTGCCAGAATAATCGTACAGTCGCTATTCGTTAATACGGCTTTTCGGCTTTCCAGATAATCATTTTCCGGTGTTACCTGAAAACCTCTTAACCGGTACGACTGGATATTATTTCCCTTCGCGATTTTAGGCGCTACGCTATATTGTTTGCGGATCTCCTTAACCTGCGTTGGTCGGTGTTCATGATACATATTGGTTGACATTCCGTCGAATCCAACGGTACCAAAAAGTTGTTCGTAATACAAATCACCGTTTGGTTTACGAAAGATGGTGTGTCTTTTTGGTGGAATCTGTCCTAATTTATGATAAAATGGCATATTTTTTAATTTTAAAAATTTAAAATGTACAACCCGGATTACCCGCAGTGCTGTTGAAATATTTTAACATAAACAATCCACTCATTCCGGATTTCTCTTAATGAGGTATTTTAGCAGTCCTAATAAGCCTTCCCAATGTAAACTCATGATCATACAAATATCGTGATTTTATCACATTTCTTTAAAATAAAAATTCCCAAAAAAAGCGATATCGACATTTTTTTGGGAATTTAAAACTATTTTTTTCTTATTTGTTCTTTTTATAACTCAACGCATAGACAACAGCGTGAATTGCTGCAAAAATCAGCGAGAAATAATACAGAAACGTATCGTCGATTTCAGGGTTTGAATGGTGTACAAAAGCTACTACAACCAAAGCCACGACCATTGCCAATCCGGATAAGCTCACAATTCGGTAGCTTTTACCGTCAAACGAACCACTGTTCAGAATACTGTGTTTCATTCCGTAGAAAATATACAAATCGAAACCGATCATCATCCAAACGATCAAACGGATCCAGGTATCCAATGGTAAAAACACCATCATAAACAAACATACCCCAACACCTAATATAGGCACTAACGGCACTAATGGTGTTTTAAACGCTCTTGGCGCATCCGGCATCGTTCTTCTCATTACGATTACCCCAAGACAAACCAGGATAAACGCAAATAAAGTTCCGATACTGGTCATTTCTCCAACCACTCGAGCCGGAACGAACGCCGCAAACAAACTCACGATCAACATGAACAACAAGTTGTTTTTAGCCGGTGTTCTAAATTTTGGGTGTACTTCTGAGAATACTTTTGGCATCAAACCATCTTTACTCATCGAAAAGAATACACGACTCTGTCCCATTAACATTACTAAAATTACCGAAGCATATCCTGCTAAAATCGCAAGAATAATCGCTTTATTCAACCATGGATACGCTGGCGTAATCATACCCGATGCATCCGCAACGCCCATATGATCGATCGCAATCGCCACCGGTGCAATACCGTCGGCTCCGGCAAAAGCAGAATAATTTACTACTCCTGTCATTACGTGAGCAAACAAAATATACAGTACGGTACAAATTACTAACGACAATAAGATACCGATTGGCATGTCTCTTTTTGGATTTTTAGCTTCCTGAGCTGCTGTCGACACCGCATCGAAACCGATATAGGCAAAGAATACGATTGCCGCAGCACGGATAATCCCTGTAAATCCGAATTCACCAAAAGTACCGGTGTTTTCCGGGATATACGGTGTATAGTTTTCCGGACGGATGTATTGCCATCCTAATGCGATAAATACCAAAACTACGGTTACTTTTAGCAATACGATAATACCGTTTACCAAAGCCGATTCTTTTGTTCCGCGCATTAATACCAATGACATCACCATTACAATAAGCACCGCCGGAATGTTAATCAAACCACCTTCAAAAGGCGAATGTGTTAACTGTTCGCTGAGATGAATACCATAACCATCTAAAAATTTCGTAAGATAGCGCGACCAACTGATGGAAACGGTTGCCGCACCAACGGCATATTCCAGCACAAGATCCCAACCGATAATCCAGGCAACGAATTCCCCCATAGTGGCAAACGAATAGGTATACGCACTACCTGCAACCGGGATCATTGATGAAAATTCAGCATAACATAAACCGGCAAAAAGACATCCGATAGCCGCTACAATAAAAGAAATGGTAATTGCCGGCCCTGCGTTGGTTGCTGCAGCCAAACCGGTAATCGAAAACAATCCTGCTCCAATAATCGCTCCTACCCCTAACGCGGTTAATCCCGACGCCGTTAATGTTTTCTTTAATCCTTTTTCTGATTCCGAGGCTTCTTCGATGAGTTGCCCCAATGGTTTACGTTTCCAAATTGACATAAATATAGTTTTTCGGTTTTTTTAGTTTCCAAAAATATAATTTTTTAAAAACATTCACATATAAAATACAGTTTAATCCGAAAAATGTCGCTTTTAAAACGTTTTTTGTAAGATTAAAACCAAAAACCTACGCTAAACCAGGTATTCCCATCTTTGGTTTCGGGCGACCAACTGTATTTTACTTCAATTGGTCCGATAAGGGTTTCAAAACCATAACCGAGTGCATATCCGGAATAATTGGCATTTAAAAACCAATCGGTCGTATTAAAGATTTTCTGACCTACATAGGCGTAGTTTGCTGTAAAGTTGATATGGTGTTTTTTGTAGAATTCGTAATCCAGCGTTGCACTTCCTTTGATATAGCTATCACCGGCAATACTCAGGAAATCGTAGCCGTAAAAATGGCGGAAATTGTTAATCATCTGATAACCATAACCACCCAGTACAAAATTATAATACGGCACGCCTTCTCTTCCAATCGTAAATCCGGCTTCCGACTGTACTTTTAACGAAATCGTTTTATAAAATGTTTTCACAATACCAGCATCTGCTTTGGCAATAGAAAACTGACTTAAACGATCGTGACCATCTTTTGTATAGGCCGTGGTGTGGAAATCACCGGAAAAATACCAGCCTCTTTTCGGGAAATATTTCTGATCGAAGGAATCGTATTTCAGGTTTCCGAAAACGGAGAAATAATCGTCACTACTAATCACACCGCCAACATTCTCGAGTGTGGAAGAGCGTATTTTAAGATGTTTGTGTTCCAGTCCGGCGCCAATCAGGAATTTCTGAGCGAAAACCGTTTGCAGATAAATCTGGTTTGTAAAATCGGAAAAATCAACATTAATCGATTTTAGCCCCAGGTTTGTCAATATTTGTCCGTCGCTAAAATCGGTTGCCACATTTTTATTAAAGCGGTTGTAGCGGGAATTAAACCCGAAACTCCAGTAAAAACCATTATCGATATAATAATTCAGGTTATACCGGAAATTGTCTCCCAAAATGACATCCAGTGAAACCACGTCGTTTTTGAGCAGGAATTTTTTCTGTGTCAGATTGAGCAATACCGCACTTTTATATAGTTCATCGTAATGCAATCCAAACTTCAAATACCGGTTTAGCGGATTTTCTTTTAAGTTCAGTACCAGATTATCTCCTTTTTCGGCTTCTTCAAAATAATACGAAATTGAACTAAAGTTTTGTGTAGCATTCAGATTATTGATTCCTTTATCCAGCGTCGCATTTGTGATTTTTGAATTCTGATGAAAGCGCAGTTTTCCCAAAACATAGGCTCTGGTATAGCCTTCAATACCCTTGATTTCAATTTTGGAAATTTGGAGTGTATCCGTAAGCCGTCGCGGTTCGAACAGTACCGATTTACTAGCGATCTCACCAAGTTTTGCCAGATCTTCATAAACGGAAAAAGCCGCTTCTTCCCCTTTTTTGATAATTTCGCCACCCTGATCAAACGAGATCACCGAATAGCCTTGTATATTGGGTTTGATATAAATATCGGTCGCTTTCTTTTTAGCCTCCATCTGTCCGATCATTGAAAAATTCGTGATCTGCAACAACACTCCCGTAGCACCGCCTATCGTATTACGATCTTTTAACCCATCCTGTACATCTACACCGATAATAATATCCGCGCCCATTTTTTTTATTTCCTCGAGCGGATAATTATCTACCACACCACCGTCAATTAAAATACGTCCATCGATTTCCACCGGCGAATACAACGATGGAAAAGCGCCACTCGCCAAAATCGCCTGAGGCAATATTCCTTTATTTAAAACCACTTTGTGTCCGGTTTCAATATCGGTTGCAATACACACAAAAGGAATAGGAAGATCGTTAAAATTGCGAATATGTCGCACGTGATTGGTAAGCCGCGTCAATAGGTTATAATTATACAACCCTTTTGATAGAGCCGTAGGAACTCCGATTTTAAAGTTATTAAACGGAAGCGATAACGCATATACTTCGTCATTGCGTTTTTCGAAAAAACTTTTGGATGTTCGCGGAATATAATCCTGTAACAAGGCATCCGAATCGACTTCGCGGAATATCGAATCCAGCTGTCGCGCCGAATATCCGGACGCATACAAGCCACCAATAATAGCCCCCATACTGGTTCCTCCGATATAATCGACCTGAACACCCGCTTCTTCCAGCACTTTTAACACTCCGATATGTGCCAGTCCCTTTGCACCACCACCACTCAATACAACTCCGACTTTAGGTCTTTTATCCTGTGCTTGTACCGCCTGTATCAAACATAGGCTCAGAAGTAGCAGTAGTATTTTTTTCATATCACTTGGAAGAATTGGTTGCCTTGTAAAATTCGGTAATTTTTTTGGCTTTTGAAAGCCCTACGACCTCAGAAATTTCTTTTTCCGATGCCTGCGTCAATCTTTTTACCGATTTAAAATGCTTTAACAGCGTAATCATGGTTTTTTCGCCAATACCCGGAATGGTTTCTATAGAGGTTTGCAAAGCGTTTTTACTTCTTTTATCCCTGTGGAATGTAATCCCGAAACGGTGCGCTTCGTTCCGAAGATGCTGAATCGTTTTCAGGGTTTCGGATTTTTTATCGAGATATAACGGAACGGAATCGCCCGGATAAAAGATTTCTTCCAGTCGTTTCGCGATTCCAATAATGGCAATTTTGCCGCGCAACCCCAAATCGTCCAAACTTTTTAAGGCCGAGGACAGCTGTCCTTTTCCACCGTCGATAATGATCAATTGCGGCAAAGGTTGGTTTTCGTCAAGCAGGCGTTTGTAACGACGGTATACCACTTCCTCCATCGAGGCAAAGTCATTGGGTCCTTCGACCGTTTTGATATTAAAATGGCGGTAATCCTTTTTACTCGGCTTGCCATCTTTAAACACCACACAAGCCGAAACCGGGTTCGTTCCCTGAATATTGGAGTTATCGAAACATTCGATGTGCCGCGGTTCGACCGGCAAACGCAGGTCTTTTTGCATTTGCGCCATAATCCGGTTGGTATGTCGGTCCGGATCGACAATCTTGATTTGTTTTAACTGGTCGAGACGGTAGTATTTCGCATTTCGTTCGGACAAATCCAATATTTGTTTTTTATCGCCCAATTTCGGCACGGTTACTTTTAAAGCTTCTCCAAAATCCATTTCAAAGGGTACGATAATCTCTTTAGAATTCAAACGGAAACGTTCCCGTAGCTCTACTATGGCCAGTTCTAATAATTCCTGATCGGTTTCTTCAAGTTTCTTTTTCAACTCCATCGTATGTGACCGAATAATCGCGCCGTGTGAAATCTGCAGGAAATTGACATATGCCATGCTTTCGTCCGACACGATTGAAAACACATCGATATTCGAAATTTTCGGATTTAAGATTGTCGACTTGGCCTGGTAATTTTCCAGTACTTCGATTTTTTCCTTTATTTTTTGGGCTTCTTCAAACTTCATTTCCATAGCCAAAGTCGTCATGTGCTTTTTGAAGTCCTTTAAACTTTCTTTAAAATTCCCTTTCAGGATTTCACGAATCGCATCAACTTGCCGCTGATAATTTTCCAGCGATTCATAACCTTCACAAGGCCCTTTACAGTTCCCAATATGATATTCGAGGCATACTTTAAATTTTCCGCTATCGATATTTGACTTACTCAGATCATAATTACAGGTACGCAACGGATATAACTCCTTAATGAGTTCCAACAGCGTATTGACCGTTTTAAAACTGGTATACGGCCCGAAATACTCCGATCCGTCCTTTACCATATTACGGGTTGGGAATATCCGGGAAAAAGGTTCTTTTTTAATACAAATCCACGGATAGGTTTTATCATCCTTTAACAACACATTATACCGCGGCTGCAATTTCTTAATCAGGTTGTTTTCCAATAAAAGTGCATCCGTCTCTGTTGGAACCACAATATGTTTTATGGATACGATTTTTTTGACCAGAACGTTTGTTTTGGCCGTATCATGCACTTTGTTAAAATAGGAAGCCACCCGTTTCCGGAGGTTTTTGGCTTTTCCGACATATAAAATTTTTCCGTCTTTATCGTAATATTGATAAACACCCGGACTATCGGGTAAGGTTTGTATCTGAAGCTCTAAAGAAGGAATACTCATTGTAAGTCTGCTATTTTCGGAATTGCATTCAAATTTACAAATAACATTTCTGATAACCGAAAAACAGTATCAACTTAGCCGGCATACAGTAGAAATAGTTACTTTTATCTTTTGATTATACTTATGAGTTACCAACACAAAGGCATTACGATACTAAAAGAGACTGTATTACCGGGCGAGAGCAAAACCATCAACATGGAAATTGCAAAGCTCCACACGATGACCAAATTAAAAATTCCGATCATTGTAGAACGTTCCAAAATAGCCGGCCCAACCGTTTTATTTACAGCCGGATTACACGGCGATGAGATTAACGGTACGGAAATTGTCCGACAACTCATCGTACAGAAAATCAACAAACCTAAAATCGGGACGATTATCTGTATTCCGATCATTAACATTTTCGGATTTGTCAACAAAACGCGTGAATTCCCGGATGGACGGGATTTGAACCGGGTTTTTCCGGGTAGCAAAACCGGTTCACTGGCCAGTCGGTTTGCCTATTATCTGTTAAAAGAAATCATTCCCCATGTGGATTATGCGATCGATTTTCATGCCGGTGGCGCCAGTCGTTTTAATGCCGCACAAATCCGAATCATTCCGGACAATACCGAATTAAAAGCGCTGGCCGATGTTTTTCACGCACCATTTACGTTGTTTTCCAAAAACATCAACGGTTCGTTTCGCAGTGCCTGTCATAAACTGGGTGTAAAAATGCTGCTTTTTGAAGGAGGAAAATCCAACGACATCAACAACAGCATAACCGAACAAGGTGTGGATGGCGCCAAAAGAGTCTTGAATTATCTGCATATGTTAAACGACCGACAAAAAACCAGTACGCCGGAAAACAAAATCATTTATATTGAAAAATCGACCTGGGTACGCGCTCGTTTTTCCGGTTTGTTTCACAGCAATACCGAAATTGGCCAATATGTAGAACGCGGTGATTTGCTTGCAGTGGTTTCCGATCCGTATGGCAAAGAAGAACACAAGTTAAAAGCACCAAGCTCCGGTTATATCATTAATGTAAACGAATCACCAATTGTATATCAGGGTGATGCGATTTATCATATTTCAACTACTTTAAGCCATGACAACTAAACGCGAGTTACGAAAAAAATATAAGGAATTGCGAAAAGCACTTTCACCGGAAGCGATCGAAAGCAAAAGTCTCGAAATCGCCAACCGCTTATTGGAGGTTTCCATATGGAATCACACCTATTACCATTTGTTTCTACCGATCGCAGCGCAAAAAGAAGTCGATACCGAATTTATCTTACAAATTCTCGCTGGCAAGGACAAAGAAACCGTAATCTCGAAATCGGATTTTGAAACCGGAAAAATGGTACATTATTTGTTAACCGATAGTACAAAGATCCGGAAAAACGAATACGACATTCCGGAACCGGTAGACGGAATTGAAGTTCCTTCGACAAAAATCGATGTGGTTTTTGTTCCGCTCTTGGCTTTTGACACGAACGGACATCGCGTTGGCTACGGAAAAGGCTTTTACGACCGTTTTCTTTCGGAATGCAAAGAAGAGGTAATCAAGGTTGGATTATCGTTTTTCGAGGCCGAAAATGCGATTGCCGATGTATTTGAGAGCGATATCGCTTTGGATTATTGTATCACCCCAGATAAAATTTATACTTTTTAGCTTATGAAATCATTTGTCGTCCTTTTAGTTTGCAGTTTTGCACTTATGCTTTCCGGTTGCAGCACAACGGTACACACCACCGGAAACACCAATTCCGGTAAGCCACTTCCTCCGGGTCAGGCGAAGAAAATTTACGGAACCAAAAGCGCCAAGCCTTTTGCTCCCGGACAACAGAAATAAAAAAGCGTCATCTCTGACGCTTTTTTTAGTTATTTCCGAAGGCTTTTTTGTTAAACACAATCAACATTCCTACAGCTACGGATATCGCCATATCGGCTACGTTAAAAATCGCATTAAAAAAAGTGAAGTGCTTACCTCCCCAAAGCGGTAACCATTTTGGCAAGTTACCTTCCCAGATTGGGAAATACAACATATCGACTACTTTTCCGTGGAACCAGGTTCCGTATGGATTGGAAGCAAATAAAGTTGCCGGTTCGTGAATACTATCATTAAAGATCACACCATAAAAAACCGAGTCAATAATATTACCAAAAGCACCGGCCAGAATTAATGCCACCGCTACGATCAGGTAGTTGGAACTTTTTTTCTTTACCGAATCATACAACCAGTATCCGATTCCGCATACGGCTACAATTCGGAACAAGGTTAAGAATAGTTTTCCGTAGGCTCCGGGTATTTCGACACCCCATGCCATTCCTTCATTTTCGATAAAATGAATACGGAACCACTCAAAAACATAGACTTCATCGTTGAGTGCAAAATTGGTTTTGATATAGATTTTAGAAAGCTGATCCACCACCAGGACCAGTATTACTAACAAATAAGCTTTTCGTAAGGACATTTTCAATAATTTGACAGCAAAAATAAAAGAATTATATAATAAAAACGCTCCATAAGGAGCGTTTTCGAGATATTTTGAAAAGATTAACGTTGTAAATTTTTCGCTTCGATACTCATAGTCGCATGCGGAACGAGTTTTAATCTTTCTTTACTTATTAATTTTCCGGTAACTTTACAGATACCATAGGTTTTGTTTTCAATTCGGATTAATGCATTTTTTAAATCCCTGATAAACTTTTCCTGACGGATGGCCAACTGAGAGTTTGCTTCTTTCGACATGGTTTCGCTTCCTTCCTCAAAGGCTTTGAATGTTGGTGACGTATCATCGGTACCATTATTCAGGTCATTCAGATAAGCACTTTTAATCAGATCCAAATCGGCTTTTGCTTTTTCCATTTTCTTTAAGATGATCTCTCTGAACTCGGCTAAATCAGCGTCGGAATATCTTATTTTTTCATCCACCATAATTTCTTTTTATTTTGAAATTAATACTCTAGTTTTAATGTCATCAAACTCAATTTCTATACCATTGTTGAGTTGTTCTTCAAAAATTAAAGTTTCGGTTAACGTTTCTGCTTTGATATAATCTTCATTGCTTCTGACTGCATTTTCCAATTGCAGGTCTTTTTGCAGATGCACCTTAATTTTGTCCGTTACTTCTAATCCCGAATCTTTACGGATATTTTGGATACGGTTTACTAATTCTCTGGCGATACCTTCTTTTCTTAATTCATCGGATATAGTTATGTCCAATGCCACTGTAATTCCGCCGGAATTAGCTACCAGCCAACCCTCGATATCCTGAGAAGAAATCTCAACATCTTCAGTTGTTAAATTAACACTTTTTTCTGATATAACAAGTGTTAAAGTCCCTTCTTTCTCCAATTGGTTGATTTGCTCCTGAGAAAAATTTTGTATCTCCTTAGAAATCAAACCCATATCTTTTCCAAATCGGGGCCCTAAGGCTTTAAAATTTGGTTTAATTTGTTTTACCAATACCCCGGAAGCATCGTCCAACAACTCGATTTCCTTCACGTTTACCTCGGCTTTGATCAAGTTGGAAACCGCTTCGATTTCAGCACGTTGATCATCGTCAAGCACCGGAATCATTACCTTTTGCAATGGTTGACGCACCTTAATCATCTCTTTTTTACGCAGGGATAATACCAGCGATGAAATGGTTTGCGCCTTTTGCATTCGGCTCTCTAACAATTTATTAACAAAGTTTTCAACGAATACCGGAAACTCGGCCAAATGTACACTATCGTATTTTTCCGACTGTGTAGCCTGGGTTAAATCTTTGTAAAGTTTGTCCATAAAGAACGGTGCAATGGGCGCGCTTAATTTAGCTACCGCTAACAAACAACTGTATAACGTTTGATACGCCGCAATCTTATCTTGCGCATATTCACCCTTCCAGAAACGTCTTCTACAAAGACGTACATACCAGTTACTCAGGTTTTCCTGAACGAAATCGGATATCGCACGCGCTGCTTTAGTCGGTTCGTAATCGGCATAATATTCGTCTACATTTTTAACCAGCGTATTTAATTCCGACAATATCCATTGATCAATTTCCGGTCGTTCTTCCAATGGCACTTCCGCTTCTGTATAACTAAAGCCATCTATATTAGCATATAACGCAAAGAACGAATACGTATTATACAACGTTCCGAAGAACTTACGACGCACTTCGGCCACACCATCGATATCAAATTTCAGATTATCCCATGGATTTGCGTTGGCAATCATATACCATCGGGTCGCATCGGGTCCGAACTCTTTTAAAGTTTCAAATGGATCGACCGCATTCCCTAATCTTTTGGACATTTTTTGTCCTTCTTTGTCCAATACAAGCCCGTTCGAAACCACGTTTTTATACGCCACTTTATCGAACACCAATGTGGCGATAGCATGCAAGGTGTAGAACCATCCGCGTGTCTGATCAACACCCTCGGCGATAAAATCGGCTGGAAAAGCCAACTGATCGTCTACCAATTCTTTATTTTCAAACGGATAATGCCATTGCGCATACGGCATCGCACCACTATCAAACCAAACGTCGATCAGGTCACTTTCGCGTTTCATCGGTTTACCGCTAGCCGACACCAACGTAATGTTATCCACTACATTTTTATGAAGATCCACCAACTCGTAGTTCGCTTCACTCATATCACCTATCACAAAGCCTTTAAACGGATTTTCATCCTGAACTCCGGCTGCGATGGCTTTTTCAATTTCAGTATATAATTCTTCAACGGAACCAATAAGCATTTCTTCGGTTTTGTCTTCCGTTCTCCAGATTGGCAACGGAATTCCCCAATAACGGGAACGCGACAGGTTCCAGTCGTTCGCATTTTTTAACCAGTTCCCAAAACGTCCTTCTCCGGTAGCTTTTGGCTTCCAGTTGATCGTTTCGTTTAAGTCGAACATACGGTCTTTTACTTCGGTTACTTTGATAAACCAGGAATCCAATGGATAATACAGGATCGGTTTATCGGTTCTCCAACAGTGTGGGTAACTGTGTACATATTTTTCAACTTTAAAGGCTTTGTTTGCTTCTTTTAAGTGGATCGCAATTTCGACATCCACCGAGCGTTCCGGCGCTTCTCCGTCGTTGTAGTATTCGTTTTTCACGTATTTACCACCCATTTCCGTTCCCATTTGTTTCACAAACTTACCTTGTAAGTCTACCAAAGGAACCGGATTTCCGGCATCATCCAATACCAACATTGGTGGCACTTCCGGTGTGGCTTCTTTCGCTACCCTGGCATCGTCTGCACCAAATGTAGGCGCCGTATGCACAATTCCGGTACCATCTTCCGTCGTTACGAAATCACCCGAAATCACGCGGAACGCATTTTCCGGATTCTGATACGGTAACGCATAGTCCAATAATTGTTCGTAACGGGTTCCTACCAGCGTAGCTCCTTTTACTTCGGTTAAAACGGTATACGGTATTTTTTTATCTTCAGCTTTGTAATTCACAAAGTCTTCTTCGTTTTCAGATAGGAAATATTTCCCGGCAAATTGTTTTGCCAATAAGGGTTTTGCCAAAATTACATTGATTGGCTCGAAGGTATACTGGTTAAAGGTTTTCACCAATACATAATCGATTTTCGGACCAACGGTTAACGCTGTATTCGACGGCAACGTCCACGGTGTAGTCGTCCATGCTAAAAAGTGTACCACTCCGAAACCTTGTAAGGCTTCCGGCAATGTTGCATCGATCGCTTTAAACTGCGCTACAATGGTTGTATCAGTCACATCGCGGTAACTTCCCGGTTGGTTCACTTCATGCGAACTCAATCCGGTTCCGGCTTTTGGTGAGTATGGTTGAATGGTGTATCCTTTGTACAACAAATCTTTATTATAGATCTGCTTTAAAAGCCACCAAACGGTTTCCATATATTTGGATTTGTAGGTAATATACGGATTTTCCATATCCACCCAATATCCCATTTTTTCGGTCAGGTCATTCCACACATCGGTATAGCGCATTACAGTTCGTTTACACGCTTCGTTGTATTCGGCTACCGTGATCTTGGTTCCGATATCTTCTTTGGTAATACCCAGTTCTTTTTCGGTTCCTAATTCTACCGGTAGTCCATGCGTATCCCATCCGGCCTTACGCTTTACCTGGTATCCTTTCTGAGTTTTATAACGACAAAAAATATCTTTAATGGAGCGCGCCATTACGTGGTGAATTCCGGGAAGACCATTTGCCGATGGCGGTCCTTCGAAAAACACAAACGGCTGGTTTCCTTCACGGGAAGTAATACTCTGTTCAAAGATGTTTTCTTTTTTCCAAAATTCAAGCACTTCAGATGCTACTGTTGGCAAATCAAGTCCTTTGTATTCAGTAAATTTCGCACTCATTTTATCGTTTTTTCTAATCAATTTGCGAAAGTAAGGATTTTTGAATAATTCTTAGTTAAGACAATTAGAAAATAGATGGTTTACAAAGACTTTTTATTGTTTTTTACTGAAAAACTTCTTTGAGCACTTCCAGCGACCGCGGCTTTTTAAATCCGTCGAAGTGAAAGGTATAATAATCGAGTAGTATTTTAAGCAGTATTTGTCGTTCCTTTCCGTTAAAAATCTTCTGATCACTATCGAACTTCAGCTCCTTTAACTTCTTAAACAACAGCGTCTCCTGTTCCGTAAGACAGGTAATTCCATGAAAAGGCACAAACATCCCTTCGGTCATTTCAAAAAAGGCATATTCATCATTGGAAACATCCGGATAAAATCCGAGGAATTTAGTGATTTCCATCAGCAGCATCAGGTGAAAATTAGCCACTTCGTCGTGCGTATCCAACCAAAGCAATGCGGTTTCCAAAAATGCAAAGAGGTTTTCGTTTTGTTCTTCTTCCCGGATACAATTATGAAGCATTTCGGAAATAAAAATTACGATGGTACTCTTCACCACATCGACATTAACGGTCATATATGGCGTTGCCAGTTTTACTTCTTTAAACCGTTCGAGTGTTCCTTTATTTTTATGACTGGCTTCGATTTCCAACAACGTCAGTGGCTGGAAATAGGCAATTTTCTGATTACTTTTTTTTCCGGAAAAAGCACTTTGTACAAAATAGGATTTTAGCCCGTCGGATTGGGTAAAACATTTTACAATCAGGCTTTTTTCCTGAAACCGGATAGAACTAAGCACAATCGCTTTTGTTTTGACAAGCATTTTATTATTGGAATTTTCCGATCGGATTACCGAATCACCATTACTTTTTTGACTTTGGTTTCGGAGCCGTCTTCCGAAGAAATAAAGATCATATACACCCCGGAAGCCACTTTATATTTCCCAAATGCCCGCGTATCCCACGTTATCGTACCGCCTTGTGACGTCGTTTCGTACACCAGATTTCCTTCGATATCGGTAATCTTTACATTGGCCTTATCAATTAGTCCACTAATGTTTACGTCGCCTTCAAATCCCGGGCGCACCGGATTCGGAAACACATAAACATTATTCAGATTATCATTGGCTTTGGTTGCCGTTCCCTGATACGAAACCATTCCTTTATCGGTTGCAAAAAACACCTCTCCGGTAACGCCGTCAATTTCAATATCGTTGATATTATTACTGGGCAAAGGGGAATTTTCCTTCGTAAATTTATGCAATACGCTCTGTCCGTTTGGTGACACCTGAAAAACACCGCCACCGGCAATAGACAACCATTTGTTATTCGATCCGTCGACAGCAATATCCAGAATTACCTGTTGGTAAAAAAGCTCCTGAGCCAGATTGTCTTCCAAAATGATAATCGCATTGGTTGTCAGCGTGGTTTCCGTTAAAAAACGATCGACACTTGGCAGGATGCGCAATCCTTTATTCGTACCAATCCAAAGCTGGTTCCGGGTATCGACCGCAACGACTCTCACATCATTATCCGGCAGATTTCCACTATCCGTTCCAGTTTTGATCACTATAAATTTATTACCGTAGTTTTCGTTAAATCCAATAAGTCCATTATTTAGCGATGGAATCCACTTGGTATTATTTTTATCTACAATTAATGGAGCATAACTATCGGATTCCGGTTGTACCGTTACATTAGACAAATCATAGGACACCCATTGATTATCGGCCCGGAATACTTTGAGTCCTTTTGCTACCAAACTATTGGTCATCCAAAGATTTCCTCTTCGATCAAAGGCGGGACCATTGATCCGGATATCATTATTGTTTGGAGGTGGCAACGACTCCAATCCGTTATTACCCGTATTTAGCTGTGTATAAAGCGTAACCAATGCATCATTTTCTATTTTTAAAAGCCCGGAATAATACGAACTCACAAACGCCTGATTTTCATTATTCGGATTAAGCGCCACCCTACTCAGCGATTTTGCACCGCTTAATTCCTCATACGGAATTAAACTCCAGCCACTACTTTCCTTAAACTTACTGATTCCAAAAGCACCCAATGGATACGGATTATAAAAACGGCTATAGTCACCATAAACCGCCCAAAGGGCGCTTGGTGCTTTTTTTAAGGAAAAGATTTTATTCCGCACCGGACCGTCAGGAGTATTATTTTGAAAGACCATACTGTTGGTTGTAGTCGTACTATACATTCCCTTATCCTTAGTACCGATAAAAATATTATTTCCTGATGCCACACCACAGGTAAATGTGGTCACAACATCGGGTATTTGGGTGATATGTGCCAGCAAAACCATTGCCGGATCAAATACATAGACATGATTTGCAGACGTATATACCAATCGGTCATTAAAACTTTTAAAATCCACAGCCTGTTGCATAGTCGTATACACTTCCTGAATGGCTGCATTGGTATAACTATACATTCGGTTATTGGCATTTGCTAACAACAATCGGTTATTGAATGTTACCGCTCCCAACCACGATCCGGCATCGAATTCCTGCCACTGAGAAAAATCGATTAGATTCGGATTGGCCACACTAGCCCGGCGAATTCCGTTATTGCGGGTAACTGCGTAGATCATACCATTAAAAACGGTAGTTTGCAACACTTCGACCTCCTGACCTGTAGGACCTATAAAATAAGTATCCCCGAACTCCATCGTTGCCAGATTATAGACACAAAGTCCAAAATCACAAGAGATGTAGAGTTTCCCGTCGTTTTCGTAAAGATGATTGATTTTTTTCTTATTGGGTGCGATGGATGGCTTATTTACGATATCCACCACATTAAAAACACTTCCGTCAACCTGATTCACCACCAACAACAAACCGTTATCATTCCCCACAAATGTTTTATTATACGTCACACTAAAATGCATGGCTGTAATGGTTTCGGCTTTAAATCCGTTAATAGAAGTTGTGGTTTTCAATTCATTTGTTACCAGGCTTTTCGAAAAAACTGCATTTTCCGAGGTTGCAAAAACCCGTATAGGAGCTGCCGCAATATCCGTTACCTCGGCAAACGAAAAAAAGCCTCTCCAAAGCTGGTTTTGCTGCGCAAAAAAGGGAGTTACAAACAGTACTAAAAAGATGCTATATAATATTTTTTTCATTAACCGGCAGATTGATTTACAAATATAGACTAAAACGCAATTATTTTATTTTTTGTATGTAGTATATCTGTTATCATTTCAACTTTTACTGCAGTTGAAAAATAAAAAATTCATTTTATCGATTATATTATCAATATAACGCTTTTTTTTATCACAATGAAATTATGTTTTTATATATTTGTCAGGAAAAGTTATATCTTTTAGTTAAAAATGCGAAGAAAAATTCTATTCCTCCTTTTTACCCTTGCGTTAGGGAGCAGTACATCAGTTAAAGCGCAATTCGGATTTTCTCACGAAATAGGAGTAATTGCGGGTCCTGTAGCTTTCCAGTCGGATTACGGGGAAAGAGACAACCTGAGCACAGATGCCGGCAATACCGGATATGGTATTGGTATCGTACACTATCTGAATTTTTCCTATAGAGCCGACTGTAGTTGTTATACTCCGGAGACTTATTTCAATGATCACTTCAAATTACGCACGGAATTATCTTACAACAAAACCAAGCTAAAACACTTTGGAGAATGGGTTGACAACAAACGTCAATCGGTCATGGCAAATCAGCTAAGAGGCATGCGCGGATCCACAGCAGTAACCGATTTAGGAATGCAATTGGAATATTACCCGTTTAGCATTCGTGATTTTTCCGTTACACCGGGCGCCTGGGCACCGTTTGTAAGTTTAGGAGCACATTTTAATTATTTTACAACCGAGGCTTATTCTACTTTAGGTCCCAATTTAGGAACCAATCCAAATGTAACACCCGAAAAATATATCGGAGCCGTACGTAATGACAGCGGAACAACCTGGTCGATTGTATCCAGTGTTGGAACCCGTTACAAGCTTACCGAATTATCCGATTTAATGATCGACCTTCGTATGCAATATTATTTTTCCAACTGGGTTGATGGTATGAGTCCGGATCCGACACGCTATCCGGAAAACAAACACAACGACTGGTTGGTTTGGTTAAATGTAGGTTACATTTACTATTTAAACTAGTATAAAAATATTGATCATAAAATAAAAAAAACCGGGATTTCAGAATCCCGGTTTTTTTTATTTAAGCTAATGCCTGTTTTAAATCTTCAATCAGATCTTCAATATCTTCTACGCCTACACTCAATCGAACCAGGTCATCAGAAATACCGATTTCCTTACGTTTGTCTTCCGGAATAGAAGCATGTGTCATTAAAGCCGGGTGATTGGCTAACGATTCCACACCCCCTAAAGATTCCGCCAGTGTAAATACTTTTACTTTTTCCAGGAAGTCAATGGCATCTTCTTTTTTACCGGATTTAAACGTGAAGGTTACCATTCCGCCAAAACCACCCATCATTTGTTTTTTGGCAATTTCATGGAACGGATGCGACGGTAGTCCCGGGTAATATACTTTTTCCACTTTCGGATGATTTAAAAGAAACTCCGCTACTTTTTCACCGTTTTCACAATGTCTTTGCACACGAAGGTGTAAGGTTTTGATTCCGCGTAAGACTAAAAAGGAATCCTGAGGTCCTAAAGTTGCTCCGGTAGCAAACTGTTGAAAATGCAACTGATCGCCTAATTCTTTATCTTTTACAATTAACGCTCCGGCAATAACATCCGAATGTCCGCCAAGGTATTTTGTAGCCGAATGCATTACGATATCCGCACCCAAATCCAATGGTTTTTGCAAATATGGTGTTGCAAAAGTATTATCCACTGCAAAAAGGATTTTATGTTTTTTCGTGATGGTAGCAATCGCAGCAATATCCGCCAGTTTCATCAAGGGGTTTGTTGGCGTTTCCACCCAAACCAGTTTCGTATTGGCATTGATAAGGGATTCGAATTTATTCAGGTCATTCATATCCACAAAATGGAAAACGATTCCGGAATCCTTATAAATACGGGTAAACATACGGTAGGTTCCGCCATATAAATCGTCCATTGCGATTACCTCATCACCGGCTTTTAACGAGCGAAGTACGCAATCGGTTGCCGCCAATCCGGACGAAAATGCCAAACCACGGGTTCCGTTTTCAATACTGGCCAATGCGTTTTCCAAAGCCGTTCTTGTCGGGTTTGCCGCGCGGCTGTATTCGTATTCATTTAAAGGAACACCCGGACTGGTTTGCACATAGGTCGATGTCTGATATACCGGTGGCATAACGGCTCCCGTACTCGGGTCGTGATGTTGTCCTCCGTGTATTGCTTTTGTATTAAATTTCATATCTTTTTTGTGATTTTTATCGTATAAACTAAGCAAATTTACTTTTTATTTTCTGTCAACCGCACAGAAAGCCGTACCTTTATATATTATTAACACATTTTTACCATGAAACAGATCGTTTATTTTCTACTTATCGGACTTTTCGTTGCTAGCTGCGAAAAAAAGGAATTGCAATTCGAAAATATCACTTATGAAAAGCAGAGTAAAAAGCCGTGTGATTCTACGTGCACTCAGGTAAAAATAAAGGTTCCGATAGCTGAAAACAGCCCGGTTACAGAAGACAGTATTAATAATGCGGTATTTAACACCGTTCGCGAGATTGTTTATTTTGGAGAACAACCGTATACAGCTTCCAACTATCAGGAATTGATGGAAAATTTTGTAAAATCGTATACCGACCTGATCGCTCAGTTTCCAAACGACAAGATGCCGGCCTGGGAAGCAACCGTTGAAGGCGAAGTGGTTTACCATTCGGAAAACATCATTAACATCACCTTAAAACATTATACGTTTACCGGAGGTGCACATGGCTATTCCGGTGTACGTTCAATAATATTACAACCGAAAACCGGAAAAGTTATTCCTACGGAAGGCTTTATAAAAGACAAAAAAGGTTTTCAGGCGTATGCCGAAAAGAAATTCCGTGAAAAATTCAATATTCCGGCCGGAAAACCGATTAACGAAAACGGACTGATGTTCGAAAACGAAGTCTTCCAGCTTCCGGAAACCTATATCTTTTCCGAAAAAGGATTGGTTTTATACTATAACACCTATGAAATTGCTCCCTATGTCGATGGTCCGAGAGAATTGTTATTACCGTATGACAGTATAAAACCGTACCTGATTCTTAAATAAATTTTCGGATACTCATCATAATCCCAACATGAATTCCTTCGTGGTAATTGTTAAATTCAATTGCCTGTTGCGCATTGGTAATCACAAAACCCGACATAGTGGTAAAGTCAGTATAATCACGGAAAATTCCCGCGTTATAATCGGCTTCCGTTTGATCGACTGTTGACGTCAACAATTGTTTGATGGTTTCAACCTCATCGGCTGTCACATCGGCTTCCGGTTTGGTTCCGCGTTTATAGGTATCCACCATCGCATCCGAAATCTGCATTGGCAATCCCGACAATTTATAAACCAGCATTTGCTGTACAACTACAATATGTGCGATATTCCAGATTAGGTTATTACTAAATCCTTCCGGAACTTTATTTAACTGCTCGAGTGTATTATTTTCCAGCACATCCAGTAGTTTCCGACGGTTCATTCGGGTGATTTCAAAGCTTGTTTTCATGTTTTGTTTTTTCGCTAATGTAGGTAAAAGTCCTATTCGAAAAACAGCCTTATTTATTTTTTTACCAACTAAAATATAGGCTATTCTATCTGTTATTTCTTCGGTTTATCGTTATTTTTGCAGCTGTATTATAGCACGGAACATACCATGAGAAAAATATACTATTTAAAAACCTGCGATACCTGTAAGCGCATTTTAAAAACAATTCCCAATCTGGATACCTTTGTATTACAAGACATCAAAGAAAGTCCGATTACCGTAAAGCAACTGGAGGAAATTCATGCGCTAACAGGCAGTTATGAAACACTGTTTAGCAAAAGAGCCAAACTCTATAAAGAAATGGGTCTTAAAAATGAGACCTTGTCCGAACCGGATTTTAAACGCTATATACTGGAACACTATACCTTTTTAAACCGTCCGGTTATTTTGGCCGACGGAAAAGCATTTGTAGGCAATAGTCCCAAAGTAATCGAAGCAGCGATTGCTTTTGTAAGCTAAATGAGCAAACGAACCTATGCTTTGATGGCTGCCTGGACGGTAGCGATCATTTATGGTGTTACATTTACTATCGCCAAAGATGTGATGCCGACGTATGTGGATGCGTTCGGTTTTATTTTTATGCGCGTTGGCGGTTCGACTGTATTATTCTGGCTTACCGCACTCGGCATGGCACTGGCGAATCCGTCACAAAGTCAGAAAATCGACTTAAAAGATTTCCCACGAATTATCGCTGCGGCATTTTTTGGTGTGGCTTTTAATATGCTCACCTTTTTTAAAGGACTGAGTTATACCTCTCCGATTATGGGTGCCGTCTTAATGGTGACCACCCCAATGATCGTTTTGGTTTTGTCGGCTTTTATCATGAAAGAAAAAATGCAGCGTCAAAAGATTTTCGGAATTATCCTCGGATTGGCCGGAACCTTACTTTTGATTTTATACGGACGATCGATGATCAATGCGCCAAATGCTGCTTTGGGTAACTTTTTGGTCTTTATCAACGCGGTATCCTATGGCTTTTATCTGATTCTGGTTAAAAAATTAATGGATAAATACAGTGCCTACGCCTTTGTAAAATGGATTTACCTGTTTGGATTTCTGATGGTCATTCCATTTGGCTGGCAGGAATTTCGTCAAATCGACTGGCCTTCCGTTCCGTTTGACATTTACTGGAAAATCGGTTTTGTGATCGTGATTTCGACTTTTTTAACCTATTTACTAAACCTACTATCCATGCGGGAATTAAAACCTACCACGGTAGCCGTTTTTATTTACCTGCAACCGTTTTTCGCTTCCGTTTTTGCTATCGGATTGGGAAAAGACGAATTAAGCTGGGTTAAAACCGGCTCGTCTTTACTGATTTTTACCGGGGTCTATCTCGTTACTCAGAAAAAAGTAAAACCAACGGAATCAAAAGGCTTTGATTAAGTTTTTTAACAGACTAAACTCTTTTTAGTACATTTGTAGCTATTACATTTTTATATGATACAATCGATGACGGGTTTTGGTAAAGCATCACTGCAATTGCCAACCAAGAAAATTACCATAGAAATCAAATCCTTAAACAGTAAAGGACTGGATCTTAATGTTCGTATGCCGTCTGTTTTCCGTGAAATGGAACTGGGACTTCGCAACCAGATCGCACAGCAACTGGAACGCGGTAAGGTGGATTTCTCGATGTATATTGAAGTAACAGGAGAAGAGACTTCTACCAAAGTGAATGCTCCGATTGTAAAAGCGTATATCCGTCAGATGCGGGACATTTTACCGGAAGCCGATGCTACGGAATTGATGAAAATGGCCGTACGGATGCCCGATGCTTTAAAAACCGAAAGAGACGAAATTGACGAAAACGAATGGCAACAGATTCAGTCGGTTATTAACGAAGCATTGGTAAACATTAACAATTTCAGAAAAGACGAAGGAGCTTCATTGGAAAAAGAATTCCGTTTGCGAATTGGCAATATCCGTTCGTTTATGGAACAGGCACTTTTATTGGATCCGGAACGAATCCAGCTGATCAAAGAGCGACTTCAAAATGCCATCACCGAATTGCAAGCCAATGTTGACGAAAATCGTTTTGAACAGGAATTAATCTATTATCTGGAAAAACTGGATATCACCGAAGAAAAAGTTCGTTTGGGCAACCATTTGGATTATTTTCTGGAAACCCTTTCCGGAAGTGAAGCCAACGGACGTAAACTTGGTTTTATCACCCAGGAAATGGGCCGTGAAATCAACACCATGGGATCCAAATCCAACCATGCCGGCATGCAAAAACTGGTGGTACAGATGAAAGACGAATTAGAAAAAATTAAAGAACAAGTACTAAACGTTTTATAACTACGGTACCCAACAATACAACAATGAATACAGGAGGAAAATTAATTGTTTTCTCGGCACCATCGGGTTCGGGAAAAACAACCATTGTCAGACATTTATTAGGGAAAGACGATTTAAACCTGGAATTTTCCATATCGGCTACGTCCCGCGCACCGAGAGGTGAAGAGATCGACGGAACCGACTATTATTTTATTTCACTCGAAAATTTTAAAAAACATATCAAAGCCGAAGACTTCCTGGAATGGGAAGAAGTATACCGCGATAATTTTTACGGTACGCTAAAAACCGAAGTCGAACGCATCTGGGCCAAAGGCAAGAATGTTATTTTCGACATCGATGTAGCCGGCGGATTGCGTATCAAGAAAAAATTCCCGGAGCAAACCTTAGCTGTTTTTGTTAAACCGCCAAGTATCGACGAACTGAAAATCCGCTTGAAAAAACGTTCCACCGAAAGCGAAGATAAAATCAACATGCGTATCGCCAAAGCGTCGGTAGAACTGGCTACGGCGCCACAATTTGACCGAATCATTAAAAATTACGATCTCGATACCGCCAAACAGGAGGCTTACGAACTGGTTCGCGATTTCGTGCAATAAGCAATACAACTCCCATGAAAATAGGGCTTTATTTCGGAACTTTCAATCCCATTCATATCGGACATCTGATCATCGCCAATCATATGGCGGAAAACACCGATATGGACCAGATATGGATGGTTGTAACGCCACATAATCCACACAAAAAGAAAAATAGTTTGCTGGACGACTACCATCGCCTGCAAATGGTTTTTCTGGCAACCGAAGACTATCCCAAAATAAAGCCTTCCGATATAGAATTCAAGCTGTCTTCACCCAATTATACGGTAAACACATTGGCGCATTTACAGGAGAAATACCCAAACCATGAATTTTCTCTGATTATGGGTGAAGACAACCTGAATTCACTTCACAAATGGAAGAACTACGAAATAATCCTTCAAAACCACACTATTTTTGTTTATCCGCGGATTTCATCCGAAGTAATCTCCGGTGAATTTATCAACCATCCGAAAATCCATAGGGTTGGCGCTCCGGTAATTGAATTGTCCGCAACGTTTATTCGCGACAATATCAAAAACGGTAAAAACATCAAACCAATGTTACCGGTTAAAGTATGGGAATACATCGACCACAACCTATTCTATAAAAAGTAATCATTAGTGTTGTTCTTCATCCAGACAATTGGATTTACAAATACTAAAAAACATTGCCCAGTTACTACCCGGAAAGTTATCTCCTTTCGCCCAGGCGGTTTCACTCTGACCCGGTCTGGATACTTCGGCATGTGCTGCAATACAAAAGCAATCGCCTAATCCGGACTTCGCAATCGTATACACCACCTGTTGTACACCCGAAGGATTATTCGTAGCCAATGGAAATTTTCCCGGAATCGGATTTCCGGTACTTGTTTGCGGAATCTGATTGCAATCGCCTACATACAAATGGGTCGCTTTGATTTTCCAGTCATTTATAGCATTATAAATCACATACACATTATTCGCATCCATTTTTACATAAACATTCCCGGCAAGGTAAAATTGTCCCGCCATCAGGTCGGTAGTATAACAGGCATTGGAAACATCAAAAACAAGATTTTCTGTTTTGTTCATTTCAGAACCCGGTGAATTGGAAACAACCGGTTCGTTTTCGCAGGCAGCCATGAACAACAAGGTGCTGCAAAGTAGCAGTGAGCGTACTATTGTTTTCATCATCATGTATTTAATTGGTTACCTATAAATTTACACACTAAACACCAAACATTTAAAAATCAATACATTATATCGATAAATCTATTAAAACCACCGACCAACGGCAGTTTATTTTATCATTATATTAACTTCAATCGTTTTGCAGTTAAATACCTTTGTTAAAAAAACATACTATGTTAAACTTCGAATTATATAACCCGACCAACTTAATTTTTGGAAAAGGGCAAACGGAAAAACTAGGACAGTTGGTTCCGAAAAACAGCAGAATTTTACTGGCATATGGCGGTGGAAGCATCTTTAAAAATGGTGTTTACGATCAGGTTAAAACCGCTTTACAAGGTTTTGAAATCGTAGAATTTGGCGGTATCGAACCCAATCCGCGTTACGAAACCCTAATGAAAGCCGTAACGGTAATCCGCGAACAAAAACTGGATTTCATTCTGGCTGTTGGTGGTGGTTCCGTTATCGACGGTGTAAAATTTATATCGGCAGCCGTACATTTCGACGGAAATCCAATGGAAATCCTGCACAAAAGATTATTGATCAAAGAAAACGCAATGCCATTTGGAACGGTATTAACCCTACCGGCTACGGGAAGTGAAATGAACTCCGGAGCGGTGATCACGATTAACGAAACACAGGAAAAACTATCGTTTGGTGGTTCGGCTTTATTCCCGAAATTTTCCATCTGTGACCCTACGGTAATTGCATCCTTACCAAAACGCCAATTGCAAAACGGTGTGGTGGATGCCTTTACGCATGTTATGGAACAATACCTTACCTATCCGCACGACGCTTTATTACAGGATCGTATCGCCGAAGGTATCCTACAAACCTTAGTTGAAATCGGACCGGATGTGGTAGAAAATCCAACCGACTATAAATTGGCAGCCAATTTTATGTGGAGCTGTACGATGGCCTTAAACGGATTAATTCAAAAAGGTGTTCCAACCGATTGGGCAACGCATATGATCGGACACGAACTAACCGCCTTATACGAAATTGACCACGCCCGAACATTGGCGATTATCGGTCCAAACTTATACCGCGTGTTGTTTGAAACCAAAAAAGAAAAACTGGCGCAATACGGTGAGCGTATCTGGAAGGTAACCGGTGAAACCGTAGAGGAAAAAGCGACTCAGGCAATCGAAAAAACCGTTCAGTTTTTCCATACGATGGGAATGGATACCAAGATTTCCAATTATACCACCGATTATGAAAAAACAGCCGATTTTATCGTAGACCGTTTCGCAGAAAGAGGATGGAAAGCGATGGGCGAGCGTCAGAATATCACGCTTGAAAAAGTACGCGAAATCGTAGAAATGAGTTACTAATCCTTTCCGTATTCTAAAAAACGAAAGGCGCTCCCGAAAAAATCCGGAGCGCCTTTCTTCACCAAAAACAAAAAATAGTAACTTATTTTAACTTAACTTGAGTTCCTCCTGTTTGACCCGCTTCTGTCCGCCTTCTTTTAGGTATTGGATAAATCCTCTTCCCTGAAATTCGTAGGTCGTACCCGAAGCCTGATGAAACAATCGAATTCTACTGTCATTAATAACGGTTAATCGAAACGCTTCATTGCCCCAGAAATCATAATCTAATGTTAAATTTTTCGCATTAGGATTTCCGTAGATATTATGGATTCCATATAGTCCTGTAAAATCCCAATAAATGTTATTTACTGGCGTTCCAGGCGCACTTTGCGACGATCTGAAATTATTTCCACTGGATAGAAACTGGAGAAAATTTTCATGATCAAAATCGTTTAAAGCCCCATACTGACTGGTATATACTTTTTCCCAGGCTTTATATTCCTGTAAGAAATAGGTAATATTATCGTAAAACAAGCTATTATAATTGAAATTGTTACGTTGGTAACCAATCAGATAATAAGACGTATTCCGACTTCTGTCGTACAAACGAATCTCATTGGCACTCAACCGATGTACTTCCAGATTGTATTGTCCGTAAACATTGTGAAAAAAACGAATGGTTTCCGGATAAAAATCATAATATCCTATATTAATTCCAAAACCATTTCCAGTGGAACCGATTCCAACGAGGTTGTTATTTGCGAATAACGTTCCATCGACAAACGAAATCGTAAAAGCTCGTGACAAAAAAGGTATATCTCCGTTTCCGGTTGTCCGGTTGTAATCCACATACCACAATTCATAACGGTTGATCAGTTGCGGAAGTGGTTCATTATTCCCCATATAACCGTCGTCATAGTTAATGGAACAAGACGACAACACTATGGGTGTAATGACTAAAGCTAAAAGTAATTTTATCATTTTCATAACTTCGGGGTTTTTATTATAACACGGTAACCAATTTGTGTGCCACTTTTCATTTTTCGGATTTTCGGATCGGATTTTAACAGTGGGAAGCACTTTTACAGCCTATACTTTGTACTTCCTATGTTTTTAAGTACATTTGGATTCATAAATTAAAAACGATAATGAGTGACCATCCAAAATTTGCAGTAATAGGTGGGGGAAGTTGGGCTACGGCCATTGCAAAGATGTTATGCGTAAACCTTTCGGAGATAGCGTGGTACATGAGAAGTACCTATGCTATCGAACATATCAAACAAAACAGACACAATCCGAATTACCTGAGTTCTGTTGAATTCGACACCAATAAATTACTTTTAACCGACGATATAAACGAGGCGGTTGCTTATGCCGATTATGTAATTTTCGCCATTCCGTCGGCATTTTTAAGCGCCGAACTGGAAAAACTAACGGTTAGTCTCGAAGGCAAAATCATTTTTTCGGCGATTAAAGGGATTGTTCCGGAAACCAGTCTTATTGTTGGCGAACATTTCCATAAAACGTATAACATTCCATACGACAATATTGGCGTTATTACCGGTCCGTGTCACGCAGAAGAAGTGGCTTTGGAACGTTTATCGTATCTGACGATTGCTTGCGGCGACATGAAAACCGCCAAAGTAATGGCCAAAAATCTGAACAGTCATTATATTAAAACCAAAATTTCGGACGACATTGTCGGCACCGAATATGCCGCGATGTTAAAAAACATCTATTCCATTGCTGCCGGAATTGCACACGGTTTGGGTTATGGCGATAACTTTCAGGCTTTATTGATGAGCAATGCGATCCGCGAGATGAAAAAGTTCATCAAAAAAGTACACAAAATGAAGCGCAACATTAACGATTCGGCTTATCTGGGTGATTTACTCGTAACCGGATATTCTGTTTTTTCGCGTAACCGTATGTTTGGAAACATGATTGGAAAAGGCTATACGGTAAAATCGGCACAAATGGAAATGAGTATGGTTGCCGAGGGTTACTATGCGACCAAAAGTGCCCATAAATTAAACGAAGAATACAAAGCCAAAACGCCAATTATCGATGCCGTTTACGATATATTATACGAAGGAAAAGAACCGAAAAAAGTCTTTAAAAAACTGACGGAAAAATTGGATTAAAAAATTTTATTTTTACCCGTTTACGCTAAAAATACCGTTCTCAGAATCCTAAACTGAATTTAAAATACTGACAATCATTGTTTTAAATTCAGTTTAGGATTCTTTTTTCTTTAGAAGCATTTCAAAAAAACAGCTCATAAAACACTAATAAACAACACTTTACAAGCCTTTCCCTTGGGTAAAAAAAGAAGTCTTATTTTCGCAAAAACTAAAAAAAACCAACAATGGATCATTTAATTAATCATCCGGGTATTCTAACCGCTTTTTCCGTTATCATTTTTATCATGCTATTGCTCGATCTTGGTGTTTTCAACAAGAAGAGTCATGTGGTTTCCAACCGCGAAGCACTTATCTGGTCTGTAGTATGGATCTCGCTGGCTATGGGCTTTAGCGGGGTTATCTATTACTTTATGGGACTGGAACAATTCACCCAGTTTCAATCGGCCTACTGGATCGAAAAAGCGCTATCGGTCGACAACCTCTTTGTGTTTATTCTCGTTTTCGGATTTTTTAATGTGCCGAAAGAACTACATCACAAAGTCCTTTTTTGGGGAATCATCGGTGCGTTAGTGTTCCGGGCGATTTTTATTTTCACCGGTGTGGAATTGATCAACATGACCTACTTACCGGAAATGGACCTTTTTGGTCATGCCGCCCGAATTAATGTGGTACTATCCATTTTTGGTATTTTCCTGATTATTGCCGGTATCAAATCCTGGTTTGCCGAAGACGGTGACGACGGTGACAAAGACTTTACCAAAAGTCCCGGTGCCCGACTAATTCATCGCTTTTTTAAAGTGAGCGAAAACTACGATGGTGATAAGTTTTTTACCATTGAAAACGGAATCAAAATGGCAACACCGCTATTAGTGGTTGTCGCAGTAATCGAATTTACGGATCTTATTTTTGCAGTCGATAGTATTCCGGCGATTTTCGCCATTGCTCCGGACGATCCGTTTATTTTATACACGTCGAATATTTTCGCAATTTTAGGCCTTAGAGCGCTTTATTTCCTTCTGGCCAACTTCATGTATATGTTTAGCCGTTTGAAGTACGGATTGGCCGTTATTTTGAGTTTTATCGGGGTTAAAATGCTTATCTCACCATTCTTTCATATTTCCTCACCGGTTTCGTTACTAATCGTAGGTGGTATTTTGATTTTATCGGTTGCAGCTTCATTGCTTTTCCCGGTAAAAGAGTAAAACGATATAAAATTATAGTAAAAACACCTGACAGGTTTTGGAAACCTGTCAGGTGTTTTTTTATTTAGTCAGCAGTTTTTTATTTTATCTGAACTTCATCGATAAAGATATAAGCATCGCCACCTGCACCCTGGTGCCAATCGGGCAATTTCCCGAAATTATAAGCTACGATCTTTACATAACGCGCCGTACTATTTTTGAAAGCCGCTTTAAACGAACGGATCGCAACGTCGGTATTTTTAGCGTCGAGCGTATTGGTTACCGTAGCCACCGGTTTAAAATTTACATTATCATCCGAAAGGAAATAGTCTACCTTAGTAGGCATTAGAATCCACGCGCGGCTATCCTGTAAAAAACGGGCATCGATTTGCGAAACCGATTGTACTTTTTTCAGATCGATCACCGCTTCAAAATTTTGTCCCTGATAGCCTTGCCAATCGCCTTTACGCCAGTTTTCGGTACCAAGAATCCCGTCTATCAATCCATCCGGTCCACCGGCGTGGTATTGCGGATGGTTTTTAGAAGCAATGGTTACTGTCCAGTCGTTTTCTTTTTTAAAGTACGATGCTTCTACAGTTGCGCTTTTCTTTCCGTTATTTTCGGCATACGCCCGAATCACCGCCGATTTCCCAATCGTAACCGGTTTGGTATACGGAACAAATTGTTTTTGCGAAGCGGAACCATCCGAATAATATAGTTTATCCTCCTTATTTCCGGAACGGATCGTGATGATTTGTTTGTCTTTAAACGCTTTGCTTTCGGCTTCAATTACCGGAACCGGCACAATCTTATCCGATGCACTGGTATTCACTATTACAACATCCGAATGCAATCCCAGATTTTTAAGCTTATCCGCAGTTGTTTTTTTGGTGATGGTTCGTGTGGTTCCATCTTCCAAGTGTATTAATATCTTATCAAAATACGGTGTTGTCGTACTCCATACCGGCATTCCCGGTGTTACTGCATAAATCCCCATACTACTCAGAATATACCACGCACTCATTTGTCCGCAATCTTCATTTCCAATCAATCCGTCCGGGGTATTTTTATAGAAGGTATCCAGAATGTATTTTACTTTTTCAGCGGTTTTTTCCGGTTTTCCGATCGCATTATACAAATAGGCCATATGATGACTCGGTTCGTTCCCGTGCGCATATTGCCCTATCAGTCCTGTAATATCGACCTGTTCCCTGCCGGTTGTCTCCGAAGGAGCCTCAAACATTGCGTCGAGTTTTTTCTCAAACGCATCCTTTCCACCATAGGCTTCAATCATACCCGGAATATCCTGTGGTACAAAAAAGGAATACTGCCAGCTGTTTCCTTCGGTAAAATTGTTATTCACTTCTCTTGGATCAAATGGTTTGTCCCAACCACCGTTTTTCTTGGGACGCATAAATCCAATCTGATTGTCAAAAATATTTTTCCAGTTTTGCGAACGCTTGATAAAATAATGATAATCATCCACTTTGTTTAACAACATCGCCATTTGTGCGATACACCAGTCATCGTAGGCATATTCCAACGTTTTGGAAACACTCTCGTGTTCGTCGTCAATACTGATAAAACCATTTTTTTTATAGGCCTCCAATCCCAGGTGATCCAGCATCGCACTATGTTTGGCCGCCTGAAACGCTTTTTCATAGTCAAAACCTTTGATTCCTTTTGCCATCGCATCGGCGAGTACCGAAACTGAATGATACCCGATCATACAATCGGTTTCATTGGATGCCAGTTCCCAAACCGGCAAACGGCCACCCTGTTCGTATTGTTTGATAAACGTATTGCAATAATCGGCGGTTCTTTTTTTATCGATAAGCGTGTACAGCGGATGCGCACCTCTGAATGTATCCCAAAGCGAAAAGACGGTATAGTAATCAAACCCTTCTGCTTTGTGTAATTCGTTGTCACGTCCGCGATACAGCCCATCCACATCCATAGCGATGTTGGGTTGCATCATGGTGTGGTATAATGCGGTATAGAAAATCGTTTTTTTATCTTTGTCGGAAGTCGTAATCTCAATTTTGGACAGTTCTTTATTCCAAAGGGTTTCCGCCTGTTTTTTTGCAGCCTCAAAATTCCAGTCGGACATTTCGGCCAGCAGGTTTTTTTGGGCTCCTTCATAGCCTGTAGGCGACAAGGCTACTTTTACCAGAATCTTTTCCCCTTTTTTTACTTCTTTTGAAAAACTTATCGCCAGTTGGGATCCGGCAAAAAAGGTATCGGTATTTTTGGGTGGTGCGAATCCATTATTGCGGACATTGGTAATTTGCATCGGCACACTAAATACAATCCGTGCATACACATACTGATCTCTTGCCCAGGCTTCACTTCTGCGAAGCACTTCAACCGTTTGATTATCGATTATCCGAACATCGCCCATTAACAGTTTATCGCGATGGTTCAAATCCAGAATAATATTCGCCTTACCCGATTGGTTAAAGGTATATTCCTGTAGGCCGACACGTGTTGTAGCGGTTAAGCGGACATCGATATTGTGGTTGTCGAGTTTGACGGCATAATAACCCGCTGTTGCTTTTTCATTTTTATGCGAAAAAGGCGAACGATACGCGTCACTATTTAGTTTCGGTTCCCCCATAGCAGGCATCAGCATGATGTCCCCGAAATCGGAAACACCGGTACCATTCAGGTGGGTATGTGAAAAGCCATAGATAATGGCATCGGAATAATGGTAACCGCCACATCCATCCCAACTACCGTCGATACGGGTATCGGGTGAAAGCTGTACCATTCCAAACGGAACCGTTGCGCCGGGAAAGGTATGACCATGACCTCCGGTTCCTATAAAAGGATTTACGAATTGTGCGTAGTTATTTTTTTGCGAGAACAGCGTGGCTGTCTGAAGTAAAAGGAAGCAAAAAAGAATCTTTCTCATGCGGATGGTGCTGTAAATTTTCCATAAAGTTGGAAAAATTTCGCGAACAGACCAATTCCTACCCAAAAATTACTTCCCTAAAATCCCTCTTTTTGTCATCACCGGAAGATCGACTAAGGCTTTATCATTAATCGTATTGGTACGGAAGACATAGGTTTTATCGAATAATTTACCGTCCTGAAAATAGGTTACCATAAACTCATTGTTCAATTGCAGGACATTGTTTTCCAGCAATTCGATTTTAACAGATGCGTTTGGTGCTACTTCATTAAAAGCGTGACGGAAGGTTCCGGTTTTACGGTCTTCTCCGTTTATTTTTCCATAGGCTCTGGAAACCACCAGTGCCATTTCCAATTTTACATCGCTATCGTTAATCAGGTAGGCATACCATGAATTTTCCATAAAGTCGTCGTTCCACTCCTGAATAGCGGCTACATAAACATTTTCAACTTTAGGGATCGTGATATCTTTTTTCATTTTTTAACGGGGTATAATAGTGTAAAAGCGAATAGTGTGACCTATTCGCTTTTTATTTTTTTAAATGCTGGATTTGAATTGTTCTAAAAACCGGACGTCATTTTCGTAGAACATACGAATGTCTCCGATTTGGTATAACAACATGGCAATTCGTTCGATACCCATACCGAATGCGAATCCGTTGTATTTATCGGCATCGATGCCGCAGTTTTTTAAAACGTTCGGATCGACCATTCCGCATCCCATGATTTCCAACCACCCGGTACCTTTGGTGATACGGTAATCGGTTTCGGTTTTTAATCCCCAGTAAATATCCACTTCAGCACTTGGCTCGGTGAACGGGAAGTAGGATGGACGCAGACGGATTTTCGATTTTCCGAACATCTCTTTGGTGAAATACAACAAGGTCTGTTTTAAATCGGCAAACGAAACATTCTGATCAATATACAAACCTTCCACCTGATGGAAAATACAGTGTGAACGGGATGACACTGCTTCGTTACGGAACACTCTTCCGGGAGAAATGGTTCGGATTGGCGGTTTATTATCTTCCATATAACGCACCTGAACGGACGATGTATGGGTACGCAATAATATATCCGGATTGGTCTGGATAAAGAACGTATCCTGCATATCGCGCGCCGGATGGTATTCCGGTAAGTTTAACGCGGTAAAGTTATGCCAGTCGTCTTCGATTTCCGGACCTTCGGAAACGTTGAATCCGATATTGGAAAAAATATCGACAATCTGATTTTTTACAATTGAAATCGGATGGCGTGATCCGATTACCAATGGTTCTCCCGGACGCGACAAATCGCCGTAAATACCTTTGGTTTCTTCTTTGCTTTCTAAAGCATCCTGAATGGATTTTACTTTATCTTCCGCGGTTGTCTTCAGCAGGTTAATCACCAGACCGAATTCTTTTTTCTGATCGTTGGGAACATTTTTAAATTCGGCAAACAAGTCTTTAAGAAGGCCTTTACTTCCTAAGAACTTGATACGGAATGTTTCCAGGGTTTCTTTATTATCTGTAGTAAAAGCCTGCGCTTCGCTAATGTATTCTTTAATCTTATCAATCATCGTTCTGTCAATAAAGGGCAAATTTACGGATTTTGGATTCAGATTCTACTGCTTTTGCTGATTAATTTACCGGTAAATTGTGCCTTTTGTCCTTTTTTTGTTTTATTCGATCAATCCTTTTTCGAGGAAATAATTTACAATAGCCTCTTTCATCAACACCGATTGTTCACCGGCTTTTAGTGGTGGTAATTGTTCTTTTACCGTATAATGCGGCCAACCGTCTTCATCGAAAAAAGAAAACTCATAGTAACCATAAGGTTCCAACAGACGGCAGATCGCGATATGCATCAGATTGATCTTTTCGTCTTTTTTGAATTTATTTTTAATTTTTCCCAGTTCCTGAACGCCGATCAGGTAAATGATTGCATCCAGATCCAACATTTCGCCATCGGCAAAACGTTCGGATAATATTGTGACCAGCGTATCCCAACGCTGTTTTAATTGTTCGTCTCTTGACATCGTATCTCATTTTAACTTCCCTGTGGAAGTGTTTTATCAAAAATAAGCCGTAAAGATACTAAGTTCCGCTATGCTTTTCTTATTTCTTTTATCTTTGCTTTTTACACTATACTCCATGAGCTTTTTTGACATTCTACTTGCCGCTGTTTTACTATACGGATTTATTCAAGGTTTCCGCCAGGGATTGTTTACTGCGTTTGCGTCGCTGATTTCTTTGATTGTAGGCATTATTCTGGCGATCAAATTTTCGCATCTGGTACGATCGTTTATCGAGAATCATGTTTCCTGGAATCCGAAATATATTGAAGTAACCGCTTTCGGACTTACATTTATCCTCGTTGTTGTGGGCATAATCCTGTTGGCCAAACTATTTACCGGAATTGCCAGTTTTGCGCAAATGGGCTGGTTAAATACGATTGCCGGCGGTGTTTTCGGAATCTTAAAAATGGCTTTAATACTCAGTATTCTGCTCAACCTTTTCCAAAAAATCAACATTAATAATTATTTCCTTTCGCAGGAAACAATGGACAAATCGTTGTTTTACAACCCGATTCAGAAAACCTCTCAACTGATTTTCCCGAGTGTACAGGAATGGTACGAGGATTTTAAAACGATCGATGCCGACAAAGAAACTTCATCGGCATCGTAATGATCACTTCGATTGGTTATTATTATTTTCACAAATATGTGACTTTTTTATTAAAAACAACGGTGCCGATAAAAATTTACTGGCACCATAGTTATGGTCGTGTCTCAAAAAACGGCTTCTTTTTATTATACTTAAATATAGGTAATTGTAATTTTTGACAGCAACTTACCACTCTTATCATCGATTTTTTTTATTTCAACCGGATAGTCGCCGCTATTATACTCGATCTGGGAAGAAATTGTCTTTGAAGCTTCCATCTTGGTTTCGTTATTGTATATTTCCTCCTTGATGCTATTATTTTTTTGATTTAATAGATTCATTTCTCCAAAAAAACATTTAAAGTAAGGGTTCATATTACTATAAGGGTTCTTTTTATCATCATAAACATACTTCTTTTTAATTCTTGACCCCGGTACTTCTCCAATCAGTAACTCTTCTACATTTCCATTTTGGTCAAATTTAAACCTCTCTTTTCGTAATAGTCGCCATAAATCACCTACTTTATGGAATTCTTCTATGCATTTTAAAACCCCTTTTTCATATGTATAATCGGTCTTATAATTTTCATTTGAAATACGAACCAACTTATCGCCTTCATAAATTCCTGTAACACTTTTACTTCTAGGAGTTCCAACCTGATAGTTCGCCTTTGTGATTTTATCACCCGTATACGTGAATTCAAGCTCAATCTTTGTCACTTCAGACAATTCGGATATACCAACCAGTTTATCTTTTTCATAGCTAAAATTCTTTATAACTAAAGTTGTATTACCATCATCATCATACGATTCCTGAATAATGTTTTTCACCTTCATTTCTAATGATTTTTTCACGTCATTACTTTGACTACTGTTACCGCTATCACTGGAACAGGCCGAAACACCTACCAATAAAGCAGTTAAAAATGCTTTTTTTATCATAATTTGTTATTTTGTTACAAACAAAAAAACCAAAAAATTTTTATAGTAACCTTAGTCTATTTTTTAGCTATACAAATCGCAATCGGTTTATTACAAAGGGGTTGTAGGGAGTACTATCAGGAATTTTCGGAAACCTCAAAACACATATAGCACTCATAATAAACACGATAGCGATTCCAAAGTTTTACAAAATATAGCATCAATTAGCATTGATCGTTCCTTTTTTAGAATTCAAAAAGACCGAAAATCAACCAACATATGTCCCATATTGACACAGTTATTCAAAAGCATTCTTATACGAATACCAATACAATACGATTGGGTTATGCTTTGAAGGTATAAAAAATGCCGGTAGTACTACCGGCATCTTATAATCTTATTTTAATTCTTTGATGGCTTCTTTTTCGATCCAACCCTCTTTATCATCGGTCAGCTGAATTTTCCGCCAGTTATCGAGCGATTCGATCACAAAGACTTTGGCACCTTCGTGTAATACAAAAGCATCTGAAGCCGTTGCTTTAGGTTCGCTTTTTACCGGAACAACCTCAGCAAAAACAATAGCCGGTCGTTCGCTGTTATAATTATCTTTTTCTGCAATAGCCGCCGATACACTGATCAGCATCGATACTAGTACGACAAACATTCCGAAGAAAAAGATTCGCTTTACTATGGTTTGACTGGCAAAATAATAACCAATAAAACACAACAGAAAAAAAACAGCTGATCCAACGGCAATCCAGGCCCATTCTTCATAATGGAATACATCCAACAGATCGTTTAGCATTTTGGAAAAGCCAACTTTCGGCACGATTTTAATCTCATCGATGGTCATTTTCTGTGCAAAATGCAGATTGGTCTGCGCCGCATGATCTTTCGGATTGAGCAACAACGCCTTTTCATAATTGTAAATAGCTGGTGCTACTTTATGCATCTTATAATAGGCATTCCCCAAGTTAAAATACAACTCCGACGATTGTTTTCCGGATTGAACCACCTGTTCGTAACTGGCGGCCGCTTCCTCGTATTTTTCTTTTTTATAGAAATCATTTCCTTTTTCAAAAGCAGTCTGTGCCCAAAATACCTGGGAAACGAAAAGGACGATATACAATAGCTTTTTCATAGCGATTAGTTCGTGATTTGTTTTTCCAGTCCGGAAATTACGGTTACAGCTTTATCATAATCCTGTTGCATGGTACCCACCGAAGCCGGTGTATAGCGTGCAAACTCACAACTATCCATCAATCCTAAAAAGTTTTGAACCGTTTCGGGCGTTGCTTTTCGGGACAATAGCAATTCCTGAATATTTTCTTTACTCATCTCCGATGTTTCAATATGCAATTTCGCTTTTAAGAAATTATGCAAGGCTTTTTCCATTGCCACATAAAAGGCTTCTTTATTCCCCATTTGTTTATTGGCTTCCGACAGGAATCGTTTGGCCAGTTTATTGGACTGACGGATTTTATTTCCAACCACATCACCATCGATCGCTTCTTTTTTCTTACGGGCCAATACAATTATCGGAATGATCAGGAATGGCGCCATCAATAAGGAATAGAACAAACCGGAACCTAAGAATTCTTTTTGATGGATACTGGTCAGATTGGTTTTTAGTTTGATAAACTGAAACTGATCGTTTGCCACCACACTTTGTTTTCCGGGTAAGGAAGCCACCTGGTTATCACCTGAAGTTGGCGACGGCCCGTCCACTACATTGATCATTATTTCCGGCGAATTGATCGTCTTATATTTATTGGCACTCAGATCGAAATACGAAAACACCATTGGTTTAATCAGATAATTTCCTTTGTATTGCGGAATGATTGCATAGGTATCCGACACTTCGCCCTGCATACCGGAAAGCGGTGTGGTTACTTTTTCTTTATGCTCCGGATCGTACATTTCCAATGCACTTGGGACTACCGGTTTTGGAAGATTAAACAATTTCAGGTTTCCTTTTCCGGAAACACTCACCACCAGATTCAGTGATTCGCCTGCTTTTAATGTGGTTTTCGATGGTGTAACTTTAAAGTCGAAATCACCAACTGCGCCGGTAAAATCGATAGGTTTTCCGGCTTCCGGTAAGGTGCGTACATTAATCGATTTGGCTCCGGCCGAAACGGTTTTATTACCGCTGGCATATTCCATACGTCCGAAGAAATCCCGACGTCCGGTTGGCAAGTCGACTTCGATGTCCAGTGAAAGCGGTTCTATTTCGAGTTTTCCGGCTTTTTGCGGATATAACACCGTTTTACGCAACACCACATAACGATAGTCTTCACCGTTGTATTTTCCGTTTTCCACAACCAGTTTTTTGATATCGATATTCTGACTCCAGAAATCGTTATATTTCGGACTGGCCATTTCGCGCCAGTTTCTCACACTGGCGGTGTTACTCACATATAATTTATACACTACCGTTATCGGTTCGTTGATATACGGATTGGTTTTGGAAATTTCGGCTACCAGATGAATTCCCTCGCCCGTTTTTTGTTGCGGATAATACGGATTTACTTCTTCCTGTACCGCATTGGTAACCATTACTTTTACCGGATTCGTTTTATAAATTTTCCCATCGATTTCGATAGAAGCCGGTTTAATGATGGCCGGTCCTTTTTTTAACGGCATCAGAAAATAGGAAAAGGATTTATTAAATGATTTTTTTCCGTTAATCCACGAATAGCTCACCGCCTGATTCGGGCCACCTACAACCCGGAATCCTTCAAAAGCCGGTGGGCTGAAATTATCCCCGTCTTCGTTCATTGTAAAATCAATACGAAGGCGTTCGTTAATCCCAAGGGTATTCTTACTCACGGTTGCTTCAAACTGCACCTGAGCAAAAAGCCCCTGAAAGCATAATAATAGCAGAAAAATAACTCTATTCATTGTTGTTTTGTGTCACTACTTTAGTTTGTCCGACAAGGTATACTTTTTTGTCCGATTACCAATCTTTTTCATTTTTAACAGGACTTCCTTTGACCTCTCTGGCCTTCACTTTGTCCTGAATTTTTTTCTCTTCATTATTTAAAGCGTCCAGGAGGTTTTCCATTCGTTGTTTGGAAGCACCACTTGGTTTTGGCTGGGCGTTCGGTTTGTCTTTATCGCCTTTATCTCCGTTTTTGTCTTTCGGATCACCTTTATCGTCTTTTTTATCCTGACCTTTATCTTTATTCTGGTCTTTTTTATTGTCGCCTTTATCTTTGTTTTTATCCTTATCTTTCTGATCCTGTTGCTCTTTATTCTTATCCTTGTTTTTGTCTTTATTATTATTTTTCGGCGGATTTTCTTTTAACTTCTGTTTGGCCAACGCATAATTATAACGGGTTTCCTCGTCATACGGATTATTCCGCAACGCATCTTTATAGGCTTCCACCGCTCCCGAATAGTTTTTTTCCAACATAAAGACATTACCAAGGTTATGCATCGCTTTATGTTTTTGCTTTTTCCCTTTGGCATTTTCAATCGCCTTCATATACGCAAACTTCGCTTCCCCGGGTTGGTTTTGCCTGTAAATGGCATTACCGAGATTATAGGATGAAGTCGCTCGTGTTGGCACTTTAGATTGCGAGATACGATAATCTGCTTCGGCTTCCGAATAGTTTTTTTCGCCGAACGCTTCATTGCCGCGCGGCAGATTCCGGTCTTTGACCTGAGCCGCCATTACCAATGAAAACAACAGAAAATAACAACTAAACCACTTCTTCATTATTCTTTTTCATTAAATAAATTCAACTTTTTAACCCAGGCTGTTTTGCGTTCCAGCAGGAAAACGTCCAATAATAACAGTACCAATGCGATTCCTAAAAACCATTGGTATTGCGATTGGAAATCGGCTATCTGCTGACTTTCGAAGTCGGTTTTTTCCAGATTGTCCAATCCATTTTTCACGAACTCCACCACTTCTTTGGTATTTCCGCCGTACACATAACCGCCACTGGCGCTTTTTGCGATATTTTTCAAGGTTTCCGGATACAACTTTGTTACTACGGTTTCGCCTTTGGAATCTTTTTTATAACCTTCAATTTTCCCATGATTTCGCAATGGAATCGGCCCGCCTTTTTCGGTTCCGACACCAATGGTCAGGATTTTGATGCGTCTTTTTTGAGCTTCTTCCACCGCATCTTCAAAACCGTCGCCGTGATCTTCCCCATCGGAAATCAACACGATTAGTTTACTCGTTTGCGGATCGTCAAAATAAGACGTTGCCAATTTAATTGCTTCAGACAATGCAGTTCCCTGCGACGACACCATATCGGTATTCATACTTTGCAGGTACATCTTCGCTACACTATAATCGGTTGTAATCGGCAAAACCGGATACGCACTTCCGGCGTAGCCTACAATCCCGATACGGTCACTTCCCAATTGGTTGATAATCTGCGAAACCAACTGCTTACTCTTTTCCAGACGATTGGGTGCAATATCTTCCGCCAGCATACTTTTAGAAATATCCACGGCAAAAACGATGTCCACTCCCTGACGTTTTACGGTTTCCATTTTGGTTCCGATTTTCGGGTTGACCAAAGCCAGAATGATTCCCGCCAATGCCAATAGTAACACCACCAGTTTTAATACCGGTTTAAAAATGGATTTCTCCGGGCTTAATTTTTTAATCAGATCGAGATCACCGAATTGTTTTTGCTTTTTCCGTTTCCAATAGAGATTGATCAGGAAAAGGACTACCAAAAACGGTATGACGCCCAACAGGTAAAAATATTTTGGTTCTTCAAATTGCCACATAATCAGATAAAACTTCTAAAAATAGTTTTTCGTAATAAAATTTCCAAAACCAGTAAGCCTAAGGCCAGGAATACAAGCGGTCTGTATTTCTCATCGTAGTTGAAATAGCGCATTTCTTCTATTTCGGTTTTTTCCAGTTTATTGATTTCGTTATAGATATTTTCCAGACTTTTATTACTGGTTGCTCTAAAGTATTTTCCATCGGTGGTTGCTGCGATTTCTTTCATCAGCTTTTCATCGATTTCCACCTGCATCATACGGAACAAAAACTGTCCGTTTGGCGCGATCGCATATGGAAACTCCGCCATACCGTTCGTTCCGATTCCGATCGTATAAACTTTAATGCCATACTCTTTCGCGATTTCGGACGCCATTCGCGGATCGATAAACCCGGCATTGTTCACACCATCGGTTAACAGGATCACCACTTTACTTTTGGCTTTACTATCTTTTAATCGGTTTACCGCAGTTGCCAATCCGACACCAATTCCGGTTCCGTCCTGTAATACGTTATCGTACTTCACCCCTTTTAAAGCTTCAAGCACCACGGCTTTATCACTGGTTACCGGCGTTTTGGTATAACTTTCGGCGGCATACACCACCAATCCGATCCGGTCGTTCGGACGTTCTTTTACAAACTCGGAAGCTACTCGTTTCAGCGCTTCCATTCGGTTTGGTTTTAAATCTTTGGCCAACATACTTCCGGAAACGTCGATTGCCATTACAATATCGATTCCGCTGGTCGTACGGGTTTTATTGGTTACATCGGTCGACTGTGGACGTGCCAGAGCGACTATCATTGCGCTTAACGCCAGTAGGCGCAGCACAAACAACAACGGTTTTAACTTTGGTAAAATCGAGGTTGTTCCTTTAAATCCTTTAACCGAACTGATTTTTAAGGTTGCCGACTGTTTATTTCTTTTCCAGAAATACCATGCGATTACCACTGGCAATACCAAAAACAGCCAAAAAAACTCGGGATGTAAAAAAGAGATATTCTTCATCATTCGGTTACTTTTCTAAGTTCAATGGATTTCACAATCCTGTCGGCTATTTCTTTTGCATTCTCATCTCCTTCGCGGTATACCAGAGCAATTTCCTGTATTCCGAATTTCTGGGAGAAGATAATAATCTGATATTCCATTCGTTCGTCTTCATTTTTCGCCGGATTAAAGATCGTCATGGTTCCATAACCTCTTTTTCCGGTAAATCCGTCTTTGATTTCAAAGTCGTCTGTTTTAACGATAATTCCTTTGGCGCCGACCGTTTTTTCAAAACGGGCAATATTCTCATTCAAAATCGCGTCGTTATCGGCTTGTAGCGAATCTTTAAACGTGGTTGTATTGATCGCAATGCTAAAATTATCGATCAGACTTCCGTACAGGAATTTCTGAGTCGATTTAATATTAGCCGGTAAATTCGTCTGAACGCGTTCGTCGTTAAATCGTTTTAGCACTTTTGGCGTTTCGATGATCACCGATGGTTCGCCGTATTCACTTTTTACCCATTCACCTTTTAACAGGTCTTTGGTACTGTGTCCGATAAGTTTGTCTTTAACAAAATCCAATCCGTCGGTCGACAGGAAGTAAGTGAATGCCGCAATAAAGAGTACAAGACTAGTCCCTGTTGCAATCAGAATGCGGCGTACTTTTTGTTGTTTGATTAGGCGTTCTTTTCGCAAGCGCTCGTCTACAATCGCCTGTTCCACTTCTTTCGGGATGGATTTTTCGATCGTAAAGATGATTCCTTCAATATTTTTACGGTCGGAAGCAATTTCGAAATCCAGCGGTTTGGATTTGGCGAATTTTACCAGATCGGCATTTTTAAGGATCTTTTCAAAAGTTTCAAACGTATCCTTTTTGATACCCATTTTCTTTTTGATCACCGCTTCTTTTAAGGCGGCAAGCAATTCGGCTGTCGTACTTTCCATTGCCGGAACCTGAATGGTTTCCTCAATATAAGTACGTGTAATATCGGTCATTTCGGAATAATAGGATTTCACATCCCCATTTTGCCAAAGCTCTTTTTTCTCCAGATTTTGAAGCAGATTCGTTGCTTTTTCAATAGGTGTCGCATAAATCTCTTCTACTTTTTTGTCTTTGTTCTGATAGCGTTTTAGCAGCCAATTCACTAAAAACCCGGCACCAATTATCAAAGCCAGAATAATACTGTATTTCCAAACGTTGCTGATGGGCTTTTTAACCGTGATCACCGGTTTGATATCATACATCTGTTGTTTGGTTGTATCGACCACTACACCCATAACCTGAATCGCAAGCGAATCGGTCAGGAATTGTTTGTTATTGATGATCACCGGTAATTGCGGTACGGTATATTTTCCGGTATCAAACTGCGTCAGGCCATATCTTTTGATAAGCTCATATTGGTTTGCCTTTTTGATGGTATCCACCGGATAGGATTCCAGTACTTCCAGATAGCCAAATGTTTTGCTATCCGGGAAGTAGACCTGCGTCGTACTGTCGACCGTTGTTTTTAACGTCAGGTTAAACTGCGATCCTATTTTGATTTTTGTCGAATCGACCGTAGCCTGCACCGGTTTTTGCTGTGCGAAAACCACAGTACCGAGCAGTAGAAACAGCAGTATGTAAAACTTATTCTTTATCATTTCTAGGTTCTTGCTTTAAAATAACCCAATAATTTGGTCACATACGATTCGTCCACGCGGGTACTTACCGTTCCGGAGCCACAACGGGAAAATGTTTCTTTAAAATAGTTTACGTTTTCCTGATAATGTTTTTCGTATTCCATCCGAACCGATTTCGAATTAGTATTGACTAATAGTGTTTCGCCTGTTTCAGCATCTTCCATAGGCACCATTCCGATGTTTGGCATTTTTTCTTCGCGGACATCGTATACCCGAACTCCGGTAACATCGTGTTTTTTTCCGGCGATTTTCAGGGTTTGCTCATAATCGGAAGCCATAAAATCGGAAATCACGAATACGATGGCTTTCTTTTTCATCACACCCGACAAAAATTTCAGGGCTTGTGACAAATCCGTTTTTTTACTTTTTGGCGTAAACTCGATTAGTTCGCGGATGATGCGCAACACGTGGGATTTCCCTTTTTTAGGCGGAATAAACAATTCAATCTGATCTGAAAACAGGATCAATCCGATTTTGTCGTTGTTTTGTGTCGCTGAAAAGGCCAGAGTAGCGGCGATTTCGGTTACCACATCATTTTTAAGCTGATTACGGGTTCCAAAACTTTCCGATCCACTGATGTCGACCAGCAACATCATCGTGAGTTCGCGTTCTTCTTCGAAAACCTTGATATACGGTTCATTATAACGTGCCGTTACATTCCAGTCGATCGCACGAACATCGTCGCCAAACTGATACTGGCGGACTTCCGAGAATGTCATCCCCCGTCCTTTAAAGGACGTATGGTATTCGCCCGAAAAGATATGATCGCTCAGTCTCCGGGTTTTGATTTCTATTTTTCGTACTTTTTTTAAAAGTTCTTTGGTATCCATTCTAAGAGTGATTACAGATTAACGATTCGATCCTGATGCCTGGCAAAAGGGGTTAAAATCAGCAATCTATATTCTAAGGCACTTCGATTTCGTTTACAATTTTATTGATGATCTCAACAGAAGTGATGTTTTCGGCCTCTGCTTCGTAGGTAATTCCGATTCTGTGACGCAACACATCGTGAACCACGGCACGCACGTCTTCCGGGATTACATAACCACGGCGTTTGATAAAGGCATAACATTTAGCCGCCGTAGCCAGATTGATACTTCCCCTTGGCGAAGCACCGAAGCTGATTAATGGTTTTAAATCGGCCAGTTTGTATTTTTCAGGATAACGGGTAGCAAAGATGATATCCAGGATGTATTTTTCAATTTTCTCGTCCATATAGACTTCGCGAACCGCTTCCTGCGCTCTCCGGATCTGATCTAACGAAATCACCGCGTTCACTTTTTCGTAGCTTCCTTTCAGGTTTTGACGGATTACCATACGCTCGTCTTCCATTTTAGGATAGTCGATTACCGTTTTTAACATAAAACGATCGACCTGCGCTTCCGGTAACGGATAGGTTCCTTCCTGTTCTACCGGGTTTTGCGTAGCCATTACCAGGAATGGTTTGTCCAGCTTAAAGGTTTCATCGCCAATGGTTACCTGTTTTTCCTGCATGGCTTCCAGTAATGCCGATTGCACTTTTGCCGGTGCCCGGTTGATCTCATCCGCTAATACGAAATTGGCGAAGATCGGTCCTTTTTTTATCGAGAAGTCATTTTGTTTGATATTATAGATCATGGTTCCCACTACATCCGCCGGTAAAAGGTCGGGCGTAAACTGAATTCTGCTGAAAGAACCTTGAACCGCTTGCGACAGGGTATTGATGGCTAATGTTTTTGCCAATCCCGGAACTCCTTCCAAAAGGATATGACCTTGTCCTAAAAGTCCGATTAATAATCGTTCTACCATGTGCTTCTGACCTACAATCACCTTGTTCATCTCCATTGTCAGCAGATCGATAAAAGCACTTTCTCTCTCTATTTTTTCATTAATTGCTCTAATGTCTAAAGTAGCTGTGGTGTCGTCCATTTTTATGTTTTTTTGAGCCGTGAAATTAAATAAGTTATTTTAACACTGCAAATTGAAAATTTATTTAGTGTTTTGTTGTTAACAATTGGTTAAAAGTCTTGGTAACACTTTCATTTTAAGCCTGAATTATGATTTTGTTTTTATATTTTTAAGATCTGAAATTTAATTACCATGAAAACAGTTCTTATCACGGGTGCTACAAGCGGAATCGGAAAAGCGACAGCTGAGCTTTTGGCCCGTCATCAATATCGTCTGATTATCTGTGGACGAAGAAAAGAAATTCTCGAAACATTAGAAAGCGATTTAGCAAAACATACACAAATTACGTCACTTGTCTTTGATGTGAAAGACAAAGATTCGGTTTTTAAAGCCATTTCGTCCCTTCCGGAGGACTTTTCAAAAATCGATATTCTGATCAATAATGCAGGAAATGCTCATGGACTGGATCCGATTCAAACCGGAAACACCGACGATTGGGATGCGATGATCGACATTAACGTAAAAGGATTGTTGTATGTTTCGAAAGCGATAGTACCACAAATGGCCGAACGCAAATCCGGTCATATTATCAACATCGGATCGACCGCCGCAAAGGAAGTTTATCCCAACGGAAACGTTTATTGCGCGAGCAAACATGCTGTAGACGCCATCACTCAAGGCATGCGGATCGACCTGAATGCTTTTGGAATTAAAGTGGGCGGTATTCATCCGGGTATGGTTCACACGGCTTTTTCCGAAGTGCGCTTTAAAGGCGATACCGATCGTGCCGATACCGTATACAAAGGTTTTCAACCCTTACTGGCCGAAGACATCGCGGATATTATCCACTTTGTGATCTCAAGACCGTATCATGTTAACATTGCCGATCTGATGGTATTATCGACCGCTCAGGCTACGTCAACAATCGTAAACAAAATTTTATAACATCCTCTTTATTCGATGATTAACAAGCGCCTGCTTATCAAAAACCTATTGGCTCACAACGATGAGAGCAGCTTCTATGACAAAAAACGTCAGTTGAATCTGCATACCAAAGAAGGCAAGGCAAAGTTTTTAAAACACATCTGTGCGTTATCGAATTCCAACCCGACTAACAATTCCTATATTGTGGTGGGTGTGGAAGATCAGGACAACGAAATTGTAGGCGACGACTTTTTCGACGACAGTCGGATTCAGAATCTGGTCAATGCTTTTTTGGATAATCCACCGCGGATTCAGTATGAAAATGTTCCGTTTCCGCATTTACCAAAAGACAAGGTCGTTGGATTGGTTACGATTCGGCCGACGCATAAAATTTCATCTTTTAAAAAAGCGATATATACCATTCCGGCCAAAGCCATTTTTATCCGTCGGGGGAGCAATTCGATCCCGATTGATGAGCCGGATTTTTTTCAGGAACCTATAGCCAATTCGAATACCGAAACGGTTATCAGTATCGAAAACAACTCCCGCAACAGCATTGAATATACGCTGGAAGGCGTTATCGATTTCATGAACAACCGTCATAAGGATATGAATCCCAAGTATAAGGTTTTCAAGGAATTTTTTATCGTTTGCTGGGCCGGAAACAAAAAGAAAATACGGGATAAGACGTTCTTTTCCCGGGTTGATATCGAGTTAATCAACGAACAGGTCAAACTTTTTTACTCGGCATTAGACGAAGTGACGGTAGACTATACGGACGATTGTTTTAGAATCACCGAATACCTACTATTGGGATTAAACGACAAAACGAGTTATTACCCGTTGGAGCAGGTCAGCATCCGGTTTTATGACAATGGTTACTACAAGATCGACAACCAGATGCTTTTCGAGCCACCGGAATTCAACCGTAAAATGTTATTTCATATTTATAACTCCAATTTAGCATTAATCCGTAAATTGCAAAAAGGTTTACCGTTGTCCGAACGCGAGAATAAAGATCTGGAAAACCTACCCTCGACCCTGATGATCTGTTATCTGAATGGATTTGAAGAGGCCAAACAAAAACTTATTGATGCCAAATTGCTCCTTAAAGCGCATGAAAACCCTACGGTTTATGTGTCGTTTAAAGAAGCCATGCGCATTTTACGAAAAATGAAATACGGAATGAATAATGAGTAGAACGTTAGTTATTGGAGATATACACGGCGGACTGAAAGCGTTACACCAGATCCTGGAACGCGCCGAGGTTACTACAAACGATAAATTAGTGTTTTTAGGCGATTATATTGATGGATGGAGTGATTCGCCTCGTGTAATTGATTTTTTAATTGAACTGGACAAAACCCACGATTGTTTTTTTATCCGCGGCAACCATGAAGAAATGGTTTTACGCTGGTTAATGGCTGGCGACGACAATGCCGAATGGCGTATCCACGGCGGACAATCGACTGTAGATGCCTATCAGGATCTCGACATTCACACCAAAGACCGTCACATAGGTTTTCTGGCGCGTTTAAACGACTATTATATCGACGAACAGGATCGCCTGTATGTTCATGCCGGTTTTACGAATCAGAAAGGGGTTTACTACGAGTTTTTCCGCGGGATGTTCTGTTGGGACCGAACGTTATGGGAAACGGCCATGTCGTTAAATCCGGCGCTATCGAAAGACGATTTGTTTTATCCGAAACGCCTTACGCTATATAAAGAAATCTTTATCGGTCATACACCGGTAACCCGAATTGGCGAAACCGTACCGGTGAACAAAGCCAATGTCTGGAATGTCGATACCGGAGCTGCATTTAAAGGTCGGCTAACGATTATGGACGTGGACACCAAAACGTTTTGGCAAAGTGATCCGTTACACGAGCTTTACGCCAACGAGAAAGGGCGCAACTAAGCGTTTCGTCTGATTTTTATACCTTTGCAAAAATTTTGAAATATGAGAAAACACATTATTCTTTTAGGCGTACTATTGAGCGGCCTTTTTGCCAATGCACAATCCAAGAACGAAGTTAAGGTTAATATTTTAAATACGATCGTACTGGCCTCGGTGGAACTGGGCTATGAGCATTTTCTGGACAATGACCAGTCTATCGGAGTTGAATTCCTGATCAACGACCGTTTTTCCTATACTGCTGAAAAGAGCGGTGGTGCCAAAGAATTTAAAACCAATAGTATTCTGGCTTCCTATAATTTTTATTTCGGAGCTAACGGAGCAAGCAATTCCGGCTATTATGTATCGCCATTTTTAAAATACCGCTTTGGTGATTTTAACGAAAAAGAAGTCATCAACGATGCGGAAGTAACCCTTACGACCGATATGAACAGCTTTATCATCGGTTTCGGAACCGGATACAAATGGGCCTGGAACGATAAATTTGCGATCGCACCCTATGCGAATATTGCGCGTAACTTTAGCAGTGCTGTAAACGATCGTTTTAGCGCGATTGAGTTTAACGCCGGAGTAAGTATCGGGTATCGTTTTTAAATCTATTTAACATCTGACAGGTTTTGGAAACCTGTCAGATGTTAGAAACCGAAATAGCATATCTGATTCTCAGATAGTAGAAACAAAAAAGGGCTGTCTACAAAATTAGACAGCCCTTTTTATATTAAGATTTGTATCGATTATAAATCAAACTTGATACCTTGTGCCAATGGCAACGCGGTTCCGTAGTTGATGGTATTCGTTTGTCTTCTCATATACGCTTTCCACGCATCCGATCCTGACTCACGTCCTCCACCGGTTTCTTTTTCACCACCAAAAGCACCACCGATTTCAGCACCAGATGTTCCGATGTTTACGTTTGCGATACCACAATCTGAACCAGCCTGAGAAAGGAATAATTCCATTTCTCTCATGTTGTTGGTAAAGATCGATGATGACAATCCTTGAGGAACACCATTTTGCATAGCGATCGCCTCTTCGATAGTTGAATATTTCATTACATATAAGATCGGTGCGAATGTTTCTTCCTGAACAATATGGAATTCATTTTTCGCCTCGATGATACATGGTTTTACGTAACATCCGCTTTCGTATCCTTCACCTTCTAAAACACCACCTTCAACGATAATGTTTCCACCTTCCTGTTTTGCTTTTTCAATAGCATTCAGGTAATCGTTCACCGCACCTTTGTCGATTAGCGGTCCAACGTGGTTGTTCGAATCCAATGGATTTCCGATTTTTAACTGTCCGTATGCATTTTTCAATACGTTGATCGTTTTGTCGTAAACACTTTCGTGAACGATTAAACGTCTTGTAGAGGTACAACGTTGTCCGGCAGTTCCTACCGCTCCGAATACCGCCCCTACCAATACCATACTGATATCGGCATGTTCTGAAACGATAATGGCGTTGTTTCCACCTAATTCAAGGATTGTATTTCCGAAACGTTCCGCTACGGTTTTCGATACGTGACGTCCGATTCTTGTAGAACCTGTGAACGATACTAATGGAATACGCTTATCATTGTTGATCAAATCACCAGACTCGTTTCCGACTACTAAACAGCTAACACCTTCTGAAACATTGTTGTTACGCAATACTTCTGTAATAATGTTTTGACAAGCTACGGCACACAAAGGTGTTTTTGAACTTGGTTTCCAGATACAAACGTCTCCACAAACCCAAGCCAACATTGAATTCCAGCTCCATACCGCTACCGGGAAGTTAAACGCCGAGATAATCCCTACCACTCCAAACGGATGCCATTGCTCATACATTCTGTGCATTGGTCTTTCGGAATGCATAGTTAAACCGTAAAGCTGACGGGATAATCCTACTGCGAAATCACAGATATCGATCATTTCCTGAACTTCACCCAAACCTTCCTGAAGGCTTTTACCCATTTCATACGAAACCAGTTTCCCCAGAGGCTCTTTATATTTTCTAAGTGCTTCACCCATTTGACGCACAATTTCGCCTCTTTTCGGAGCCGGGATCAATCGCCATTCTTTAAACGCCTCTTCAGCCGTTTTCATGGCTGCTTCGTAATCTTCTTTAGTGGATGATTTTACTTTTCCGATTAATTCTCCGGTTGCAGGAGAATAGGATTCGATAATTTTACCATTTGAAAACCAGTTTGAACCGGTTGATGTTCCTTCGTTTATTTCTTTAAGCCCTAATTGTTGTAGTGCTTCCTGAATACCGAATTGGTCAATTGCTGTTGCCATTATTCTAAGTTATTTTCGTGTGTTTTTATTTTTCACAAAGTTACTGTTTTTTGTTTAGGATTATAAAGGATTAACTTTTACGCTTCTGTTTCCGCAACAATAACCTTTGTGTTTTTCTATTTTTTTGCGACAAAACGCGGATCGGATTCCATCACGGTTCCACATTTCTCACAGGTTCGCAAGGTTTCCGAATTGTAAAAATGCTGGAAATGCGGCAAGAAGTCTTTTTCAATATCTTTTAATTCAAAATAGACTTCGTATAGTTTATGGTTGCAATTATCGCAATGCCATAACAGTCCGTCGGTAAATCCTTTTCCGGCTCTTTTCCGTTCGATCACCAGTCCGATGGAACCTTCGCTTCTCACTGGCGAATGTGGCACTTTTGCCGGATGCAAATACATATCGCCTGCTTTGAGTGGCATTTCCTTACGTTCGCCATCTTCCTGAATTACGATTTTGATATCACCTTCCAATTGGTAGAAGATTTCTTCCGTTTCGTTATAATGATAGTCTTTACGCGCATTGGGACCGGCCACGATCATTACAATAAAATCGTTGGCGTCTACGTATATATTTTTATTACCAACCGGCGGTTTTAACAAATGCCGGTTCTCATTAATCCACTGATTAAGATTAAAAGGGGGTTGGATAGCCATAGGTTGAATGTTTGTACTAAAGTACAAAAAAGGAAAAAGGCAGGTAAAAAAACCTGCCTTTATTATTACTTCGCTTCTTTAATCAGATAAATGTACACCGGAAAATGGTCACTAAATCCGACTTCTCCATTGGAGTTACGCAGCGGATAGCCTTTATACTGTCCGGAACTCTGGATCAGATATGGTTTGTTAAACACCCCTGCTTTCCAGAAACGCAATGACGAATAATCTTTACGGATCAACGGTTCGCTGATGATAATCTGGTCGAATAAATCCCATGCATCACGGTAGGCCAATGTTCCGATACCGTCTTTCGACATTTGCTCCATCGGGTTAAACATACCGAATTCTTTCACGTCCTCTTTTTTTCCTTTCGCACCTAAAGCTTCTTTTACACTCTTATTATAAGGACCATCGTTTAAGTCGCCCATAGTAATTACTTTCGCATTCGGGTTGATTCGGTAAAGGGAATCGATAATTTTTTTATTTAAAGCGCCGGCCGCTTCACGGAACGGGCTACTTTTTTTCTCACCTCCGGAACGTGACGGCCAGTGATTTACGATAACACTGATTTCTTCCCCATCCAATAATCCGGTAACCAATAACTGGTCACGGGTATAGATTCTTCTGGTTTTCACATCAAGGTTTACGTTTTCTTCCACCTTATCATCACCTTCTTCTTTGGCTTTTTTATTTAACCCTTGCTCGTTTTCATATATATATAATGGTATATTTTTATAGCTTAACGGTCTGAAGTGTTTTTTCTGATATAAAAAGCCCACGTCGATTCCCCTTTTGTCCGGAGAGTCAAAGTGAATCACCCCATAATCTTTTTCGATCATTCCCGGTTGTTTCACTAAATCTTCCAATACCCCTCTGTTTTCCACTTCGGCACATCCTACGATAACCGGAGCGTATGGATTTTCACCGGTTCCGATTTCCGGAATAACGCGGCTCAAATTAGCCAGTTTTTTCTGATACTTTGCTCTAGTCCAGTGTTGTGTCCCGTTAGGCAACCACTCCTCATCATTGTTCGGCCCATTGATTGTATCAAACAGGTTTTCCAGGTTGTAGAAGGCCACAGTGTAGACTTTGAATTTTTTGTTTTGCGCGTAAATCCCATTAAATGAGAAACATACAATTAAAAGCGCGATGAAATTTCTAATTTTCATGTAAAGTATATTAAATTAACATCAAGTTTGAGACAAACTCCGGGCCAAAAGTAAATAATATTATTAAAAGATGTACATTTGCAGGCTGTTAAGTTTTTATTAAGACTTGGCAAACAAAAAATTAACTTAATTTTATTTATGAAAAAACTTGTATTTAGTATTTTATTTGTACTGCAAGCCGTTTTTGTTTGGTCACAACACTCCCCAGCACTAAAGGGAAAAGTTGTTGATTCTAAAACGCAAAAACCATTAAGAAATGTTGTTGCGACCATCACAAGCACCAACCAGTCTGCTTTAACCGATGCAACTGGGGTTTTCTCTTTCGATGTAGCAACTGAAGGACAACAAACGTTAACTGTAGGAAGTACCGGGTACACCACCCAGACTTATACACTTAGCATTGTGAAAGGACAATCTTTGGATTTGGGTGTGGTTTTCTTAGAAGAAGACATCACATCGGAACAACAACTAAGCTTGATCACCATCACAGAAAACGATCTTGGAGATGACAACAGTGGTTCTGAGAGTACTGCAGGTTTGCTACAGGCATCCCGTGACACTTACCAACAAGCTGCTGCTTTCAACTGGGGTCAGGCAAGATTCCGAATCAGAGGTTTGGACAACGAGTATGGTACTACTATGATTAATGGTATCGTAATGAACAAACTTTTTGACGGAAGACCACAGTGGAGTAACTGGGGAGGTCTTAATGACGCGACTCGAAACCAGGAATTCACAATGGGATCGGCTCCTTCCGACTATACTTTTGGTAACATTTTAGGTACGCAAGAGATAAACACTAGAGCTTCTTTTTACCGTCCGGGAACGCGTGTTTCGTTTTCAGGAACAAATTCAAACTACAGCTGGAGAACTATGGCTACCTATGCTTCCGGAATGAACAAAGACGGATGGGCATTTGTGGTTTCCGGATCCAGAAGATGGGCTAAAGAAGGTTACTTCGAAGGAACAGATTATTCTGCTAACTCCCTTTTTGCCAGTATTGAGAAAAAATTCAACGACAAACATAGCATCAACTTTACTTCTATCTACGCACAAAACAGCAGAGGTAAAAATTCACCAAACACTCAGGAAGTTACGGACTTAATGGGAACAGAGTACAACTCGTATTGGGGATGGCAAAATGGCAAAAAGAGAAACTCAAGAGACAAAAACGTTGATGAGCCTATCTTAATGTTAAGCCACTACTGGAAAATCAATGAGCGAAACACGTTAAACACGAATATTTCTTACCAATCAGGAGGAATCGGGAATTCCAGATTAGACTATAATGGAGGAAACAACCCTGATCCTACTTACTACAAAAACTTACCAAGTTATTATTTAAACTTACACAATATTCCAGCTGACGGTTCTTTACCAACGCATACTCCAAACTATGCACAGGCTGAAATCGCAAGAGTGGATTTCATCAACAACAGCCAGATCAACTGGGAGAGAATGTACCATGCCAACGACATCAACAAACGTAGTATCTACGCTTTATATGAAGACCGTATGGAAGATGTTACCTGGACTGCAAACTCCATCTTAAATTCACAATTATCGGATAACATTACTTTAAATGCAGGAATCAACTTCCGTTCATTAAAATCAGAAAACTTCCAGAAAATGTTAGATCCACTGGGAGATTATGGATTTATGGATACCGATTTATTCTACGAAGGAAACGGATTCACTGCTGGTCAGTCTCAAAGTGACTTAAACAACCCGAACCGTGTTGTTAACGCGGGTGATCGTTACGGATACAACTACATCATGCGCGCTATCGTTGCGGATGCCTTTACTCAGTTTAAATTTACTTACAACAAATTCGATTTCTATTTAGCACAAACATTCTCTCAGACAAGATACCAGAGAGAAGGTCTTTACAGAAACGGATTATACGCCGACAACTCGTACGGAAAAAGCGACAAGTTAGAGTTTAACAACTACGGTTTCAAAGGAGGTCTTACCTACAAAATTACAGGTAAGCACATGTTAAGTGTTAACGCTGCTTATATGACTAAAGCGCCAATGCTAAGAAATGCATTCAACAATGCTCGTTTAAACAACAGTATCGTTAGCGGATTAGACGATGAGAAGATTTCAAGTGTTGATGCAAGTTATATCATCAGAGCACCAAAATTAAAAGCACGTTTAACCGGATTCTACTCTAAAATCGAAGACGCTACTAAAGTTGGTTTCTTCTATGCAGAAGGTTTAGGAGCGATCGAAGATGGTGGTAACGACAGTGAAAATGACTTCGTGGCTGAGATTACTAAAAACATCGACAAACAAAACATCGGTTTAGAGTTAGGTTTAGAGTACCAATTATCTAAAACAATTAAAGTTACCGGTTCTGCTTCATATGGTCAATACATCTACAGCAACAACCCAACAGTATTGCTTAACATCGATTCACGTCAGGCAGCTGGGCTTAACCCAATTGTTAACTTCGGAGATTCGTACCTTAAAAACTACAGACAAGGTGGTATGCCGCAACAGGCTTACTCACTTGGAATTGAATATAGAGATCCTAAATTCTGGTGGATCGGAGCTAATGCCAACTACTTAGACGACAGTTATGTTGAAGTAGATCCATTGATCCGTACCAACAACTTCTTTATGCAACCTGGAGGTTCTGGAGTATCGTATCCGGAAGTTACCGAAGACAGAGCACGTCAATTATTAAGCCAGGAGAAATTCGATTCTTTCATGTTGGTTAACCTTACAGGTGGTAAATCATGGAGAATTCACGGAAACACTTTAGGTTTTTTTGCAAGTGTTAACAACATCTTTGATGTTACTTACAAAACAGGAGGTTTCGAACAAGCAAGAAACGCGAACTACAGAGAGTTAAATATGGATTATGCCAGTGGTACCCGTTCTTTCGGATCGAAATATTTCTACGGTTATGGCAGAACGTATTTCGTAAATGTTTACTTAACATTCTAATTTAAACCAGTAAAGAGACTCACATGAAAAATTTTAATATAAAAACACTTTGTGTTGCTTTGGTTGCCTTAGGCGCTTTGAGCAGCTGTACAAAAGAAGACGATACTAATTTACCGCCAATTGTTCCGGCTATCTATTTTGAAGATTTCCAGACTGCTGTAGCGAATACCCCATTTGACTTTGAAGGATGGACAAACTTCGCTCAGGTAGGTACTAAAAAATGGATTGAAAACTCATACCAAACTAATGGATATGCTGAATTTACGCCATTTAACAGTGGACAGGCATCGAATGTTGCCTGGATCGTAACGCCGGGAATCAACATCGACGGAGCCATTAAAAAACGTTTAACATTCGACGTGGCACAACACCACGTAACCGATTTGGCAAACAATAAATTAGAAGTTTTTATTTCTACCGATTATGATGGAACGAATGTAACAGATGCTACCTGGACTCAGGTATCCTTTACACCACCTTTAGTGGGAAGCACTAATAACTACGACTTTTTTAAAGCGGGTGCTATCAGCTTGGCAAACTACTCCGGAACAATCTATATCGGATTTAAAGCAACCGGAGGAACAGCTACTGCCGTTTCCGGAGCTTATATGATTGACAACGTAAAAATATTCTAAGCTAAAAAATACAACGATGAAAATTTCAATTAAATCCCTTTTATTCGTATCACTTTCAGCTGGAATATTATCCGGTTGTGTGAACGGCGATCATTATCCTAAAGCGGATACCCCTTGTTATACGTTAACACCGACTAAAACAGTAGCTGATATTTTTACAGTGGCTACTGCTACCCCAACACAAGTTACAACCGACGATATCATCGAAGCTTATGTCGTATCGAGCGATGAAGGTGGTACTTTTTACAAAACCGTTTCTTTGGAAACACTTGACAAATCAAGAGGTTTCAGTATTCCGGTTGACATGTATAACATCTATACCGAATTCGAACCGGGAAGAAAAGTATATGTAAACCTAAAAGACCGTTATATTGCGATTTCACAAAGTTCATTGGTAATTGGTGATTTATACCAGGGAAATGCCGTAGGGCGTTTGGTACCGGAAGAATTCAGAAGAACAGCAAAAGCATCTTGTGATTTCGTAAACGAAGATGAATTAGTATCACACATGACTATTGCTGAGGCATTGAACAACAACCACATTAACAAACTTATCGAGTTTGACAATGTTCAGTTTACCGAAGCGGCAATGGGATCTACCTATTATGATGCAAACAGTTCTGCTACTATTGGTGGTGCAACCAACTGGAAAGTTACCGACAATACCGGTCATGAAATCATTTTCAGAACAAGTGAATTTGCTAAGTTTGCTGGTAAACCAGTTCCAAACAAAAGCGGAAAAATCCGTGGTGTATTAACAAAATACAACAGCGACTTCCAATTCCTTGCTCGTACAGAAAGAGATATTATGTTGGAAAACCCAAGATTCTATATCAGTACTGCACAAGGTGGAACAAACATTCAGTTTAACGGATCTTTCACAGAAGATTTTACAAGTTATGCGGTTAACTTAACAGCTTTCCCTAAATATGTAAACGATCAGACTATTGGTGGAAGATACTGGCAGTTAAAACAGTTCCCGGCTAATACCGGAAACAAATACATCGAAATGACTTCTTTCGGAAGTGGTGGTGTAACAGCTAAAACCTATTTCTTTGTACCAGTTGATTTTACAGCTGCAAACACATTGGCTTTCAAAACACTTGCTCGTTTTTATCAGGGTAACGTATTAAAAGTATACTATGTAACGGCTGCAAACTATACTGCTGGCGGACCAATTAACCTGGCTAACTTTGTAGACATTACATCTTCATTCAGTATTTCTACACCAGCTACAGGACAATCGGCTTCGACATTCCAGTCTAGTGGTACATACAACATCCCTGGTAGTGTAACAGGTAACGGTTATTTTGTTTTCGAACATTCGGGAACACCAACTATCACCACTACAATGCAGGTTGATGATATTACAGTAAACTAAAAAATATATCTTCTATTTTTAAAGCAGCCTATTGGCTGCTTTTTTTATTTCCAATACACCCGACAGGCTTTAGAAACCTGTTGGTTGTAAACGTATATTGCATTTCTTGCTCCCCTGATGTCTTTTTTTGTACACTTCTGAAAACACAAATCTGCTTATCTTTATACTATCCATTTAAAACGCCAGACAGAAAAATACATCAAGGGAGAAACGTTAAGCGTTTCCGAGAGATGTTAGGCATCAAACAGGAAGCACTTGCCATAACGTTAGGTGAAGACTGGTCCCAAAAAAGAGTGTCATTAATGGAACAAAAAGAAACTATAGAAAACAATCTACTCGAACAGGTGGCAGCCATTTTTAAAATACCGGTAGAAGCAATTGAAAACCTTGATGAAGAACAAGCCGTGAATATAATAGCAAATACTTTTCATACAAATGACAATGCAACTGTTGGCATCGGCGGTAATAGTGGTAATGGCGATGATGATAATCGAATCTTTCACCCTATCGACAAATTAGTTCAACTACACGAAGAAAAGATCACCCTATACGAACGGATGCTAAAAGAAAAAGATGATATAATTGATCGGTTGGAAAACTGATTGAAAGAAATAACGAATTTTAAAAAGCTTAAAAGCATTTTTATGCCGCACCTGTTTTGGAAACCTTTCAGGCGTAAAGCTTAAAGAAAACAATGATAGGATGATCAATAAAAAGCACTTTCAAAAAGAATAGTCGTCAACAAGCATCCTACATCTCTCAGAATATCATTTTTAAGCTCTGAATTGCATTATTTCGAATCAGACAACAAAACCCTTATAAAAGACAAAAACACCTTATTTATCCACACCTGACAGGTTTTTGAAACCTGCAAGGTGTAAAGCTTTGAGGAAAAACACTAACAGGTATGATCAATAAAAATACTCTTTGAAAAGAATAGTTGTTAACAAACATCCTACACCCCCCAGAATATCGTTTTTAAGCTCTGAATTGCATTATTTCGAATCAGACAACAAAACCTACAAAGGACAAAAACAGTCTTTTAAGAGCAAATAAAAAAGGCGGCCTAATGACCGCCTTTTCTTTATGTTACACCTGACAGGTTTTGGAAACCTGTCAGGTGTTATAAAATAATATTACTTCTTAACAATCAGGAACTCTGATCGTCTGTTTTTCGCGTATTCTTCTTCCGTGCAGTTATCACCACAGTTTACTTTCGGCTCACTCTCTCCGTAACCTTTTCCGGAGATTCTATCCTTAGCAATTCCTTTGGAGATAATATACTGAACTGTAGACTTCGCACGACGATCCGATAAATTCATGTTGTATTTATCACTACCTCTGCTATCGGTATGGGATTTAACCATGATCACCATAGCAGCGTTGTTTTTCATTACCTGAACTAACTTGTCTAACTCAAAAGCACCTTGTTGGGTGATGTTGCTCTTGTCGTATTCGAAATAGATATCGTTTAAGATAACTTCTGTTTCAGTAACAATAACATCGATTGGCTGTAAGTCGGCATTGATGTTCACGATACCTCCTTTGGTTTTGCTAACCGGGAAGTTGTTGCTTTCATAACCGTCTTTCGCTACCTGAATCGTGTAAGCTTTATCACATTCTACCGCATACGATACTGTTCCGTCTGCCTCAGTGGTTTTAGTCGAAATGATGTTGTTTTTCTCGTCTAAGATCGCTACACGAGCGCCTGATAATTTAGCGCCTGTTTTTGCATCTCTAACCAAAGAAACCACTTCCACACCACAAACCGGAATCGCCATATAGATGTTGTCTACTCCGGCACGGTTACTCGATACAAATCCGATGTTTTTAGTCGTATTAAAACTAAATGCGAAATCGTCTTTCTCCGAGTTTACCGGTTTTCCTACGTTCGTCGCATCGGTTCCTTTGTTTAAGTCGATCACGTACACATCCATTCCTCCAAATCCCTGACGGGCGTCTGATGAGAAATACAATTTGTTGTCATCCGTGATAAACGGAAAACTCTCATTTCCTTCGGTATTGATCTTCTTACCCAGGTTCTCCGGTGTTCCGTACGTTCCATCTGAGTTGATCGCTACTTTCCAGATATCCACACCACCAACTGAACCTGGCATATTGGAAGAGAAGTAAAGTGTTTTACCATCTTTGCTCAAACTTGGGTTACTGGTAGAATAGTCTTTACTGTTAAACGGTAATGAAGTAATGTTACTCCAGCTACTTCCGTTTTTAGTGGCTTTAAACAAGTTTACCTGTCCGAATTTTAACTTCTGCGCTTTGTCTTTTTCAAACATACCTTCTTTAAAACTCTCACTGGCAAAATACATCGTATTACCATCGGCACTGATCGTAGCCGGTCCGTCATGGTATTTCGAGTTGATACTCTCTACCGGTGTCGGCTGACTAAAGGTTCCGTCGGAATTATACGTGGAACTGTACAAATCCAAAAACGGTTGTTCGTTCCATCCGTAGGTTTTACGCGAAGTGTTTCGCGCTGAGGCAAAATACAGGGTGTTATCATTGGTTAAAACCGCTCCGAAATCCGATTTATCACTGTTGATATCCATGTTTTTGATATCAAAGGATTTCGCCTTTTCGTTTAGTTTGGGCAGATAATTCGGGTTTTGCTTGAATGCGATCGCACGCTGATCATTCGGAGCCATACTGGCAAACTTCTGCATTTGCTTGTTCGCCTCGTCATATTTCCCCTGTGCTTTTAACATCTGGGCATAACGGTAATAGGTCTCGGCATCGTCGTGCTTTTCGCTGATCGCCTTAGCGTACCATTTGGAGGCTTCGGCAGCATTGAATACGTTGTAGTAACTGTCGGCCAGTTGCTTGTAAACGTATCCGTCCGCTTTACCTTTGTCTACCAGCTTCAGGTAAGCATTGGCAGCATCGACATACTCAAATCTATTGTAGAGTTTGTCGGCGCTTTGGGTGTCTTTGTTTTGTGCCGATAGTGTCGAACTAGCGATCACAAAACTTAAAGTGATATATAAATTCTTCATGTCTTAGGTCGCTTTTATATTAGAAATATCTCGGAGATCGGGACACTTTCTTAGAGAAGTTAACATCAAATAACAAGATGACTTCGTGCGAAGAAGGTGTGGTTACTTTTAAATCGGATACGATATGGTCGTAGGCATATCCGATACGAAGGCTTGGCGTAATGGCATAGTTAACCATGGCTCCAAAGGAATCGTCCAATCGGTAAGTAGCTCCGATTTCGAATTTGTCATAAAAAAGGAAGTTGGTCGACACATCAAACGAAGTTGGCGCATCGAAGGCCGACTTCACCATAAAGAACGGTTTGAATTTTGCATTCTCGCTTAAATCGAATACATATCCCCCCGTTACAAAATAGTGTTGGGTATCACTTCCGAATTTACGGCCGTTATAATCCAAATACGTCGACTTTAACATGTTAGGTACCGAAGCTGCCAAATAGTACTTATTGGTATAGTAGAACAATCCCGCTCCCGCGTTAAAAAACGTACGGCTGGTGTTCTCGGCAAAAGCAGGGTCGTTCGCATCCGGAACATACGGACTTACATCCGATAATAGCCCAACCTTATGGAAAGTCGCTCCCGCTTTTAATCCCAAAGCCAGTTTGTGTTCACCACCAAGGTTTAAGGTGTAGGAGAAGTCAGCGTACACATTATTCTCTTTCACAGGACCGATCTTGTCCGAAATTACCGAAAGTCCCAATCCTACATTCTTACCTACCGGACTGTGACCCGAAAAGGTAGCCGTAGACGGAGCCCCTTCAAGATCAACCCACTGTTTGCGGTATAACAACCCAAAGGATAACGTCTCCTTCGAACCGGCATACGCCGGGTTGATGACATTCATATTATACATGTATTGTGTATAATGTGGGTCTTGTTGTGCTGAGGCCTCTTTTAATCCGATCAGGGCTAAAAAGGCGGTCAAATATATTTTCTTCATTGGTATACTGTTTGTAGATAAAGTCCCTGCCCGATCACTCAGGCAGGTCTTTATATAATGTTACTGCTTATTTCTCTCTGCTGATATAAACCCATCCGGTTTTAGTATCCCCTCCTTTTAACTCGATCACATAGAAATAGGTACCGTCTGGTAACTCACTACCACCTTTAGATTGACCAAACCATTGCTTAGTATAACCTGCGCCATGGCTGAACACTTCTGTACCGTATCGGTTAAAGATGCTTAGTTTTTCTACTTCGAAATTAGAAAGATCAAAAGTATCGTTTAATCCGTCATTGTTTGGCGAAATACCTCTAGGTATTATACATGAAGCAGAAATCTCGAAGCTACTTTCGTTGGTACAAATTGCCGAACCTGTTCCGGTTTGAGCAAAGATGTAAACGGTTTGAGTAGTCGAAACTACTTGTCCAACTTGTAACTGGGCTCCAGTTCCACCAGTACCGGTATAGTATGCATTTCCTGCTGGTAATGCCGGTAATGTAAATCCTTCACATTCTACTGTTACATCTGGTAATGTTGCAACTGTAGGTGTGTTATAGATTGTTACCGTGAAACTATTCTCATCGTTACATCCTGCAGAAGTACTTGTATATACATACAATACTGTAGTTGCATTAACAGGATCACCTGCATTTAACATCGTACCTGTACCACCTTGACCTGTGTAATAGTTATTATTAGCAGATAATGCCGGTAAAGTATACGCTCCACAAGACTCCACGTTAGCCGGAGCATCAGCAGTAGCTGTTTGGATCGTTACCACAAAACTACTTTGATCTGTACAGAAGTTTGGTGCAACACCCGACTGTGCATATACGTAGATCGTTTGTGAAGTTGTAATTGTAGAACCAGCTGTTAACAACGTTCCTGTTCCACCAGTACCGGTATAGTAATTCGCGAACGAAGGTAACGGTTGTAATGTATAGCTATCACAAACTGTCGCACTTGGAATTACCGGAGCAACGATGTTAGTTGTAATATTCACATTAAAACTATCTTCCGCATAACAACTTGGATTCACTGTAGACTGTAAGTAAACATAAATGGTCTGTGTAGATGTGATCACATCACCAGCATTCAATACAGTACCAGTAGCACCAGAACCTGTATAATATGTACCGGACGCTAATGTTGGTAAGGTATACGAACCACAAACCGTTACATCATCCGGAGCGGTAACAGTAACACCGTCGTTCGTTACAACTGTACTAACTGAGTTTGTACATCCGTCAACTGTTACTTCTAATGTATAAGTACCCGCTTGTGATACTGTTATTTGATCAGTTGTTTCACCAGCGATAACAGTTGTACCGAAGTACCATGTATACGTTGGATTATTAGCTGCAGTGTAGTTTTGAGGTGTACCAATAATCGTTACAGTTCCAGTACATACAGAATAGGTAGCCGGCATCGTTACGATTGGCATTAGTTTTACAACCAGGTTCACCGGAATCACACCGAAACATGTAGCACTATTTGCTCCTTCAACACGGATGTAAATTATTTTCGTGTTACTGTTATAAGGAACAGTTGCGTCAATTGGATTTACTCCGGCAGTAGCATCAGCTGATGAAGCATGGTAGGTTACATTATACGTAAACGCCGGGTTCTGTCCTGCAACAACCTGAGGGGTTAATGTTGACAAATCGAAATCCGCTAATCCGTCGTTAGATATATCGTCACAAACTTTATAATCCGGCATTGTAACCTGATTAATAGTTGGGCCGAAAGTAATGTTTACACTATCCGTAGGGTTGTTTGAACATGATGGTTTTGTAACCACTACGCTATACTCACCCGATTGTGTAACGGTTAATGTCTGACCTGTAGCACCAGGAATAACGTTAGTTCCGTTATACCAAGTATAAGTAGTTGCATTTACAATTCCAGCATCTAACGTGTATGATGTTTGTCCACATAAAATCTTATCCGGACCTAAGTCAACCGTACAAACGATGTCACAGTTCGTAGAACCGGCACCTGACTGACCCTGGTTGGTTTGTGCTAAAGTAATATTACCCGCACTACCGTTATAGTTCGTAATCTCAATCAAATAATATTGACCTGATATAGCATTCGGAATATTAAAGTTCTCAACTGATGCGGAACTATAACTACATCCTACGTTTGCTCCAAGGTTACCACAACCTGCTGTAGGTGAAGTAAACGGACCGTAAGCGATGAAATCCACGTCAATTCCTTGTCCTGTAGTACTGGTTTGAGAAATCTGGAACTGTAAGTTTCCTGATTGTTGTACTTGTAAGAAATACCAAGTTGGGTTAGGCGTTGTTGTTAAACACGCTACTGTTCCTAAGTTTGGCACCCCGATAGAACCTGGGAAGGTAATTGATGGTGATGTATTGTTCGCACAGAATGCTTGCGCATCGGCACAAGTAATAACTGTACCCACACAAAGGTTAAATGTGAAGCTTTGTGCTGTTGCTGCATTACTATATACACGGATCAAATAGTTTTGTCCCGGTACTAAACCGTTTACAAGACTGTTATTCGGATCACTACATACAATTGGTGTACCACCACATGCACTGTATACCGAGTGATACATATTATCTGTATTTAAACCAGTTGAAGTAGTATTTAACAACGCGATATAGTGTTGTGTATGTGTCGCTGTAAATTCAAACCAAACGTCATCATTCGGGTTACCACCACAAGTGTTTGGTAAAGCTGAAGCTGTTGCTCCTGCTAATGTTCCCGGTGTTGTCTGACCACAAAGTGAATCTTCATTTACCGGTACGTGAATTGGTGCAGTACATTCGTCATTCGAAATTAACGTACGGAATGTTCCTTTAATCGACCAGGCACTGATATCTGAAGCACTACAAATAGCTCTCACATAGAAATCATATGGTCTTCCTGGCAACAATGCCGGTGGTCCACTATAGGTAAATGGTGGTGGTGTATTAACAATCACCCCTGTAGCTCCAGGAGCTGGTGGTGCAGAACCTGCTGGTAATACAATCACTTCCCACTGCGTAGCGGTACCCATTTCCTGCCAGTTTAGATCGGCAGACGTTTGTGTCATATTAGTAGCCGATAAGTTTTTCGGTTTCGGACATGTTGGTGGTGGTGCACATGTTACTGTAGCATCCCATCCGTCACGTGTTCCACTTCCGTCAGATGTAAACACAAATGTTAAACATCCTCCCACAGTTGACTCAAATGGGCCAGGTAGGTTGTTTGTTAAATCACCTGCATATGTTCCTAATAAAGTACCTGTTGTTCCTGTTCCTTCATACACACGTACAAAGTCATATCCAGCTTCAGTATTGAAACTATTGAATGTAACGGTAACCATATCAGTCGGGTTCGCCGGACAGATAGTAGTCGTTACGTTAGCACTGTTTCCGTACTGTCCGTTAGGTCCTCCCGGATCATAGAAATGATCACCGGCACAGTAGTTCGGTAATGTTCTAAGTGTTCTAGGGCCTGTCCATGTACTGGAATCCGTTGGACTACAAACCGCTCTTACATAGAAATCATATTCTGTATTCGAAGTCAATCCTCCTAATACATACGGTGGTGGTGTAGTTACCGTAGCCGTAATTGCTGTTCCAGGGATTGGGTTTGTATTTGGATCTGGAGTTCCTGTTGGAACTGCCATTACAATCCAGCTAGTTGCCGTTCCGGCTTCAAGCCAGTTTAACTGAACCGAGTTCATCGTAGGGTTAGACGCTACAAAGTTTTTCGGTTTCGGACATGTTGGCGGTGGTCCACATGTTACTGTAGCTTCCCATCCGTCACGTGTTCCACTTCCATCTGAAGTAAATACAAAAGTTAAACATCCACCCACATTAGATTCAAAAGGGCCTGGTAAGTTTGCTCCGGTTAAAGCTCCAGAATAAGTTCCTAATAATGGAGACGTAGCATTTGGTCCGTTATATACACGTACGAAATCGAATCCAGATTCTGTATTAAAGTTTAAGAAAGTAACGGTAACGATATCTGCAGGCGTTGGCGCACAGATTGTTGTTGTTACGTTAGCATTGTTTCCATACTGTGCATTAGGTCCTCCCGGATCAAAGAAATGGTCACCAGCACAGAAGTCTGGCTGTGTTTTAAAGTTTCTAGGTCCTGCCCATGTACTGGAATCCGTTGGACTACAAACTGCTCTTACATAATAATCATAATCCGTATTTGAACTCAATCCGTTTAACACATACGGTGGCGGTGTCGTTACCGTAGCCGTAATTGCTGTTCCAGGAATTGGGTTATTGTTCGGGTTAGGTGTACCTGCTGGTACCGCGATTACAACCCAGCTTGTAGCTGTTCCAGACTCCAACCAGTTTAACTGAGCCGAATTCGCTGTAATATTCGATACAGCTAAGTTTTTCGGTTTCGGACAAGTTGGCGGTGGTCCACACGTTACTGTTGCATCCCATCCGTCACGTATACCACTTCCGTCAGAAGTAAATACAAACGTTAAACAAGCACCTGGTCCTGATGACTCAAAAGGTCCAGGAAGGTTCGCACCTGTTAAGTTTCCTGAGTACGTTCCTAATAATGGAGACGTAGCATTTGGTCCGTTATAAACACGAACGAAATCGTATCCTGACTCTGTGTCAAACGAGTTAAAAGTAACGGTAACGATATCTCCTGGGTTTGTAGGACAAATAGTTGTTGTTACGTTAGCACTATTAGCATACTGTCCATTAGGTCCTCCCGGATCAAAGAAATGATCTCCCGCACAGTAGTTTGGTAATGTTTTGAATGGTTTTGGTCCTGACCACTGACTATAAGATCCGTCCGGACATTTTACTCTTACATAATATTCATAATCTGTTCCGGAAGCTAAAGGCGTACCTGTTACAGTAGTAGTAGCAACATAAGCCGGTCCTGTGGTTACAGCTGTTCCTGCTCCCTGAGGGATTCCCGCACCAAGTGCCTGAACAACTACTTCCCATTCTGTACCCGATGAAGGATTACTCCAGCTTAAGTTAGCCGAGTTCATCGTAATACCCGCAACAGCCAAAGCACCCGGAGGTGTACATGTTACTTTCTGAATTACTAAAGTATATCCCGTTGTTTGCGGAGTCGCGTTGGTAGAAATAACAAAATAGTAAGTCGTTCCTGCCGTTACCGGGAAGTTAGGAATGTTTCTGATATTGGAGTTCGAGTTTCCGATACCTGCCAAACAGCTTGTTCCGATATTAGCACAGTTATTATATACGAAAATACCCGAATACGTTGCCGTAGGGGTCATCGAAATATCAATATTACCGGTAAAAGTAGCAGTATAAGCATACACTACGTCATTACCTGTTAAGTAGTTTGTTGTGGTACCACAACCTGTTGTTCCCTGGCTACCACTAATATTATTACCGTAGTTACTCGTATTATCGGTAGTGGAGTACGGCAACTGGTTGATCATAATTGGCGCAGCACAAGTCTGTCCTAAAGTTACCGTTGTAAAATAGAAAGGTCCTGCCCAATCACTAGGTACACCACCAGTACATATTGATCGTACTTTATATTGGTAAACCGTTCCAGGTGCAATCGGTGCACCAGTTGAAGTTGTAGTAGCGGTATATGGATTCGAGTTAATAACTTGTCCCACTCCTGTTAAAGGATCTGCAGAAGGGATTAATTCGATTTCCCATTGTGTAGAACCACTTGGATTGGTCCATGATAACACAGCGGAGTTCGATGTGATATTGTTGGCTACCCCATTGGTAGGATCCAAACACTGCTGAACCAGATTAATATCGTCAATCACAAAACGGTCACCATCGGCTGCGGTTCCTACTTGTGTATGCTCTCTTACAAAAGCGATATACACTTGCTGGTTTGCCGCTACAGCTGGCGATAGGTTAACAACCACCTCTCTGTACTCTCCTGCAACAGGAGACACTTGCGTTTCCGTCAAGCTCGCTACTTCGATAGTGTAGTTCGCCAAAGTACCTTGGGATCCTGACGTTGTTGTTGTTGATACTTTAATTTTCAGTTTTGATCCCTGATCTCCTGCACGTCCATGAAGTCCGTAGAAACGTAACTGTCCGTTAGCCGGCACAGTAACCACTGGAGAGATCAACCAATCTTGCTCGGTGTTCCCGTCACCGACATTCACTCTTTCAACCACGGCAGCATAGTTGCCAGTGTGAGGAGGGGATGCTGTGGAATTTAGCGGTGAACGCACCCACAGATTCCCGTTAGCGGGCCCCATTCCTATGCCATTATGAGTGACAACCCAAGATCCTCCTGGCCCTGATGGTGGGAAAGCACCTTCAAATCCTTCGGGGAAAACTTGTGAATAGCTCACAAAACTCAATAATGACATAAGAATTAATAATGTAATTTTTTTCATAATTAATCCTATGATTTTTGATAAGTTTAATCCCCAAATATAAAATAAAATTAGCAATAACTTAACGTTATATGTTAAAATTCACAAAAAAAGCAGCCATATAGGCTGCTCTTTGAGTATTGTTAAATTATTTTATTATTTATTTCTTAACAATTATGAATTCCGATCTTCTATTCTGAAGATGTTTCCAGAAGGTACAATCATCCTGACAGTTCACTTTAGGAAGGCTTTCGCCATATCCTTCACCGTAAATCCGCTCTTGGGAGATACCTTTAGAAATCACATATTGAACCGTTGCTTCCGCCCGCTGTACCGAAAGTTTTAAATTATAACCTTGTTTCCCGCGGCTGTCCGTATGCGACTTTACCATGACAACCATTTCCGGGTTTTCGTTCATTATTCGAACCAGTTTATCCAATTCTTTTGCCGCCACCTCGTTAATTACACTTTTATCGAAGTCAAAATAAATATCATCCAATGCTTTTGCTCCAACAGCAATGGTATGATTTGCGTTTTCACCTGTTACGGCTGTATGCGCATTATCAGTATTACTAGCGACGATTGCATCTTCTTTTTTTACTGCGCCTATAGATTCGGATGCCGTTGTTCTAATCCCATTTGCATCGTCCGATTGATTCAGCATCGCTTTGGTTGGCAACCTGATTCCCTGCACCAATCCATCGACACCAATTGCGGCCTCTTTTTTTACAAGATCGGAGTTCTCAACAAGCAATATCGGTTTTTCCGGTTCTTTTGCTTCTTTCCAATCTGTCTCAGTCGCTTCCGGAATTGTGTTTTCGGAAACAACAAGCGGGATAACGCTGTAAATATTATCCGATCCGTCGCGATTACTTGAAACGAATCCGATGTTTTTTGCTTTATTAAAACTAAAGGCAAAGTCATCTTTCGCAGAATTTACCGGTTTTCCCAGATTGCTAACTTTCATTTTTCCAACCAGATCGACGCAGTAAACATCCAATCCACCAAATCCCTGATGCCCATTAGATGCAAAAAACAATTTATGATCGTCTGTCACAAACGGAAAACTTTCATTTCCCTTAGTATTGATTGTTTTACCCAGATTCTGAGGTTTACCATAAGTACCATCTTCATTGAGCGTTACTCTCCAGATATCCACACCTCCTACCGAACCGGGCATGTTTGAGGAGAAGTACAATGTTTTACCGTCTTTACTCAAACTTGGGTTACTGGTAGAATAGTCTTTACTGTTAAACGGAAGGGGTTTGATGTCACCCCATTTTCCGTCTATTTTAATGGCTTTAAACAAATTAACCTGGCCTTGCTTTATTTTTTTCACTTTATTCCGATGAAACAATCTCTTCTTAAAACTCTCACTGGCAAAATACATCGTATTCCCATCGGCGCTGATTGTAGCCGGTCCATCATGGTATTTTGAGTTGATATTATCGACCAACACCGGTTCACTAAAGGTTCCGTTGGCATTATAAACAGCAGCATATAAATCCAAAAACGGCTCATTGTTCCATCCGTAGATTTTACGCGAAGTGTTACGAGCTGAAGCAAAATATAGCATATTATCACTACTTAAAAACGCACCGAAGTCCGATTTATCGCTATTAAAATCCAATCGTTTCAGATCGAAAATTTTTACGATATTATTTAATTTAGTCAGATAGTCTGGATTTTCTTTAAAAGCAATTGCTCGCGGATCCTTGGGCGACATTTTGACAAACTGTTTCATTTGTTTGTTAGCTTCCTCGTATTTTCCTTCTACCTTTAACATCTCGGCATAATGATAATAGGTTTCGGCATCTTGTTTTTTAGCGATTACCTTAGCATACCATTCATTAGCTTTAGGAGCATCAGGCATATTGTAATAACTGTCGGCCAGTTGTTTATATATATAATTTTTATCTTTCCTCTGACTTTTATCCATTACTTCCAAATAGGCATCAGCCGCATTGGCATATTCGGAACGGTTAAAATAACTATCCGCTATATAGGTATTTCCATGCTGAGCGGCTACTTTAAAACTAATAATTGCGACAACAAAAGCGAAGACCATTTTTTTCATACTGTAGGCTATTTAATGTTAGAAATATCGGGGCGATTTGGATGCAATTTTAGAAAAACAGAGGTCAAACAGTACTATAAATTCATGCGATGATGATGCCGTTTTTTTTAAATCGGATACGATATGATCATAAGCATATCCGATACGAAGGCTTGGCGTAATGGCATAGTTAACCATCGCTCCGAAGGAATCGTCCAATCGGTAAGTAGCTCCGATTTCGAATTTGTCATAAAAAAGGAAGTTGGTCGATACATCAAACGAAGTTGGCGCATCGAAGGCCGACTTCACCATAAAGAACGGTTTGAATTTTGCATTCTCGCTTAAATCGAATACATATCCCCCCGTTACAAAATAGTGTTGGGTATCACTTCCGAATTTACGGCCGTTATAATCCAAATACGTCGACTTTAACATGTTGGGTACCGAAGCTGCCAAATAGTACTTATTGGTATAGTAGAACAATCCGGCTCCCGCGTTAAAAAACGTACGGCTGGTGTTCTCGGCAAAAGCAGGGTCGTTCGCATCCGGAACATACGGACTTACATCCGATAATAGCCCAACCTTATGGAAAGTCGCTCCCGCTTTTAATCCCAAAGCCAGTTTGTGTTCACCACCAAGGTTTAAGGTGTAGGAGAAGTCAGCGTACACATTATTCTCTTTCACAGGACCGATCTTGTCCGAAATTACCGAAAGTCCCAATCCTACATTCTTACCTACCGGACTGTGACCCGAAAAGGTAGCCGTAGACGGAGCCCCTTCAAGATCAACCCACTGCTTGCGGTATAACAACCCAAAGGATAAGGTCTCCTTCGAACCGGCATACGCCGGGTTGATGACATTCATATTATACATGTATTGTGTATAATGTGGGTCTTGTTGTGCTGAGGCCTCTTTTAATCCGATCAGGGCTAAAAAGGCGGTCAAATATATTTTCTTCATTGCTATACTACTTCTCAATAAATCCCCTAACACGATCAGGCGTTCTCTGATGTTATTATCTATTTTCTCTGCTGATATAAACCCAACCCGTTTTTGTTTCACCTTTTTCCAAATCAATAACATAGAAATAGGTGCTATCCGGCAACTCACTGCCATTTTTGGATTGTCCGAACCATTGGTTGGTATAGCCTGCACCATGACTGTAAACTTCCGTACCGTATCGGTTAAAAATGCTTAGTTTTTCGACACTAAACCCCGTTAAATCAAAAGTGTCGTTCAAATTATCGTTATTGGGCGAGATCCCTTTTTGAATCTGACAACGCAGCCCTTTGACGACAATTTCTTTTGTAACGGAGCATCTACCTGCTACAGTAACTTCAACCGTAAAAACAATCGGAAAAGCAACATCATTAATCCAATCCCGGCAATAACGAGTCACATTAAAATCAGGCATATTATCGCCTACTTTTCCTTTTTTATCACAGAACCATTGAAAATGAGTCTTTGTCAGGTCAAAAGTATTTCCTTCTTCTGGTTGTATTTTCAGCACGACTTCATCATCGGTACAATCACTAAGAACAGTTACCGCTATCGGTTGTACTGCTACTGTAAGCGATGCTGTAATACCTTGTTTTACGCATTGATTGGCATACGGGGTAAAGATATAAGTCGTCGTAATAGCATTACTGATTACCGGTGGCATCCAGGCACCTGCTATTCCTTCTTTCGAACGGCTGGGTAATTTCGGAACGGCTGCTCCCGGGCAAATTGGCCCGATCGGATTAAACGTCAGAAGGGTTGTTTTATCCTCATTATCAATTTTCACATCAAGTATATCAACACAATATGCTGTTTTCCAGTAGTAACGATAGGTTCCGCTTGTTGTAAATCCGGAGATCGTAGTTTTATTGGCATGATAATCCCCTATCGTAGATGTTCCGGGATTATTAGTATCGGCCAGCCAGACACCCTCCCCTTTTGCTGAGACATTTGCCAAAACGTTGGCACAATTTAACAGTATAGGGCCTGGTGTGATAATACTATTATCGCTTTTTAGCTCAAAATCATCCAGAAGGTTGCCACTACCTGACTGGTTTTTAAAAATAAAACGGGTTACAGGCTGATTCTCCGGAACAGCGTACGTTCCGACATACTCCTTCCAGGCATTGTTCCCTGTTGTAGCGATCACAACTAAAGCAAAGGGACCTTCCGGCGGACCGGCATAGAGTGCACAGGAACTTTCATTATCCCGACCTCTGTGCAAAAAACGACACCGAAAGGATATAGGAACTGCCGTCGCGTAATCCTGGTATATATCCGAACCTTCCGTTTCATTAATTTCAACAAACTGAGTTCCTGAATAAGCCTGTATATTCAGATTATTACCCGAATGCCAAAATTTTATATGGTTATTTTCCGCTGTTGTTTTCCATCCCGGAACACTGTGCTGATTATAAAGTTGGGGATATGCTGATTTCACCTGATGTAAAGGCTTTTCAAAATCCGGATTTACAGTATAAACCAGACAATCTGTAGCCTTGCTCTGGACAACATCCGGTATCTTAACACAGAGATCAAAGCTAAAGGTTGTTTTTCCACGCAGACTATTAACCGCCAGCCGGAGGGTATAAACAGTCCCTATCCGCAATCCCAATGCCAGTAAAGAATTAGTGGTATTACAATATATTGGTTGTATTTGATCACATTGTTTTCCTTCATACATCGTTATGGCAACCGGTTTTGCGTTTCCTTTGAAATTAATCAGGTCAATCATATGAGTTTCATGAGTAGCCGTAAAAGAAAACCATATATCGCCATTATTATCCGGTACACAGCTATCGGATCCGGTTATCGTAGTTCCTAAAAAAGATACCGGTACTACTTTACTACAGGATTGATCTTCGTTTACAGGAATCGTTTGAGCATTACGGCACTCGTCATTATTCACAAGGGTAGTAAACGCATAGAAATCACTCCATTCACTGTATGCCATTTCCCCACATTCCGACCGCACTCTGAAGCGATAGGTCGTTTGAGGATTAAGATTTATGACAACATATTGGTTTTCGGTTACAGTAGTACTTTCGGAAAGTGGCGAAGCAGCAGCAATCAGTTCGATTTCCCATTTTCCGGGACTGTCCGGAAGCGCCCAGGCTAACACTGCCGAATTGGCGGTAACATTCGTTATCTTGATATCCTTTGGTGTAACACAGGGAGATTTCAATTCGATATCATCAATCAAAAAGCGGTCACCAGTACTACCTTCCGTCTGCTTATGCACGCGCACAAAGGCGATATAAACCATTTCATCTGCTGTGACGTGTTGTTCGTTAAAAGTAATCGTCATCTTTTTATAGACACCTGAAACAGAACCAATTTGACTTTCTGAGAATTCAGCTACTTCTGTAAAAGAAGACAGATCCGTTTGAGCTGTTTTTGAAATCTTTATTTTGAGTTTGGATCCCTGATCACCGGCACGTCCATGCAAAATATAGAAGGACAATTCGCCACCGACCGGAATGGCAACTTTGGGTGCAATAAGCCAGTCTTCTTCTGTTTTACCGTCTCCAATGTTTATTTTTTCGACCATAGCAGCATAATTTCCGGAATGTGGATTATACACACTCGTAATACGAGGCGTTTGTTTCCAGATATTCCGGTTCATCGGTCCCATCCCTATTCCGTTGTGCGTTACGATCCAGGCTCCTTCCGAACCGGAAGGCGGAAAGCTTCCTTCAAATCCTTCCGGAAAAACCTGAGAGAAACAAATAGAATTAAGCATAATCATCAATAGCATCAGGAACGTTTTCTTCATCATTAAATATTTTAATTGGTGAGGCAATACAAAAATCCTATCCATTTAGTAAAAAAAATACTTTATGGCCTGTTTGTAATACAAAATGCTTCTTTAGTTATGATTTAATAATTTATTCCGATTAATCCTGAAATGCTTATTTTTGTACTTTAATAGAAAAGAATGTTAGAGAAAGAAGTAATAAATTTTGAAAAAACCGTAATTGTCGGAATCATAACCAAAGAGCAAAGTGAGGAAAAACTTAGCGAGTATCTGGATGAACTCGAATTTCTGACTTTTACAGCCGGAGGTGAAGTGGTGAAGCGTTTTTCTCAAAAAATGGACAAACCCAACCCCAAAACATTTGTGGGAACCGGTAAAATGGAAGAGATCCAATACTATATAAAAGATAACGACGTTAAAACCGTGATTTTTGACGACGAGCTTACACCGGCACAGCAAAAAAACATTTCCAAACTTTTGGACTGTAAAGTTCTGGATCGTACCAACCTTATCCTGGATATTTTTGCGCAAAGAGCCGAAACATCCTATGCCCGTACACAGGTAGAACTGGCACAATGTCAGTATTTGCTACCCCGTCTTTCGGGTATGTGGACGCACCTTGAACGACAGCGAGGTGGTATTGGTATGCGTGGTCCCGGTGAAACCGAGATTGAAACCGACCGTCGTATTGTTAGGGATCGTATCGCTTTATTAAAAGAGAAAATCAAAACCATCGACCGTCAGATGTCCGTACAACGAAGCAACCGCGGTGCTATGGTTCGCGTGGCCTTGGTGGGCTATACCAACGTAGGAAAATCGACTTTAATGAATGCCATTGGTAAAAGTGATGTGTTTGTCGAAAACAAACTATTCGCCACTTTAGATACCACCGTTCGTAAAGTAGTGATCAAGAACTTACCATTCCTGTTATCGGATACCGTTGGATTTATCCGCAAATTACCAACACAATTGGTGGAATCCTTTAAAAGTACGCTGGACGAAGTACGCGAAGCCGATTTATTATTACATGTGGTAGATATTTCGCATCCCGATTTTGAAGATCATATCGCCTCTGTAAATCAGATTTTACAGGATATTAAAAGTGCCGATAAACCAACGATCATGGTATTTAACAAGATCGACGCTTATAAACACCTGACGATTGACTCCGATGATCTGATTACCGAACGGACAACCAAACACTATACATTGGACGAGTGGAAAAACACCTGGATGTCGAAAGTAGGCGAAAACAATGCCTTATTTATTTCGGCAACCAGTAAACAAAATTTCGAGGAATTCCGTGAAAAAGTATACGAAGCCGTACGAACAATTCACATTACGCGCTTCCCTTATAATAATTTCCTATATCCTGATTATAAGGATGCCGTTGAAAAGGAAGATGAAGAATAACAAAAGGCTGTCGGTGGACAGCCTTTTTATTTACACTATTATTTACACCTGACAGGTTTTAAAAAACTGTCAGGTGTAAATTTTAAAATCCGTAATTGATTCCAAGTCCCAATACCTGACGGATCTGAAATCCTTTAAAAGCATTGTCATCATAAATGGTTTGGAAAGCCAGATTGGTCGATAAATATTTGTTGATTTTCATCACGATATTTAACTGATAATCCAAATCGACGTTTTGCGGATCCTCCAGATAATTGGAGTACAGGTTTAGTATATTTTCAACCGATACATTTTCCATCAGGTTAAACTTATAATAGGCCGATGCGTTAAAACCCAATTCATATCGCATACTTTTTCCTTCATCCACGCCAAAATAACCCTGATTGGGCAAGGTAAAATTCTTGTCAACAAATGTTAACTTAGAAGTCGCCGGTGAAAGGTTTACTTTCAGATTATCACTTTTTTTCCAAAGCATACCCGGACCAAAAGACAGGTATCCCGGAGACAGAAAGTTGGTATATTCACTTCGGGTTTCGGCACCATCGGCATCCGTCCCATACTTGTATCCTTTTGTCATCTGCGTTTTAAAGTTTAAAAAAGCAGAATAATACCAGTAACCAGCCGCTTTTTTACCCAATAGCGAGTTTAACTCCAGTCGGTCGTCCGTTTTCTTTTCAAAAGCGGAGTTCTTCGTTTTTACAAGCCCGTAGGCGGCAATAATTTTATTGTCCCAGGACCAGTCACCCTTCTTATAATTAAAATCGTAATTCACGCCCAGATTACCGGCGATATTGTTTTCTCCTCCGGCAACCCAATTGTTAAAGGCCGATTGATTAAGAAGGAATGAAATATTCCCTTTGGTTGTCCAGTGTTTTGTAGTATCCTGAACAGGTTCCTGTGCTTGAACGGCCATAGTACCGATAAAACAAAGCAGTGTCAATGCAATTTTTCTCATAGGTAGAATTTTCTGTTTCACACAAGGTAACAAAAAATCACAAAAAAATCACAAAAAAATCACAAAAAAATCACAAAAAACTGTGTAAAAACCGACAAATACTATTTGCGTTTATAAACCGGAACGGCCGAACAGGCTTCGCCAAACATAATGCTTTTGGCAACCGGCATCAGCTTTTGCGTGGCCAGCACATAGACTTCCTGCGGAACCGGTTTGCGGGAGCACCCTTTGATGATCACCGGTTTATCCTGATAACTGCTATAATCCAGCTTTTGCAGTATTTCCTGATACAATCCAATTTCCATTTGCGGAATCGTTCCCCAGAAAACATTTTTGGCAACCGGCTCCAAATAAGCCGTGATTAACATAAATGCCCACGCAGGAACAATCGCATCCGTACTACAGGATAGTGCCACAAAACCGTCTTTATAGGTCTCCCAGTTATGGTTTTTAAGCTGTTCGCGGAAATCTTTTTCGCGCAGCACCAGACCTTCGTAAAGCCATTGCGAAATATCAATGGAAAAACGAGGCCCTTCCGGATAATAGTCTTCCAGGTCAAAAACCTGCAAAACACTATTCGCGACTCTGTTTACAATCTCTTCCATTACAGCATTCCCAGTTCGAGTTTGGCTTCTTCGCTCATCAGGTCTTTACTCCATGGCGGATCGAACGTGATTTCCACTTCACAGGATTTTACCGCATCGATGGATTTGATTTTTTCTTCTACTTCCATCGGTAAAGTTTCCGCTACCGGACAGTTTGGTGAAGTAAGTGTCATTAAGATCTTTACGTCATTGTCTTCATTGATCATTACATCATAAATAAGACCCAATTCGTAAATATCTACCGGAATTTCAGGATCATAAATACCTTTCAGTACTGTTACCACATTTTCTCCCAGATTTATAGTATCGTTAAATTCTTCCATAACCTTTAATTTTTGGACTGAAACGCCAAAGCATACATTTTAATTTGTTTGATCATCGACACCAGTCCATTCGCACGGGTTGGTGATAAGTGTTCTTTTAATCCGATTTCGTCGATAAAATCGGTATTGGCTTCTAAAATAGCCTGCGCCGACTGGTTCGAAAAGGTACGGATCAGGATGGCAATAATCCCTTTGGTCAGGATGGCATCGCTATCGGCCGTAAAAACGATATTTCCGTCTTTCTCTTCCGCATACAACCATACTTTCGACTGGCAGCCTTTAATTATATTTTCGTCTTGTTTATACTGTTCTTCAATGAGCGGTAAACTTTTCCCCAGTTCAATGATGTATTCGTACCGTTGCATCCAGTCATCAAACATCGAGAATTCGTCTACAATCTCCTCCTGAATTGCTTTTATCGTCATCTTGTTATTTTTTGTCGGCTAATTCATTTAGCTTATTTACAATTTTTTCAATCGCTGCCGGCGGAAATCCGTGATCAAAAGTAGGTGCGGTATACGTTCCTTCTTTGGTTTGTATCGTAAAATTGGCCATCGCAGCACCGTCATAAAACCTTTTTTCGGTAGGTGCTTTTAATTCCGGCACCGCTTTCAGATCTATCTTTTTAAAGTTCGTCAGGATATCATTCCACTCCTGATCCGAAAGTTGTATCACCGTTGGTTCACTCCTATCACCTCTTGTACTGCTTACCCGTAATTCCTTATTGTCCAGTACGATTTTTCGATAGAACCCTCTTGATGAAGCATCATATTCAAAAACCGGGTTTTGTTGTTCCTGTTTCATCGTTAGTTCGGTTTCTTTTGCTGTCGATCCGGCTATATTTTTCTTCGTACAGTTGCATCCTGTACAGGTAATAATAACCGATGCCAAAAGGGTTACTAGTCTCATAGGCTTGTTTTTAGGATAACATTTGTTTTGCTTTTTTTACAGCTTCTACAAAGATATCAATTTCTTCTTTCGTATTGTAAAACGCAAACGACGCGCGCACCGTTCCCGGAATATCGAAGAAATTCATCACCGGTTGTGCACAGTGGTGACCGGTTCGTACGGCAATTCCCAGTTTGTCGACAATCGTTCCGATATCGTACGGGTGGATACCTTCAATGTTAAACGAAATCAACGACGCTTTATGCGCTCCGGTTCCGTATATTTTTACGCCTTCAATTTCCAATAATCTTTCGGTTCCGTAGGCCAACAATTCCTGTTCGTAGGCTTCGATGGCTTCAAACCCGATTCCATTCAGATAATCGATTGCGGTTCCTAAAACGATTCCGCCTGCGATATTGGGTGTTCCGGCTTCAAATTTATGCGGTAAATCGGCGTAAGTTGTTTTTTCGAAGGTTACTTCTTTGATCATTTCACCTCCACCCTGATACGGTGGTAGTCGGTTTAACCAGCTTTCTTTTCCGTATAAGATTCCGACTCCAGTTGGTCCGCAAACCTTATGACCGGAAAACACATAGAAATCGCAATCCAGTTCCTGTACGTCGGGACGTAAATGGGGCGTCGCCTGTGCACCGTCGATTAAAACGGCTGCACCAACCTGATGTGCTTTTTCAATGATTTCGGCAATTGGGTTTACCGTTCCCAACGCATTAGAAATATGATTTACCGCAATGATTTTTACTTTATCATTCAGCAACCTGTCGAATTCCGAAAGGATCAATTCTCCTTTTTCGTTCATCGGAATCACAACCAAATTTGCACCGGTACGCTCGCATAAAAACTGCCACGGCACGATGTTGCTATGGTGTTCGATAGCCGAAACCATTACTTCATCGCCCGGTTGTAAAAGTGCGGCAAAACCATTGGCCACCAGATTAATTCCATGGGTTGTCCCCGACGTAAAAATAATCTCGTGATTGTGTTTGGCATTCAGATGTTTTTGAATCGTATTACGGGACACTTCATACGCATCGGTTGCCAACTGGCTCAAGGTATGCACGCCTCTATGGATATTCGCATTGATTTCCTCGTAATATTTTGTAATCGCATCGATTACCACTTTCGGTTTTTGGGCGGTGGCGCCATTATCAAAATAGACCAGCGGTTTTCCGTTTACTGTTTGAGAAAGTATGGGAAAATCGGCTCTTACGGCCTGAATATCTAGTTTTTTCATCTGATTTTACTGTTTTTTGTCAGATGGAATTGCAGACAAGCGAATCGCCTGTCCCTCCATTTTTTAATCCATGCAAATTTACGGGATGTTTCTTTAAAAGACGCATAAATTAAGACAGATTTAAGGGAGCCTTTTGGGAAAGCAAAAAAGGCCGTCCAAAAACGGACCGCCTTTTTATGTATAACCGTACCGACCTCGCATATCGGCACGGCTTTAGGATTGAGATCTCCTGTTAAATTTTCTTCGTTGGATGAATCCAGTAATACAAGGCCGGAATGATAAGCGGTGCAAAAACAAGCGTACTCAACAATCCTCCGATAATTACCGTAGCCAACGGACGTTGTACATCGGAACCGATTCCGGTTGACGTTGCCGCCGGTATTAATCCCAGTACGGCTAATACCAGAATGGATAAGATTGCGCGCAATTGCTCTTTGGAGACTTTTTCGACCGTCTCTCGGGAACTTTCATCACTGATTCCTACATTGGCTCTATTGAGCGCCGAGACGAGCAATACTCCGGCCATTACCGATATACCAAATATCGATACAAATCCTACACCTGCCGAAACGTTAAAGTAATAACCGCGTAACAATAAGGCTGTGATTCCGCCACCAAGGGCAAACAGGATACAAGCCATCGTAATCAACGTGTCTTTAAAGTTTTTATAAAGTGAGAACAGTAATATAAACACCAGTCCAATCGTTAATGGAATTGTTAGTAATAATTGTTTACCGGCACGTTCCAGGTTTTCATATTGCCCACCGTAAATGATCTGGTAGCCTTTTGGTACTTTAACCGTTTTGTTGATTTTTCCTTCCAGCTCTTTTACAAAACTCACCTGATCGCGTCCAACGATATTGGTACGTACAGTAATCATACGTTTTCCATTGTAGTGGTAAATATTGGTTTGTCCCTGAATAAAACTTACATCCGCCAACTGATCAATTGGAATTAAAGCCCCATTGGTTGACGTCACTAATAAGGATTTGATCTCATCGATATTCGCACGGTGTTGTGGCAAATAGCGCACTACGATATCGTATCGTTTTACACCGTCGTATAAGGTGGTAATCGCTTTTCCACCGATCGCGGCTTCGATAATATCCTGAACATCGGAAACATTAATTCCAAAACGAGCTGTTTTTTCACGGTCGATATGGATTGACAACTGTTCCTGCGGTCCTTCCTGTTCGATGTTCACCGCGGCACTTCCTTTCATTTTATTAACAATCGACACAATACTATCGGCTTTGGAACGCATCAACTGCAAATCATCTCCCACGATACTCACCGCTAAATCGGCCGCACTACCGGTTACAATCTCCATTACCTGGTCGATAATGGGCTGACCGGAGGAGAAACGCACACTTGGCAACGCATGTTCCAGATCGGTACGAACCATTTTTACCAGTTCTTTTTTGGTAATCGTATCACTCCACAATTTATAATCTTTTAATCCGATCAGAATCTCGTTACGGTTGGCCGGGAACGGGTCGGTACCATCGTCATTTCGCCCCGCCTGTGTAATGATATAGGAAATCTGCGGATATTTGGAAATCACTTTTCGGATTTTAGGCGAATAGGTCGAATTCTCCTGAATCGAAATACCCGCCGGGAAATTTCCACGGATAAAGATCGATCCCTCGTCCAATTCCGGTAAGAACTCCGATCCCAAACGCGCTCCGAATGCGATCAGTACAAACACCACCGCCATTCCGATATAAACGGTTTTCTTATAATTGTTCAACAATCCACTAAGTAGCTTGCTGTATTTTTTATCCAGATAATCCAGTACGATGTTTTTGTGTTCTTTGATCTCCGAATCGGTATTCGAAACCACTTTGTTATACACAAACGAGATCAGTACCGGTATCAGCGTTAGCGCTGCCAACATCGAACCCACTACTGCAAACGATAATGTTAACGCCATTGGGGAGAACAATTTCCCTTCTACACGCGTCATCAATAAAATCGGCATATAGGCCAGAATGATAATCGCCACCGAGAAGAAAATCTCACGCCCCACTTCCTGAGCCGAAAGCATGGTAATTTTTACAATACCTTCTTTTCGCTCTTCGATGGTCGCCTTTTTATAACGCCTGATCAAGTGTTCGGCCATGACCACGGCACCATCAACGATAATCCCGAAGTCGATCGCTCCCAACGATAGCAAGTTGGCCGGAATACCGGTTAATCGCATAATGATAAAAGCAAACAATAACGAGAACGGAATGGTCAACGCTACCACTAATGCACTTCGCCAGCTTCCCAGGAAAAAGATCAAGACGATAATCACAATACTGATTCCTTCGAACAAGGTATGCCCTACGGTTTCCAGCGAGTGATTGATCAGGAAGCTACGATCGTACATTGTACGGATTTTCACCCCTTCCGGTAATTCGTGATCCTGAAGGTCGGCGATGCGCTGTTTCAGACTTTTTAAAACCTCACTCGGGTTTTCATAACGGCGTAATAACACGATTCCTTCCACTCCATTATTGACATCCACTTTTTCATCCGGGAATGTATAGCCCAAAACCCCACTTGGCGGTGGTGGCATGATTTCCACTTCGCCCACATCGCGGATAAAAACCGGAAGTCCGTTGGCCGTTTTGATCACGATGTTTTCAATATCCTTTTCGCTTTTAATCGCTCCGAGTCCACGAACCGCAAAAGCCTGTCCGCCACGTTCGATGGTATTTCCTCCGGAGTTGATATTATTCGCAACTACCTTTTCCTCAATATCGGAAATTTTCAGGTCGTATTTTCGCAGTTTTTCCGGTGATAACTGAATATGAAACTGTTTTAATGGCCCGCCAAAGGTCGTAATATCAGCAATCCCATCGGTTTGCAGCAAATACGGTTTGATCACCCAGTCCTGTAAATCCCGGATTTGGATTGGTGTAAAACTTGGCGGTGCTTCCACCACATAACGGAAAATCTCCCCAACCGCGGTTGACAATGGCGCCAATTCGACCTCCACACCATCCGGCAAATCGGCTGTTGCCAATCGCTCCATAACCTGTTGTCGGGCGAAATAATCGTCTGTTCCGTCTTTAAACGTCAACTGAACAATTCCCAGACCGAAAATCGTACGGCTTCTTCTGTCCAGTACGTTCGGTGTATTTTGTAGCGCCCGTTCGATAGCCACTGTAACCTGTTGTTCCACCTCTTCGGCAGCACGCCCTTTGTATTGTGCCACAACAATTACGTTGGTATCGGCAATATCCGGATACGCTTCAATTTTTAATTGCGTAAAGCAAAAATAGCCCACCAGCATCAAAGCGATACTGATCCCCACTACAATCCATCGGTTTCTAAGTGAGAATAAAAGTAAATTCTTAATCATTTTTTACCATTGTTCCACAGCATGTGTGATAATTAATCCTCCGCTGTACACGTTTCGCAATTCTTTTATAGCTTCTTCCACATTTTCTTTTGTATCGACAAAAGAGATCACCAGCGGTGTTTCGTCAAAAGAAAATTCCCGGTTCGGCCGTTTCAGCTTCTGGTGTTTTCCAAAGCCCATAAATCCGTTAAATGCGGTTGCTCCTGCGATATTTTTTTCCAACAGAAACAATAAGATGAATTCGTATAAAGGACGCGTGCCTCTCAATTCGTCTTTGTCAATAAAAATCTGAGCTTGTACCATTTGTATAACTTTTTAGTAACCGAATGACAATCCTTTAAGCTGCATTACCCCGTCTTTTACGACTTTACTTCCATTATCGACACCTCCGAAGATGATAATCCGATCGCCAATCTGCTGTCCGATCTGCACTTCTTTTCGTTCAAACTGAGAGTCGTTTTTCTGTATAAACACATAGTTTTTACCTTGCACCGTTACGATAGCCGTTTTGGGTACACTAATCGTATTATTACTTTTTAACCCGAAAGCCACATTGGCATACATCCCCACTTTTAGTCGGTCGTCGGCATTATTTAATCCGATGCGCAGTTTCACCATACGCGTGGTAAAATCCACCCGATCGGCAATAGCTTCGATTTTACCGGTAAAGGTTTCATTCGGATAGGCCGTAAACTGAATACGACAGGTATCCCCTTTTTTCAATTTACTGATTTGATTTTCCGGAATATCACTCACCAGATAGGCCGCACCTTTTTGTGCTCTTCGCAACAAATCCGGATCGAAACCAGCCGATTTCAACATGGCTTCGTGTTCGATGATTGCTGCTTTTTCGTTCGACAAATTGGTCATTTCCATAGACAAAGCCGTTTGCGCATTTAACAACTCCTGGCCGGTCATCGCACCGTGCTGATTCAGGTCTTTTGCCCGGGCCAACTCAATCTGACGTTGTTTGATATTGACATTACTGATTTGTTTGATATTAATCTGATGCTGGATCAATTGGGTGTAATTGGAAGCCAGTTCGGGATTTTCGAACAACACAATATTGTTGGAACTACCGGAATCCGATCCGAGTACCGTTGCGCCTACCTGACCAACCGCCATCAAATCCCCGCTTAAGGAACCGCTTCCGATTACTTCGGTTTTAAAGAGGTTGAATATACTCTTATCCGTGAACGTGATAAGGCTTCCGTCGTTTTCTACTTTCGGAGGCTGTGGGTCTTCTACTTTCTTTTTCTCTTTGGAATTGCAGGAAAGCAAGAGCCCTAAAACTAAAATTGAAAAAACACGTTTCATTATTGTGCGATTTGATTTATTAAACCTGTTGTGTATAGTAATTGGATATAACTTTCTTTGTGCTGGTAGACCGCTTCGTAATAATTTTCCTGACTGTCGTACCACGTACGTTGTGCTTCCAGAAAGTCGATTAAAGTGGTTCCGCCGCGCATATAGGCATATTTCACATTACTTAGAATCTGATACGATTGTTCTTTCATTTTTTTCAGATTTCCGGCATTCTGTTCGAACTGTTTGTAACTGGCGTAGGCGTTTCCAATTTCTGTTTTGATACGCTCTTTGGAGGTTGCCAGTTCTTGTTCGGCTTTGTCTTTGGTGACCTGTGATTTTTTGATTTCGCCTTGATTTCTATCGAAAAACGGCAGATCAATCGTCGCATAAATCCCGACATACGGCACCGTATTTTGCGGATTATAAATCGCTCCCAATTCCGGTTGCGGATAGGCCATGCTTTTCTGAAGGGAGATATTACTTTTCATCATCTCCACATTGTTTTTCAGCACGTTGATATCGCTTCGGTTTTCGATGGCGTTTTGCAACATCTGATCCTGGTTTTGCAGTGCCGAAAGTTCGACAGCATCATCCGCAGCAATGGCAATATCATTCGTCACACCTAAAGCGAATTTCAGTGTATTTAATTTATTCTGGTAATCCTGTTTTGAAGTTTGCGACAACAGGTTGTATTGATTGGCTACCAACTCCGTACGATTATAATCGGTCGTGGTGATCACCTGATTTTTCAATCGGTTTTTATTGATCGTAACCAACGTATCCCAGTTGTTTTTGGCCATCAAAGCCGTTTGCCATTTTTTCTGTGCCAACCATACATCCAGCCATTTCATCGCGACATCCGTAAGCAAGTTGCGTTCGAAATCCTGATAGGCTGCTTCCGAAACGGCTACACTTTTATTGGCCACATCGATTTTATTTTTCCGTTGTGACGGAAGCTGGAACTGTTTGGTTAGCTGCCACCAAACCTGGCGGTTCTGGGCATTACTCCATTGGGTACCGGGCGCATAATGTGCCGATTCGGCCAGTTGTAGTGTCTGATTGTTTAACGACAGGTTTGGTCGTAATTTCGCCGTAACCACGTCGGCTTGTGCCACCTGTACGGTGAGCTGTTCCGATTTGAGTTCCCGGTTATTGGCCTTTGCGGTTTGTAGTGCCGTTTTGATATCGTAAACCGTTTGCGATACCACCACGTCTTTTGCCATAACTACGAGGGCAAAAGTGAGCAATAGTTTCAATTTCATATAAAAACAGTATTGAAATTTGTCTTCAACAACGAATCTTAATTCTGCAACAAAATTCCACCTTCACTCAAATAAAAGCTAATTTATCTCATTAGATTTTTATTAGATTTTCATGAACCTCATCCATCTCGCAATTAAAATTAACAATAAAAATCGTAATTCACTCGTATAAAACCATTTAAAATTCGCAAAACGCATGTTTTTAAACAAAAAAGCCTGACAATTTTGTCAGGCTTTCATTTATTTTGAGTGGTCTTGTATTACAAATCGAATCCCATATTCACCCCTAATTTAGTGGCAATGATACGGGCAATTTTGTTTTTCAATTCCGGTATTTTAATACTTGCGGTTACTTCACTTGTAAAGGCATACATCAATAACGCTTTGGCTTCTTTTCTCGGAATTCCGCGTTGTTGCATGTAGAACATCGCATTTTCGTCCAACTGTCCGATCGTACAACCGTGCGAACATTTTACATCGTCGGCAAAGATTTCCAACTGCGGCTTGGCGTTTATCGTCGCTTTATCACTCAACAAAATGTTGTTGTTTTGCTGGAATGCATCGGTTTTCTGCGCTTCTTTTTCCACATAAATCTTCCCGTTAAACACACCGGTTGAATTGTCTCCAAAGATACCTTTGTAATTCTGGTGGCTTTCACAATTTGGTTGTGAATGGTGTACCAAGGTATAGTGATCTACGTGTTGTTTGTCGCCAATAATTGTAATTCCTTTTAACGTACTGTCGATACGCTCGCCTTCGTGATAGAAGTTCAGGTTATTACGGGTGATATTTCCACCAAACGTAAAGGTATGTACCGAAACGATACTTTCCTGTTTTTGGGAAATATACGTATTGTCGATCAATGTTGTGGTTTGCACATCATTCTGAATCTTATAGAAATCGACAATAGCGCGTTTGTGCGCGAAGATTTCAGTAACAGAATTGATCAATACCGGATTCTCGTTTAAGCTCTGGTGACGCTCTGTAATTTGCACATGCGCGTTTTCCCCCACGATAATCAGATTTCGGGGTTGTACCATCAAAGCCGCTTCGTTTCCGGTGGAAAAGTAGATAATTTCGATCGGTTTGTCGGCTACTTTACTTTTCGGGATATTGATATACGCACCTTCATAGGCAAAAGCCGTATTTAGGGACGTTAAGCTTTCTTCTTTACTCGCTACCTGATTAAAATAGGTATCGATTATCATTTTGTATTTGGGTTTGGTCAATGCCGATGACATCAAACAAACATCCAGTCCGTCGTGTGTTGTTGATGACAAAAACGAGCTAAAAACCCCATCCACAAAAACCACTTTATAAGTATCCACATCATTCAGGAAGTATTTCTTTACCTCCTTAAAATCGACAGCACTTTCTTCTTTCGGAAATACACTGAAATCCTTTTTTAAAATAGCGTTCAGCGACGTATATTTCCAGGCTTCCTCCTTTTTGGTTGGAAAACCTTTATTTTCAAAGTTCTTCAAGGCTTCGGTACGAACGTCGTGCAGGGTTGCCTGTACATCTACGCGTTCTTCAAAAGCCATAAAAGAGGCTAACAGTTTTTCTTTTAAATCCATGTTTATGCGTTTCAAAACCGGAACAACCGGTTATACCGAAATCTAGTTTTCGTTTTTAATCCAATCGTATCCTTTTTCTTCCAGCTCTAATGCCAGTTCTTTACCTCCGGTTTTAACGATTTTACCATCGTGTAAAACGTGAACGAAATCCGGAACGATATAATCCAAAAGTCTTTGGTAGTGTGTAATTACGATAACGGCGTTGTCTTTACTTTTCAGTTTGTTAACTCCGTTGGCAACGATACGCAAGGCATCGATATCCAAACCGGAATCCGTTTCATCCAGAATAGCCAGTTTCGGTTCCAACATCGCCATTTGGAAGATCTCGTTTCTCTTTTTCTCACCACCGGAAAAACCTTCGTTTAACGAACGGGATAAGAATTTACGGTCGATTTCCAATAATTCAGATTTTTCGCGAATCATTTTTAGCATTTCATTGGCTGGCATTTCTTCCAAACCTTGTGCTTTACGGGTTTCGTTGATCGCCGTTTTCATAAAGTTGGTTACAGAAACACCCGGGATTTCAATTGGATACTGGAACGATAAGAACACCCCTTTGTGTGCGCGCTCTTCCGGTGCCAGTTCGGTTAATTCTTCCCCTTCCAAAAGGATTTCCCCTTCGGTCACTTCATAATCTTCCCGACCTGCAATTACCGAAGAAAGCGTACTTTTTCCGGCTCCGTTTGGCCCCATGATTGCGTGGATTTCTCCGGCTTTTACTTCCAGATTGATCCCCTTTAATATTTCTTTATCTTCTACGCTAGCGTGTAAATTTTTGATAACTAACATTTCGCTTCTAATGTTTAATTTTTATTTGTAACGTCTCCGTTGCTTCTATACTGTTCGAAAGATTCGGGATTAACCTACCGATCCTTCTAATGAAATTTCAAGTAATTTTTGTGCTTCCACGGCAAACTCCATCGGAAGTTTGTTTAAGACCTCTTTACTGAATCCGTTTACGATTAATGCAATCGCTTTTTCGGTTGGAATACCCCGCTGATTACAGTAAAACACCTGATCTTCTCCAATTTTACTCGTCGTTGCTTCGTGTTCGATCTTCGCCGTACTGTTTTTGGATTCGATATACGGGAACGTATGCGCCCCGCAATTGTTACCCATTAGTAACGAGTCACATTGCGAAAAGTTACGGGCATTTTCGGCTCTGGCACTCACCTGAACCAATCCACGGTAACTGTTTTGTGATTTTCCGGCAGAAATACCTTTGGAAATAATTGTACTTCGGGTATTGTTTCCTAAGTGAATCATTTTGGTTCCGGTATCGGCTTGCTGGAAGTTATTGGTCACCGCAATCGAGTAGAATTCGCCTACCGAGTTATCCCCTTTTAATACACATGACGGGTATTTCCAGGTTACCGCTGATCCGGTTTCAACCTGCGTCCAGGAAATTTTGGCGTTTTTCTCACACAAACCTCTTTTGGTTACGAAGTTAAAAACCCCACCTTTTCCGTCTTTATTCCCCGGGAACCAGTTCTGAACGGTCGAATATTTAATTTCGGCATTGTCCAGCGCGATTAGTTCCACAACGGCAGCATGCAATTGGTTTTCGTCACGCGATGGTGCGGTACATCCTTCCAGGTAACTCACATAACTCCCTTCGTCGGCAACAACAAGTGTTCTTTCAAACTGCCCTGTTCCGGCCTGATTGATACGGAAATAAGTCGATAATTCCATTGGACAACGTACGCCTTTTGGAATATAACAGAACGAACCGTCGGAGAATACCGCCGAGTTTAATGCGGCATAAAAATTGTCTTTTTGCGGTACCACCGAACCGATATATTGACGCACCAATTCCGGGTGTTCCTGAATGGCTTCCGAAATGGAACAGAAAATAATTCCTTTTTCGGCCAACGTCTTTTTAAACGTAGTGGCTACGGAAACCGAGTCCATTACGATATCGACCGCCACACCGGCCAGTTTCTTTTGTTCGTCTATAGAGATACCCAGTTTTTTAAAGGTTTCCAGTAATTCCGGATCCACCTCATCCAAACTTTGGTATTTATCTTTTTTCTTAGGAGCAGAATAATAGGAGATCGCCTGAAAATCCGGTTTTTCGTAGTGTACGTTAGCCCATTCCGGTTCGATCATTTCCGTCCAGGCGCGGAAAGCCTCCAGTCGCCATTCGGTCATCCATTCCGGTTCCCCTTTCTTTTTCGAAATGGCCCGAACGATGTCTTCATTTAACCCAACAGGAAACGTTTCCGATTCGATATCGGTATAGAAACCATATTCATACTCTTTGGTTTCCAGTTCTTTTTTTAATTCTTCTTCAGTATACTTACTCATTTCTATATGCTTGTTCTCAATACTTGTACCTTATTCCGGTTTTAAGCCGGAATAAAGGTATTGGTATAATGACTTATCTTTTAAAGTGAAAAACTTTCACCGCAACCGCAGGTTCTGTTCGCGTTAGGATTGTTAAAAACAAATCCTTTTCCGTTTAATCCTCCGGAATATTCCAAAGTAGTTCCCACTAAATACAAAAAGCTTTTTTTATCAACCGCTATTTTTATATTATTGTCTTCGAACACTTTATCATCATCGCCTAAGCTTTTATCAAACTTTAAGTCATACGATAAGCCTGAACAACCGCCACTTTTTACGCCTACGCGAACATAATCGGTAGCAGCGTCAAAACCATCGTCTTCCATTAAATGGACGATTCTTTTTTTTGCTGTTTCAGATACTTTTATCATAATGTTTAAACAGATTATTTCTAATTTCCAGCAAAGATATTACAAATATTGCGGTTTGCCATACTACCTAACATTTTTATAACGAATAGCTTGATAGAAAATAGTTATAACATGATATTTGTCATTTTTAAATCCTAAAAAGTCCTCTATTATTGTAAGTTTTTCCCATTTTTATTCAAACCGGTTGCGGTTTAGCTGTATTTATTTTTCCTGATTTAGCATTAAAAAGTATCTTTACATTCCAAATTAAAACGAATGCAATGAAATTATATCCTATAGAAAGCGGCAACTTTAAACTGGATGGTGGCGCTATGTTTGGCGTGGTTCCGAAAACCATCTGGAACAAAACCAATCCTGCCGACGAAAACAACCTTATTGATATCGCGGCACGATGCCTGTTGATCGAAGATGGCAACCGACTGATTCTGATCGATACCGGAATGGGCAACAAACAATCGGACAAGTTTTTCGGGTATTATTCCCTTTGGGGTGATCATACGATTGACAAATCATTGGCGCAACACGGTTTTCACCGCGACGATATTACCGATGTATTTATGACGCATCTGCATTTTGATCATTGCGGCGGTAGCGTAGTCTGGAATAAAGACCGGACCGGATACGAAGTCGGTTTTAAAAATGCAACGTTCTGGACCAACGAAAACCATTGGGAATGGGCCACCAAACCGAATGCCCGCGAAAAAGCTTCTTTTTTAAGTGAAAACATCTTACCGATCCAAGAAAGCGGTCAGCTGAAATTTATACAACGTCCGGATGGCGATTTCCTTGAAAAATCGGAATTGGGCTTTGGCATCTTTTTTGTCGACGGTCATACCGAAAAGCAAATGATTCCGCATATCGAATACAACGGCAAAACCCTTGTTTTTTGTGCCGATCTTTTAGCTACAGCCGGTCATATCCCGATTCCATATGTGATGGGATACGACACCCGTCCGCTGTTAACATTGGACGAAAAAACCAAATTCATGAACCACGCTGCCGATAAAAACTATCTTTTGTTTTTAGAACACGATGCACATAATCCAATCATTACCGTCGAACATACCGAAAAAGGCGTACGTTTAAAAGACGTATTTACTTGTGATGAAATACTAAAGTAGTGTTAATCTCAGCCCTTTTTGTAACAAAAAAAAATACTTTCGACCTATAAAATCAGAAAAACAAAGAATATGAAACTAATAAAACCGCTTTACTTATCTGCCGCACTGGCTATAGCCCTGGCAAGTTGCAGCACACAAAAAACAAGTGTTTACGCACCTATTTCCGCACCGGATAATATGCCGGTTAAAGTGGGTAAACTGGCCGAAAAAGATTTAAAACGCTGGAGTCATCTGGATCTTATTAAAGATACAGTTCCCGGAATGAGTGTAGACAGAGCCTATGACTTTTTAAAAGGTAAAAAAAGTAAAAAAGTAATCGTTGGAGTTGTGGATTCCGGAGTGGATATTGATCATGAAGATTTAAAACCGGTTATCTGGAACAATCCAAAAGAAATCGCTGGTAATGGTATCGACGATGATAAAAACGGATTTATCGATGACATCCACGGATGGAATTTCTTAGGAAAAGCCGAACATGAAAATATGGAATTCACGCGTATCCTGAAAAAAGGAGACACCAATTCCGAAGCCTATAAAAAAGCAAAAGAGGCCTACGATAAAGAATACAATGAGGTAATTCAGGCCAAACAACAATTGGATTTTATCTTAAATGCCAGCAATACCCTTAAAAAGCATTTAAAGAAAGACACCTATACTTTAGAGGAAATTCAGAAAATCCAGACGACCGATCCGGCTGTAAACCAGGCGAAAATGGTAATGTCGCAGGTATTACCTCAAACGGGGAACGATCTGAAGAAAATCGACGAGTTTAAAGACCAGGTATACAGTCAGGTGAACTACCACTTAAACCTTGAATTTAACGGAAGAAAACTGGTTGGTGACAATCCGGACGATATCAAAGATGTAAAATACGGCGACAATAACGTAATCGGGCCAGAAAAAGAAGGTGCGAAACACGGAACACACGTAGCCGGTATTATCGCACAAACCCGTGGAAACGGATTGGGAGGCGATGGTGTTGCGAGTAATAACGTAGAAATCATGGCCGTAAGAGCAGTACCGGACGGAGACGAATACGATAAAGATATCGCATTGGCAATTCGTTATGCGGTAGACAACGGTGCTAAAGTGATCAACGGAAGTTTCGGAAAATACTTTGCACAACATCCGGAATGGGTATATGATGCGATCAAATATGCGGCTTCAAAAGACGTACTATTGGTGGTGGCTGCCGGTAACGAAGGTTTAGACCTGAATGCTGATGGCGGTGTAGATCGTTTCCCGAACGACAACATCAAAATGGGACCAGAAATTGCAAACAACTTCCTTACGGTAGGCGCCTTAAACTATGTGTACGGGCCGGAATTGGTTGCCGATTTCTCCAACTACGGTAAATCGGATGTGGACGTATTTGCACCGGGTGAAAAAATCTATGCGACTACACCAAATCAAAGCTATGAATACCTACAGGGAACGTCAATGGCATCACCAAATGTTGCCGGAGTAGCAGCCTTGATTCGTTCGTACTATCCAAGCCTAACAGCGGCTCAGGTAAAACAGATCATTATGGATTCCGGTATTGCGGTAAAACAGGATGTTATTTTAGGAGGGGATCCTAACAATGTACGACCGTTTAGCGAAATATCCAAATCCGGTAAAATGGTAAATGCGTATAATGCATTGATCATGGCCGACAAGATGGCTTCTAAAAAATAATTCCAAAACACGCTGAAATGGAAGGGACTCCCCTTCCATTTTGGCTATTCTACCGATCGGCAACGATCCAAAAATCAATTACTACAAAATGAAAAAGTTATTCTTACTTTCTTTACTGAGCATGGGCAGTTTGTGGGCACAAAAGAATCCGGATCCGGGTTACTGGCAACAGCATGTTGACTACAAAATGGAGGTAAACATGGATGTGAAAAACTTCCAGTACAAAGGAAAACAAACGCTTGTTTACACCAACAATTCGCCCGATACCTTACGCAAGGTATTTTACCATTTGTATTTTAATGCCTTTCAGCCGGGTAGCGAAATGGATGCCCGTTTAAAAACGATATCCGATCCGGACAAACGTATGGTCAAAAGCTTTAAAACCGGAGACAAAACGGTAAAAGAAAGTAGAATCAGCACTCTAAAACCAAACGAAATCGGTTTCCTTAAAGTAGCCAATTTCAAACAGGATGGCGAAACCGCCAATAACCGCGTAGTAGGAACCGTATTGGAAGTCGATTTGGCCAAACCGATTTTACCGGGAAAATCCACCACCTTTACGTTGGATTTTGACGGACAGGTGCCACTTCAAATCCGTCGTTCCGGAAGAAATTCCGACGAAGGTGTAGCCCTTTCGATGACACAATGGTACCCTAAAATTGCCGAATTCGACTTCGAAGGATGGCATGCCGATCCCTATATCGGACGGGAATTCCATGGTGTTTGGGGTGATTTCGACGTAAAAATCACGATCGACAAAGACTATGTAATCGGATCGACCGGATATTTACAAAACAAAAACGAAATCGGCCACGGCTATGAAGACAAAGGGACTACGGTAACCTATCCTAAAAAAACCAAAACCCTTACCTGGCATTTTATAGCTCCAATGGTTCATGATTTTGCATGGGGCGCCGACAAAGATTTTATCCACGATATTTATCCGGGACCCAACAATGTAGAATTGCACTTTTTCTACAAAAACAACCCAAAATACATGGACAAATGGAAAGAGCTTCAGCCAAAAACAGCTGCTCTAATGGACTTTTTCAATAAATCCGTAGGTGAATATCCTTACAAGCAATATTCTGTGATTCAGGGTGGCGACGGCGGTATGGAATATGCGATGTGTACGTTGATTACCGGCGACAGAAGTCTGCCGAGTTTAATTGGCGTAACCGCTCACGAAATGGCACATTCCTGGTTCCAACACGTGTTAGCGACCAACGAAAGCAAACATTTCTGGATGGACGAAGGATTTACCTCCTTTATTTCGGATTTGGCCATGATCAAGGTAATGGATAAAAAACTTCAGGAAGACGAAAATCCGTTCCAATCGGCCTACAACAACTATTTCTATATGGTCAATACCGGTCATGAGCAACCACAATCCACACATGCGGATCGCTTTGACGAAAACATGATTTACAGCATTTCGGCCTATAGCAAAGGGGAAGTATTTTTAACCCAATTGGGCTATGTAATCGGAATGGACAAAATGATGGAAACCCTAAAACGTTATTTCCGCGATTATAAATTTACGCACCCAACGCCAAACGACTTTAAACGTACGGCCGAGCGTGTTTCGGGAGCGTCATTGGATTGGTACCTAAACGACTGGACCAAAACCACAAATACCATCGATTACGGCATTAAATCGGTTACCGAAGATGGAAAAAACACTAAGGTAACACTGGAACGAATCGGAAGAATGCCAATGCCATTGGATATTCTTGTGCTATATCAGGACGGAACCAAAGAAAGTTTCTATATCCCGAATACCTTAATGCGTTGGAACAAAGAGAATCCGTTCCCGGAAATCCAGCGAACTGTTTTAGGAGGATGGGACTGGGCTTTTACCGCGTATGATTTCACCATCAACAAAGAGAAAAAAGCCATCAAAGCCATCGTAATCGATCCAAGCGATTTAATGGCCGATGTCAAAAAAGAAAACAACGTTTATGAGGCAAAGCCATAACGACAACACACCATAAAAAAAGCGGCTTTAAAGCCGCTTTTTTTGTATCTTGATTCCAAATACCAATAGCTATCGGTCTCTCCTGTTTATTTCCCATATTGCAATCTTTTGTCAGCCCGATGTCAACCCTCCTTTTTAATTAAATACTACCTTTACAAGGCTAAACAAAACCGAAACTAACGATGGATTTGCAGTCGATATCGTTTTGATCATTGATGGTAAAACTGCATCGTGGATCACGACGGGATTTCCGACTCGAAAAAAATTATCAAAATTAAAGCCTTATAAACGGTTATATAATCCTTTTGTAATACATTAGCCACAACAAAATCCCCTTCAAAACGGGATGGTAACACTACAGTACCATGTCAAAAAAAATACGAATATTAAGCCTTGATGGTGGTGGTATCCGCGGAATCATCACCTGCGTGGTCTTGAAATATATCGAAGAAGAATTACAAAAACTGGATAATCCAACTGCAAAATTAGGCGACTATTTTGATCTGATTGCCGGAAGCAGCACCGGAGGATTACTAACGTCCATCCTGTTATTTCCGGATAAAAACAAAAAAGCCAAATTTTCGGTGGAAGCCGCTTTGGATCTGTACGCCAAAAAAGGAGAAAGTATTTTTAATGTTTCGCTGTGGGAGCACATGATCAACCCGTTTGGATTGTTTAACGAAAAAATTTCGCAACGCAATCTGGAAAAACAACTTCTGGAAGTTTTTGGCGATTTGCAGTTACAAAATTTTATCAAACCTTGTTTGATCACGTCCTACGATATTGGTCAGCGGAAAGCAAAATTCTTTACCAGTCACGAAGCCGAATCGACTCTGGAAAATTTTTACGTCAGAGATGTATGTCGGGCGACAAGCGCTGCGCCAACCTACTTTGAACCGGCCAAAATAAAATCATTATACGGACAGGAATTCACTTTAATCGACGGTGGTGTTTATGCCAATAATCCGGCTTTGTGTGCCTATGCCGAAGCGCGTAAAATTGCCTTTTCTAAAATTCTGGGCGATCGGGAAAAAACAGATTTTCCAGCCATTAATGATATGATCATCATTTCTGTAGGAACCGGAGAAGTCCACAAACCGTATACTTTTGAAAAATTTGAAAACGCCGGTAAGATCAAATGGATCGGACCACTGATTGATATCTTGCTGTCTGCCAACGTGGAAACCGTCGATTATCACCTGACGAAAATGTACGAGACCTTAGGGCCACGCAACCAAAAAAACTATTACCGATTGATGCCACAATTAAAAAATGCCTCACCGGAAATGGACGATACCTCACAAAAAAATATCTACGAACTCATCCAGGCCGGTTTGTTTTATGTGGATCAAAACCGGGAAATGCTCCGGGAAATCGCGAAGAAACTGATCAAAAATAAATAAGCAATAGCAAACCTGTCGGCTATTAGTAAACACGACCCGTTTTATGCTACCTTTTTGTACCTTTGCCGGATGAAACATACCTATCCGAAAACCGAAAAACTCAAAAGCCGAAGCACAATCGACTTATTGTTCTCCCAGGGGAAGTCGGTTTCCAAATACCCATTGCGCCTGGTATATGTACCTTTGGAATCGGACGAATCGGACGAAAAAATCAAAATGGGTGTTTCCGTTTCAAAAAAATACTTTAAAAAAGCCGTAGACCGCAATTATTTTAAACGGGTGTTACGCGAAACCTACCGACTTAACAAAAACATGCTGTTGGATACGATCGATAAACCGTATGCCTTTATGTTTTTGTACCAAACCAAAGAACGCTTATCGTATCCCGAGATCGAAGAAAAAACCGTACAGCTTTTTGAAAAGTTTGCCGATTCCATCCAAAACAAAGAATTGTAAGATTTTTCATTGTATCGAATTCCAATTCCATCTAAAATTGTACTTTTAGTTGTGATTTTACGTTGTATATCAAACTAATGGCACTTTCTATGAAAAAAATACTCCTTGCTGTAGCGGTCCTTACCTTTTCTATTAGCTGTAAAAACCAACATTCCGAAGATGTGGCCGTGGCGGAATCCCTCGATGTCAAAATGATGAATCTGGAACCCGCGCCTATGGCTGATGAAGCTGCTGCTGCCGGCGGATCGGAAACCACTATCGAAGCTAAAATCATTAAAAATGCCAACCTTCGGTTTGAAACATCCGACCTCAACCAGTCGTATACCGATATTCAAAAGGCAATTATAAAATATAAAGCTGCCATCCAAAACGATGTAACCGGAAAAAACAACAATTCGGTTTACCGCAATCTGACGATCCGGATTCCGAATACGGCTTTTGATGCGTTTATCAACGATATCGGCAAAGGCGTTTCCCATTTTGATCGCAAAGAAATTGCATCCGATGATGTAACCGAAGAATATATCGATATCGAATCGCGCATCAATACCAAAAAAACCTTAGAAAAACGCTATCTTGATTTATTAAACAAAGCGACTAAAGTCTCCGAAATACTGGAAATCGAAAAAGGACTGGCAACGGTTCGCGAAGAAATTGAATCGATCGAAGGGCGGTTAAAATACCTGCAAAGCCGGATTGCGATGAGTACCATCACGATCGAAATGTACACTCAAAATGCCTCCGAAAGCGGCGTGACCGTTTCCTACGGCAGTAAAATGTGGAATTCGTTTAAAGAAGGCTTTTTCGGGATTTCAACTTTCTTCCTTGACCTACTGCAAGTTTGGCCATTTATCCTTATTTTCGTGTTACTTTTGGTGTATATACGCAAAAGATTAAAGAAAAAATCCGTTTAAAAATGCTACGTCAGTTTAAAAGAAGATATATTATTCCTGTAGTTGCGGGAGGTTTTTTGTTTGTAGGTGCCAGTTTCAGGGATGACTTTTTTGAAATTGCCAAGCAGATCGAAATCTTCACAACGCTATTTAAAACCGTCAATCAGAATTATGTAGACGAGACCAATCCGGCCGACTTGATGGACAAAGCCATTAAAAACATGTTGTTGGATCTGGATCCGTATACGGTTTACTTTAACGAACAGGATGTTGCGAAATTCAAGATCAATTCGACCGGTGAATATACCGGAATCGGTGCGTATATTTCACGACGCGAAGGGCGTTTGATTATCCGTGAGCCGTATAAAAACTTTCCAGCCGACAAAGCCGGTTTAAAAGCCGGTGATGAAATTGTTCAGATTGGCGATGTCAACTTAGTTGATTTTAAAGACGATGCCGCGCAACTTTTAAAAGGCTCTAAAAATTCCAAGATCGACATACAATACAAACGTCAGGGAAAACTAATGAAAACCCAAATTGTACTGGATGAAGTCGAAATTAAAGCGGTACCTTTTTATGCATTGTTAGCCGACAAAACAACCGGTTATATCGTATTGTCACAATTTAATGCGAAAGCATCGGCCGAAACCAAAGACGCGCTGGAAAAATTAAAAAGTCAGGGTGCGACCAAAATCATACTCGATTTACGCGGAAATCCGGGTGGTTTACTACATGAAGCGGTGAACATCTGTAATCTTTTTGTACCGCAAAACGAGGTCATCGTAACCACAAAATCAAAAATTGAAAAACACAATAACAGCTATAAAACACAAAAACAACCGGTTGACCTAACGATTCCACTAGCTGTTCTGGTTGATGGAAAAAGTGCGTCCGCGTCCGAAATTGTAGCCGGAGCATTACAGGATCTGGACCGAGCCGTAATTGTGGGCGCCCGAAGTTTCGGAAAAGGATTGGTACAACGTCCGTTGGATTTAACCTACGGAACACAGGTAAAAGTGACTATCTCCCGCTACTATACGCCATCCGGAAGATGTATTCAGGCATTGGATTATTCCAAAAAAGATAAAAACGGAAAAGCGATTCGTACCGATGCGAGTCAGTATAACGCTTTTAAAACCCGTAAAGGAAGAACCGTTTATGACGGTGGTGGTATTCAACCCGACATCGAGCTTGCAGAAGCCAAAACGAGTACGATCTCGGATGCTTTGCTAAAAAACGACGGGATTTTCAACTACGTAACGCAGTACTATTATAAAAATCCGAATTTAGGAACAACCATTCCGACTTTTTCGGACACCGATTTTACTGAATTCAAAGCCTTTTTGAAAAAAGAGAAATTCGAATTTGACACCGAAACCGAATTGGCTTTAAAAAACACCTTAGCCACAGCCAAAAAAGAAAAAATCGAAGAAAGTATTACTGCCGAATACCAACAACTATTAGCAGCCGTACAACGAAGTGAGGAAAAAGAGTTGGATAAAAACAAGTCGGAAATCAAAAAACTTATTGTCGACGAAATCATAAAACGCTATCAGTATAAAGAAGGATTGTATCAATATTACACAAAAAGTAACATAGAAATAACAAAAGCGCAAGCATTGCTCAATAATCAGTCGGAATACAATAAAATCCTTAAAAATTAATTTTCGCAAGAATTGTGTAGGACTTTCGTTTTTTATGATAATTTTGTGATTTTAAATATTTCACATCGTGAGTTCTACACACAGCAGTAACCACCTTAACAAAGTGACCCTAGGTGGTTTAATTGTCACATTAGGAATTATTTATGGAGATATCGGAACCTCTCCATTATACGTAATGAAAGCCATTGTTGGAAAACAGGCTATCGATCCGGATGTGGTACTTGGTGCGATTTCCTGTATTTTCTGGACGCTAACCATTCAGACAACTTTTAAGTATGTAATTCTCACATTACGTGCCGACAATAAAGGGGAAGGTGGAATCTTTTCGCTCTACACCCTTGTCAAAAAACTCAAAAAGCGCTGGCTGATCGTTCCCGCTATTCTGGGAGGAAGCGCCCTGCTCGCCGACGGTATTATTACACCACCCATTTCCGTATCATCAGCTATCGAAGGATTGCGAACTTATAATCCGGAACTAAACACCATTCCGATTGTTATTGGAATTCTTTTTGCTTTATTCTTTATTCAGCGATTCGGAACCAAACTGGTTGGAAAATTCTTCGGCCCATTAATGCTACTTTGGTTCGGAATGTTGGGAACGCTAGGTGTTATTCACCTGATGGGAAATGTTGCTGTATTAAAAGCACTAAACCCTTACTATGCTTTTCATTTATTAAAAATACACCACGAAGGATTCTATGTTTTAGGCTATGTATTCCTGTGTACCACCGGAGCGGAAGCCTTGTACAGTGACCTTGGACATTGTGGTATCAAAAACATCCGAATCAGCTGGATTTTTGTAAAAAGTATGCTGGTTTTAAACTACTTCGGTCAGGGAGCTTATCTGATTTCGAATACCGGAAGCACTTTAGTCGAACTAAGCGGAAACGCCAACAATCCCGGAAATCCATTCTATCTGGTGATGCCGGACTGGTTTTTACCATTCGGAATTGCGATCGCAACCATGGCAGCCGTTATTGCTTCGCAGGCATTGATTAGCGGATCGTTTACCTTGATCAGTGAAGCGATGCGTTTAAACCTATGGCCAAAAGTGCGCATCAAATACCCAACCGAATTAAAAGGGCAATTATACATTCCGTCTATCAACTGGTTGTTATTTATCGGATGTGTATTTATTGTCGTTCACTTTGAAGAATCCGGAAATATGGAAGCCGCCTACGGACTGGCAATCGTCATGTGTATGATTATGACCACCATTTTACTGGGCTTCTTTATGGTATTAAAACGCTATAACCCAATCTTTATCGTTTTGGTTATCGCTTTATACCTAACCATTGAAATCTCGTTCTTCCTGGCCAATATCGAAAAATTCCCGCATGGTGGTTATGTATCGGTATTCATTGCCGGCTTACTGGCCTTTATTATGATCGCCTGGTTTACCGCTAAAAAGATCCGAAAAGACTATACCGAATTCGTTAAAATCGACAAGTTTAAAAATGTTATTTCCGAGTTGAGTAACGACCTTTCGATACCAAAATATGCCACGCATTTGGTTTATATGACCAATGCCAGCCACGGAGATGAAGTGGAATCGAAAATTATTTATTCCATTTTGCAAAAGCGTCCGAAACGCGCCGATATTTACTGGCTGATTCACGTAAACGTAGTCGACGAACCGTATGAAATGGAATACCGCGTTCGTGAGATTGTAAAAGACGATATTATCCGGGTGGATTTCTATTTGGGATTCCGTGTCGCACCGCGCATTAACCTGTTGTTTAAAAAAGTAGTTCAGGATATGGTTAAAAACGGCGAAGTGGACATTACCAGTCGTTATGAATCCCTGAATCGAAACAACGTATTGGGTGATTTCAAGTTTGTACTAATCGAAAAATTTATGTCCTACGATAACGATTTCCCTTGGTACCAACGTATTATTCTGGATATTTATTTCTTCCTGAAAAAAATCAGTTTATCCGAAGAACAGGCTTTTGGACTGGATAGCAGTTCGGTAAAAATCGAACAATATCCAATTGTGATCCATCCGCCGGAAGACATCAGTCTGACCCGAATTAAAGACCGAAAATAACATCTGAAATATGAAACGTATTGCGCTTGTTTTTCTTTTTTTGCTGACGTGTCAGTTTCTGACGGCACAGGAAGAGGTTGTACATTCTGTTTATTTTGAATTTGACAAATTTAACCTGGAAGAAAAACAGGCCAATGACGTAGTAGCTTTCGTAAAGGCAATCGATACTTCCCGTATCGAGAGCATCCAGATTTACGGTTATTGCGACGATCGCGGTAAAGATGCCTATAACTATAAGCTGTCGAACAATCGGGCGAATACAATCAAAAATAAGCTGATTGAAAAGGGAATCAAAAACAAGATCATTGTAACCATCGAAGGCAAAGGGCGTGTTTTGATCGACGACGATATTGTGGACAACCTTCCGGAAGTACGCCAGAAAAACCGACGCGTCGATGTGGTGATGAACTTTAAACCGGTTCCGCCTAAACCGATTCCCGGAATGCATTCGACCATTAAAGGCGATCTGATAGTTGGCGACCGGATCTATCTTGAAAAAATCCTTTTTGATAAAGGAAGTAGTCGTTTAACGCTAAAATCGAAAAACGAACTGGAACGGGTGGCCAAGTTGTTACAGAAATACAAAAATCTGGAATTCGAAATTCAGGGTCATATTTGCTGTACACCTACGTTTCAAAAAGAGGCGATCGACAAAGACACCAAAAAGAGAATGCTTTCACACAACCGTGCTCAGGCTGTTTATAAATTTCTGATTCAGAAAAGAATCGACAAAAACCGAATGACATTTAAAGGCTACGGAAACACCCAACCTTTGGGCAATGGCCCGGATCAGGATCGACGCGTGGAATTGGTGATTACGAAAGTGTAACGTTATTTTATCTGCATTTCGATATGCGGAATATTATCTTCCAGGTATTCGTCCGAAGCCTGAACAAATCCGTGGGATTCGTAAAAACGTTTCAGGTATAATTGTGCCGAGATGGTGATGGTATCCGTACCGTAGTGTGCCCGGATTCCGTTTTTGGCTTCGCGAATCAGATCATGACCCCATTTGCGGTCGCGGTAGGATTGTTTCACCACTACCCTTCCAATGGAAGCGGCATTTTGAAAATAATCGCCCGGCTGGAAGATTCGGCAATAGGCTACCAATTCCCCGTTAAAAGTTCCCATTAGGTGTAGCGCTTTCTGATCTTTGCCATCAATATCCTGATAAACGCAATCCTGTTCGACTACAAAGATTTCGGAACGCAATTGTAGGCTAGCATATAGATCAGCAAGCGAAAGTTCGTTAAATCGCTTTATTTCGAATTTTAGAGTCATATCTGTATGGTTGTCATAAATTATTGCAGTATGTGAACGGATTTCATAATCGCTTCCAGTTCAAAAATCATATCTCTTTTGGCATTCGACGGATCGTAAACAAAACCTTCCAGAATGAGATAGCGTTTGTTTTTTTCATCGCGGATGGCATAATTCAGAAACGGTCCGCTCATAAAGTTATTCTGAAGTTCCCAGGTTCCTTTGGTTTCATAGGCGGTTTTGCCATCGAGACGGGTATTCATAAAATAGGGAGAATAGCCTTCTTCGGTGACCATCGAGGAATGTTCCATCGTTCCGCGGATATACAAAGCGCCCACCGAATCGCGGACTTTTACAATATTACCAACGATATCATTGTTCTTTTCAATTTGTGAAATCGGCACCTGATAGACCAAAAGACTGGAGCTACCGGATGGAATGTCTTTTTTCATCCAATAAAAATATTCCTTTTCATCGGCATAACGATACGTATCCGGAATTTCAATATTGATCATAAACACACCCCGAAGTTTATCGTCACTCAATCGGGCTTTTTCCATTTTATGCTGGACATAATGGATTTCGGAATATTTGATAATCGAAATAAGGGTTTCCGAATGGGTTTCGATCAGGTCGAGAATTTCGTGAATGGAATATCCGGTGATATAGAAAACATTTTGCGGTTTGGCATATTTGTTTTCCACGTGTTTGAATTCTTTGTTCAGTCCTTTGGACACGACCAAAATATTCCGGCTTTGTGTTACGACGCCTTCAAAAATTTTAGGAGAGTACTGGTTGATCGTAAAAATCGGTTCTTCCTGTGGCAATCCATCTACCGGATAAGCCAATTTTTTACGAAGACTGTCGCCCACTTCACCGTTCCACATCACATCGTCGATCACGATGGCAATTTCATTAATATTCCCTTTTGATTCAGGCAAAAATGCTTCCCCTTGTTTCTGTCTGTCTTTACAGGAAACAAGAGAAAGCATTGGTAAGAGTATTGCAAAAAAGATTGCTTTTTTCACGGATTATTTTGGGAGAATCTACCCGTTGATTTTAAGTTTCATTCCGGGTTTGATATTTTCGTTATCGATATTATTCCATTTTTTGATTTCGGCAACGGTAATGCCCGGGTGTTTTTTAGCGATGCTGAAAAGTGAATCCCCTTTCTGAACGATATACATTCTTTCTTTGTTGTAGTTGCGTTCTTTGCTGGAATCACGGTTTATGATTTCTTTTTTCACTTCTTTTTCAACCACCGCTACCGGTGCAGTTTCTTCAGCAGGTGCCTGAACCGTTAATTTCTGACCGATTTTGATTTCGCTGTTTTCGATGTTATTCCATTCTTTCAACTGATCGATCGTCACTTTATTCTTTTCGGCAATAGCGGTAAGGTTATCCCCTTTCTGAACAACATACAAATCGTTTTCGGTGGCTTTTGGTTCTATAATTTTAGGTTCGGCCATTTTTGGTTCCGCCGTTTTCTTTTTGGCTGCCGATCGGTCGGCTACCATAACATTGGTTTCGAATTCAATTTTTAGTTTTTGTCCGGCATTAACGGTATTCTTTTTCAGCTTGTTCCATTTCTTCAGTTCGGCAACGGTCACATTGTTTTTTGAAGAAATCTCCGACAGATTATCCCCGCGTTTCACGGTATAGTATTTAATGCGGGTCTTTTTCACCGACTTCATCGGTAAATCTTCCACATTGGCTACTGCAAGCGAATCGCGTTTTGTGGTACGTTGTGCAATCGCATCTTTACGAATGTTGGGAGAAGTAAACGGTTTTTCGCGTTTGCCTTCTTCATATTGCACATAGGCATAAATCTTATCTTCGTTCGAAACAAACATACCCGCTTTTTGTTTAGGCAAACGGATATAATGCGGTTTGTCGGTTACATACGGAACCACATCCAGTTTATAGATCGGGTTTAACAATCGCAATTGTTCTACCGGTATATCCAATAAATCAGAAAGTTGTTTGAACGACATTTTTTGTTTTACCATTAGCGTATCCGTTTCAAAATACGTCATTGGTGCGCGTTTCGGAACGATACCATGTTCTTTACGGTATTCGTAGATATACATGGTTGCCAGGAAAGCCGGAAGATAACCTTGTGTTTCCTTGTGCATGAATTTACGAATATTCCAATAGTTGGTCATTCCTCCGGAACGACGGATTGCTTTGGCTACGTTACCCGGTCCGGTATTATAGGACGCCAGCACCAGATCCCAGTCGCCAAAAATACCGTACATAGTCGACAAATACTGACAAGCGGCTTCGGTAGCTTTCATAGGATCGCTACGCTCGTCTACATAGGAATTCACTTCCAGGTTGTATTGTTTTCCGGTAGCATACATAAACTGCCATAATCCGGTAGCACCCACTCTTGATTTTGCTTTTGGATTTAAAGCCGATTCTACAACCGCTAAATATTTAACTTCCAATGGAATATTATATTTCGCAAGCTTTTCTTCAAACATCGGGAAATAATATTCCGAAATGGCCATCATTCTTTCGAAAGCTTTTGGTCTGTTTTTCAGGAATGATTTAATAATATTTTCAAGTCCCTGATTGTATTCGATGTTGAAAGGTGATTTTTCGTCCAGTCTTTTTAAGCGGTCCTTAAGTAAATCCGTAGGCAGGTCGTAGGCAACTTCCTGATCGATATTTACTTTGGCAAGATCAGATTCCATATCGGTAAACAAATCCTGATTGCTTAATTCCTTCATCCACATTTCGTCGATGCAGGCACTGGTTTCATATTTTACGAACGTCGATTTTAGGGAGTCCAGATAGGACAATTTGATTTCCGGTTTGGCCGGAACTTCGTTTTCGGCCGTCTCCTGAGCCATAGCGCCCAGACTGATCAGACCTAAAAACAAAGACAATATTTTTTTATTATCCATACATTCTATCTTATAACATGTTAAAGTTCAATTTCTTATGTAAGCCATGCAAACATAATAGCTAATAACTTATATTTTGTTTAAATATTGTTAAAAATGGCAATTTATTCCAAAATGGCTGCGATTCCGGGCAATGTTTTCCCTTCCAACATTTCCAACATAGCACCACCGCCGGTAGAAACATAGCTCATTTTCGGTTCCAATCCAAATTGTTTTACTGCAGCTACTGAATCGCCACCACCAACAAGCGAAAACGCTCCGTTTTTAGTAGCTTCAGCAATAAAGTTTCCAAGGGTAATGGTTCCTTCTGCAAATTTTTCCAATTCAAAAACGCCCAATGGCCCGTTCCATAAAATCGTTTTGGAATTTTTGATTACGTCTTTTAACGCTTCCAATGATTTCGGTCCAACGTCCAATCCCTGCCATCCATCCGGAATCTGATTGACATCAACAATTTGGGTATTGGCTTCGTTTGAAAAAGCATCGGCCGCCACGACATCCACCGGAAGGTGGATTTGTACGTTTTTAGCTTTTGCTTGTGCTATAATGTCTAATGCTAATTCCAGTTTATCATCTTCACAAATCGAATTTCCGATATTTCCGCCCAATGCTTTGATAAAGGTAAAGGTCATTCCGCCGCCAATAATCATATGGTCAATTTTATCCAGGATATTCTCAATTACAGTAATTTTAGACGATACTTTGGATCCACCTAAAACAGCCGTTACCGGTTTTTCGGCATGATGCAATACTTTGTTTAAACTTTCGATTTCTTTTGCCAACAGGAACCCGAAACATTTGTTTTCCGGGAAAAACTGGGCAATGATTGTTGTTGAAGCATGCGCACGGTGTGCCGTTCCGAAAGCATCATTTACATAGATGTCTCCCAGTTTGGCAAGTTTTTTAGCAAATTCCACATCGCCTTTTTCTTCTTCGGCATGGAAACGCAGATTTTCCAATAACAACACTTCACCCGGTTGTAAGTTGGCCGCTGCATTTTCGGCTACCGAACCGATACAATCGGATGCAAAGGTTACCGGAACACCCAATACCGCAGCGGTTTTGGCTACGATATGTTTTAGTGAATATTTTTCTTCCACGCCTTTCGGACGTCCTAAATGCGACATCAGAATAACGCTTCCACCCTCATTTAAAATTTTATCGATCGTTGGTTTGGCTGCTTCGATACGGGTTGCATCGGTTACTTCGAAATTTTCATTAAGCGGCACATTAAAGTCAACACGGATAATTGCTTTTTTATCTTTAAAATTAAAGTCGGTAAGGGTTTTCATTATATTTTATTTGTTGATTGTTTGTTTAATAATCTACAAATATAGTATTTTTATTTTTTATGCCCTTTTTTCTCTTTTATTCAAATTTTTTAAGCGGGTAAATGCGTAATATTTATTTATCGGAGCCGAAATGCAACTTTTAGTGCGGAAATGATTTTTAAAGGAACCTCAGTGGATCTGGGCTAAACGCTTTCTTTTTCCAGGTAGCAAAGCGCCAGATTGGGATACATCGGGAACGAAAGGATTTCCCAGTGCGCCCTCGCATCCGTTCCGAAAGCTGGACAATCGCATCGGCGGTACGATTGTCTTTCCGAATTACCAATGCATAAATACTATTCAGCGTATTAAACAAAAAATGCGGATTGATCTGTGCTTTGAGTAATGAAATTTCAGCCTGCATTTTATCGCGTTCCACATGTTGCAAACGTCTATTAATAACTAGGAAAAGACTTGTTAAATTTCCGATCAGATAAACCAAAATCGTATTCAGATGCTCGTTGGCTTGTTCATCGGTCCCGCTCCAAATCCGGGTTTTGGTCCTGGCGGGTGAATCGGCTTAGGGCGCGCCATTTTTTCGATATTAAAAAGATCCATATCCGGTTTGTCAAAAAAATGAGACGTCAAAAGCAATAGAATCAGAAAAACAAAAAGCAACCCAAAGTAAACGGTCTTTTTATTTAAAAAAATAGAGTTTTGGAATAAAATAGTAATAGTTCACATAGAAAAAAAGGAGCAATCCGACATAAACCGAAAAGTACGTCCGGTCGTGGCCATTGTGCAGAATATCCGGAATGCGTATAATACTGGTTTGCGAAGATAACAGGTATGGCAATACCAGAAATGACAGGCAAATACAAAAGTGGTAGGCATAAAACGAAATCTTCTTTTTCATTTTTCTAACAGTTAACCTATCAAAAATACAGTTATTGGATTGATGCGATAAATAATTGCGGTAAATAATGCAATTTTTGCGGTGAGCGCGAAAGCAGTTTTTACTGTTGGTGTTTTATTCTATATTTGCTCTATGCTATTTTCAGAAATTTTAGGACAAACCCACATTAAAAGCCATCTGACGAAAAGCGCCGATTCCGGACGCATTCCACATGCACAGCTTTTTGTTGGTCCGGAAGGATCGGGTACACTGGCGATGGCCATTTCGTATGCCCAATATATTTTATGTTCCAATACTAACGGAGAAAACACTTCTGGGAACGAAGCCTGTAACTTGAAATTCGAACATTTTTCACATCCCGATTTGCATTTTGTATTTCCGGTTTCGACCAACGACGAAGTGAAAAGTCACCCGGTAAGTGCCAACTTTTTAAAATACTGGCGTACGTTTATAACCGAAACACCTTATGGCAGTCTTTTCGACTGGTATAAAACCATTGGGATTCAGAACAAACAGGGACAAATTGGTGTAGACGAAGCTCAGGAAATTGTAAAGTCCTTATCGCTCAAAGCCTATGAAGGCGGTTATAAAGTGATGATTATCTGGATGGCCGATAAGATGAATATCGCTACGGCGAACAAACTTTTAAAATTACTGGAAGAACCACCGCAAAAAACGGTATTTCTGTTGATCACCGAAAATGAAAACGATATACTGCAAACGATTTTATCCCGTTGTCAGGTTTTACATTTTGGCGGACTTCCGGAAAGTATTATCGCCGATGCTTTGGTTTCACGTGAAAAAACAGACGAAAAAGTGGCTTATAAAATAGCACATCAGGCACAGGGAAATTATAATAAAGCCTTACAGTTGCTACACAAAACCGAGGACGATTATCCGTTTGAAGCCTGGTTTGTACAGTGGGTTCGGGCAGCATTTCGCGCCAAAGGAAATGCAGCGGCGATTCAGGATCTGATTTCCTGGAGTGAGACCATCGCCGGAATTGGTCGTGAAGCACAAAAACAATTTTTGCATTTTTGTATTGAAATGTTTCGTCAGGCCTTATTACTCAACTACCAATCCCCTTCCCTGGTTTATATAGAACCTACGGTTGAAAAATTTAAACTGGAGAATTTTGCTCCTTTCGTAAACAGTAATAATATCAACGATATTTTTAAAGAATTGTCGGATGCGATTTACCATATTGAGCGTAACGGAAACGCAAAAATTATCCTGACCGATTTATCGATAAAACTAACACGTTTAATTCATAAAAAATAAACACCATGACGAATACGGAAATTTTCGGAATTTTAATTCTGGCTTTTTTGGCCATCACTTTTTTACAATCCGGCTATGATAAAATTATGGACTGGAAAGGAAACGTCGAATGGCTTAAAGGTCATTTTGCACAAACATTTATCAAAAATCAAGTGCCACAATCGTTGTTTTTAATTTTAGTATTGGAAGTAATTGCCGGTGCTTTATGTGTAATCGGAATTGCACAACTGGTTATGAACGGTGTGACAACTTTTGGTCATTATGGTGCAACTTTTTCTTGTGTTACGTTACTGTTTTTACTTTTCGGACAACGTATTGCAAAAGATTATGACGGCGCACGAACCATCGTAATCTATTTTATTCCTGCGATTTTAGCGGTTTACTGGTTATAAGAAATAACTTTCTTTTTTAAATAGCACACCTGACAGGTTTCGAAAACCTGTCAGGTGTTTTTTTATCAACTGTTTTTTTGTAAAACGGCTTTGTACAAGCGGAGTTCTTCCCAGCTAAATTCATCGCCGTATTTTTCTTTTATTTCGCCTAAGCCTTCGCCGCTATATTCTTTAAAAGCCGATGCCAGATTTTTGAGTTTATCTTGTGGCAAAATATCCGAAATTTCGATCGCTTCCATCTGAATCAGTTTTGAAAAATGGGTATATACCGTCCCCACGGTAAGTTTCCGGATTCCGGCAATTTCGGTAATCGATAGGTTTTGCGTCCACAATTCCAGCGTCTCTTCGTAGGTTGATTTTTTCGGTTCTTTTGTTTTTTTCTTTTTCGCCGTATAGCGTTCGATATCCGCTTCATCCTCGATAAGCGTAACCGCTGTTTTTCGCAACGCCTCCCGGATAATTTCAATCTTATCCTGTTTGTATTTTTGCAAGTAGGGCGATACCAATACTTCTTTTGATATTTCTTTGTTTTCCAAAACGGCACGTAGCAACAATTTGACTTTTAACAATCGTAAAACCGCATTGGTTTGCAACTCCTCCAGTTCCGACAATTCTTCGAAAAAAGCTTTTACTTTTTTCAGGCGTTTGATCTCCTCTATTTTCCAGTACAACTCGAAAGTCAGCTCGTCCATTTTCGGGAAAAAATAATCGAATGCTTTATTGATCCGCTCTTCTATAAAAGCCAGATCGACCGGTTCCTGCTGAAACAATTTTGTGAGTTGCGCGATAAATTTTTGCGATGGTTCCCGCAATTCATGTACCGCCAGTGATTGTTGTTGCGCCCATACCTTCGATTGTCCTTTAGGCGATTTTCCGGTTTCCGACAGGTAGGTTTGCTGATGTTTGCTCCATTGCGCAGCCAGTTCGTGCCAGTTAAAACTGTCTTTCAGATAATTAAGTAAAAAAACACGTGTTTCGGATACCAATTCCCCTTCCAGTTTTTCGACCGAAACCCGGCTTTGTGCATAATCCATCACATCGGCATCGTTGGAAATACCATTCATTTGTATCGCAGAAAGCAAAATAAGCCCTTTTAACGAACGCAAACGCGAAAGAGCAACATAGGCTTGTCCGGGCAGAAAAACCTGCGATACATCGAGCGCTGCTTTGTCGAACGTCAAACCCTGGCTTTTGTGTACGGTAATTGCCCAGGCGAGTTTGATTGGATAGTGCGTAAAAGTGCCTAAAATCTCCTCTTCAATTTCCTTGGTCATTTCGTCCACATAGTACCGAATATTTTTCCATTCGTAACGTTCGACTTCGATGGTTTTATTTTCTTCCGGAAAATGCACAAAAATTTCACGGGGCGAAATCGATTTTACAACACCCATTTTTCCGTTAAAATATTGTTTTTCAAACGAAAGATCGTTTTTCACAAACATCACCTGCGCACCAACTTTTAATTTGAGCTGTTCTTCCACCGGAAAGATCTTATCCGGAAAATCACCTACAATTTCCGGCAGAAACGTATAAACTTCTCCATCCAGTTCCTCCAGCGCAGTACTATTGATAGCGTCGGCTTTGGCATTATGTGTAGTAAGGGTGATGAAACCGGGATTCTTTTTAAAATCGAAATCCGGTTGTACATATTGGTTTAAAATAGCCAGGTCATTTGTCGTAACCGTATTATTTCGCAGGTTGTTTAAAACAGAAATAAATTCGGAATCGGTTTGCCTGAAAATTTTGTCCAGTTCGATATACAAAGGCGGGTTTTGCTGAATCACATGGGAATGAAAAAAGAATTTCCCACGATAGTAACGCTGTAAAACCGACCATTCTTCATTTTTGATGACTGGTGGTAATTGTAGTAAATCTCCTATAAATAATACTTGGACGCCACCAAAAGGCATTTCATTTCTGCGGACTTTACGCAACATAAAATCCATAGCATCCATAATGTCTACACGAAGCATACTCACTTCATCGATAACCAGCAATTCCATATTCTGAATAACGGCACGTTTGGCACCATTCATTTTAAAATGCCGGCTTAAAGTATTTCTATTTTCGAACCGTGAATTTTCAGAAATATACGGATCTGTATTGGCATCCGGGAGAAATGCCGCAAAGGGTAACTGAAACATCGAATGTATCGTAACACCACCTGCGTTCAAAGCCGCAATACCCGTAGGTGCTACAACAACAGTATTCTTATGTGTAGTCGTAATGATTTCGCGGAGCAATGTCGTTTTACCGGTTCCGGCTTTACCGGTAAGGAAAACCGACTTTTGCGTTTGGTTAATGAAACGCAAAACATAGGCAGCAGCATTCGAAATAGTTTCCATTTGGCGTATATTTTAAAAACTAAAAATACAATTATTTATCTGATTTTCAATAAAAAAGCCTTCACAAGGAAGGCTTTTCATTATTTCTTTTCTTCAGTTTTCTCTTCTTTTTTATCAGAAGATTTGTACTTATCGTTTAATTCTTTGCTGATTTTTTCGGTAATATCCAAACCTTCTTTTCCGTATAAGATTGTAGCGGCATCACCCGTTCCGTAGATATATTCGTAATTGTTTTTCTTACCGTAATCTTTGATATAATCTTTAATTCTTTTTACCAAAGAATCCATTTCTTTACCACTTTCCTGTTGCAATGTTTGTAACATCGCTTGTTGTTTCATATTGATTTGTTGCTCTCTTTTTTGCAACTCTGCTCCTTTTTGTTGTGCCCAGGCCATACCTTTAACCTGTGCATCTCTTTGGAAATTGGCAGCATCAGACTGGAATTGTTTGGCTTCACCCTCTAATTCTCTTCCCATTTCCTGCGACTTGGTTTTGTATTTTGACTCAATATCTTTAGCTTCCTGATTTTCTTCTATCAATTTAGAAGTATCTACATAAGCCGTTTTATTTTCTGAAGCAGTAGTTGCTCCTTCTTTGTTGCAAGAAAACATTGCCAACGCAAGTCCGATAATTAAAAAGGATTTTTTCATTTTATCAATTATGATTTTTAAAATTTTTGTAAAAATAAGAATTCGTATTAAAGTTCCAAAAGTTGTACGACTGAAAGTTTAAAATATGATTTTTATCTTTTTTTTTGATCAATAAGATTTTCTTATGTCTGATTTAAAAAATAATAAGAAAATCTTATAAAAAACAGCTTTAAATAAAGCGTTTTAAGCGCCTTTTAAAAAATCCCCGATAGATGGCATATTTTAGCCTTTGATCGTGGATTATTTTACTTTATTTTAAATTTTCGCTGTTTTTTAGGATATAAATATGCGAAGAATACTCAAAATTTTGCTTTGCTGCTAAATTTGATCGTAAACCGATCCAAAAACCTTTTATAAAATTCATTTTCCCATTTTTATACTTTTCAGATAAAAGGGAAACATAAAAACTATCAAAAAGCATTGGTTTGATTTTTACCAGTCGGATATTCTGACGGGCGAAAAGTTTTTCAATAGCCGTTTTCGAAAAATGCCATAAGTGTCTTGGCACATCATAGGCTGCCCAAAAGGCACCGTAATAATTTGCATCGTACGATTTATAATTGGGTACGGCAATAATGATCGTTCCATTTGGTTTTAATAAACGCTTTAACGTTGCAATCTGATTTTCCAAATCCGGAACATGTTCCAATACATGCCACATCGTAATCACATCGAACGATTGCTTTTCTAATTGTTCTAAAGCCTCTGCAAAACGAATCCCTTTTGTGATCGCACTATTTTTGGCTTTTTCGCTGGGTTCGATTCCGATCGTATTCCAACCCTGACTTTGAGCTTCCAAAAGAAAATCGCCCGTTCCGGCACCAATATCTAAAAGTGCTCCTTTTTCCGATTGAAAAGCGGTAATTAATTTTACTTTATCGCGAATGGCTTTTCGTTTGATGATATGATATACTTTTTCAAACAACGAACGTTTCCCATCGGTATGCGAAATATAATCGTCGCTTTCATAATACGACGGTAATTTTTCCAGGCTAGGTTGCGGAGTCGTTTTTAATAATTGTAACTCTTCATCCAAAAGCAATTCGAAATTTTCGTTGGAAACGGAATGATCTTTTACTTTTATAAAAACGGTATTATTTGAAAAATTCATTACTGCTAAAAAATTTATTTTTTAAAGATTCCTTTGTTTATAAGGCTTCGCGGGATAGTTTCACGTGGAACATAAAATAAAAACAGCCAAAGATACTTTATATATCATGGCTGTTTTTATTTTGTTTATTTTTTTATCGTCCCATATGGACCAACAAAACTGAAACATCACTTGGCGAAACGCCACTGATTCGGGAAGCCTGCGAAACCGAAATCGGTTTAATTTTCTTTAATTTTTCCCGTGCTTCAAACGAAAGCGATTTTATTTTATCGTAATCGAAGTTTTCCGGAATACGAACATCTTCGAGTCGGTTTAATTTGTCGGCGTTATTTTTTTCTTTTTCAATATAACCGGAATATTTCACCTGGATTTCGGCTTGTTCGATTACTTCCAAATCCAATTCGTGTTCGGTTACATATGCTTTTACTTTTTCGAATTTTAAAATATCTTCCAAATCCAATTGCGGACGGGAAAATACTTTAAACATTTTATCCGGCTGCGAAATTGGTGCAGAACCTTTAGCTTCCAAAATTGGATTCGCTTCTGCAACTTTTACACTGGTTTCTTTAAAAAACGAAACAAAGGCATCCGACTGACTTTGCTTCTGCTCCATACGTTTTAATCGGTCGTCGGTAGCTAATCCTACTGCATGCGACATAGGCGTTAAACGGAAATCCGCATTATCCTGACGCAATAACGTACGATATTCGGCACGCGACGTAAACATACGATACGGTTCTTCTGTTCCTTTGGTAATTAAATCATCAATCAATACTCCGATATACGCTTCATTACGTTTTAAAACAAACGGATCCTGATCGTATGCTTTTAAGTGGGCGTTCATTCCGGCGATCAAACCTTGAGAAGCCGCTTCTTCATATCCGGTGGTACCGTTAATTTGTCCGGCGAAAAACAAACCTTCAATAAGTTTTGTTTCCAGCGTATGCTTTAATTGCGTTGGCGGGAAGTAATCGTATTCGATGGCATATCCCGGGCGGAAGAATTTTACATTCTCAAAACCAACCACCGAACGCAATGCTTTAAACTGAACATCTTCCGGTAAGGAAGTTGAAAATCCATTTACATAAACTTCCACCGTATTCCAACCTTCGGGTTCTACAAAAAGCTGGTGACGCTCTTTATCGGCAAATCGATTGATTTTATCTTCAATCGACGGACAATAGCGTGGTCCTAAACTTTTAATTCGCCCATTAAACATAGGCGAACGATCGAAACCTTCACGTAGTAAATCGTGCACCAGTTCCGAGGTGTAGGTCATATGACACGGTTTTTGAACCGTCAATGGTTTTGTGACATCCAGATATGAAAATTTCGAAGGATTCTCATCCCCCGGTTGAATCTCCATTTTCGAATAATCCAACGAACGACCATCCACTCGTGGTGGTGTTCCGGTTTTCATTCGGCCAGAAGTAAATCCTAACTTTATCAAATCCTCGGTAATTCCGTACGCCGCACCTTCACCGGCACGTCCGCCACCAAATTGTTTTTCTCCAATATGAATCAAACCATTTAAAAAAGTACCATTCGTTAGCACTACCGTTTTCGCTTTGATTTCAATTCCAAGCGAAGTCTTGATTCCGACAATCTTTCCATTTTCGGTTAGAATTCCGGAAACCATTTCCTGGTAGAAATCCAGATTTGGTGTTTGTTCCAACATCAATCGCCACTCTTCTGCAAAACGCATACGATCGGATTGCACCCGTGGCGACCACATTGCTGGACCTTTTGATTTATTCAGCATCTTGAATTGGATGGCTGTTTTATCCGACACAATTCCGGAGTACCCACCCAGCGCATCAATCTCCCGAACGATTTGTCCTTTTGCAATACCCCCCATTGCCGGGTTACACGACATCTGTGCGATGTTTTGCAAACTCATTGTAATCAACAGCGTTTTGGATCCCATATTTGCGGCCGAGGCTGCGGCCTCGGAACCAGCATGACCGGCACCCACTACGATTACATCATATTTATCTTGAAATAAACTCATTGTTCCACGTGAAACATTTTACTGTTTCAATTAATTTTAAAAAATATTTTCTACAAAGCTACGCAGAAGTAGAAAACCAAATAAAAACTTTATAAAAGAATTAAGATGTTTATTGTTCCACGTGGAACATAGCTACCTTTTCATCTTCTTTAGCACGCATTAAAAGTTCGTCCTTTTCGGATTTATCTTTATAACCACAATAGTGTAATATACCATGAATCATCACTCGTTTCATTTCTTCCTCGAAAGAAACATTGAAATCTGCCGCATTATCCCGTACACGTTCCACCGAAACAAATATATCTCCATGTAATTCGTTTCCTACAGTGTAATCAAAGCTAATGATGTCTGTAAGCGTATCGTGATCGAGGTATTCCACATTGATTTTATGCAAATACTCATCATCACAAAATATATAATTGATTTCCCCTTCCTGCTTGTTTTCCGATTCGATTACAGCAGTAATCCATTCTTCATAAGTCGCTTCATTTTCTAAGGCGAAATCGGTTTCGTAATTAAAACTAATCATCTTTCTTAAAATAGTTTTGAACCTTTTGGTTAAAATTTGGGCGCAAAGGTAAGCTTTGTCTATTTAAAATTTCAACACTATTCAAATATTCTTTTAAAGCAGCAGGCAATTGATTACCAGAACCATTAAATTCTTTTTTATTGGTTTGCGACTGCCTTTTGTTTTCTTCTCCCTGTTGCTGAATCGCGTTGTCTAATTTTAATAGCTCGTGCTTTAGGTTTAACATACGCTGCATGGTTTCATTTTTAAAGCCTTTGTTTAACAATTGCTTTTCGATATCCTTCATCTGGTTTAGGGCATTCTGGCCGTTTCCGCCCACTCCTTCTTTTTCCAAAGCCTTTTGTAACGCTTCACGAAGGCGTTGTTGTTCTTTGTAAATTTCTAAGATTTCACCTGCATCGCCTTCACCATCATTACCGTCTTTTCCATCGGAACCTTCCTTACCCTCTTTACCACCTTTGTTTGGTTTCCCATCACCAGGCTTTTCCCCTTTTCCTTTTTTCATTCCCTCTTTCATCTTTTCACTCAGTCCTTCCTGTTTTTTGATGATGTCTGGTAATTGCATACCACTTCCCTTATTTCCCGGTTTTGGTTTTCCTTTACCCTGGCCGGAGGATTGCATTTGCATTTCCATCTGCATCTGGTTCATCACATCACTTAGAAAATCGGCCAGTTTGTTCGAAGATGTAATCGTATACTGTTGGTGCGAAACACCACGACCAATATTATTATCCGTAAAATTGGTTAGCGATTTATCAATATTGTAATGCACATTGCCAACTTCATTTGTGATCATTTCGGTTATTTTCGGATTGCGCAACGACATCGCAAAAAGACTATCATCCACATGTTTGAACTGTAATTTTAAATCCTGTTGCTTTTTCAACATTTTATTAAAGCCAAGACTACGATCGCCGGACGATTTAAAATTTTTCATCAGACTTTCCTGCGAAAATGAAAACGCCAACAGGTTATCCAAAATCTGACGCAGCATTTTGGTGTCTTCTTCCAGCTGATCCATTTCACCGGATTCCATAGATGACTGCATTTGCTGGGCCATCTTTTTCATTTTCTGAGAGGCGGATTTTTGCTTTGGTTTTGCTTTGGATTGGTTTTGCTTTTGCAATTCCTCGGAAGCATTTTTCATATCCTCTTTAATTCCTTTCTCCTCTTCTTTGTTCGAAGGGATATCCATCGGTGCTTTTAAATCCTGATTTTGTTTTTCAAGGTCACGAAGATCTTCCTGCAACTTATTAAAATCTTCGTTAATCTTATCCTGATCCTTTTTATTGTTATCCTTACTATCGGAAAGTTGGTCCTGTTTATCACTTAACTTATCCAACTTATCGGCCAACTGTTCCGCTTTCTTTTCAACATAAAAACGCTTGGTTAATTCCACCAATTGTTCTAAATTTTTGGATTGATCTTTTGTATTTTGTTTTAGCTTATCAATTTTTTCAAAAAGCTCTTCTTCTTTTAGCTTGTTTGTAAGCTCGTCCAGTTCTTTTAAAAGCTTTTCATTTTTTTCAATTTCCTTTTCATTCTTCTCCAATCGGCGCATCAATTCGTCTTTGAACTCATCCTTTTTTTCCGCATTAAATTGTTCCAGATTGTCTTGCATTTTTTTAGAAAATTCCTTCATCATCTGATCCTGTTGCTTCTGACGGTTAATGAAATCCTGAACTTTTTTCTGATCTTTAAAATCGAGATTGGTTTTCTCTTTTCCTAATTTCTGTAATTTATCCAGTTCTGATAATTGCTTATCCTGATTTTTAATGGACTTTTCAAGACTGTTGATATTACTATTCTGCTCCTGTAAAATCTGATCCTCTTTTTCCTCGGTCGTTAACTCACGATGAGAAAAGACAGAAGACTTCGAACTTTTAAAATTGTGAATCGCATCATTATCAAAAATCTCAAAATAATAATCGTATTCTACACCTGGTTGAATATTCAAACCATTAGGAAACGTATAGACAAACTGATCAAACGTTTCGCGTTTCACTGGAATGGTTCCACGAGAAACCTGATTCGGTTTTTCCTTCGGATAATATACCACCTGTAATTTCGTCAGTCCATAATCGTCGGAAACCTGGCCAATAACCATGTTCTTTTTTAGTTTTAACGAATCCGGAGCCGATTGTACCGAAATCGTCGGAAACTGATCCTTAACCGTAGTAATCTGATACTGTAATTTTTCGTGATCGGTTACCTTTTCATTTGAAGTAAGTATTTGATATTCTGTATTTTGAAGTATTCTTTTGGATAAACTAAACAGGTTTTCATTGCGTTTAAACGCGTCATTAACCGAAGCATCTTTCCAAACCACTTTACTCGTAGCCAGCGTATTAACTTTCCAGGTAATGGTAGTTCCTTCTGGTACGATCGCATTGCCACTTCCCTGAATCAATTCCGGTTTTTTTCCGAGATAGGATGGAAAATTCAAAACCATTTCGAAATTAACAATGGTTGGAACCGCAACGACATTTACCTGATAAGTATTTGAAACCACTTCGTTGGCCAATAGTTTAAAATCGGTATTCTTGGTAATTTTATCAAACTGATATTGGAACACACCCGGTCGAACGTTTTCCAGGTAATAATTTTCATTACCAATAGCGATCATTGCATTTTCCGGAATTACCGTTCCATTGGTTTTTACCTGTAATAAAAAATCCTGACCCTGTTCGGCCGTTAGATTTTTATTGATAATCTGAAAACTAAACGGAGCCGGTGGCGCATATTCTTTTTTGTAATGCACTACCCGATCCAAACTTTCGGTAATGAGATTTGAATTTCCGGAGACCATAAAAAACAATAACACCAACAATGGGATTATGGCATACGGAAGATACCTGGTGTTCTTTTTAAAATTAATTGCATTTCCAAACGGAACCGGTTTTAACGATATCGCTTTTTGTTCGATCGAAGCCAATAGTAATTCCGATTTATCACTTTGTCCGTACAGCTGTAAAAAATTCGTCAGCTTATCATTTACTTCCGAAAAGTGATTTCCGATAATTAACGAAGCCTGTTTGTAATCGATTCCCTTTTGTAATTTGAAAAGTTTGAACAACGGAAATAGAATAAACCGTAGCAAAAAGAAAAGTTCTACTAAAATGAACAGCCAGAACAAAACCGTTCTACCGTTTGGAGAAAGCCATAGAAAATGTTCCACGAGCAACGTGACAATAAAATACAGCAAACCGAAACCGGTAAAAAGAATAATTCCTTTTAGCAATTCGTTCGTATAAAACTTTTTTATAAAGTCTTCCAGCTTTTGAAATATCAGTTCTTTCGTTTCCAAATTATCAAAATTTGTTTATAACCGATAAAATTACAATTTTAATCGAAACAGGAATTAACTATTTTACAGAAGGAACAACGTTTAAAGAGGAAAGAACAAAGAAAACAGAAGAAAGAGAAAAGAGTTAAACAGAGAAGTTGTCAACAATCATTAAAATAATAAAAAAGATCTTTTAAAAATTTTAAAAAAATTGTTTGTTATTATAGCTTGTTAATAGTGGCAATAACTTTTTATTTTTTCTTCTTAATTTGGAGTTATACAATTTTATCCGGTTTTATCAACAGTGTTGTTTATCGATAAAGCTTTAGAAATGAAGTCTTTTTAAAACGTTATTAACAATGGTGGATAAACCATTTACATCTATTTTTATTAATAAGTTTACTTGTTAATTTCTGTTAATAACTGTTGACTATCTATTCATAATTTCAAAACAAATTTTAAAAAATAGATTTGGTAGTTTCATTTAGGTTTTGGATTAGCAAATTTTAGGATACAACCAAAAATCTTTTATAATTTTCTATCTAAAGTTATAAACAATCTGTGTTAACTTATAATTAACTGAAAATCAATACAATGTAAATTTGTATTAACATAGCTCATTTTTAATGTTAAAATGATATAAAGTTTACTGATTTACAAGGTTTTATATTAAATAATCGGCAATGTCAATTTGTAAATTACCTTATATAGTATAATGTATTTTAAAGAACGCTATCGATTTGATAAAACAAAGGTATTTTTATCGGGAATGATTGCGAAAAATATTTTTCAGATAGGATAAACAGTAAATGAACCTATTTATAAACAGTATCGGATAAAATAATTCGAAGGGAAAAAGCATAATTGTATCTTTGCGTAAAATTTTTAAAAAATGTCAAAGCCAGTTCGTGTGCGATTTGCACCTAGTCCTACAGGACCTTTACATATAGGAGGCGTTAGAACCGCTTTATTTAATTATTTATTTGCTAAACAACACGGTGGTACGTTTTACCTTCGGATAGAAGATACCGATCAGAACCGTTTTGTACCCGGAGCGGAAGCGTATATTATGGAAGCTTTGGAATGGTTGGGTATTGCGCCGGATGAAACAATTGGTAAAAACGAAAAATTCGGACCGTACCGTCAGAGCGAACGTAAAGAACTTTATAAGGAATATGCCGATCAACTTATTAACAGTGGTTGGGCATATTATGCTTTTGACACGGCCGAAAGCCTGGATAATCTGCGTAAAACTGCCGAACAGGACGGAAAAACCTTTATATATAACCATACGGTTCGCGAGCAATTGGATAATTCACTTACCAATTCGGCCGAAAAAGTTGCAGAACGTATCAACCATGGTGAAGAATATGTGATCCGTTTTAAAACACCGGTTGGAGAAACCTTACATCTGAATGATATTATCCGTGGCGATATTAAATTTGATACCAACTTATTAGACGATAAAGTATTGTTTAAAAGTGACGGAATGCCAACCTATCACCTGGCGAATATTGTAGACGACCATTTAATGGAAACGTCTCATGTGATTCGTGGAGAAGAATGGTTGCCTTCCCTACCCTTACACGAATTGTTATACAAAGCATTTGGATGGGAAGCACCAAAATTTGCACACTTACCGTTGATTTTAAAACCGGTTGGAAATGGAAAACTTTCCAAACGTGATGGTGATAAACTTGGATTTCCGGTATTTCCATTGGATTGGACGGATCCGGTTTCGGGCGAAAAATCGTCGGGATACCGCGAAAAAGGATTTTTCCCGGGCGCTGTGGTCAACTTCCTGGCTTTATTAGGATGGAACGACGGAACCGATCAGGAGTTATTTACCTTGGAAGAATTGGTTACAAAGTTTGATTTAGGACGCGTACACAAAGCCGGTGCGAAATTCGATCCGGAAAAAAACAAATGGTTTAACCACCATTATCTGGTACAACAATCGGACGCTTCGTTAGCTACAGCTTATGCTGTGATTCTAAAAGAAAAGGGAATTAACAAAGAGATTTCTTATGTTGAAAAAGTAGTAGGACTGGTAAAAGAGCGTGCGACTTTTGTAACCGACTTATATGACTTATCGGATTTCTTTTTTGTAGCGCCATCGGCCTACGATGAAAAAGCCGCTAAAAACTGGAAAGAAGACACCGGTTCGATCATGCAGGAATTAATTTCGGTTGTTGAAAACATTGGTGACTTTACTTCGGTAAACATTGAAACGATTGTAAAGGACTGGATGACCAAAAATGAGATTGGAATGGGGAAAGTGATGCAACCGTTTCGTTTGAGCCTTGTAGGTGCTTTAAAAGGTCCACATTTGTTCGATATTGTCGAAATGATCGGAAAAGAAGAAACCGTACAGCGAATTCAAAAAGCGATTAGTACTTTATAAAAAAAAAGCTCCGATATCGGAGCTTTTTTTTTATTCATAACCTAGTAATCTTGCTAAACTATAACTTACAACGAATGAAAAAGTATTTATTTTTCCATTCAATGAAGGGCCAGTGTATGTATAATTACTATTATAACTATTTGTTTCTACAGGTCCTAATACATTAGTTAATCCTAAGGTATAACGCAGGTCAAATTTAAAATTGTTATAACCACCTGTTAAACCGAATCCTGCGCCATAATCAATTTTTTCGGCTTTGGTTAAACTATTTTCATCAAGAAGATGGGGTAAATAATATTGACCATTAACATCTTCACCTCCTGAGGGCGTAAATCCAGAACCAAAAGATAGGATTAAACCTGCTTGCGGACCAAAATAAAATTTATCTTCATCAGGTTTTAAAATATAATAATTTAAGAAAAGACCCAGATCAATAGCACTTTTTGAATATTTAGTAGTACCATCGTATTCATAAGATTGATTTACCGTTTTCAGATTGACATTTCTGTTGTTATAGAAAACCTCAAATTGATAATTATAAGATTCATGGTAGCCAAAAGTAAAAACAGTTCCAATTTTATAGCCAATACCAGGATCACTTAGTAAATCTTTTGAATCCAAAGAAGTATAGTTCATTCCTGCAGAAATATGGAAACCTCTTGGTGCTTGCGAAAAGAGTATTGTGGGGAATAATAAAAGTAATAATAGTTTAATTTTTGTCATAGTTAATTGCATTGAATGTAAATAGGATTTTGAATTAATTCTAAAATTGAAAGAAATTCAGGGTCAGAGGAATTTTGTAACAAACTGTCGATTCTGTTCAGAAGCGGAGTACAATTTGGAAAGTAGGATTTTATTTGTTCCGGTATTTCGGTCCTTTTTTCTCTATTTCTTTTGTTTTTAGAATCTTTAACTAATAAATCATAAAGTACAGTAGTGTCATTTTCCAATACATATAAATAATTATAAACGGATCGGGTTAAAATGGTACCTTTACTTGACATTACTTCCCTTACGATAGAAATACCTACTAATTTTTTAGAGCCTTCTTCGGCTATTATATAATAGCCTTCTCTTTTATTATTTATCGTAAAAGCTTTAAACTTATAAGGACCATGTACCAAATAATCCAAATCTTTAAAGGTTATATATTTTTCCCAGGTTTTCCCGGGTAATTTATAAGAGATTCTATTGTCTATTACCAATATATCGATTGCATCATTTCTAACTATTGTTTTCTTTTTTTTCGTATCAACAAAATAAGAATTCTGAGCAACGGATGTTAAAGTACTTACTAGTAATAACAGTAATAGTATTTTTTTAAACATACTGTAAAGCTTTAATTATTATCAATTAATTTTGCATTAGCCGTAAAATAAACCTGATTGGAATTTGCTACTGAAAAAGGCATATCACAAAACTTTGCAGATAATTTACCATTGGCTTTTGATACCACAACATCTCCTGAAAGCGCATAAAAGTTTAGAACATCACTCCTATTAAGTTTAACGAATACTTTATTTTGTGCTATTAAATCGTATGAATTTACTATTGAATAAATTCCGGTTTCGGGAATATTATTACCTTTAAAGGTAATAGTAACATTTCCGTTTACACCACCTCCATATATTTGATACGTATTATCCGATTTTGGACCAGCTTGAAAATAATACAAATAAGTATCGGGAAAATAGTCATAACGGAATGTTATATGATTATCCACTACCGAGCAGTTTACGGTATTGGTAATTAGTGATACATCGGTACTAACAACTTCACTTTCACAAATTCCACGGGTAATTTTTAATTTATATTCTCCCGCCATTGCAGTGGTAGCGTTTGGAATTACAGGATTACGTTCGGAAGAATGAAAATCATTAGGACCAGTCCATTCATAAATTGCATCCTCAAACACCACATTAGTGGACTTTAGCATAATACTTTCGCCTGTGAGGAGAGGTGAATTACTACTTAGTTTAGGATTTTTCAGATAACAACTAACAGGTTCTTTATCTTCACATCCAAAGAAAATAAAGGCGCTAATTGCGACAATAAAAATTTTTTTCATCATTAAAAATTAGGGTTCATTAAAAATCGGGCAAAGATATCTTTTTATATAAGATTTTTCATATTAATAATTTTTTAAATATATAAGCAGTAGTATTATAATTAAAATATTGACTTTCAGTTTTTTAGTGTTTTTTTAAAAAAAGAGAAATGAAGTATTGCTTACTATAATAAAAAAAAGGTTTTCCTTTTTTTCGTATCTTAACCGAATAAACCATTAAAAGCTACATTTTATGTTTAGTTACGTTATTATTGTTATTCTCGTATTTCTCTTTTTAGCCTCGTTTTTTACGGTTAAACAGCAATCTTCCGCGATTGTGGAACGTTTTGGAAAATTCAACAGCATCCGTCATTCCGGATTACAATTAAAAATTCCGGTTATCGACCGTATTGCCGGTAAAGTGAATTTAAGAATCCAGCAGTTGGATGTGATCATTGAAACGAAAACAAAAGATAACGTATTCGTTAAAATGAAAGTTTCGGTTCAGTTTAAAGTAATTCAGGAAAAAGTGTACGATGCGTTTTATAAACTGGAATATCCGCACGATCAGATTACGTCGTATGTATTTGACGTAGTGCGTGCTGAAGTACCGAAATTAAAATTAGACGATGTTTTCGAAAGAAAAGACGACATTGCGATCGCTGTAAAAAGAGAGTTAAATGAAGCGATGACAACATATGGATATGATATTATCAACACTTTGATTACCGATATCGATCCGGATATTCAGGTAAAAAATGCCATGAACCGTATTAATGCGGCCGATCGTGAAAAAACAGCTGCCGAATATGAAGCGGAAGCCAGTAGAATCCGTATTGTAGCCAAAGCGAAAGCCGAAGCTGAAAGTAAGCGTTTACAAGGTCAGGGTATTGCCGATCAGCGACGTGAAATTGCCCGTGGATTGGTAGAAAGTGTGGATGTATTAAATAAAGTAGGAATCAACTCTCAGGAAGCCTCAGCATTAATCGTTGTAACCCAACATTATGATACGTTACAGGCCATCGGATCGGATACGAATTCGAACCTGATTTTATTACCGAATTCACCACAAGCCGGAAGTGATATGTTAAACAACATGGTAGCTTCTTTTACGGCTTCGAATCAGGTTGGTGAAGCGATGAAAAAAGCGCAGGGAAAGAAGAAATCGAAAGATGATTTCCAACGTCCGGATCATTATGATACCACAGCATTACCGGAAACGGAATAAATAAAATAAAAAAGCGGCATTAGCCGCTTTTTTATTTGAATAACCGGTTAAAAATAAAACCGATTAATAGATTTTGAATGGTTCCCGATTTCGTAAAAAATGAACCTATGGAACGAACCACTCCCGAAGTAAATACTCCTGGTGTAAGGTCATCCCGTGTTTTTTCGACTGCATAGACCAAACGTCTGTAATCCAGTTCTTTCTGTACTTTTAAGATTTCCAGTTCACGGTTGATTTCATCATATGACGAATATTTTTTTCTTTCCATAATTAATCATTAAAAAAGAATTCGGAGAATTTTTCCAGTATCGGGCCTTCCACGATTTTATCTTTAATGTAGTACACCACGATACAAAGGATCAGATAAATGACACCCACAATTAAGAAACCGAGCGCATAACTACCCAACATATTACCTAAAGCAAAGGCACCGGCTATAGACAAGAAAAGTACCATCAACATCAGGAAAATACTCAAAAGGAAAATTTTAAGTATCATTGTTGTTGACTTCATAGCTACTTTAAAAAACCATAGTTTATAGTAGGCCACGTTGGAATCGAATAATGCTTTGGCATTATCCTGAATTTGTTCGGTATTTTCTTTTAATTTTTCAAAAGCCATAGCCTACTTTATTTAGTTGCTTTAGCGTGTTGTTTTTTAAGATCGTCCAGTTTTTTTTCTAATGTTGCGATAATATCTTCGGTCTTATTATCGACGTTGGATACTAGATGATCAAATTCGCTTTCCAAATCCATTTTGGCTCTGCTGAATTTATTTTTGAGGTTATGGGTAGCCTCGTTAAACTTGTCTCGTAAGTGATCTGTTTCCTTATCGAAACCATCTTTAATTTTTCTTCGGGTTTTAGATCCTTTATCGGGAGCAAATAAAATTCCGACACCGGCACCGATAGCTGCTCCGGCTAAAAGTGCCAATAATGTGTTACCTGTGTTATTAGACATAATCTCACTTTTTAAAAATTAATAATTATAAACTTACGAAATTAATATTCATAAATACGTTAATAAGTCGTTAATAAAAACTTGTTTTTTAAAATAACGAAATTAAAAGCCTTTTTAAATCGTATTTTTTTAGAGATGTAAAATCTATTTACCTAAAAAAGATAATCGATTTAAAAGCACGGTGTAAAGTCATTTTTAATAGATTTTAAAAATGATTATTTGTATTTTAATTGATAAAACATATAATAGAAAAAGGCTTCTAAAAAGAAGCCCTTTATCATTTTTGTCTATTTGCTCTTTCTTCGGCCCGAAGTTTAGCAGACGTTTTAAAATCTCCGGTATGTGACCATCCCGGTGGATAAAAAATATATTTTAGTCGGTCGGAAAATTTTAGATTTGGTTGAGAAGCATCTCGCCAAATATCTTTCCATTCGTGAAATACAATATTAAGTGGTCCTTTGTCTTCTATTTCGGAAGTAAGTCCAAAGCGCACTTCTTCATAATTCGGATCTTCTTTTTCAAAAGTTCCAAACATACGATCCCAGATAATTAATCCCATTCCCATATTACGATCTAAATAACGGGCATTGGAAGCATGGTGTACTCTGTGATGGGATGGTGTAACCAAAATCCATTCTAAAATACCCATACTTTTCACGGTTTTGGTATGTACCCAGGTTCCGTAAATCTGAATAATCGCATAAGCGGCCATAATATGCCACGGATTAAAGCCTAAAAATGCTATCGGCGAAAAGAACAAATAGCGGTATAAAGGCTGTAAAACAGGGGATCTAAACCCTGTGGTAATATTAAAATAACCGGAATTATGGTGCGTTACGTGTACCGCCCAGAACATTCTGGAGTGATGATCCACATAATGATGGACATAATAGGCAAAATCCTGTAAAAGGAAAACACCAATCCAATACCAAACACTGCTGTATTCCAGATCGAAAATGCGGTGTTCGTAAAAGTAGAACATAACCCCAATAGCAAAGGCTTTCATGATAATGTCCAAACCATAGTTCAGACAAGCCATATAGATATTGGTAAGCGTATCTTTCGTATTATAGAAATGTTTTTTATGCGAATAGCTGTAAAACATTTCAAATAAGATGATTAGGATATGCAACGGAGCCGAATATAAATATACATTGGCTACGGCCTGTTCTCCAAAAAAATGATCTAACATAACTTTATTCTTTACTTTCTACTTTTGCCCATGTATCGCGAAGGCCAACGGTTTTGTTAAAAACCAGTTTATCAGCAGTAGTGTCGCGATCTACACAGAAATATCCCAAACGTTGGAACTGGAATCGGTCACCATCGACTGCCGTTTTCAGGCTAGGTTCCAGGTATCCGGTAATGATTTCCAATGAATTAGGATTTAAAAACTCTTTGAAATTAATTTCTTTATTACCATCCGGGTTTTCATGTGAAAACAAACGATCGTAGATTCGGATCTCAGCCGGAACCGCATGTGCTACCGATACCCAGTGAATGGTACCTTTTACTTTGCGCATACTCGCTTCCGAACCGCTTCCACTTCTACTGTCTTCATCATAAGTAGCATGAATTTCGGTAATATTTCCATCAGCATCTTTAACCACGCTTTCCCCCTTAATGATATAGGCATTTTTTAAACGCACTTCTTTTCCAAGGGTCAAACGGAAAAATTTACTGTTCGCTTCTTCTAAAAAGTCTTCTCTTTCAATATATAATTCTTTAGAAAAAGGCACTTTTCTATAGGTCATTATTTCTTCTTCCTGATTGTTTTCGGCATCCAACCACTCCTCTTTACCTTCCGGATAATTGGTAAGGATCAGTTTCACCGGATCCAATACGGCCATTACACGTGGAGCCGTTTTGTTCAGATCTTCACGAACGCAGAATTCCAGTAAAGAAACGTCAATCAGGTTATCCCGTTTGGCAATACCAATGGTATCGGCAAAATTACGGATAGCCGTTGGCGTATACCCTCTTCTGCGCATTCCGGAAATGGTAGACATTCTCGGATCGTCCCATCCGGTAACATGTCCTTCCTGAACCAATTGTAGTAATTTACGCTTACTAACAACGGTGTGCGAAAGATTTCTACGTGCAAATTCACGTTGTTTCGGGCGTACTTTGTCGGTATCAATAATCTGATCTAAAAACCAGTCGTACAATTCGCGGTGAGGTAAAAACTCCAGCGTACAGAACGAATGTGAAATTTGCTCCAGGTAGTCGCTTTCTCCGTGAGCCCAGTCGTACATTGGATAAATACACCATTTTTCACCGGTTCTGTGGTGGTGTTTGTGTAAAATACGGTACATGATTGGATCACGCATTAGCATGTTGGTAGAAGCCATGTCGATTTTGGCTCTTAAAATATGCGTACCTTCTTCGAATTCACCATTTTTCATTCGTTCGAATAAATCCAGGTTTTCTTCTACCGAACGGTTTCGGTACGGACTATCAACACCCGCTTGTGTAGGCGTTCCTTTTTGTTTGGCCATTTCTTCCGAAGTTTGACTGTCGACATAGGCTTTTCCTTTTTTGATCAGCGCTACGGTCCAGTCATACAATTGTTGAAAATAGTCGGAAGCATAACATTCTTCTGCCCATTGGTATCCTAACCATTGTACGTCTTTTTTGATTGCATCTACGTATTCCTGCTCTTCTTTAGCCGGGTTGGTATCATCAAAACGCAGGTTAACCGGCGCCTGATAATCCAATCCTAATCCAAAATTAAGACATATGGAACTGGCATGACCAATGTGTAAATAGCCATTAGGTTCCGGTGGAAAACGGAATCGCAATTTATCTTGAGATAAACCATTTTTTAAATCTTCCTCAATGATTTGTTCGATAAAATTTAATGATTTTTCTTTTGTTGACATAAAATAAAATTAGAAAGGCAAATTTACCAAAAATGTTGTTTATGTCGGTATAACTTTAAGGGCTTATTATCATATTGGCTTTAAAAATTCGTACTTTTATCCGTCGAAGGACTAATCTATTATCGAATACGTTTAAAAATGGGAATCATTAAGTTAAAAAACATCCGTACCTTTTCGTTCCACGGATGTCTGGAAGAAGAAAGTAAAATCGGATCGGATTACAGTGTGGATTTGGAAGTAAAAACAGATTTACGGAAGCCGTCGGATACCGATGAATTGGTTGATACGGTTGATTATGTACACTTAAACCGGATAGTTCGGGAAGAAATGGCGATCCGTTCGAAATTATTAGAGCATGTAGCGAAGCGTATTCTGGTTCGGATTTTTAAGGAAATTCCTGCTGTTTCGAGAATTACGGTAGCAGTTTCCAAACTAAACCCACCAATTGGGGGCGATGTGGAAGCGGTTACGGTTCAAATGGAAGAATACCGTAGTTAACAGCCTGTTGAAAACGAGCGCATTATAAAATAAGTACAATAAAATGTCGAATTTGAATTTGAATTTCAAAATATTTTAGTAAGTTTGCGCCCTACAATACTGGCATCGTGGCCGAGAGGCTAGGCAGCGGTCTGCAAAACCGTCCACAGCGGTTCGAATCCGCTCGATGCCTCAGGAAACAAAAAGAGCGGTTACTATAACCGCTCTTTTTTTATAACTATGTCCCGTCCTGAAATAAGTTGACACCAAATCGACTTTATTATGAAAGACAAAGAAAGCAAGGCTATTAAGCGTAGTCAAAAGGATTACAACATGGCTTTTAAATTAGCTGTAATTACCCGAGTTGAACAAGGTGAAATGACTTATAGGCAGGCTCAATCTGTTTATGGAATCCAGGGAAGAAGTACTGTTTTGGTTTGGCTTCGAAAATATGGTAACTTAGACTGGAGTAAACCAAATCTGTTATTTATGTCTAAATCTAAAGAAACCCCGGCTCAAATTATTAAACGATTAGAGAAAGAACTGGCCGATGAGAAACTTCGAAATACGATTCTCAATACGATGATCGACATTTCTGATAGTCAGTACGGAACTCAGATCCGAAAAAAGTTTTCTCCCAAACCATCTTCCGACTCCGGGAAGGAGCAGGAATAAGTTTGTCCAAAAGTTGCCGATTGTTTGGGATGAGTAGACAAGCTATATATCAGGAACAAAAAAGAATCTTCCATCGGGAATCTGCCTTACTCAAAGTAAAGCATCTGGTTCTTTCTTTGCGATTGGAAATGCCACGTATAGGAACACGTAAACTATATTATCTACTTTCGAAGCAATTTGATCAACAGGGTGTAAAGATAGGTCGTGATGCTTTATTTGATTATCTAAGAAGGGAGAAGTTACTTGTTAAACCAATGAAGAGTTACACTAAAACTACCTATTCTAAACATTGGCTACACAAGTACGAAAATCTTTTGAAAGAATGTGAAATTAACCGTCCCGAACAGGTATACGTTAGTGATATTACTTATATCAAATCACATCAGAAAACGCATTATCTATCTTTAGTTACTGATGCTTATAGTAGAAAAATAATGGGATACAAACTCAGTGATGATATGAGTTCTGAAAATGTGGTACAGGCATTAAAAATGGCTGTACTGAATAGGAAATCAACATTACCACTGATACATCACTCCGATAGAGGATTACAATATTGTTCTAAAATTTATCAGAAAGTATTAGCTAAAAACGGTATTACGCCCTCTATGACCGACGGATATGATTGTTATCAGAATGCGTTAGCTGAGAGAATAAACGGAATTTTAAAAAACGAATTTTTGATTTATAAATGTAAAGACGGACAAACATTAGAAAAACTCATAAAAACAGCAATACAAACCTATAATAATAAAAGACCACATTTGAGTCTGAAAATGAAAACACCTAACTTTATACATCAAAAAAACCAGCCAGAAAACCTGACTGGTTAATATATTTTTATTCTAAAATCTGTCAACCTATTTTAGGACGACTCACTATAATTTACTATTATTTTTTCTCTTCTATTTTTTCCAGTGTATTTTTTACAAATTCCTTTTCTTTAGGAAACCATCCCTGGAACATCAATACCAATCCGAAAACGATTAACAAAATACTACTTAATTTTTTAACTTTCAGAATGTTAGCTGGAGTCAGTTTTTTACGAAGTTGCTTCGCTAACAAGATTTTTCCGATATCCGTAATGAAATAGGAACCAATCACTGCACTAAAAAACGTTAACATACGGGAAGGCACCATATCCAGTTTTGGTCCGAAAGTAATGATAATCGCCAGCCAGAATCCTAAAACCCCGATATTGATAAAATTAAGTAGGAATCCCTTAATAAAAAGGCTGAAGTAATCTCTTTTGATCAATTCGACAACTTCTTCGTCTTCTTCGATCGATTTACTTTGTCTACGGAGTTTAAAAAAAGTAATCATTCCATAGGTAAACATCAGAATACCACCAAAAATAAACAAAGCCGGATCGTCTTTAATACTTTGAATCAGTCGGACACTACTAAAATAAGCAATAGCAATAAAAACGATATCACCTAAGACTACTCCAACGTCAAATGACATGGCCGCGCGAAATCCTTTGGTAATACTGGTTTCCAAAAGCACAAAAAAGACAGGGCCGATCATAAAACTTAAAAAGAATCCTAACGGAATTCCGGTAAGAATATCGTCTATCATGAAAAGGTATTTAAGGTGAATAAGCGTAAAAACACTGTTACTACAATGTTAAATTACAAATATAGTTTAAAAAATCCGATAGGTTTAAAACGATTGTCTCAAATCGACCGGAAAGCGGGTTTATTGTATAAAAGAAACCCCGACTACAAACTAGTCGGGATTTTATATATTTTGTTTCAGTTGTAACGGAATTATTTTTTGATTACGTCAATATTTCCACCAGCAATGGTTTTCTGATTTACTTTTTTAGGATTTCCGTAAATCGTAATGTCCCCTCCTGCTCTTGTTTTGGCGTCTACCAAATCGGTTGCAAAAATATCGGCTTCACCACCGGCATTAACGGCTACAGTCGTTTGCGAGGTTTCGAAAGTTTTCGCATTTACAATACCACCAGAATTGATTACAATATCCTGATTTTCGGCTTTACCGCTCAGTTTAACGATTCCGCCTGTAGTAGCACGAATCCCCGCTTTTTTAACATCCAAAGCCACTTTAATTTGACCGCCTTTATTGGCATTTACAGTAAAATCCACCCCTTTTAAAGTAGCATCACTGGAAACATAGGCACCTTCGCTGGCTTCGATACTTTCTACGTTTTTACAGTAAATAATCGCCGTGATGTCTTCTCCTTTCAGGAATTTATCCAATGGCATACGGATTTTTAAATCGCCGTTTTTGTTTACAATTTCCACTTTTTCAGCGCCTTGACCTTTTAATTCAATTTTGCTTTCGGAAGAAGGAACTAATTGGGCCGATATTTTATCGAATACTTTTACCGCTGTAAAATCACCTACGTTTTTAGTCACCTGAGCAAAACCAAACTGCGTTGCCAATAGGAATGTGACTATTGCGAAACTGTTCTTAAAAGTTGTTTTTAGCATCGTTTTCTGTTTTTAAAATGTTACGAATCTTTCTTTTTGATAAAATGAAAATCCAGTTGTTTTTTAACCAGATCGGCATTTTTCACTTTTACGATGACTTCGTCGCCCAATTGGATGATATTATGTGAAATTTCGCCCACCAAGGCATATTGTTTTTCGTCGAATGTATAATAATCGTCGCGTATTTCGCGGATACGTACCATACCTTCACACTTATTTTCAATAATTTCCACATAAATACCCCATTCGGTCACACCGGAAATAACGCCCAAAAACGCTTCGTCTTTGTGATCCTGCATATACTTCACCTGCATATACTTGATACTGTCGCGTTCGGCATTGGCTGCCAGACTTTCCATAGTAGAGGAATGCATACATTTTTCCTCATATACTTCCGCATCGGCCGAAGCACCGCCATCGAGATAATGTTGTAGCAAACGGTGTGCCATAACATCGGGATAACGACGAATAGGAGATGTAAAATGCGAATAATAATCGAATGCCAGTCCGTAATGGCCTATGTTTTCGGTAGAATAACTGGCTTTGCTCATACTACGAATGGCCAGTGTATCCACCAGATTTTGTTCTTTTTTACCCTGTACATCTTCCAACAACGTATTCAACGATTTTGAAATGGCATCTTTGGATTTAAAATTGATCGAATAACCGAATTTAGAGATTACGGTTTGTAGGTTAATCAACTTGTCCTGATCCGGTTCGTCGTGGATACGATACACAAATGTTTTCTTTTGTTTTCCGATAAATTCTGCTACTTTTCTATTGGCCAGCAACATAAATTCTTCGATCAGATGGTTGGCATCCTTAGCGACTTTAAAATACACTCCGGTTGGTTCGGCATTTTCGTTCAGGTGGAATTTTACTTCTACTTTATCGAACGAAATAGCACCGTTTTGCATTCGTTTTTTTCTAAGAATCTTAGCCAGCTCGTTTAATTTTAGCGTTGCTTCCACGATAGGTGCATCGACAGTATAATCCTTTCCGGTAAGCGAAATTTCGGCCGGAATCTGATTTCCTTTGGTTTCGATAATATGCTGCGCTTCTTCATAGGCAAAACGTTGGTCGGAATAGGTTACCGTTCGGCCAAACCACTGGTTAACCAATTCGGCTTTTTCATTCAGTTCAAAAACGGCCGAAAAGGTATATTTCTCTTCGTGTGGACGTAGTGAACAGGCAAAATTGGAAAGCACTTCCGGAAGCATTGGCACTACCCGATCGACCAGATAAACGGAAGTGGCCCGTTGGTAGGCTTCATCGTCCAGGACGGTTCCTTCCTGAACATAATGGGAAACATCGGCAATATGGATTCCGATTTCATAGTTTCCATTCGGAAGTTTTTCGAACGATAAGGCGTCGTCAAAATCCTTGGCGTCTTTCGGGTCGATTGTAAACGTAAGCGTATTCCGCATATCGCGGCGTTTCAGGATTTCGCTTTCCTGAATGGAAGTATCCAGTTTTTTGGCATAGGCCTCCACCTCTATCGGGAAATCGTATGGTAGTCCATATTCTGCAAGGATCGCATGGATTTCGGTATTGTGTTCACCCGGTCTTCCAAGTACTTTTGTAACCACTCCAAACGGGCTGTCAGCTTTAGCCGGCCAGTCTTCGATATGAACCAGAACGACATCGCCATTTTGCGCCTCTCCCATTTTGTCTTTTGGAATAAAGATATCGGTATACATTTTCGGATTGGCCGACGTCACAAAAGCAAAGTTCTTTTGGATATCGATCACACCTACAAAATCGGTTTTTTTACGTTCGATAATTTCAACGACTTCCCCTTCCGGTCTGCGTCCTTTTCTGCGATTGTAGATATAAATTTTTACCTTATCACCATCCAGAGAATGATTCAGATTATTGGTTGGGATAAAAACATCGTCTTCCAGATCCGGACAAACAAAATAAGCTGTTTTCCGACTGGTCATATCGATTACACCTTCAAAATAATCGGCTTTTGTGATGATACGGTATTTACCGCGGTCCACTTCTTCGATTTTTTCTTTGGAGGTAAGGTATTTTAATTCTTTGATGATTTCATTCCGACTTTGGGTATCATTCAACTCCAGAATTGCAGCTATTTGCTTATAGTTGAATGTTTTGTTAGGTTCTTTGGATAGGATTTTAAAGATTTTTGCAGAAAAATCTTTCCCTTTGTTACCTAACTTTTTGTGTTTCTTACTCATAAATTCTTTTCTAATATACTGCTAAAATTACGAATTAGTATTCACAATCGGGGAAGAAAGAATAAGAATTATAGAAATAATAACTTTTGTATCTTTAGCAAAACCTTTAAACGATGAATGAATTTGTTACGGTAGCCGTTTTTGATTATCCGCACGAAATTGCCGTGCTAAAGCATTTATTGGAACAACAGGAAATCCGTTATTTTTTTGAAAATGAGACGATGATGAACATTGCACCGATGTATTCGCAGGCTTTGGGAGGGATTAAACTAAAAGTACATCCGGATGATATTGAGGCGGTACGCGCGATTCTGAAAAAATTAAATGACGATTCCAATTTAAAAATTGTTTAACAGTATTCTTTGCTAACTTTGCAGTAAACAAATAAACAACAACACAATGAGAATTTCAATTGGGAACGACCATGCCGGTCCGGACTATAAACAAGCGATTTTAAAACATCTGGAAGCCCAGGGACATACGGTAACGAATCATGGGACAGACACTTTCGACAGTGTGGATTATCCCGATTTCGGTCACCCGGTTGCATTGGATGTGACAGAAGGAAGAGCCGATTTTGGTATTGTGATCTGCGGAAGCGGAAACGGTATCGCGATTACGGTAAACAAACACCAGGGAATCCGTGCGGCATTGTGCTGGACAAAAGAAATTGCGGCTTTGGCACGTCAGCATAACGATGCGAATATTATCAGTATTCCGGCGCGATTTACGTCAATCCAACAGACAATCGAGATGGTCGATACCTTTTTAGCAACCGCTTTTGAAGGTGGACGTCATGCGAATCGTGTGAATAAAATCCCGGTTTGTCAATAGACTGGAGAATAAAGAATAAAGAGAAAAGACCTGCTAGGGTTATAATAAAAAGGCTTCCATTTGGAAGCCTTTTCTATTTATTGCAGCACACCTGACAGGTTTTTAAAACCTGTCAGGTGTAACGATACCTTTAACAAACTCCTGAAAAGTTCCAAACGGCAATTTGCTTTTTTTCATATTGGAAATAAACTGATCCAGTCGGTTTTCCATTTTTACGCCGGTGTTTTTACGGACATAACCCGGGAATCCAAAACGTTCGAAATCGTCCAGATCGGTAAACTCCCACGGGTGGAAATAAATGTTGAGGTACTTATCTTTTTTATAGGTCCATTTGGCAATGCGGCTGTACAAACCCAACGGAAGATTGTGAAACGACAACCAGAAAAGCGGAAACCGTACCAATGGACTCACCGAAGCCGGAATCTGTAACACGTTGTCTTTTGTATAATACGTCCGGGAAATATGCAGGTTGTTATACCTTCCGGGAAGATACGTTGGATTGATCGAACTGTTATACACATAACCGGCTTTGGCGACTTCTTTTTCGTCTACCGGCATCATACGCGGCATTCGGAAACCGGTCACGGTCATACCGGACAATTCTTCCAGTTTGTCTTTGGATTCCTTTAAATGCGAAACTTCAAAATTGGAATGGTAATACGTATGTGACGCCAGTTCATGCCCTTCCGTTTTGATACGTTCGATAATTTCGGGTGCATGAATCGCAAAAGTGGCCGTACTAAAAAACGTCGCTTTTACCTGATGTTTTTGCAAAATATCCAGAATCGAATGAGAACCGGCAATGGACAATTGAATCTGATCGTCGAATGAGATGTCTTTTCCGTATTCGAACGGCATGTCGAATTCTTCAATATCAAAACTTAATAAAATCATGACTGATCTTTTAAATTGGTAGAACGGATAATATAATTCGGTCGGTTTTTGGTTTGCATAAACATCTTACCGACATAAATACCAATGATTCCCAGCATGATAAGTTGTAAACCGCCAAAGAAAACAATGGTAATAATAATAGAGGCCCAACCGGAAACTTCGATATGATTATAAAACGCATATACCACATACGGGATATACAATAGCGATAACAGCGACATGATCAATCCTACATAAACGGCAGTATATAAAGGTTTTATACTAAACGAAGTCACACCATGTAAGGCCAGGCGGACCATTTTTTTAAAGGAATACTTACTAGTACCGGCAAAACGTTCGGCCGGTTCATAGCGGATACCATATTGTTTAAAACCAAGCCATTTGGTAAGTCCTCTTAAAAACGGTTCGGTTTCATGAAAGTTTCGGAATACATTTACCACTTTACGATCCATCAGTCTGAAATCGGCTGTACCGGCTTCGAGTTCAATGTCCGAAAGGGAATTAACCAGTTTATAAAAAAGATTCGAACTGCTTCTTTTGGCTTTCGAAAGACGTTTGTCTTCTTCCCGAATGGTGTAGACAATATCAAAACCTTCCTCCCATTTTTGAAGCATTTCCGGAATGATTTCCGGTGGATGTTGCGCATCGCAGTCCAATGAAATCACACAATCACCATAGGCATTATCCAAACCGGCTTTTACGGCCAGTTGATGTCCGAAATTCTTGGAAAACTCCAGAAAATAGGCATTGTTATACTTGTTTGCGAGTTCTTTTACGGTAACCAGTGTTTCATCCTTACTCCCATCGTCCACAAAAATAACCTCCCAGTTATACGGTAGTGCACTAAAAACGGAATGAATATTTGTAAAGATATTCCGGATATTATCCGCTTCGTTATAAGCAGGAATTACAATAGAGACTAATTTTCGCATACGGTAACGGATTTAGGTTTGAAATCTTTTGTGAGCATTTCATAAATTATTGTAAACCAGATGATAATACAAGGTAAGGCTTTTAACGCATGATTACGGATAAAAACACGAGCCACTTTCGGAAACAAATCTGTTGGCGATAAGGATGTAAGTAAAATCGCAAAAATCAGTAATGCGATCTCCCATTTGGAATGTTGCGATTTACGCATAAACCAGATGGCCACACCGGTAAACGCGATGATATAAGTAGGCGATTCGGAGCCACTGCTAAAAATTACGGTAAAAATCAACGTCGACGCCAGTAATAACAACCGAAACTCCAGGAATTGAAATTGTTTTATTCTCAGATAGGTTGCTCCGAAGAGCAATACACCGCCAATTAGAAACGGAGTATTCGGAATAGTAGGATCGCCCAAAGACCGTCGAACCATTCCCATAAAGGAAATATCCTGATACGAATCCAGACTGATATTCGACGAATTTTTATAAACCAACGTATTGAACCATTCTACGTAGGTTTCGATAATAAACTTAGGCGATGACAAAAGCATCGGTACCACAAAAAGTACTACAGCCCAAAAAATAAGCCCAAGAATAAACTGTATTTTTTTCTGCGTAAAAAAGAAAAATGCCAATCCTACAATTCCGTATAATTTGATCATTGTACAACTTATAATAGGAAAAGTAGCGATTCCGTTTTTATTTTTTAGCGTATAGGAAAAGGCAATCAGAATAGCACCCGTCAGGAAAATATTAAACTGAAAACTTAGTAAAGCGGTAATCAGCTCATTGGCGCAGATTAGTGCGATAATGGCCTTTACGTTATTCGAAAGCGGTAAACTTTTAATTCCGAAAGCAAAAACAAGTACACTACATACATTCCATAACAGCATACCCAGATAATCCGGTAATAGCGCAAAAGGAGCGATAAATAAGGCAAAAACAGGGCCGTAGTGATTTCGGTCCCAATATTCATCGGGATAATGCGCATAAAGCGATTTGGATTCGATTAAATGCCAAAACGTATATTTAAAAATCGAATAGTTGTTATAACTGCCGTGGTTATACTGTTTGATGGCAATTAAAGCCGCTACTGCCACAAGTAGACCAAAAATATAGTTGGTTTGTAGCAGGAAAGAAAACCGGGAAAACTTATTTTTTGTAAGATTCGGTATCAAAATATCTTGAATTTAGTAAGGGATTGGACAAATATATAGATTTCAGCGGAAATATTCCGGGCGGTTTTTATTATGATCAAATGATAATATCAACGTTCAAAATACTGTTTAAGACACATCAGTATTCCGATTTGTAAAACCAATAGTACCGAAAACTTCCATAAAAAAGAAGGCTTGGCGGTTTTATGTCGAAAAAGCAGCATCGCACCGATCGCACCGATACTTCCGCCAATAAAACTAATAGCCAGTAACGTTTTTTCGGATATCCGTTTTCGTTGACGAATCGCCAGCCATTTATCGATGCCAAAAACAACGAAGGCAAATACATTCATGCTGAGGACATAACAGAATAATGGCTGCATTGTTATAAAATTTCTGCCAAAGATAGTATTTTAGCCTTCACGATCCGTTTTTATAAAACAGCGGTTGTGATATTTTAACAAGCAATTTATTTATAGGATGACGAATATAGCGTATATACTAAAGCATGTTTCGACGGCTCCAAAGAACATAGAAAGCACCTTACAACTTTTGGCAGAAGATTGTACGATACCCTTTATTGCCCGTTACCGAAAAGACAAAACCGGGAATCTGGATGAGGTTGTTATCGAACAGATTGCCAAATTAGATGCGGCTTTCGAAGCCATTATTAAACGAAAAGAGGCCATTTTAAAATCCATTGAGGAACAGGAAGCCTTAACACCGGAACTGGAACAAAAGATAAGCAACAGTTTTGACCTGAACGAATTGGAAGATTTTTACCTGCCGTATAAGAAAAAAAGAAAAACCAAAGCCGATGTGGCCCGTGAAAACGGATTGGAACCGCTGGCTAAAATCATCATGGCACAAAATGCAGATGATCTCGATTATATTGCCTCAAAATACCTGAATGACAAAGTAGCAAACGAAGACGAAGCACTTCAGGGTGCGCGCGATATTGTAGCCGAATGGATTAATGAAAACATGTATATCCGTAAAAACCTGCGAAGAATGTTCCAGCGTAAAGCGGTGATCGAAACCAAAGTGATAAAAGCGAAAAAAGACGAAGAAGGAGCCAAAAAATTCGAACAATACTTCGAATGGTCGGAACCGATAACCAAAGCACCGTCACATCGTTTGCTGGCGATGTTACGCGCTGAAAAAGAAGGCTATATCAAATTAAAAGTCGATATCGAACAGGAAGAAGCACTGGAGTTTATCGAAGAGAACATCATTAAAAACAAGAAAGATACCGCTACACATCTCAAAAAAGCAATTGGCGACAGTTATAAAAGATTATTGGAACCGGCAATTTCGAACGAAACTTTACAGGAAGCAAAAGCGAAAGCCGATGCGAGTTCGATTCAGGTATTCGCCGGAAATTTAAACCAGTTGTTACTGGCACCGCCATTGGGTGAAAAACGGATTCTGGCAATCGACCCGGGATTCCGAACCGGATGTAAGGTGGTTTGCCTGGACGAAAAAGGGGATTTGTTGTATAACGAAACCATTTTTCCGCATGCGCCGCAAAATGAAACGGCAATGGCAATGAAAAAAATCCGATCGATGGTCAATTCGTATAAGATCGATGCGATTTCGATCGGAAATGGAACGGCGTCCCGGGAAACGGAATTTTTTATTAAAAAAATAGCTTTCGACAAACCCATACAGGTATTTGTAGTGAGCGAAGCCGGAGCGTCGGTATATTCGGCGTCCAAAATTGCCCGAGACGAATTTCCGAATTACGATGTTACCGTTCGTGGTGCCGTATCGATCGGAAGACGCTTGTCGGATCCGTTGGCCGAACTGGTTAAAATCGACCCGAAATCGATTGGAGTAGGGCAGTACCAACACGATGTGGATCAGACACAATTGAAAAGCGAACTGGACACGGTGGTAACCCGTTGTGTAAACTCCGTTGGAATCAATTTGAATACGGCAAGTAAATCGTTGTTGCGTTATGTGTCCGGAATAGGCGAGAAGATGGCCGAAAACATCGTAGCGTATCGTTCGGAAAATGGTGCTTTCGAAAGTCGGAACCAACTGAAAAAAGTACCGCGATTGGGCGAAAAAGCCTTTCAACAGGCGGCGGCTTTTATCCGAATCACGAATGCCAAAAACCCGTTAGACAATTCGGCAGTACATCCGGAAGCCTACGGAATTGTTGAGAAAATGGCAAAAGACCTTAAAATATCGGTTAACGATTTGATTGCCAATAAAGAAAAAATAAGCGCGATACCATTGGAAAACTATGTCACCGATGCGGTTGGACTATTAAGTTTAAAAGACATTGTAAAAGAATTGGAAAAACCGGGATTGGATCCGAGGAAATCGGCCAAAGTATTCGAATTCGATGCCAATGTTAAAACGATCCGGGATTTGCGCACCGGAATGGTATTACCGGGCATTGTGAACAATATTACCAATTTCGGATGTTTTGTGGATATTGGAATCAAGGAAAGCGGATTGGTTCATATTTCCCAGCTCAAAGAAGGATTTGTGAGCGATGTTAACGAAGTGGTGAAGTTACACCAACACGTACAGGTAAAAGTAACCGAAGTTGACGAAGATCGTAAACGTATACAGTTAAGTATGATACTGTAAAGCAAAATAAAAAGAGGCTGTAAAAAATAAACAGCCTCTTTTTTAAAAAAAGTCGTTTACTTTTACAGCCTCTAAAAAAAGTATTACAAAAAATTACTCTTTGGTTTCGTCTTTCTTAGGAGCGGAAGGTTGATCGTCTTTAGCCGCATTTTTGAATTCTTTAATTCCGGAACCCAAACCTTTCATTAGTTCAGGAATTTTTTTACCACCGAATAAAAGTACAATTACCACTACGATCAGGATTATTTCTGTTGCACCAAGCTTTCCCATTGTTACTGTGTTTATTATTTCAAAAAATTAATTCGTAAATCGAGAGAACAAAGTTAGGTATAAATCCAATTAGACGAATAAATAATTAAAGCTTTTTAAGGATGAGGGTCTAAATTTAGGATTTCTTTAACCTAAATCATAAAAATCAATATAGGTGTAGGATTAAGAAAGCCGGTATTAAATTATTATATTTGTGAATTAAAAGAAAATAATGTCTGCGAAGCGACTAAAACGACAGCTTTTAAAAAAGAAATTATTCAATAAAAACCGATTGGTTATATTGAATGAAGATACGTTTGAAGAGATATTTTCTCTGAAGTTAAATCTGATGAACGTTTTTGTGAGTCTCACCGTATCTACGATATTCCTGATTACTGCAACCACGTTTATTATTGCCTTTACACCCTTGCGGGAATATATTCCGGGTTATTCATCGACCAAACTTAAAAAGGAGGCCACACAACTGGCTATAAAATCCGATTCGCTGGAACAGGTGATGCGGCAGAACAACCTGTATGTGGAGTCGATTAAAAAAGTGCTTACCGGTAATTTGGATTATGCCCGGTTAAACAAAGATTCCATAAAAGTAGAAGACAAAACCGCTGAAGTTGCCGATCTGAATCCGTCGCAAACCGATTTAAAACTACGGGAACAGGTTCGCCTGGAAGACAAATACAATGTTTTTGAAAAAGCCAAACCCAGGGTAAATCTGGTTTTATTACCACCGGTAAAAGGTCATATTGTAGAAAAATACAATGCAAAAAACAAACATTATAATATCAGTATCGCTCTGGCGAAGAACACACCAATCAAATCGATTGCAAACGGCACCGTAATTTTTTCCGACTGGACGCCAACCAACGGACAGGTGATCATCATCAGACATAACGACGGAATTCTTTCGGTTTATAAACGAGCGGCATCTTTAACCAAATCGGAAGGAGACGTGGTTAAATCGGGAGAAGTGATAGCTTTGGCCGGAATTACCGGAACCTATCCGGATGTACAATTACACTTTGAACTCTGGAAAGACGGTTATCCGATCGATCCGACGCAGTTTATTGATTTTGAATAACGAACTATGGAGTGGACAACAAATCTGTTACAATTACCTTTATTATGCGGTGGAATTTTTATCCTTGCCGGATTGATTCAGTATTGTTTTCCGCCTAAAAAAATAAACAGCCTATACGGTTACCGTACATCAAGCTCGATGAAGTCGCAGGAACGATGGCAATTTGCGCAAAAATATTCCGCAATAGAATTGATCAAAAGTGGAGTTGTATTGATGTTACTGGCGATGACACCGTTGTTGTTACCCGTGCTGAAGAATAGTGAATTCGCTATCAGTATGGCGCTGGTATTGCTTTTTGTTTTTATCCTGATATACCGAACCGAAAAAGCATTGAAAAAAAAGTTTGCCGATAATTCTAAATAAAATCAAATGTCGATAAAATCGATCATCGCTAAAATACTAGCTGGAAAAATTTATAAGAATACCCAAAAATGGGCGGATAATCCGGTTGCAACCCAACAAAAAATATTTTGGGAACTGATTCGTTCGGCTCAAAACACCCAATTTGGAAAAGACCATCAGTTTGAGTCATTCACATCGGTAGCCGATTTCCAAAAACAGGTTCCGGTTCGCGATTATGAACAACTGCGACCGTATATCGACAAAATGTTAACCGGTGAGGCCGACGTATTATGGAAAGGAAAACCCTTATACCTGGCCAAAACGTCAGGAACGACATCTGGCGCAAAATATATTCCGCTAACCAAAGAATCGATGCCGTATCATATTGAAGCGGCACGGAATGCAATTTTACATTATATCCACGAAACCGGAAACGCGTCGTTTGTAGACGGCAAAATGATTTTTTTGCAGGGAAGTCCGGTATTGGACGAGAAAAACGGAATCAAACTCGGCCGACTTTCGGGAATTGTAGCGCACTATGTTCCGAAATACTTACAAAAAAACCGGATGCCAAGCTGGGAAACCAATTGTATTGAAGATTGGGAAACCAAAGTCGACGCGATAGTAGAGGAGACCTTCCACGAAGACATGGCGGTCATCTCCGGAATTCCGTCGTGGGTACAAATGTATTTTGAAAAGCTAAAAGAAAAAGGCAACAAACCGGTAGGTGAAATCTTTAAAAACTTTAACCTGTTTATCTACGGTGGTGTGAATTACGAACCCTATCGGGCGAAATTCGAAAACCTGATCGGACGGAAAGTCGACAGTATCGAACTATTTCCGGCTTCCGAAGGCTTTTTTGCCTATCAGGATACGCAGAAAGAAAAAGGAATGTTACTGTTGTTGAACTCGGGGATTTTTTATGAGTTTATCAAAAGTGACGAATTTTTCCAGGAAAACCCAAAACGCTATACCATAGGCGAAGTAGAACTGGGAATCAATTATGTTTTGATCATTTCTACAAACGCCGGATTATGGTCGTATAATATTGGTGACACGATTCAGTTTACGAGCTTGAAACCGTATCGGGTAATTGTCTCGGGACGCATCAAACATTATATTTCTGCATTTGGGGAACACGTGATCGGAAAAGAAGTGGAAGCCGCTTTACAAGAAGCGATGGAAAATACCGATGTTCGGGTTAATGAATTTACCGTAGCGCCGCAAATCACACCAACCGAGGGCTTACCGTATCACGAATGGCTGATTGAATTTGAACAGGAACCGGAAGACCTGGGCGTATTTGAACAAAAACTGGACAAAGCCATGCGAACCCAAAACGTTTATTACGACGATTTGATTTCCGGAAATGTATTGCGAACCGTGGTTGTGACAAAAGTAAGCAAGAATGCTTTTCAGGAATATATGAAATCCGAAGGAAAACTGGGCGGACAAAATAAACTGCCACGACTTTCGAACGACCGTAAAATAGCGGATAAATTAAGGAAAGCATAAGATGAGGAAAATCTTATTTTTTCTGCTGTTTCTTTCGATAAGTAGTCGGGCACAAATCCGTGGAACAGTCGTTAACGAAACCCAACAACCGGTTTCCTATGTTAATATCTGGGTTGAAGATGAAAATAACGGAACTACGGCCGATGTGAACGGAGATTTTACTATTTTCGAAAAAAATCCGGAGAAGGTTTTAGTATTCAGTGCATTGGGGTATGAAACAACGAAAGTAAAAGGTACCGAAGCGGCAAAAGTGGTTTTAAAGCAGCGTCCGTTACAGCTTCAGGAAGTGGTGATTACCGGAAAGAAAAGCAATAAAACGACAACCGTTGGCGATTATAAAAAAGGAGGGATTAACCATTTCTTTTCCAGTGGAAAAAATCCGTGGATTGTAGCGCGCTATTTTCCGTTTGATGCGAACAGTGCCAAAACACCCTACCTTAAGGAATTGATGATCATGACCGACTCAGAAGTGGATCCGGCAACATTTCTCCTGCATTTTTATGACGTGGCAGAAGATGGAAGTCCGGGGAAAGATCTGACCGATAAAAATCTGATCATCGAAGCGGCAAAAGGAAAACAAAACACCGTGGTACAACTGGACGGCTATAATTTGGAAATTGGAAAAGAGGGCCTGTTTGTTGCCGTCGAATGGCTTATTATCGACGGAAACAAATACGATTTTAAAACAGCTGTAAAAGATGCGGCTTCGGGAAGTTATACCGTTAGTAACTTTTCCGGAATCCGATACGAACCCAGAATAGGAACAGTACCGTCTGAAGAAAGTACTTCCTGGCGGTTTACGATGGGACGATGGTCGCGATTTGACAAACCGATACAATCGGGAATAAAGAAGTATAACAACAAGTTTAATGAACTTGCGATAAAGTTAACTTTAACAAACTAAAAAATAAAAATCCTACATTTGTGGGTTACTAAATAGAAAGCATATGAAAGAGATTAAAAACATTTCGCGCTCACGCGCACAGGAATCATCGGCAGCAATTGAACGTTTGTACATTACCATGCGTCATTTGTTTAACAGAGGATTCTATAAACCCATGGGCGTTTCTGGAGAAACATTACGGGAAGCCTTATTGTCGTTACGTCCGGAAATATATGGGTCGATTGCAGAAGAAAAAGTAGAGTTAAACGGATTATTATATGTAATCGAACGTTTACCGATTGGTATTGAAGAATGCCGTTATATCAACCTGACATCAGATGAAGGCTATTCAAAGTCGCATTTTCAGGCGATAGTACCGCCAAAAAGAAGACGAAACTGTTATCGTATCGACGACGAACAGATGAATATCGAAATTACCCGTGGTCGTTCGGATATCTATGATATTTTAACGCACCTTACCTTTATTTTTATCGAATCGCATAAAATTAAAGACCGCGTATTAATCGACGAAGACGGTCGTTTAACCCGAGATTGGGAAAAACTGGAGCAGGTAATTCTTCAGAATAAAAAACTAACGTTGGTTGAACGTGAAAAAGCGATTTCGCATGTGTCGAATATCTTAGGAAGAACCTTTGCTGAGGTATTGGATATTTACGACAGTTTTGCCACGCAACAGGCGCCCGAACGTTTCCTACATATCATTTACTGGTTAGGAAAACTGGCGATAGAAGAAGTGGTCGACAACAACAAACGAACCATTACGTTTAGCCCGATTTTGAGAGAGCGTTTGGGTCACCATATTCATGGCGAGATCTGGGCGAACAACATTAAAAAAGTTTTACAGAAAAATAAATTAATTCACCGTCCGATTCACGTGATCAGTGCGAACATGCACAGTGTGATGAATTCCTTATTTGCGACACACGTATTAAAAGGGAAATTCAAAGACCAGTCGGATTTTGTGATTTACGAAGAACTGAGCAAATCAGGCAATAACGATTTACGTGCGAAAGCGGAAGAATTTGCGATCAAACACGGCATGATTTCACTTCCGGATACTTCGGGAACCAACATTGACGTTCAGATTTTCGACACCGAAAAAATCGACTGGAACAAATCGGCATTTCCGAAAGCAAAAGTCGAAGGCGAACATCCGGTTATTATCGTGATGGATTATGCTTTTGGGGAACAAGCCTACGAAACAATCGACGAACTCTTAAAACCGTATAAAGACGGACAGGAAAAAGTATTCCTAAACGTAGAATCGGTTTCGATTATGGGGAAAGCCGGTATTTTGGAAGGAGGAAAAGGCGACATCATGATTCCGTCGGCACATATCAACGAAGGAACGGGCGATAACTATCCGTTTGACAACGAACTTTCGGCCGAAATGTTCGAAGGAAATGAGATTCCGGTTTTTGCAGGACCAATGATAACGGTATTAGGAACATCGTTACAAAATAAAGACCTGCTAAAATTTTTCCACGAATCGACTTGGGGTGTGATTGGACTGGAAATGGAAGGCGCCTACTATCAGAAAGCCATCCAGTCGGCTTCCAAAATTAGAAAAAGTATCCCGTCAAATGTAAAAGTGCGTTATGCGTATTATGCCTCGGATAACCCATTGGAAACAGGAAGTACATTAGCTTCGGGAGGATTGGGAACAACCGGAGTAAAACCAACTTATTTAATTACGATTAAGATTTTAGAACAAATTTTTAATATAAAATAAAACCTATCCACTTACTATGAATAATAACTCTAATTCGACTCAGTCAGAAGATCAGGAAATCGATTTATCACATCTTTCAAAAAAAATTGGAAACTTATTTCAATCTTTTTTAGATTGGATTTTTGATGGGATACTATTTTTTAAACGCAATATTATCATTATCTCTATTTTGTTCGTTTTGGGAGCCGGATTAGGATTTTATCTGGACAAAGCAGAACGGGTATATAACAATCAGATCATTGTAATCCCCAATTTTGAAAGTGTCGACTATCTGTATTCGAAAGTAGAGTTATTAAATGCCAAAATCAAAGAGCGCGATTATCCGTTTTTAGAAAAACTAGGAATAAAAGATGCGGATAAAATATCGAGAATAGAAGTAGAACCGATTGTTGATATCTACAGATTTATTGATAACAGCGAAGAAAACTTCCAGATGATCAAATTGATGGCCGAAGATGGAGATATCAAAAAGATATTGGAAGACAATGTGACGAGTAAGAATTACAAATTCCATACCATATCGTTTATCACACATGGATTAACAAACAGAACGATGACGTTGGAACCGTTAATGAAATTCTTTAATGACAGTGATTATTACAGAACGATTCAAAAAGAAAGAATTGGAAACCTGGAGTTAAAAATTAAAACAAATCAGGAAACGATTAACCAGATCAATGGTATTTTAAATCAGTTTTCTTTAAATACGAGTTCGCAACAAAAGAGCGACAAGTTGGTTTATTATAATGAAAACACGCAGTTGAATGACGTGATCAAAACAAAAGATCAACTGGTAAATGAGTTAGGTTATCTGAATGTTCAGATGCACAACTATAAAGAAATTATAAAGGAAAGCAGCTCGATAATCAATGTACGCAATACCAAATCGGTTAATGGTAAAATGAAACTGGTTTTACCAGTACTTTTTGTCGGACTGTTTTTATTAGCCGGAATGCTGCGTTCTTTCTATAAAAAACAAATGATTAAAAGAAACTTAGCATAAGCATGAAAAACATATTAATAACCGGAGGTGCGGGATTTATAGGCGCTAATTTTGTAACTTATTTTATAGAAGAGAATCCGGATATAAACGTAATTAATTTAGACAAGCTGACGTATGCCGGCGATTTGGCCAATCTGGAAGAGGTGACCAATAACAGTCGGTATACCTTTGTACAAGGCGATATCTGCGACCGTGAATTGATTGAGACACTTTTTGAAAAATATGATTTTTCGGATGTGATCCATTTTGCAGCCGAATCGCATGTGGATAATTCAATTTCCGGACCGGAAGCGTTTATCCGTACGAATGTTGTGGGAACATTTAATCTGTTGGATGTAGCCCGTAAGCATTGGATGAAGGGACCGAATGAATATAAAGAAGGATATAAGCAATCGCGTTTCCATCATATTTCCACCGATGAGGTTTATGGAACCTTAGGTACGACCGGATTGTTTACAGAAGAAACGCCTTATGCGCCCAATAGTCCATATTCGGCTTCAAAAGCCTCTTCCGATATGATTGTAAGAAGTTATTTTCATACCTATGGAATGCAGGTGGTTACGACCAATTGTTCCAATAATTATGGTCCAAAGCAGCACAATGAAAAGCTGATTCCAACGATTATACGCAAAGCCATTTCCGGAGAAAATATTCCGATTTATGGTGACGGACAAAATGTAAGAGACTGGTTGTATGTGTTGGATCACTGTAAAGGAATCGAATTGGTTTTTAAAAATGGAAAAGCAGGCGAAACCTATAATATCGGAGGTCGAAACGAGCGAAACAATCTGTATATTGCCAATACAATTTGTGAGATTTTGGATGAAATGCACCCAAAAGCCGAAAGCAGTTATAAAACACAGATTGTTTTTGTAAAAGACCGGCCGGGACACGATTTGCGATATGCGATCGATGCCACTAAGATTGAAACGGAACTGGGATGGAAAGCCGATGAAAATTTCGAAACCGGAATTCGCAAAACCATTGCCTGGTATCTGGACAAATTCGACAAAAAATAATAAAAGCTAAATAATCATTTAATAACATGAAAGGGATAATATTAGCAGGAGGCTCCGGCACCCGATTACACCCGCTTACGCTGGCCGTGAGCAAACAGTTAATGCCAATCTATGATAAGCCGATGATTTATTATCCGCTTTCGACATTAATGTGGGCCGGAATCCGTGAAATATTGATCATTTCAACGCCACATGATTTACCGTTATTCCGTCAATTATTAGGCGACGGAAGTAAACTGGGTTGTCATTTTGAATATGCCATACAGGAACACCCGAATGGACTGGCGGAAGCCTTTATTATTGGTAAAGATTTTATTAAAGACGATAAAGTAGCCCTGATTTTAGGGGACAATATTTTTTATGGAACAGGATTGGCCGAATTACTTCAGGCGAATAACAATCCGAATGGTGGAATTATTTATGCGTATCACGTACTGGATCCGGAGCGTTATGGTGTAGTTGATTTTGATAAAGACGGAAAAGTACTTTCAATAGAAGAAAAACCGATTTACCCAAAATCAAATTATGCGGTACCGGGGATTTATTTTTATGATAATGATGTCGTGTCGATAGCTGAAAATATCAAACCAAGTAATCGCGGAGAACTGGAAATAACCGATGTCAACAAAGAATACCTGGAAAGAGGAAAGCTTCAGGTGAGTATTTTAGACCGCGGAACCGCCTGGCTCGACACCGGAACATTCCAGTCGTTAATGCAAGCCGGACATTTTGTACAGGTTATCGAAGAACGTCAGGGATTAAAAATCGGAGCTATCGAAGAAGCGGCCTATCGAATGGGATTTATTGATGCCGAACAATTACAGCTTTTGGCAGAACCGTTATTAAAAAGCGGATATGGAAAACACTTACTAAGCATATTAGAATAAAAAAATGACAATTACCCCTACAAGACTATCCGGTTGTTATATACTCGATCCCAAAGTGATTCAGGATGCGAGAGGTTATTTTATGGAAAGTTTTAATGAAAAAACATTCCGTGAAGCAACCGGCGAAGCCGTTCATTTTGTACAGGACAACCAATCGTTTTCGTCCAGAGGCGTCCTACGGGGTTTACATTATCAGACCGGAGAACATGCACAGGCAAAACTGGTACGTGTTTTACAGGGAGAAGTTTTGGATATCGCGGTAGACATTCGTCCGGAATCGGAAACCTATGGCCAGTATGTAGCAGAATTATTATCGGCCGAAAACCAAAAGCAATTATTTATCCCAAGAGGATTTGCACATGGTTTTTTAGTATTGAGCGAAACAGCGACGTTTTTTTATAAATGCGATAATTTTTACAATAAAGAATCCGAAGGCGGGATTATCTATAACGATCCAAGTCTGGCAATAGATTGGAAACTGGAAGCATCGGAATTATTGATTTCCGAAAAAGACCAATTCTTACCAGCATTGGAAAAAGCCCGAAAAATATGGTAGTACTGGTAACCGGAGCGTCCGGACAATTAGGACAATCGTTACAATCTATTTCGGGAAATTATCCGGAAATTGACTTTGTTTTTGCGTCATCATCTGATTTGGATATTACGGATAAAGAAAAAGTAACGGCTTATTTCGAAAAAACACAACCGGCCTATTGCATTAATACCGCAGCGTATACGGCAGTTGATAAAGCCGAAAGCGAACCGGAAAAAGCATATCAGGTCAATGTAAAAGGATCGCAAAATCTGGCGGAAGCCTGTGCCGAAACCCATACTGTTTTACTCCATATTTCTACAGATTTTGTTTTTGACGGCGAAAAAAGCACGCCTTATACCGAAGAAGATATACCCAATCCGAAAGGAGTTTACGGAAAAACAAAATTAGAAGGGGAACAGGTTATACAAGCTTCTTGGTCAAAATACTATATCGTAAGGACATCTTGGGTATATTCCGGATTTGGAAACAACTTTATGAAAACCATGTTACGACTGGCTTCCGAAAGGGATACTCTTAACGTGGTTGATGATCAGATTGGAACACCAACTTATGCGGTTGATTTGGCCGAAGCGCTCGTTGCAATAATCCGTTATGATTTCCAAAACGATACCAAGCCGTATGGCGTTTACAATTTTAGTAACGAAGGTGTTTGCAGTTGGTATGATTTCGCTAAAAAGATATTTGAAGTGAATCAAATAAGCATTTCGGTTAATCCAATTCCTACAACAGCATATCCTACACCGGCGCAAAGGCCTAAGTATAGCGTATTGGATAAATACAAAATAAAGACTACTTTTGGTATCACCATTAACAGTTGGGAAAAGACATTACGACATCATTAAATTTTTAATCGAATATAGTATAGGTATAATAAAATACTATATTTTTGCCCAAAAAATAAGCATTATGAAAACAAAAATTATTATAGCAGGTTTATTTTTATCCTTTTTAACGATTTCCTGTAAAAACGAGGAAAAAAAGGCAGATACTACAACTGAAGCGGTAAAAGAAGTGGTTCAGGAGAACACATTTGATGTTTCTGTAGACATGATTATCAAAAAAGACGATGATTTGATTCTGTATTACAAAGACGGATCTAACGAGTGGTTTGATGACGACCATGTAGTTTGGATGGGCGTTAAAGGGAAAAATGAGGTTCAAACGGTGACTTTTAAATTACCGGAAGGCATTGTTCCGATCGATTTGCGATTGGATGTTGGAAGAAATGAAGACAAAGGTCAGGAGCCAATTTCAATTAAAAAATATAAAATTACCTATCTTGATAAATCGTTCGAAGTAAACGAAAACCAGCTTTTGGAATATTTAAAACCGAATCAGTGTATTAAATATGATGCTGCGACAAAATTATTCACCTTACAAAAAGATGACAAAGGGTATTACGATCCGTATTTTGAAAGCACCAAAGCATTTTACCCTCAAATCGCCAAGATTGCGGCAAACTTATAATTAGATAAAAATAAAATATAGAATAAGGTTAACTTTATATTTTAGTTAACCTTATTTATTTTTAACACCATATATTTTTTGTTTTGATTAAAATTATACTTCGAAAAACACTTAATCATTTGTCTTTAATTATATTAATGGTTGGAGCTATTTGTTTTTTTGGAGCGAATATTTTATTAAAAAAAAAATTAACGATAACAGAATATGGGGAGTACTCCATACTCGTAAGTTATTTTTCACTGGGATTTATCTACGGCCTTTTAGGATTGGAACAGGTTTTCATACGCTTTTCACAGGCACCCAGCAGAGGAAAAATAATCACCCAGCGTTTTCAGATTAAGACAATAATTACTACAGTACTCACTACCTCGGTACTAAGCACCATTCTTTTTTATTGGTTTTACAGTGAAATATTACCGAATATACTATTAGTATTTCTGAGCACGGTATCGATGACATCGTTGATGTATTTTTTTTCGGCTTTCCGACTAAATACTGACTTTGTATTTGCGCAATTCATATCCAATTTATGGCGTATAGCACTGTTAATTTTGGCGGTATCGTTATTCTTATTTCGGGGAACTAATGCTTCCGATTTTATATTATATGGCTTGTGTTATAGTATTATACTTTGTTTTTTACTGGCTGTTTATTATTATCGTAAAGAGATAAAACTGGAGTTTAACGAGGCGTTCACTAAAAAAGAGATATTGATCTCGGGATTTCATTTTTGTATTGCGATAACCTCTTTTTCTTTGATTACATTTGGAGATCGTTTTTTAATAGAGAACAAATTAGGAATTGAAAACTTTGGAGAATATTTTTATCTGACGAATTTTTTTTTAGCGCCATATACCATTCTTCAAAACTATGTTGGATTCAAACAACTGATATTATTTAAAGCCAATTTTAATAAAAAGTACTTTTCGGAATTTAACAGGAAAGCTATTTTATTTGGCTTACTGTTAGGATTTTTATTAGCATTAGGGGTTTATATTCTGAACAGTTTGAGAATTATTGATATAAATATACAGGAACATTGGAGTACAATATTATTGATTTTGTTAACCGGAATCTTACGATTGTATTCCTCTTCCATAAATTCGGCTTTTGAGGCAAGAACTTCAATTGAAACCTTACGGAAGGCCAATATTTATATAGCATCGCTTACGGTGATTTTGATTTTAATAATATTTCTTTTTATTAATTCGATCGATATGATACTGATATGTATCAGTTTGATTTGGTTCCTTAGAAGTGTCATACACCGACATTTATTGATGCACCAGATGAAAACCATACTATAGAGATGATAACATTAAAAAATATTTATAAGCTATTATTTTTACTGGGTATTTTTTTTATTCCGTTTAATTCTTTTGAAGGAATTAAGGAATTGGGAGAATTCAAAAAAGAATCTGGGGCCTACTTTTTACTGCTGGGTTTGGTCTTTTTAGGATTGGATATACTCCTCAGTAGAAAGATTTCGATTCCCTATAAAAATTATATTATAACTATTCTTTGGGTTTTTCTGTTATGGTGTATTTTTAGTGTAGTAGTAAATTTTCCGTTTATTCAGGAGAGTTACTATAAAAAAACAACGGGAATCAACCGGTTTATTCGGCAATACTTTGTGATCATCATGTCGGGTGTTGCATTTTTTATGTTATACTGGAATGTAATTGTAAAAATGTCGGCAAAAGAAATTTTGCTCATGATACGGAAAGTCTTTTTATATTCTTTCATCGTTGTATCGATCTACGGCTTTTTGGAAATTTTATATATCTATTTTGGAGTATATCCGGCTTATACATTACTGCGTTTATTTGATTACTTTCCTTTTACAGAATACGATTATGATGTAAACCGAAGAATCTCATCGGTTACTTTCGAAGCACCGGCATTAGGCCTTTATTTAATAACCGTTGCCGGATGGATGTTTAGTTATATCATCACACATAAAGGATATGTCCGTTACATCCCAACATTAGTGGTGATCATACTCACCTATTATTCCGGATCCAGAACAGCACTTATTGTTATTACATTACAAGCGGTGGTTTTCTTTGGGATTATTTTAAACAACCGACAAAAATTAATGGCAATTTCAGGAATAGCAGCTATGTTTGTTCTCTTTGGAACCATGATTGTGGTGTTTAAAGGAGATAAAATAATAAATGATATGGGGAAGAAGTTGGAATCTCTTGACTTTAAAAGCAATTTAAAGAAAAATATATCCAATCAATCCCGGTTTGGTATCCAATATGCGAATATGATGGTTTTTAAAGAAAACCCTATAGTGGGCGTTGGTTACGGACAACAGGCCTTTCATGCGTTAAATTATTATCCGATATGGGCCAAAAAAGACAATTATGAATTTCCCTATATTTATCTAAACAAAAACAATCCGATGTTTCCGCCGGGATATAATATCTATGTTCGTTTATTGGCAGAGACGGGTATTATTGGTTTTTCGATTTTTATATATTTGTTATATCAGATAGGAAAGCAAAGCGTAAGGATTATTAAAAATAGCGAAGATGAAATAAAGATTTTAGGAATCATCATACTGGTAAGTCTTATCGGATTTATAATGAACTGGTTTCAGTCCGATACGTTTCGGATGTATGGATTTTGGATTTGCCTAGCAATATTGATCCGAATATCCGACCTGAATGCGATTCAAAACAAGTTAAATAAAAATACACACAAATAATGACACCATTAGTTAGCGTAGTAATCCCTGTTTATAACGCACAATCAACAATTATACAGACGATACAATCGGTAATCAACCAAACCTATACGAATATTGAACTGATTTTGATTGATGATGGATCGAAAGACAACTCCAATAGTATAATGAAAGATTATATTGCTAATTCGGATCGAAACATTAAATTAGTAACGAAAGAAAACGGAGGTGTTTCTTCTGCCAGAAATAGGGGAATTGACGAAGCGACGGGAGAATTTATAGCCTTTTTGGACAGTGACGATGAGTGGTTGCCAGAGAAAATAGCAACTCAGATGACTGTTTTTCGTGAGAATCCAAATATTGACTGTTTGGGAACAAACATGAATCAGGAAGTACATAAAAAGATGTTCGGAGTACAATTTGAACGATTAACAAAAATCACTCCGCGATTAATGTTACTAAAAAACTTTTTATGTATTCAGACCACATTAACAAAAAAAGCAGTAATTGATGATATCGGCTATTTTTATACCGATCAGGATAATGAAGACTCCAATATGATGATCCGTGTTGCCAATAAGTACAACAGCTATTTATTAAACGAACCCTTTGTACTTTACGGAAACGGAAAACCGGTTTATGGCCATTCCGGATTAAACTCCCGTTTGTGGGAAATGGAGAAAGGCGAATTAAAAAACGTTTCCATGGCTGTTAGAATGAAGATTATTAGACCAATTGAATACCCGTTATTTGCAGGATTCAGCTTGTTAAAATACTATCGGAGAGTTCTCGTAACCTTTTTCAGACGAATATGCTAACGATAAAAAACTATTTAAACCAATCGTACGACTACCTCCTTATTACGTTGATTCTGATCCTTCCTTTTTCCAAAGGATTGCCAAATGTAATATTGGGATTGCTGGCATTGGTTTTTATACTGGATTATAAAAAAAAATACTTCCAAGAGTATTTACAGTCTCCGTTACCCTATTTAGCTGTTTTAATTTTATATGTTAGCGGACAGGCACTTATTAACGGTACTTTTATGTTGGATCTTAACATTTATAAAAAGTACTTTTATCTGATCCTACTTCCGATACTTTTTTTTAAGATCAATAATATCCAACGGTTTAAAATACTGTCGTTGATCGCGATTAATGCTTCAATTATAGGATGTCTATTCCGAATTTTTAAATTTTATTCGAAGTTTAAATTTTTCCCGTTTGCCGATGGTTGGACCACCAATTTTGTATTATTACAGGAAAGGCCGTATATGGGTGTTTTCTGTGTTATCGGAATTATTCTGGCATTTGAACAACTCCATAAAAAAAACAAAGGCAAATATTTCTATTTGTTCAGCATTCTTTTTTCACTTGCCTTTATTCTATTTATAACTGTTAGAATGGCCATGATAACCGTATTGGTTTTGTTTATAATCTACCTGTTCGGATACTTAAAAAGTAATACGATACGAAAAAGGCTCATTCTTGCTGGATTTATACTTTTTCTGGGGACTGTATTTATGCTGAATAAAAACATTTCGAAACGATTTTTTATCAACAGTACACTAGAAAAAACAATCGAAAACATTAAACAATCCGAGCCTCGGGTAATCATTTTTGGCTGTTCGGGAAAAATAGTACAGCAAGACGATTTCTCTTTTTTATTTGGTTTTGATTCCTACACGAAAATTAGCGAACGACTCGTTGCCTGCTACGATGACTCGATTGAAGACTACTCCAGAAAAAGCTGGTTTTTGGAAAGCAAATTTAACTCCCATTGCCAGTTTATCGATTTTTACCTGATAGGAGGCATTATAGGACTACTCCTTTTTGTAACGTTTATTATAAAAACCTTTCTCTATAGTTATAAAGATTTTTTTGCAATGGCTGTTTTTGCTGCTTTTGTGATGTTTTTAATAGTTGAGAATGTTTTTTACAGGCAATTCGGCTGTTATATTTTCTCTATATTTGTTTCACTATATATAATAAACGTAAGCAGGATTGATGGAAAGAGTTAAAATTGCACACATATTACATTCTGTTGGAGGAGTAGATGTATATTTAAGACTGATTTTAGAAAATGTAGACCGTAATAAAATAGAAAACATTGTAGTTCATGGTGAATCCGATACACAAAAGGAATTTGTGGATAAAGAAGGAAAGACCATAAAAAATTATAAGACTACCATTATTCGTAATATTTCTTTTTTTAAAGATTTCAATGCGATACGTAACACCTATAAAATTTTAAAAAAAGAAAAGCCGGATATTATCCATGCCCATAGTGCCAAGGGAGGTGTTATTGGTAAGATAGTAGGGAAGCTTTTGGGTGTTAAAATCCTGTATACACCACATGCGTTTTCGTATTTAAGTGCGCAGAGTAATCTAAAGCGAAACATTTTTCTAACCATTGAAAAAAATCTGGCAAATGGAAACAGTACAGTTTTGGCTACTTCGGATTCTGAAAAAAACAGAGCGATAAAGGAAGTAGGCTATAAGCCGGAAAAGGTTATCGTTTTTAATAATTGTATTGAACCGATAGGCGAAATACAACCCTTATCGATACCAAAAACCTGGCCGGATGAATATATTTGTTGTGTAGGACGACCATCATATCAAAAAAACATTGAGCTGATGATCGAAATCTTGTACGAACTAAAAAAAGTAAGGCCAATACATTTACTGGTTATCGGAGTAGGACATCATTCCGATCAGTTGGAATCCGTAAAAAGCCTGATCAAAGAAAGAGATATGACAGCGTATGTAACCTTAATTGACTGGACCAGCAGAGAGGACGTTTTTAATTTAGTGAGCCAATCAAAAATGTATATCTCGACATCCCGTTATGAAGGAATGCCATATTCCATAATCGAAAGTCTGGCATTATCCAAACCCTCGGTCGTTAGCGATTGCGACGGTAACAGAGATTTAATAGTGGACGGATATAATGGATATATAGTAAAAAATAATAATATCGAAGAATTTAAAGATCGGATTTTGGAATTGATCAATGATGAACAAAAGCGTAAGGAATTTTCAGCAAATGCCTATCAGTCTTTTTCGGATCATTTTAATATTAAAAACAACATTTCCAAATTAGAATCGATATATTCTAACTTTAGATAATTTTATCTAAATGAAAGCACTATTTTATGACGAAAGACACAATTAAACAGATCATACAAAAAGAAAAATTTCAACCGGGATTATTAGGTTTTTTTATAAATCATAACTTTTTTATTCGACACGCTTTAAAAAGTATGATAAAGGAAAAATCCAAATTATTAACCGGAGAGCTATTGGATTTTGGTTGTGGGAACAAACCGTATTTGAATTATTTTGGACATCTAAATAAATATATCGGAGTTGACTTAAAAATAGAAGGAAGGGATGAAAACCATAAATACGTAGATCGATTTTATGATGGACATGTTATACCTTTCGAAGACAATCATTTCGACAGTTTGCTATGTACGGAAGTGTTAGAACATGTTTTTAACATCGACGAGTTATTAAAGGAAATGAATCGGGTTTTAAAACCAAACGCGACGGCTTTAATAACCACTCCTTTTATGTGGGAAGAACATGAAATGCCGCATGATTTTGCGCGATATACGACACCGGCGTTAAAACATTTGTATGCATCGAATGGTTTTGAGGTCGTTGAAAATCATAAAACCGGGAATCATGTATTGGTCCTTTTTCAATTCACATTAAATTACCTGAATAATATTTTGCCCAAAAACAAACTCGTAAAACAAATATTAATGGTACCGTTTATTTTTACCATTAATATATTGGGTAGTATTTTTGGTACAATTCTTCCCAAATCTAAGACAGTATATTTCAATAACATTTTTGTACTGCGGAAAATAAAATAAGGAATCCCCTTACACCATATTTTGCCCTTTATAAGGAGTCATCAAAAAACAGTATTTTTATGATTCCTTAAAATAGTATTTGTTGAAAATTTAACAAGCGCAACAATTCTGTAACGCCAGGTTTTATAATGCAAGCAGGTCGATGTCAATAAATAATTAAATCTGAAATTTTGTACGACTTAACTAGCTTGATACATATGTTTTTTTTTATCTTGCATGGATTAATTGGAATACATGAAAAGAATATTAATTACAGGAGCAGCAGGGTTTTTAGGATCACATTTATGCGACAGATTTATTGCGGAAGGATACTTTGTGATTGGGATGGACAATCTGATCACGGGGGACTTAAAAAATATTGAGCATTTGTTTAAAAATCAAAATTTTGAGTTTTACCACCACGATATAACCAAGTTCGTACATGTTCCGGGTCAATTAGACTATATACTGCATTTTGCCTCTCCGGCAAGTCCGATCGATTATCTTAAAATTCCAATACAAACCTTAAAAGTAGGATCGTTAGGAACGCACAATCTGTTAGGATTAGCCCGTGTAAAAAAAGCACGAATCTTAATTGCATCGACTTCAGAAGTATACGGCGATCCGTTAGTACATCCGCAAACCGAAGAATATTACGGAAATGTAAATACCATCGGGCCACGAGGGGTTTACGATGAAGCCAAGCGTTTTCAGGAATCCATTACAATGGCCTACCATACTTTCCATGGTGTAGAAACCCGTATTGTTCGGATTTTTAATACCTATGGACCGCGAATGCGTTTAAACGACGGTCGTGTTATTCCGGCATTCATCGGTCAGGCATTACGCGGTGAAGACCTTACTATTTTTGGAGACGGTTCGCAAACCCGTTCGTTCTGTTATGTAGACGATCAGGTGGAAGGGATTTTCCGATTACTACACTCAGACTACGTATTGCCGGTTAACATTGGTAATCCGGATGAAATTACGATAAAAGACTTTGCTGAAGAAATCATCAAACTTACCGGAACAGATCAAAAAGTAGTGTATCGTCCATTACCAGTTAATGATCCGTTACAGCGACAGCCAGATATTACTAAGGCAAGAGAAATCCTGGGTTGGGAACCGAAAGTATCCCGTTCCGAAGGAATGAAAATTACCTATGAGTATTTCAAATCATTATCGACAGAGGAATTATTAAAAGAAGAGCATAAGGATTTTTCTAAATATATATTTTAGTGCGTAGAACTACCGGCCGGTATTCCGGATATATTAGACCTTTTTCTTATTTGTTGGATTTGATTATCATCAATATTCTGACAGGGGTTTTATTACCCGAAACAATAGGATTTTATTATAATATATTCATCAGTATCACCTGGATTACCATTGCGCTGAATATTGGTTTTTATGAAGTCTATCGTTATACAAAAGCGATCGAGATATTTGGGAAAATACTAAAACAATATGCGTTGTTCCTGGTATTTAGTTTTGCCTATATCGGGTATTTCTCCAAATATTCCCAACCTTCGGAAACCATAAAATACACCACAACTGCAATGGCACTGGTCGCAGCGTTTAAATTTGCAGTATTTTATTTTCTAAAACGGTTTCGGGTTGTTTTCGGTGGAAATTTCCGCAGAGTGATCATCGTCGGACAAAGTAAAAATATATGCCAACTTCAGGAATTTTTTATCGAGAATCCCGATTATGGCTATAAACTGGAAAAGGTATTTCATTTCGACAAAAATGAATCAACCGAAAACATAGAGTCATGCTTTAAGTTTGCTCTGGATCGGGATATAGATGAAATTTATTGTTCCCTGCAGGATTTATCCAATTCACAAGTAAGTAAGTTTGTCGACTTTACGGATAACAATCTGAAGTTACTGAAGTTTTTACCGGACAGTAAAGAAATCCTTTCCCGTAATCTGGTGTACGACTACTACGGCTATATTCCTATTATATCGATGCGAAACATTCCGTTGGACAAACCGTTTAATAAAATTGTAAAAAGGGTTTTCGATATCTTTTTCTCGTTATTCATTATTATCGGATTGCTTTCCTGGTTAACACCATTGTTAGCGATTCTGATCAAAATGGAATCCAAAGGGCCTATATTCTTTAAACAAAAACGAAACGGATTAAATTATAAGGAGTTTAACTGTTATAAATTCCGTTCGATGCGTCCAAATGAAATTGCCGATTTGGAGCAGGTTTCTAAAAACGATCCCCGAATTACGAAAATTGGCCGTTTTATCCGTAAGACAAGCATCGACGAATTACCACAATTTTTTAATGTAATCCTTGGCGATATGTCGGTTGTTGGACCGCGACCGCACATGGTGAGCCATACCGAAATGTATGCCCGAAGTGTCGATAAATTTATGGTACGCCATTTTATCAAACCGGGAATCACCGGACTGGCACAAACCAACGGATACCGCGGCGAAGTAGAAACCAACTACGACATCATCAATCGGGTGAAATACGATATTTTCTATCTGGAAAACTGGTCGCTGTTACTCGATATCAAAATTATTTATCTTACTGTATACAACGCCATTAAAGGAGATGAAAAAGCCTATTAATGTCACAGCGGGTTTCCATCATAACACCAACATTTAATTCCGCTGCATTTATAAGCGACACCATCCGATCGGTTCAAAATCAGACTTATCCGGACTGGGAAATGCTCCTTGTAGACGATTGTTCCACTGATGAAACCGTAGCGATCGTCACGGCATTTGCAGCACAGGACAACCGGATCCGACTATACCAATTAGACACGAATTCGGGAGCGGGTGTAGCACGAAATCAGGCATTGGAAAAAGCCACTGGTCGGTATATTGCCTTTTTGGACGCCGATGATTTATGGAAACCGGAAAAACTGGAAAAACAACTCGCTTTTTTAGCACAAAGCAAACTCCCTTTTACCTTTTCATTTTACGATTGTATCGACGAAAATGGAGACTCCTTACAGAAAAGAATCAAAGCACCGTTGGTATTGCGTTACCGCCAATTGTTCTTTTGTAATTTTATCGGAAACCTAACCGGAATATATGACACAGACTATTTTGGAAAAATTCCGATCGCCTCCTTTCGAAAACGTCAGGACTGGATTGTTTGGTTAACCATATTAAAACAGATCAAAACAGCACAACCCGTACCGGAAAGTCTGGCATTTTACCGAATCCGGAAAGACTCTATTTCGGCATCAAAGCGAAGTTTGTTACAACACAATTATCGGATCTACCGCGATTTCCACGGAAAAAACACTATCGTGGCCTTCTTTTGTATGATTGGATTTTTGGTTACCCAATTGCTGATCAAACCCCGTTTTATAGAAAAATTATAACAACGACTGGAATTGTTTCAGTTTTCCTCTGTTGGTTCGGGATAAGGTGGTTTTCCGATTAAAAATAAAAGTAAGTCCGGTTTCCAGATACAGTGCAATAGCGGCTTCAATTTTCTGAATTTGATCTGCGGTTAATTCGAAATCACTCACATAATCGATCTCAAAAGTATCCCGCTGGATTTGTTTGATGATAAATTCCTTTACATTACCGTCGTCTTCGATAATACTTTTGGTAATATAATAAAACGTAAGTCCCGGTGCTTTTTTACCACTTGGCAAAACGGCTACATCATTCGTGCGTCCCGTTAGTTTTTTTAAAATTGTTTTTTTAGCCGTACTTGATTCGTCCAATGCGCCGATATCACCAATGTCATAACGAATAAAAGGATGTGCTTTATTGTATAACGACGTAATCACAATACGACCTTCCTGACCGTAGGGAAGCGGCCGATTCTGTTCGTCCAGGATTTCTACAAATAGTGTTTCGGAATTCACCTGCCATTCCCCTTCGGGATTTTGAAAAGCGATCAGATCCAATTCGGAAGCGCCATATTCGTTTACGATTGGAATGCCTAATTGGGTTTCCAGTAAAACCTTATCGGCGTCAAAAAGCATTTCCGAAGTGACCATACAAACCTTTAACGTTGGACAAACGGTTTTAAGTACGATATTCCGCGCCTTTAAAAACTTGGCAAACAAAACAATCGAACTGGTATACCCGTTGATATAATCGAATTTTTGGGTTTTAAATTTTTCTAAAACCTGTTCCAGAAAACCGTCGGATAAATCAAATATCGGAAAGCGATAGCGGTTGCCTAAATAATCTTTTAAACGCTCTTTATAATAGCCCGTTTTGTCCAGTGGAATGCCATAAAAACGCGCCTGATACGACGTATTAAAATCGATACCATACCAACCGAAACGGTAAAAATAAGATGCCCAGGTTAGGGCATGTACATACTTATCTTTTGCAAAAATAAACGGATCGCCGCTGGAACCGGAGGTTTTATTGACAAACGAATTGGAAATGGTATAGCCTTGCGAAAGTCGGTTTTGTAACGGTTGTTGCAACTCTTTTTTAGTCAGTACCGGAAGATCCGACCAATTGTCAAATGTTGTTTTTCCGACTAGTTTTTGGTAAAAGGGATTGTTTTCGAGATGAAAGGAGACGATTTCTTTTTGTTTAAAAGCGATATAATCCGGGTAGTTTTTTTCCGGGACAGCGCAAATGGATTCAAATTCCGATAGTGCTTTCTTCATCGGGAAACCACTGATTTTTAAAGATAAATCGAAGAGTCGGAACACGGGTGTCAATTTTAGTCAAAGTTAGAAAAACAAACGAAGCAGCCTATAGGCCGATAAACTTTTTAGCATTAAAATTATAATATCCATTCAAAACGGAGTATTTTTGACGTTTCAAAAAACAACACAACAAATGACAATTTTATTATTAGGATCCGGCGGAAGAGAACATGCTTTAGCCTGGAAAATGCTACAAAGCGAACACTGTTCAAAACTACTGGTAGCACCCGGAAATGCCGGAACTGCAGCGATAGCCGAAAATGTAAACATCAACCCAAACGATTTTGAAGCGGTTAAAAACCTGGTTTTGACCGAAAAAGTGGCTATGGTTGTCGTAGGACCGGAAGATCCGTTGGTAAAAGGAATTTTCGACTATTTTCAACAGGATGCTTTGTTACAAGACATTCCGGTAATTGGTCCGTCAAAAATCGGTGCACAATTAGAAGGAAGTAAAGAATTCGCCAAAGAATTTTTGGTAAAACACAACATTCCAACGGCGGCTTACGACAGTTTTACAAAAGACACCGTAGAAGCCGGATGTGAATTTTTAACCACATTACAACCGCCATATGTTTTAAAAGCCGATGGACTGGCTGCCGGAAAAGGCGTTTTGATCCTTCAGGATTTGGCCGAAGCACAAGCCGAATTGCGCAACATGCTGGTAAACGAAAAATTTGGAAGTGCCAGCGCGAAAGTTGTGATCGAAGAATTTTTGGATGGAATCGAATTGAGTTGTTTCGTATTGACCGACGGAAAGAGCTATAAAATATTACCAACTGCAAAAGACTACAAACGAATTGGAGAAGGCGACACCGGATTAAACACCGGAGGAATGGGTGCCGTTTCGCCGGTACCGTTTGCTGATGCGGTTTTGATGGAAAAAATAGAAAGTCGGATTGTAAAACCGACGATCGACGGATTGCAAAAAGACGGAATCCCGTATAAAGGATTTGTATTTATCGGTTTAATCAATGTTGGAAACGAACCATATGTAATCGAATATAACGTTCGCATGGGCGATCCGGAAACAGAAGTGGTGATGCCGCGTTTAAAATCCGATTTGGTAACCCTTTTCAAAGCAGTTGCGACGCAAACGTTAGATCAGGTGGAATTGGAAATCGATCCGAGAAGTGCGACAACCATTATGGTAGTTTCGGGTGGCTATCCGGAAGACTATGAAAAAGGAAAAGCTATTTCCGGATTGGAACACGTAGACGGATCCATTGTTTTTCATGCCGGTACGACGCTACAAAATGATCAGGTGGTAACCAACGGGGGGCGTGTTTTGGCCGTAACATCCTATGGGGACACGTTTCAGGAAGCCATAAAAAAATCTTATCAAAATATAGATAAACTACATTTTGATAAGATGTATTTTAGAAAAGATATCGGTTTCGACCTCTAATATTATTTTAAAAACGAGTGGGCTGTAGTATCCTGACTATCTTCGCCGCTGTCTTTGTGTTTCTTTAACTCTTTAATCCAGTAGTAAGTAGCACCACAACAGATGATGATGAAAATCCAGTTTAAAAGATTCGCAGCCCACCAGTTTGATAATTCTAATTTTCGCATCAAATCCATAGGGGCGAATAGTATGTCTACGAATAAGTACTGTATTCCTTCAAAAAATGCTTTCATTTTTGTTTAAGTATTATATTTACAGTCACAAAAATATAAAATATCTACATGATAGCAAGCCTTTTTAATAAATCTAGACCGTTAAATTATGCGATAATTAGTTTATTACTGGTTTTATTTTACTTTTTATACCTGACACAATACCCGGAGTGGACGGAATACTATACCACGGTGGTACAAAAAATAGGCTTGTTGGTAGTGTTAACGGGGTCGTTGTTTCTGGTTCGTTTCGTTACCAAAAGGAACGGATTAAGCAAGGATAACAGCTACGCGCCGTTCTTGTTTTTGTTATTTCATATCTTGTTTCCATCGGTTTTGGTAAACACAAATATTATCCTGGCGAACTTTTTTATCCTGTTAGCGCTTAGACGATTAATATCCTTACAATCGCTGATCACACCCAAAGAAAAGATCTTTGATGCCTCACTATGGATTTTTGTAGCGACACTATTTCACTTTTGGAGTATCCTTTTTATAGTGTTGGTTTTTGTGTCGATTGTATTTCACGTATCGCGGGATTATAGAAACTGGATTATTCCATTTATAGCGCTTTTTACGGTAGGTGTTTTGTTCACATTGGCAGTTATCGCCGGAGAGCATGATCTTTTATTTATTGTATTGGACAAAGCCTATATCAGTTTTGATTTTACCTACTTTGAAAATATTTACCAGAATATTGCGCTGGCCATTTTCTCATCGATAGCGGTATTGTTTTTTGTGACGCAGTTACTGGCATTATCCAACCGACCGCTAAACATGCAGTCGTCCTACAAAAAAATATTGTTTTCTTTTGTTTTGGGTGTTGGGATTTATGTCCTTTCAGCCAGTAAAAACAATAGCTTTTTAGCCTTTACCTTTTTTCCGTTAGCGGTAATGGGAACGAATTTTATCGAAAGTCTGGATAATAAATGGGTACGGGAAAGTGTAATGTACTCCCTGATCGTAATCAGTTTCTTTATCTTTTTCGCGCAGGTATTATAATTTACTACCGTAGGCCAAATCACCGGCATCGCCCAATCCCGGAACGATATAATTTTTAGCATTTAAACCTTCGTCCAGTGCGGCTACCCAAAGGTGACAGTTTCCAGGCAGGTTTTTTTCGAGGTATTCGATTCCTTCCGGAGTAGCGATTACAACAGCAATGTGGATTTCTTTTGGGGTTTCTTCCGCCATTAGTTTTTGGAAAACCGCCACAAGAGATTGCCCGGTTGCCAGCATCGGATCGATCAGAATCAGGTTTTTATTTTCGAATGATGGTGCCGCCTGGTATTCCACTTTAATCTCGAAAAAATCGTCGTTATTCGGATGGAAACGCATGGCTGAAACAAAACCGTTTTCGGCATCGTCAAAGAAATTCATAAAACCGGTGTGCAATGCCAGTCCGGCTCTCAGGATGGAACACAGCACCACATTGTCTTCCAAAGCGGTTGTTTTTTTGATACCCAAAGGTGTCTGTACATCAATCTCTTTATAGGTCAGAATCTTACTCAATTCATAGGCCATCACTTCACCGATTCGTTCGATATTTTTGCGAAAGCGCATACTGTCTTTCTGGATCGTAACATCGCGGATTTGTGATAGGAAATGATTAAGAATACTGTTGTTTTCAGAGATATAATGGATATGCATTTTCGGGATAAAATTTGTATTAGTAGGATAAAAGTATAAAAACTATATTTGTAAATAAAATTTAAACTATGTTTTCACAATTTGCCTTCTCGATTTTCGAGGAAAGTATCAACGATTATCATCAATATGATAATGTAGATCAACCGATTAACAATCCGTATCCAAAAGATCAGATTGAGCACCTGTTGTATCTGAAAAACTGGATCGATACGGTACAATGGCATTTTGAAGACATTATACGGGATCCGCAGATCAATCCGGAGGCGGCTTTGGTTTTAAAAAGAAGAATCGATGCATCCAATCAGGAGCGTACGGATATGGTGGAATATATCGACAGTTATTTTCTTCAGAAATATGCTGATGTTACGGTAAAACCGACCGCAAAAATCAACTCGGAAAGCCCGGCTTGGGCGATCGACCGTTTGTCGATTCTGGCTTTGAAAATTTATCACATGAACGAAGAGGCGAATCGTGTGGAAGCTACGGCCGAACACCGTGCAAAATGTCAGGAAAAACTAAACGTATTGTTAGAACAGAAAAAAGACCTGACGACAGCGATCGACGATTTGCTAACCGATATTGCGAACGGAGATAAATATATGAAAGTTTACAAACAGATGAAGATGTATAATGACGAGGAATTAAATCCGGTATTATATCAAAATAAAAAGTAGCCATCGGGCACATGTCTAAGATCAAACATATTTTAGTAATACGACTATCGGCAATGGGTGATGTAGCGATGGTCGCACCGGTGTTGCGCGCTTTTGTCTCACAATACCCCGATATAAAGATAACAGTTGTATCCCGTCCGTTTTTTAAACCATTTTTTAGCGGAATTCCCAATGTGGTTTTTTTTGATGTCGATTTACACGGCAGGCATAAAGGGCCAAAGGGATTGCTACGTCTTTTCTGGGATCTTAGAAATTTAAAAGCCGACGCTGTGGCCGATTTACACAATGCCATCCGATCAAAAGTCATCCGGAAATTATTCGGATTGATTGGGAAAAAGGTCGTGTATATGGACAAAGGCCGAAAAGAAAAAGAAGCCTTAACCCGCGCTGAAAACAAAATATTTCAACCCTTATCATCCACATTTGAACGTCATGCACTGGCTTTTAAAAAAATAGGATTCCCGGTCGACCTAAGTCATCCGGTTTTTCCGCCAAAAGCCATCTTAAGTGAAACTGCTTTACAGGTCACCGGATCAAAACAGGAAAAATGGATTGGAATTGCGCCGTTCGCACAATATGATACCAAAATGTATCCGTTGGATCTGATGCAACAGGTAGTGGATGAACTGGCTAAAAAACCAAATTATAAGCTATTTCTTTTTGGAGGCGGATCGGATGAAGTGAAGCAATTGGAGGCCATGCAAAATGGAAATCCTGTGATTGTGGTGATTGCCGGAAAATTAAAATTGCCACAGGAAATGGAAGTGATCAGCAACCTGGATCTGATGGTTAGTATGGATTCCGGAAACGGACATATTGCAGCCATGTTAGGTGTTAAGGTGGTTACGATATGGGGCGCTACCCATCCGTATGCCGGATTTAGACCGTTCAACCAGCCATTGGAAAATTCGATACTTCCCGATCGGGAGAAATACCCGTTATTGCCTACTTCGGTCTATGGGAATAAACTGGTTGAAGGTTACGAAGATGTCATGCGTACGATACATCCGGAACAGATTATTGCTAAAATAGAATCGTTACTATAACGTTGCCTATACCTGTCAGGTTTTAAAAACCTGACAGGTATAGCGCTATAAAATAATAAAGCCTTTCGATTCGAAAGGCTTTATTATTTTATACGTCATCGTAATCGACATAAATTTCATCGGAAGTTGGATGTGCCTGACACGTCAGAATTAATCCGGATGCAATTTCACCATCCGTTAGAATCGAGTTCTTTTTCATTTCAGCCGATCCGCTGGTGATTCGCGCCAGACAGCTGCTGCAAATTCCGCCCTGACAGGAATACGGAGCATCAACACCTTGTTTTAAAGCGGCTTCCAGAATCGTTTGTTTCTGCGCCATTTCAAACGTGGTTTCCTCATCGTCTACCAAAACGGTAATTTTGGTATGTCCGCCCAAGGTTTTTTCAATTTTGGTTTCGTTGGATGATGTCGTAAAAAGCTCAAATTTGATATCTTTTTCCGCTACGTTGTTTTCTTTTAAAACAGTGCTTACGGTAGCAATCATTTCCTCTGGTCCGCACAAATAATATTTCGCAAACGACAACGACGCATGTTTGTTTTTGATCACAAAATTCACCGTTGAGCGTTCGATACGGCCAAAAAGAGAATCTTCCGCACGCGCCTGACTAAATACATAGTGAACAAAAAAGCGGCCTACATATTGTTGTTGTAAATCGTGTAATTTTTTATAGAAAATCGTATCCTCCGGCGATTTATTTCCGTAAACCAAAACAAAAGTACTGTTGGGTTCGTTTTCCAATACCGAAAGAATAATAGCCATTACCGGTGTAATACCACTACCGGCAGCAAAAGCGGCATAACTGCGCTGATTGTCGGCTTTTGGTTCGAAGGTGAATTTTCCTTCCGGAACACCAACCTCGATCGTATCACCGGCTTTTAGTTTTTCATTAGCATAGGTCGAAAAGAAACCATCGGAAACAGCCTTAACCGCAATTCGCAATTCACCACTGTTCGGCGAAGAACAGATCGAATAAGCTCTACGGACTTCTTTTCCGTCTGGGGAATATTTTAAGTTAAGATATTGACCTGCGATAAATTGGTATTCAGGTTGCAAGGATTCCGGAACCTCAAAAGAAACCGAAACGGCTTTTGCAGTCTCTCTACGGACTTCTTTTACTGTTAATGCGTGAAATGTTGACATGGTATGTTTGTTTGCTACAAATGTACTAAACCTTAGTCCTTTTCGTAAATCTTATCACAAAAAATAACACATCAAATACAGATGCATAAATAACTTATGTATATATTTGTAAACATTTTAAAATTAGGATGAAAAACTCACAATTGTATAAAGGAAGCCTTACGACTATCATTATGAGGTTGTTAGAAGAAAACGGACGGATGTACGGGTATGAAATTACCCAAAAAGTAAAGCAGCTAACCGATGGCGAGCTAAATGTAACAGAAGGAGCGCTTTATCCGGCTTTACACAAACTGGAAGCCGAAGGTTTTTTGGATGTCGAAATGGAAAAAGCCGGCAATCGACTGCGGAAGTACTACAAACTCACCGAAAGCGGCGAAAAAGAAACCGTAAACCGCCTGGCCGAACTGGAAGCTTTTATCCGGAATATGCAGGCATTGGTAAAACCGAATCTGGAGATATAATTATAGAGAAAAGAGAAAAGAGAAAAGAGAAAAGATGAACAATAATAGCGTACCAAACCGACTTATCGATACAGCTGAAATTGAAAAACTCTATGCTTTTACCGACAAGCATTTTGTTCCGTATTACGATTTGCAAACCGAATTGGTCGATCATCTGGCCAATGCAATAGAAGCACAATGGGTCATTAACCCAAACCTTTCTTTTGAAGATGCCTTAGCACTTGAATTTAAAAAATTCGGCGTTTTCGGATTTACGACCATAGTAGAGGAACGACAGGCAGCACTTTCAAAATATTACTGGGGAAAAATCTTTCGTGAATTTGCAACGTTTTTCCGGTTTCCGAAAATAGTATTGATGCTTATTATGACGGGTGTTTTATACCGAACCCTACTATTGAGCAGTTATAATAATTACATCATTCTGGCTTTGTTTGGTATAATGGGAATCATTGAGATTACAGCCGGTTATCAATGGTATCGGAAAATCCGCCATCAGCAAAAAGTCACCGAAAAAAAGTGGTTACTACATGATATTATACGAAACATATACATTATGGTTCCGGTGATGCTGTTGGCAAACAGCATGAATTTTCTATTTAAAATGGCGGTAAACGGAACCTACGGACACTGGCAGATTGTGATTTTTACCATCATCATGGTACCGCTTGGTTTTTTGGAATATGTGCGAATCGTAAAAATGCCTGCATTGATTGATCAGGAAATGGCTCGAATTGTTAAAAACCATCAGTTTGTAAAATAATTTGTAACAAATACAAAGGAGCTGCATCTAACCTTTAACTAAAACCACCAAATTTTCATGTTAAAACACTTCATTACTCTGGAATGGAAATCTTTTCTCCGATCGGCTTCGTTTGGGTCGAATATGGTTCTTAAGATTTTTATGATTTTAGCGGGACTGTATTTTATTGCCTTGTTTTTAATATTGGGCGCGGGTTCCTACTACATACTCGAAGAAAACAATTTAAAACCGTTTCCGACCATCACAACGTTTCTGATCTACTATTTTTTCGCTGATATTTTAATCCGCTTCTTTTTACAGAAAGCACCGGTTATGAATATCAAACCGTTGTTGTTTATCAACATCCGAAAAAATAGCATTGTCAATTATGCTTTGGGAAAAACGTTACTGTCCTTTTTTAATGTAACACATCTGTTTTTCTTTATCCCGTTTTCGGTGGTATTGATGGTGGAAGGATTTGCACCACTAGGCGTAATGAGCTGGTTGATTAGTATGTTGCTAACCGTTTTTGCAATCAATTATCTAAACATACTGATCAACAAAAGAGACTATCTGTTATATGGTATCGGTGCGTTGGTTGGATTGATAGGTGTTTTGCAGTATTATTCCTTTTTTGATTTGACACTTTACACCGGACGCTATTTTTCGGCACTTTATGAAACACCGTGGTTGATCATCGTTCCGCTGGCACTTTTTGTAGGGTTATATAGTGTAACCTTCCGCTTCTTTAAAAAGAACCTGTATCTCGATGCGGGATTGGCAACCAAACACGAAGTCGCCAAAACGGAAGAGCTAACCTGGTTAAACCAGTTTGGAACTTTGGGTACCTTCCTTAAAAACGACATCCGACTTTTAAAACGAAACAAACGTTCCCGTATGACAATCGGGATGAGTATACTGTTTTTGTTTTACGGATTGTTATTTTTTACGAACAGTATCGAAGCCTATGATGCGCCACTTTGGAAAATATTCGCCGCAATATTTGTAACCGGAGGTTTCCTGTTAAACTTCGGACAATTTGTACCGAGTTGGGACAGTGCTTACTATCCGCTGATGATGAGTCAGAATATAAAATACCGCGATTATTTGAGTTCGAAATGGTGGCTAATGGTTATCGCAACCGTTATTTCAACGCTATTGGCAAGTTTCTATTTGTATTTCGGAATTGAAGTTTATCTGGCAATATTGGTTGGAGCAATTTATAATATGGGAGTTAATGCGCATATCGTACTTTGGGCCGGAGCCTATATCAAAACACCAATTGACCTGTCGACAAGCAAAAATGCCTTTGGTGACCGACAAGCTTTTAATGTAAAAACCCTATTACTGGCACTTCCTAAAATTGTATTACCATTATTATTATACGGAATCGGATATTATACCTTAGGCGTAAACTTCGGATTTGCACTGGTGGCTGGAGCGGGCGTTATTGGATTTGCGTTTCGTAATAAAGTATTTACGATTATTGAGAAAACCTATAAAACCGAAAAATACAAAACGCTGGCGGCCTACAAACAAAAAAACTAACGATACTTTTAAAAAGACATATATTATGATACAAGTCACCAACCTGTCGAAAACCTATAACGGAACCACCGTATTAAATATAGAAAACCTTGAAATTAAAAAAGGAGAAAGCTTTGGATTAGTAGGAAATAACGGAGCGGGAAAAACCACTTTTTTCAGTCTGTTATTGGATCTGATTCAACCGTCTACCGGACATATCATCAGTAATAACGTACAGATTAATCTAAGTGAAAACTGGAAACCGTTTACAGCGGCCTTTTTGGACGAAAGCTTCCTGATTGGCTACCTGACGCCGGAAGAGTATTTCTATTTTATCGGGGAATTACGCGGACAAAATAAAGCCGATGTGGACGCTTTGTTACGCGAACACCAGGACTTTTTTAACGGAGAAATCCTGAATAATAAAAAATACCTGCGTGACCTTTCGAAAGGAAACCAGAAAAAAGTGGGGATTATCGCCACATTAATTGGTAATCCGGAAGTGATCATTTTGGACGAACCGTTTGCAAACCTCGATCCGACGACACAGATCCGGTTAAAAAACATTATTAAAAAACTAGCGGATAACCCGGAGGTAACCGTATTGGTTTCCAGTCACGATTTGTTGCACACCATTGAAGTCAGTAACCGGATTGTTGCCCTGGAAAAAGGCCGAATTGTAAAAGATATTCATACCAATGAAGAAACCCTGCAAGAGCTCGAAACATTTTTTGCTGTATAAAACGCTATCCCTCCCACAAAGAGGGATGTTGTTTTTTTAGAAACAAATTTTTCCCATATCAAAAAGAAACGTATTTTTACCTCTCTTTATACTAAAAAAAGAAATTGGAAGTTAAAGAACTAAAAACGTTTTATATTGAAAACCAATCTGTTTAAATACGCCTTAAGCGTAGGGCTCGTTCTTTTTTTGCTGGCATGTTCCACAAAGAAAAACTCATTTGTAAGACGAAACTACCACGCAGTTACAGCCGAATATAATATTTTATACAATGGAGGTGTTGCTTTCGATAAAGGAGTAGAAGAACTAAAAGGGACTTATAAAGACAACTTTTGGGAAATTCTACCCGTAGAGCGAATGCAGGATATCGATGCCGGAACCCTACCGGGTCAGACAAAAAACGCCAATTTCGAGCGAGCAGAAACCAAGGCAATCAAAGCGATTCAGAAACACTCCATGTATATTGAAGGCGGTGAAAAAAATCCGCAAATGGATGAAGCACATTTATTGCTAGGAAAAGCCCGTTATTACGACAATCGCTTTATCCCGGCCTTGGAAGCGTTTAATTATATTCTGTATAAATATTCCAACAGCGATAAAATTTACGAAGCCAAAGTATGGCGGGAAAAAACCAACATCCGTTTGGAGAATGAAGTTCTGGCGATTAAAAATCTGAAGAAACTTTTAGAAGATCAGAAAATTAAAGGACAGGTACAAGCCGATGCGAATGCTATTTTGGGACAGGCCTATATGAACCTTGGCTCTATTGATAGTGCTTTGGTAAATTTAAAAGTAGCGAAAGACCTGACCAGGCATAACGAAGAAAAAGCCCGTTACCATTTTATTATCGGTCAGTTATACGAAAGTATGAATTACCCGGACAGCGCGTATGCTTCGTTCCAATCGGTTATCGATATGAACCGAAAATCGCCACGTCGTTATGTTATTCAGGCGCATGCCAAACAAGCACAACAATTCGATTCTAAAAAAGGCGATACGCTGGCTTTCCTGAAAAAATTCAACAAACTGGCGGAAGATCGTGAGAACCGTCCGTATTTGGATGTGATCAATCATCAGGTGGCTTTGTTCTATGATAAACAAGGTAACAAGCGTCAGGCGAAGAAATACTACAACAAATCCCTGCGTTCGATGTCGCAGGATAATTATCTGGTAGCGTCCAATTACCGCAATCTGGCGGAAATCAATTTTGATGATGCCAAATATTTAACAGCGGGACAATATTACGACAGTACAATGTCCAAATTGAACCCAAAAACCCGAGAATTTATCGCGATTAAAAAGAAAAGAGAAAACCTTAATGATGTGATCAAATACGAAGGTATTGCAAGGGTAAACGACAGTATCTTATATGTATCCGGATTAGGGCCGAATGAACAACGAAATTACTACGAAGAATACATTGCTAAACTAAAAATTGAAGAAGCGAAAAAAGCCCTTGAAGCCGAAAAGCTAAAAACAATGGCTGAGAACAGTGGTTTTTCCGATCCGGGAGCACCAGCTGTAGGATCGAATGCTACTACAAAAAGCGAAATGATGCAATCCCGTCAGGCGCCACCTTCGGAAGAGACTACGCCAAAACAGTCGGGAGCACCTGCAAGTGCCGGAAGTTTTACCGGTGGAAGCACCTTCTATTTTTATAACCAGGCTACGGTTGCTTTTGGTAGAACGGAATTTAAAAAGAAATGGGGGAACCGACCACTAAAAGACAACTGGCGCTGGTCGACACAAACCATTATCGATAAAGCAAATGAAAATCCGGATGCGGTAGCTGCGGTTGATGAAAACCCGAAAACCCAGGTGGAAGACGAGCGTTTTACTCCGGATTACTATATCAAACAATTGCCAACCGATCAGAAAGTATTGGACAGTTTGGCGAAAGACCGCAATTTTGCGTATTTCCAACTGGGAACGATTTATAAAGAAAAATTTAAAGAATACCAACTGGCGGCATCCCGATTGGAGAAACTACTGGTTAACAAACCGGAAGAACGATTGGTATTACCGGCCAAATACAATCTTTTTAAAATTTACGAAATCATCGACCCAGCCAAAGCAGCGATTATGAAACAACAGATCATTGCGGAATATCCGGATAGTCGTTATGCGCAGATTTTGTTAAACAATATTTCGGGAGGAACCATAGCGGGAAGCCCGGAAGAAGTGTATAATAAACTGTTCAAACAATTTGAAAAAGAGGAACTACAGGATGTGCTGGCACAATTGGATCCGGTTATTGAAAATTTCAACGGAGAAGAAATGGTTCCGAAATTTGAATTGCTTAAAGCCAGTGTAATCGGACGATTAAAAGGATTGGACGAATATAAAAAAGCGTTGAACTTTGTTGCGTTAAATTATCCAAATGCAGAAGAAGGCAAACAGGCGGAAGTTTTGTTGAAAAACGACATTCCGAAAATGGAAAAACTGGAATTAGGAAAAGGAAATCCGACCAGCTGGAAAATTGTATTCCAGATTCCGTATCCTAATGCAAACGATGCCAAGACCAAAGCACTAACAGACAAACTGCAGAAATATATAACCGATCGCAACAGCAACCGTATCACCTTGTCCAACGATGTATATACGATGGATAAAAGCTTTGTGATTGTACACGGTTTTACGAGTAAGGAAGCAGCGCTTTCCACGATTAGCGTACTAAAAGATTTTAAAGGCTATAAAGTTTCCGAAAATGCATTTGTGATTTCGAATGACGATTATAAAGTGGTTCAGATCAAGAAAAATCTGGACACGTATCTGGCAACCCTAAAATAACTTTTAGAGCAAGTAACAGTAAGATCACAGGAATAAACCCTGTGGTTTTTAAAAGCAATAATACCATGTTTGAAAAACAACAGAAAAAGTCTTACACGGATTTATTAGGTAAAACTAATAGAATAGTAGAAGGAACAACCATCAAAGGCGATATTATTTCGCAAGCCGATTTTAGACTGGATGGAAATCTGATTGGGAATTTTAATTCAACAGGAAGACTTGTTATTGGTCCGGCCGGAAGTGTAACGGGAGATATTAAATGCAATACAGCCGATATCGAAGGGAAATTTAACGGAAAGATTGAGGTAACCGATATGCTGAGCATAAAATCAAAAGCCTCGATAAAAGGAGAAGTAATCGTTGGGAAACTGGCGGTAGAACCAGGAGCCGATTTTAGCGCGACCTGTGTGATGATGGAAGCGATGGCTACAGGAAAAATGCCTCATAAAAAAGTAGAAATAAATGAACCAACAGAATCAGGATCAGGAACGAAAGACACGTAATAAGTGGCTGGCACTAATTAATATCCCGTTTCAGATGGGTATTATTATTTTTGCCTTTGCGTTTTTAGGAAACTGGCTCGATGAAAAATATCCGAACCCTAACGATCTGTATGTAAAAATCCTTACGTTGCTGGGTGTTTTTATAGCGCTATACAATGTAATAAGGCAGGTAAACCAGTTAAATAAATAAAATAAAATATGAGCAGGAAAAAATATGCTGTAATCTTTCGTTTGTTTCAAATTGTTCCTATTCTAGCACTACTGCATATTCTTATTTTTAAGTTTGGTGTTTCCAATCAGACCTATCAGGAATTCCACTATCCTATCTATGGGATTTATCTTTTCTTTCTACTACTTTCAGTAGCGATATTACTTTTTTTAATTCGGATAAAAGAAACCAAACCGGAGCAGATCGGCTTTGTTTTTTTAGTATTGATTAGTATTCAATTTGCACTGAGTTATGTCTTCCTGATACCGGTACTGGAGCGGGAAGGAACGAGTGTATATATAGAGAAAATAAACTTTTTTGTGATTTTCATTATTTTTTTGACATTAGAAGTGTTTTTAACGTCAAGATTATTAAATGATAAGCCAGAGAAGTAGTGGAAATTAATAATTAGAATAAAAAAGAGTAGCAATAACATTGGAATATTAATTAAAAATGTACCTTTGCACCAAATTTAAGGACCGTAAAAATTAAGATATTTAATAAGGTATGGTGATTTCAAAAAAACCTGTCAGAATTATTCTAGCGACTTTTGCAGGGCTATTGTCTTCGATAGCTTTCGCAAACCCGGTAGTAGACACTACACATGTAGCAACAGCAGTAACGCATGAAGCTCATGCAACAACAGAGGTTGCTCACAATGAAGCTTCTCATGGAGACGAGCACGCAACTCAGGATCCAAAAGACAAAGTAACAGCTTACATTGAACACCATTTACAGGATTCGCATGATTTCGTTTTCTTCTCGGATGAGAAAGAAGGAAAACATTATGGATTCTCATTACCGGTTATCTTATTGGATAACGGATTAAAAGTTTTTTCTTCTTCAAAACTACACCACGGAGAAGCAGTAGCTGAAGTAGACGGTAACTTCTACAAATTATACCACGGTAAAATTTACAAAACGGATGCTGCCGGAACAATCAACTACGACGAGCATCATCATCCAACTAACGTAAAACCGTTGGATTTTTCAATCACTAAAAATGTAGTGTCCATGTTGTTTACATCAATCTTATTATTCTTGATGTTTACAGGTTTGGCACGTTCGTATAAAAAAGGAGCTATTCCAACAGGATTCGGAAGAGTATTGGAGCCACTGATTATTTTTATCCGTGACGAAATTGCAATCCCGAACATCGGAGAGAAAAAATACAGAAAATACATGGGTTACCTGTTAACGGTATTCTTCTTTATCTGGTTGTTAAACCTTTTAGGAATGACGCCACTTGGAATTAACGTAACCGGAAACATTGCAGTAACGGTTTGTTTGGCATTGTTCACGTATTTTATCACACAATTCAGTGCGAACAAAGATTATTGGGGGCACATTTTCTGGATGCCGGGTGTACCGGTTCCGATGAAAATCATCTTGATGCCAATCGAGATCCTGGGAACCTTAACAAAACCATTTGCGTTGTTAATCCGTTTGTTTGCAAACATTACAGCAGGTCACGTAGTAATCATGAGTTTGATCGCGATGATCTTCGTAGGAAAAAATATTTATGCGGATATGCCGATCTCTTTAGGATTAACCTTGTTTATCTCGGTAATTGAGATTTTGGTAGCATTCTTACAAGCGTTTATCTTTACCATGTTGTCGTCCTTATTTATTGGTATGGCGGTTCAGGACCACCACCATGACGGACACGGTCACGAGGAAGAAAATGTAATTATTTAATTTAGAAGTTTAATTTTTTTAATATATACTTATGGGAAGTCTTAATTTAATCGGAGCTGGTTTAGTAGTAATTGGTGCAGGTTTAGGTTTAGGTAAAATCGGTGGATCTGCTATGGACGCTATTGCTCGTCAGCCAGAAGCTGCTGGAAAAATTCAAACAGCGATGATTATTATCGCTGCTTTATTAGAAGGTTTAGCATTCGCTGCTTTAATCTTAGGAAAATAATAAAGAACAGAAAAACAATACCTGTAACGGTTGGTTGCAGGTGTTGTTTTATTTAGTAAGAAAAAATTAAATCATAATATATTCAGTATAAAATGGAGAAATTAATTAACGATTTTTCATTCGGTTTATTCTTTTGGCAAGCGCTTATCTTATTAGTGTTAATTTTACTTTTGGTTAAATTTGCCTGGAAACCCATCATGGAATCGATCACGGCTCGTGAAGAAGGTATTAGAGACGCTATCGCTTCAGCAGAAAATGCGAAGAAAGAAATGCAAAACCTTAAAGCTGATAACGAAAAGTTGTTAGCTGAAGCTAGAGCAGAAAGAGATACTATGATAAAAGAAGCTCGTGAGATCAAAGAAAAAATGATCGCTGATGCTAAAGAAGAAGCACAGGTACAAGGTAATAAAATGATCGAGCAGGCTAAAGCTACAATTGCAAGCGAAAAGAACGCTGCTATGGTAGAATTGAAAAACCATGTATCGACATTATCATTAGAGATTGCTGAGAAATTATTGAAAGAAGAACTTGCTAACAAAGAAACTCAAACCAAATTGGTTGAGAAAATGTTAGATGAAGTAAAATTAAATTAATCGTTATGGCAAGAGCAGCGATTAGATATGCAAAAGCAATTTTAGATATTGCAAACTCCAATGGCCAGGCGGCTACCGTAAACAACGATATGAAATCGATAGTTGCGGCAGTTGCGGAAAGCGAAGAGTTAAAGAACTTTTTAGCAAGCCCGGTAGTTAAGGGAGATGTTAAGATTTCGGCATTATCAGAAATATTTGCTTCTGTACAGTCAGAAACAAAAGGGTTATTCCGCTTACTTTTAGAAAACAAACGATTTGAGATTTTACCAGAGGTGGCATCACAATATAACGCTTTGTTCGATGAAATGAACGGAGTGGAAACAGCAAAAGTAACGACTGCTTTTCCGCTTACCCCGGAATTGGAAGCAAAAGTTTTAGCGAAAATCAAAGAGTTTTCCAACAAAACCATCACTTTGGTAAACACAGTTGATCCATCTATTTTAGGAGGATTTGTGTTGCGAATTGGTGACAAACAATACAATGCTTCAATAGCAAACCGATTAAGAGAATTAAAAAGAGAACTAAGTAATTAATATTTACCACACTGCAAAGTGTTTAAATTATAAATCAAGATGGCAGAAATTAAGCCTGCTGAAATTTCAGCAATATTAAAGAAACAATTATCTGGTTTTGAATCAGGAGCCACTCTGGAAGAAGTGGGAACAGTTCTTCAGGTGGGTGACGGTATCGCCCGAGTTTATGGTTTATCTAACGCACAATACGGTGAGTTAGTACAATTCGAAAACGGGTTAGAGGCAATTGTATTGAACCTTGAAGAAGATAATGTAGGTGTGGTATTATTAGGTCCGTCTACTGGAATTAAAGAAGGATCAACAGTAAAAAGAACACAACGTATTGCTTCATTAAAAGTTGGTGAAGAAATGGTAGGTCGTGTTGTAAATACACTAGGTTTCCCAATTGATGGTAAAGGACCAATTGGTGGTGATCTTTATGAGATGCCATTAGAAAGAAAGGCTCCTGGAGTAATCTTCCGTCAGCCGGTAACAGAACCGTTACAAACAGGTATCAAATCAATCGACGCCATGATCCCTGTTGGACGTGGACAAAGGGAGTTGGTAATTGGTGACCGTCAGACTGGTAAAACTACAGTTTGTATCGATACCATCTTAAATCAGAAAGAATTTTACGATGCTGGAAAACCAGTATTCTGTATATATGTAGCTGTTGGACAAAAAGCATCAACAGTTGCGGGAATTGCAAAAACATTAGAAGAAAAAGGAGCGATGGCATATACGGTAATCGTAGCAGCTAATGCTTCCGACCCGGCTCCAATGCAGGTATATGCGCCATTCGCAGGTGCTGCCATCGGAGAGTACTTCCGTGATACAGGTCGTCCGGCGTTAATCGTTTATGATGATTTATCAAAACAAGCGGTTGCTTACCGTGAGGTGTCTTTGTTATTACGTCGTCCACCAGGACGTGAGGCGTATCCTGGAGACGTTTTCTACCTTCACTCAAGATTATTAGAGCGTGCTGCTAAAGTTATTGCTGACGATAGCATCGCTAAAGATATGAATGATTTACCAGAATCATTACGTCCAATCGTTAAAGGTGGAGGATCGTTAACAGCGTTACCAATCATCGAAACACAAGCGGGTGACGTTTCTGCGTATATTCCAACAAACGTAATTTCGATTACAGATGGTCAGATCTTCTTAGAGTCCGATTTATTCAACTCTGGGGTTCGTCCGGCGATCAACGTGGGTATCTCCGTATCTCGTGTAGGGGGTAATGCTCAGATCAAATCGATGAAAAAAGTTTCCGGTACATTAAAATTAGACCAGGCACAATTCCGTGAATTAGAAGCATTCGCGAAATTCGGTTCGGATCTTGATGCCGTTACTTTAAACGTAATCGAAAAAGGTAGACGTAACGTTGAAATCTTAAAACAAGCGGTAAACGATCCGTATAAAGTCGAAGATCAGGTTGCAATTATCTACGCTGGAACGAAAAACTTATTAAGAAACGTTCCGGTTGATAAAGTTAAAGAATTTGAAAAAGATTATTTAGAATTCTTAAAAGCGAAACATAAAGACACTCTTGATGCATTAAAAGCGGGTAAATTCACAGATGAAATTACCGACGTTTTAGAAAAAGTAGCTAAAGAAGTTTCTGCAAAATATTAATAATTAGATAGTCTGAAAATCCGAAGCTTTAACTTCGGATTTCAGATTGTTTTATTTCAAATCGACAAATGGCAAATTTAAAGGAAATACGTAATAGGATTACTTCTGTTTCATCTACGATGCAAATTACATCAGCGATGAAAATGGTATCTGCTGCTAAGCTGAAAAAAGCACAGGATGCAATTACAGCAATGCGCCCTTATGCCGAAAAATTAACAGAGTTAATACAAAATTTAAGTGCGTCGTTAGAAGGTGATGCTGCTGGAAAATTTGCAGAACAACGCGAAGTAAATAAAGTATTGATCGTAGCCATTACATCAAACAGAGGACTTTGTGGAGCTTTTAACGCCAATGTGATCAAACAGGTGAAAGGTCTTACTGAGACTTATGCCGGTAAACAAATCGACGTGATTACAGTAGGTAAAAAAGGAAACGATGTTCTTAGAAAAGTGAATAATGTAGTGGACAACCAAAGTACACTTTTCGATGCGTTGACTTTCGAAAATGTAGGAGCTTTGGCAGCAACATTAATGGAAAAATTTGTGGCAGGAGAGTATGATAAAATTGAGTTGGTATACAACCAGTTTAAAAATGCAGCGACTCAGATTGTTGTTACGGAACAATTTTTACCATTAGCACCAATTGAAGGTACAGCTATTGCCTCTTCCGATTACATTTTTGAACCATCAAAAGAAGAAATTGTGTTGACGTTGATACCAAAATCATTAAAAACACAATTATACAAAGCAATCAGAGATTCTTTTGCCGCAGAACATGGAGCGCGTATGACAGCAATGCATAAAGCAACCGATAATGCAACGGCTTTAAGAAACCAGTTAAAGCTTACGTATAACAAAGCACGTCAGGCTGCCATTACAAACGAGATCCTTGAGATCGTTGGTGGAGCGGAAGCTTTGAACAACTAAGATTTTTGTTCCGGTAAAATCGGAATTCAATAGAAGCCGCAGGAAATCCTGCGGTTTTTTTATGCCCGATAGGTTTTAAAGACCTGTCGGGTATTTTATTTACGATGATTTTGATCCGGATTTAATAACACCCATATATAGTAGTAGATTTTTATTTAGTGAGAATCGATTTTTGCAAACGACGAGAAGTTTTTTTAGAAATGAATCCTATATATAGGTATGTTGTGACTAATTTTCGCCACCTGACAGGTTTCCAAATCCTGTCAGGTGTTTTTATTATCCGGATGTAAAATTAAAATAGTACCTACATATAGTAGTGGACTTTTTATTTAGAGCGAATCGATTTTGAAGATGATCAAATAGTGTTTTTGATGTTGAATTTAAAAAATCGAAATTATTTGAATCTACCAGGCATTTTATTTTAGAGTATTTATTGATCATCCACATTTTGATTTTTCCAACTACTATATATAATAGTATTGTTTTTTATTTTGATGAAGGTATTTTCGTTCTTCAGATCTACACATTTTTCTAACGATTGACTTAACGCGTTACTTTTTTTGTTTCCGAAGAAAAATTTAAAGGTTCAATACGGTTATTTCCGATTATTTTTCGAGCAATACATTTAAAAGCGGATAATAAAATTGACGCAGATTGGAGTAAAATATTTTCGAAGTTTCAAAAAACTGAAATTTTTTATAACCGCCGAGATATTATTTTTTAGAAAGCATATCCTACATACAGGTGCGAAGTCACTAATTTCACCTCACCTGACAGGTTTTTGGAACCTGTCAGGTGTTTTTTTTACCCGGTATATATAGTGTAAAAATGCGTAAAACCTGCCCAATCCTTGGATTTGCGCGAGCAAAGCCCTGGAGAAAGAAAAAAACATGTTGATGTTATGTCTTTGTAATGAGGTTGTTAAGAAAAAGATTTAAAAAAAGGTTTGATAAAGTTTGTGAAACCGGAAAAAGGTTCTAGTTTTGCAGCCGCAATAAGGGAGTTCATTGAATGTATAGTACGGCAGATTGGGATTGACTAAGGTTAGAAAAAAAGTCAAAAAAGATTTGCGAGAAATAAAAAAGTGATTTACCTTTGCCACCCGCAAAACAGGGAAGTTCTTAAAGATATTGAGTAAGATAAACGAAGAAAATTTTTTCAAAAAAAACTTCAAAAAAATCTTGCGAGAAACAAAAAGAATTTTTAGTTTTGCAGCCGCTAACAAGGAGACGAGTTAGTGATAAAACAAAGAGAATTAAGTTCATAGACATATTGGATTGACAGCATACAAAGAGAGAGTAAGATTTTTCGAGTATAACAAATTAGACCTAGAGATTATCGTAAAATATTAAAAATATACGATGAAGAGTTTGATCCTGGCTCAGGATGAACGCTAGCGGCAGGCCTAACACATGCAAGTCGAGGGGTAGGGTTAGCTTGCTAACCTGAGACCGGCGCACGGGTGCGTAACGCGTATGCAATCTACCTTGTACAGAGGGATAGCCCAGAGAAATTTGGATTAATACCTCATAGTATTATTGAGTGGCATCATTTGATTATTAAAGTTCCAACGGTACAAGATGAGCATGCGTCCCATTAGTTAGTTGGTAAGGTAACGGCTTACCAAGACGATGATGGGTAGGGGTCCTGAGAGGGAGATCCCCCACACTGGTACTGAGACACGGACCAGACTCCTACGGGAGGCAGCAGTGAGGAATATTGGACAATGGGCGCAAGCCTGATCCAGCCATGCCGCGTGCAGGATGAAGCATCTATGGTGTGTAAACTGCTTTTATACAGGAAGAAACCCTACCACGTGTGGTAGATTGACGGTACTGTAGGAATAAGGATCGGCTAACTCCGTGCCAGCAGCCGCGGTAATACGGAGGATCCAAGCGTTATCCGGAATCATTGGGTTTAAAGGGTCCGTAGGCGGTTTTGTAAGTCAGTGGTGAAATCTGGTCGCTTAACGATCAAACGGCCATTGATACTGCAAGACTTGAATTATTGGGAAGTAACTAGAATATGTAGTGTAGCGGTGAAATGCTTAGATATTACATGGAATACCAATTGCGAAGGCAGGTTACTATCAATATATTGACGCTGATGGACGAAAGCGTGGGGAGCGAACAGGATTAGATACCCTGGTAGTCCACGCCGTAAACGATGGATACTAGCTGTTGGGCGCAAGCTCAGTGGCTAAGCGAAAGTGATAAGTATCCCACCTGGGGAGTACGAACGCAAGTTTGAAACTCAAAGGAATTGACGGGGGCCCGCACAAGCGGTGGAGCATGTGGTTTAATTCGATGATACGCGAGGAACCTTACCAGGGCTTAAATGTAGTGTGACAGATTTGGAAACAGATTTTTCTTCGGACACATTACAAGGTGCTGCATGGTTGTCGTCAGCTCGTGCCGTGAGGTGTCAGGTTAAGTCCTATAACGAGCGCAACCCCTGTTGTTAGTTGCCAGCGAGTCATGTCGGGAACTCTAACGAGACTGCCGGTGCAAACCGAGAGGAAGGTGGGGATGACGTCAAATCATCACGGCCCTTACGTCCTGGGCTACACACGTGCTACAATGGCCGGTACAGAGAGCAGCCACTGGGTGACCAGGAGCGAATCTATAAAACCGGTCACAGTTCGGATCGGAGTCTGCAACTCGACTCCGTGAAGCTGGAATCGCTAGTAATCGGATATCAGCCATGATCCGGTGAATACGTTCCCGGGCCTTGTACACACCGCCCGTCAAGCCATGGAAGCTGGGGGTACCTGAAGTCGGTGACCGCAAGGAGCTGCCTAGGGTAAAACTGGTAACTGGGGCTAAGTCGTAACAAGGTAGCCGTACCGGAAGGTGCGGCTGGAACACCTCCTTTCTAGAGACACGATAATTAGGGTTTATGCATACAAGAGGTTTTACTCTCGCTGTTAGTTCAAAAAAAAAAGAAGAAGAAGTATAAGAGCATTACAAAGTCTCGTAGCTCAGCTGGTTAGAGTACTACACTGATAATGTAGGGGTCGGCAGTTCGAGTCTGCCCGGGACTACAACTTATACTATCGGAAATTCTGGAAGTTGAGAATTGAATTAAAGATTGATTCAACATTCAAAATTCAACATTCAAAAAAAAAGAATGGGGGATTAGCTCAGCTGGCTAGAGCGCCTGCCTTGCACGCAGGAGGTCATCGGTTCGACTCCGATATTCTCCACTATCTTAGGAGGTAGAAAAGAGAAACAAGAATCAAGATAAAAGACGTTGTCTTTGATCTTTGTTTTAGACTCTTTCCTCTAAAAGAAACCGTTCATTGACATATTGAGATAAGAAAACAAAAAAATTAGAAAGCACAGAATTTAGGGTGTACCGTTAAGGTATATTTTAAAAAAAGTAAGTACAATAAGCAAAATAAGGGCGTATGGGGGATGCCTAGGCTCTCAGAGGCGAAGAAGGACGTGATAAGCTGCGAAAAGTTACGGGGATTGGCACATACGAATTGATCCGTAAATATCCGAATGGGGCAACCCACTATGTTGAAGACATAGTACATCGATAGATGGGCGAACCCGCTGAACTGAAACATCTAAGTAGGCGGAGGAGAAGAAAACAAAAGTGATTCCGTAAGTAGTGGCGAGCGAACGCGGAAAAGCCCAAACCAGAGCTGTTACGGCAGTTTTGGGGTTGTAGGACCACGATATTTCTTGCGGATTGAATTGGAATAACCTGGAAAGGTTAACGATATAGGGTGATAGTCCCGTACAAGTAAGAGAAGATAAGAATAGTGGTATCCTGAGTAGGGCGGGGCACGTGAAACCCTGTCTGAATCTGGCGGGACCATCCGCTAAGGCTAAATACTCCTGAGAGACCGATAGTGAACCAGTACCGTGAGGGAAAGGTGAAAAGAACCGTGAATAACGGAGTGAAAAAGATCCTGAAACCATACGCCTACAAGCGGTCGGAGCCCTTAAGTGGGGTGACGGCGTGCCTTTTGCATAATGAGCCTACGAGTTACCGTTGCTGGCAAGGATAAGCACTTCAGGTGTGGATCCGTAGCGAAAGCGAGTCTGAATAGGGCGCTATAGTCAGTAGTGGTAGACGCGAAACCGTGTGATCTACCCATGGGCAGGATGAAGCTGTGGTAACACACAGTGGAGGTCCGAACCGGTTGACGTTGAAAAGTCTTCGGATGACCTGTGGGTAGGGGTGAAAGGCCAATCAAACTCGGAAATAGCTCGTACTCCCCGAAATGCATTTAGGTGCAGCGCTGATTTAGTTATATAGAGGTAGAGCTACTGAT